>CADASF010000053.1 GCA_902790465.1 uncultured bacterium | reverse complement strand
TTAAAAATTGAGTCGATCGGCTCTATCGTAGAATGAGATTGTGATCTATTTAATAAATTACTAAATTAAAATTAAGCATTTGAGATTGCCACGGTCGCACAGCTTCCTCGCAATGACATCGCCTTTATTTACTTTTTTCACAGCCCCCTTATTTGCTCCAAGGAGGATATAAATTGGAACTGAATCAATTTTTTTCGTAGTAGTTAAAAGATAGAAAAATTTTTCCTCTATATTTTACCATGTTTTTTTATAAATAGCAATGTAAAAATCCTATTGTGAATATATAATTCACAATAGGATTTTAGTAGTTAATTTTTTAGTTAGTTACCTTATCGCTATTCCCTTTTATCTTACTTTTATTTTTTTTCTTTTTTTGTGTTATTTGTTCTTGTTTCTGTTCTTGTTTCTGTTCTTGTTTCTGTTCTTGTTTCTGTTCTTGTTTCTGTTCTTGTTTCTGTTTTTGTTCTTGTTTTTGTTCTTGTTTCTGTTCTTGTTTCTGTTCTTGTTTCTGTTCTTGTTTCTGTTCTTGTTTTTGTTCTTGTTTTTGTTCTTGTTTTTGTTCTTGTTTCTGTTCTTGTTTCTGTTCTTCTTTTTGTTCTTGTTTCTGTTCTTCTTTTTGTTCTTGTTTCTGTTCTTCTACATCAACTGGCATTTCCTCAAATAATGTTGGATATAATTTCATCATAAATATTTTTATAACCCCAGCACATGGAGACCCGAGTATAAGTCCCCAGAAACCAAATAATTTGCCACCTGCCAACATTGCAAACATAGAAACCAATGGATGTATCCCTATTGAATCCCCAACAATTTTTGGAGAAATATAGTTATCAAAAGTAAAATTAACTGTTTGTACCATTAAAACCATTATAACCCCTGCTAATAAATTTCCTCCACTTGTAAAATATGCAATTAAACCAGCTATAACAGAAATCAAAAACATTCCTATATATGGAATTACAGAAAGAAATATTGTAACACAACCTATTACAAGTGAATATTTTGTATGAAAAAAGAATGATATTATATAACTTCCAATTCCAACTGTTACTCCAAATAATGTAGAGGATATAAACATACCTCTAATATAATTTTCAAGAACTTTTATTATATTTTCAGATATATTTTTTATGTAAGAAGCATATGGACTTCTGTTTACAAGATATTTTATTCTTTCTTTTAATGGTTTCATCAAAACAAGAAAATAAAATGTAAAAATTGGAATAAGTATTATATTAAATATATGTGATAAAAAAGATGAAACATTTGAAACTGCATTGTTTACAAATTTTACTAAAAAATTTCCTATTTCTTCCTGTTTACTTTCTAAAAAAGTTATTGCTTCTTCTTTATTTATATTTTCTTTTAGTATTGGAAACTTCTCATAAAGACCATTAAAAAAAATGTAACACGAGGTTTGAATTTTTTCTACTTCGTTTGTAGCTCCTGTTTTTTCGTTTTTACTTTCTTTTGTTGTTACTGTATTGCCATTTAGCTTATTTTTTTCTGCTCTTAATCCAGCTTTGTGAATTTCAGATATACTAACCTTTATATTCGTAGTTATCTGAACAACTTGTTTTGTCAGTGTCGGAATAATAAAAAGAACTGCAGTTAATATCAAAATTAAACAGCTTCCAAAAGCTATAAAAACAGCCAAATTCCTTTTTAACCCTATTTTTTCCAAGAACTCTGCATATATATTTAAAAACCAAGCTATTACAGCTCCAATTAAAAATGGAGTTGCTACATCCATTGTATTAAATAAAAATACCAATAACAATAAAATAAATAGCCAAGAAATCCATTTTGGAATTTCAATTTTTCGTTCGTTGTTATCCATTTTTTGCCTTTCTTACATCTGATTTTCTTTAGTTTCTGCAGGAATAAATGCAGTATAAACTAAATCAGAACCTTTTTTTTCTTTACTTTTAGTTATTACAAGTGTTGAACCATATTTTGATTCTTTAGAATATACTGCCATATCTTTATTATTTGAAACTATTATTTTATTACATTTTGGAAGATTTATTTCTTTTATAAAATTGTTCTGTTTTCTGTAATTTTCTTCTATCATATTCGGAGGATCAGGTGAATAAAAATCACACCTAATTATATAACCTGTTTTTCCATCTGGCATTGCAGAAGCACATTTATAACCTGATTTTTTTACTACATTTTTGTAAAATTGAATAGAAAATTCCTTCTGTGATATGGTATGTGATGTTATTGGAGAAGAAATTCTTATATCTTGTTCAGGAAGTGAAACAATATTTTTTTTATTTATTTTTTCAACAGTTGCACAACCAGACAAAATGGATATACAAATTATAAATAAAGTTAAATTAAATATTTTTTTCATTTTTTTCTCCAAACTACTTTTTTACAAAAAAATCGGGACTGTGAAAAAAGTATTTTTATATAATTTTCATAAATTAACTTGTTGACATCTATTCTATTTACTTTTTTCACAGCCCCAACTAAAGGGTGTGGGTTAAATTTGTAAGTTACATTGGTGTTATAACACCTGCTATTGCTGCTGTTAAATAACTTGTCAAAGCTCCAGCTATTAAAGCCCAAAAACCAAGTTGTGCTATATCCTGTCTTCTTGAAGGAGCTATTGAACCTATTCCACCGATTTGCATTGCTATTGAAGAAATATTTGCAAATCCGCATATTGCATAAATTAATATAATTACGGTTCTTGGTGATAAAATTTCTACTATTTTACCCAATTCAGAATATGCAACAAATTCGTTTAAAACGATATGTTGTGCTAATATATTTCCAGATTGTTGACATTCAGCCCAAGGAATGCCAAGTATAAAACTTAATGGGGAAAATGCCAAACCAAATATAGTCTGTAAATTTAAATTAGGTATTCTAAATATTCCACCTAATACTCCAAGGAATCCATCAATAAGTGCAATTAAAGCTATAAATGCAATCAACATTCCACCTACATTTAATGCAAGTTGCAAACCCATTGCAGCACCACTTGCTGCAGCACCGATTGGGGTTGAATCTGTTCTTTCAGATTCGAGTTTTGCTGATTTTTTTGTTACAACATTATTTTCTTTATTTTCTTTATCAACTTTTTTATCTTTATTTTTTAGCTTTTTATCGTTTTCGTTTTTATCTTTTTTATTTTTTTCTTCTTTATCTATATCTCCATCTATATCACCAGCTGTTTCAGGTGTTTCTGTTTCTGGAATCATTATTTTTGCAATCATCAACGAAGCAGGGGCTGACATCAAACAGGCAGTAACAATATGACCTGCTGCAGATGGGCAACCTGTTACCAACATTCCTGCATAAGAACCGAGAACACCTGCAGATATTGTTGCAAGTCCTCCAGTCATAACAGCAAAAAGCTCGGATTTTGTGAGTTTTTCAATATAAGGCTTGATCATAAGTGGTGATTCTGTATGTCCCATAAATATATTTGCACATGCACAAAGTGTTTCTGCACCACTTGTTCCCATTACTTTCATAACAACTTTTGCCAAAGCAGAAATAATGGCTTGCATTATTCCATAATAATATAAAACTTGCATTAATGCAGATATAAAAATAATTGTTGGAAGCACATTAAATGCAAATATGAAGCCGAAACTTTTTGTATCTGTCACAAGACTTCCAAAAACAAATTCAGCTCCTTTTGTTGAATATCCCAAAATAGTTGCTACAATTCCATTTATCCACAAAAAACTTGCTTTGCCCCAAGGTGTTCCCAAAACAAGTCCTGCAAATACTATTTGCAATAATAGGCATATACCAACCATCTTCCAATTAATTTTCTTTTTATTATTTGAAAGAAGATAGGCTATTCCAATTATTACAAATATACCTAAAAAACTTATAAACTGTTGCATAATTCCTCCCTTTCTTTTTTATATTATCTTTGTATATATTCTCTACATATTCTCTTTCTTTTGTTCAAGCCTGCTGTAGAAGCAAACTAACCGCCATTGTAGAAAAAATTATAAATGAGTAAATTATTATTTACTTAAAGATTAAATCGATCGCCTATATTTAGAATTGAGATTTTGATCTACTTAATAAATTACATAAATTTAAATTAAGCGGTTGAGATTGCCACGGTCGCACAGCTCCCTCGCAATGACATCGCCTCTAAACAGAGGCTATTTTGATTACGGAAATCAATTTTTGTTATTAATTTTGCTGTTAGGGGGTGTTGGTAAACTAAAAACTCAAAATAATAATTATGGCACTTTATAAAAAACTACTATTTTTAACTATCACAACAAGTAAATCACAAAAAACTCTAACTTCCTGCATTCGCTCCGATTAAAATTTTCCTCGGTTTGCTTCCCTCAGCAGGCCCCACTACTCCATTTCTTTCCATCTGATCAATAATTCTTCCAGCTCTTGCATATCCTATTTTTAACTTTCTCTGAAGAATCGAAACAGAAGCATATTTTTCTGCCATAATTATATTTAATGCCTCGTCATAAAGTGCATCTTTATTTGAATCTTTTTCTTCATCTTCTTTTTCTTGAGTTGGAGGCTCGATATCTATAGGCATCATATTATCTGGTGGGGGCTGTTCTTGCCAAAATGCAACAAGGTCTTCTATTTCTTCTGTGCTTATATAAGCACCTTGAACTCTCTTTGGCTCATTTGCATCTATAGGTTGATATAACATATCGCCTTTTCCAAGAAGTTCTTCAGCTCCTTGTTTGTCAAGAATTGTTCTCGAATCAATGGAAGATGTTACAGCAAATGCAATTCTTGAAGGAACATTTACTTTGATTGTTCCTGTAATTACATTGACAGTAGGTCTCTGTGTCGCTATAACAAGGTGAATACCTGCAGCTCTTCCCATCTGTGCAATTCTACAAATAGGAGTTTCAATATTTCCACCAGAAACCATCATAAGGTCTGCCAATTCATCTATAAATATAATTAAATATGGATATTTTACAGGCGACTTTGCATTAAACTCAAAAATATTTTTTGCTTTAAACTTGTTAAATTCATCATATCTGCGATCCATTGTCTCTGTCATTTGATTTAAAACAAGTGCTGCAATTTTTGGGTCTGTTATTATATTATAATCAGGTGTCGCTTTTATGTCGATAAGGTGTGGAATACCTTCATACATCGAAAGCTCAACACGCTTTGGATCGATCATAACCATCTGCACTTCATTTGGAGAAAAATTATAAAGAATACTTGTTATCAAACAATTCATGCAGACAGATTTTCCTGAACCTGTCGAACCTGCAACCAAAAGATGAGGCATTTTTGTCAAATCTCCAACGACAGGATCTCCTGCAATATCTTTTCCAAGTGCAATAGGAATTTTTAGCTTTTTATTTTCAAACGCTTCAGAACCTATTATCTCTTTTAAATATACAGGGTCTATTTTCTTGTTTGGAACTTCTATTCCAACACATGATTTTCCAGGAACTGGTGCTTCGATTCTTATTTTTGAAGCAAAAAAGACTGATAAATCAGGCTGAAGGCTAGTGAATTTACTTACTTTTATGTTATCTCCTAAAACCAGTTCATATCTTGTAACAGAAGGTCCTCTCAAAATGTCTGAAACTTCAGCAGTAACACCAAAATTTTCAAGTTTTTCTATTAATTCATCAGATCTATCGACAAATGCTTCACTTAGGTCAATAGGTGGCTTATCATACAATATATCAAGAGAAGGTTTTGTATATTCTATTCCTTGGCTTATATTTAATCCCTTATTATTGTCATCATCAAAAAGAGTATCTACATCTGGCAATGATTCTTCATAATAATTATCATTATAATTATTGTCTATTTCCTCAAGATAATCTTGCTGTATTACACCACTTTTTATATTTTTATTTTGTTCTACTACATTATTATTTTTAGAAGAAAATTTTTCATTTCTGTACAAGAGAAGGTCTTTAGATATTGGCATTTCTATAGGATCATCTTTTTTCTCTGTTATAGGTGTATCTTCTACAACAGATTCCACAACATCCAAATCATCTTGCAAGAATTTCATTCTTCTTTCAATAGCAGGGTCTAAATTGGGCTTTTTCTGTAAAAACTTTTGCCTTCTCTCTATTGCAGGGTCTATATCTTCTTCATTTATTTTTTCTTCTTTTACTGAATTTACAACAACAGGATTTGCCTGACTTACTGTCTCTACAACCTTAACATCATTTCTTAAATATTCATCCCTTACTGTTTCTACTGGTTTTACATCATTGCTTAAACTTTTATTACTCAAATTTTCAGTAATAACATTTTTACCTTCTCGTAAATGTGTTATAGTTTTTCCCAAAGCAGAGCCAGTTCCAAAAACAATATTTGCCTTCTTTTCTGATTGTGTTGAAACTGTTGTTTTAATTTCTCTTTTTCCGTATAACTCTTCTAAAGTTTTATTTTTATTTTCTTTTTGCCTTAAAAAATCTCTTAAATAATCATTATTATCTTCAAAATTATCTTCAAATGAATCAATATATTTATTATTAACTTCATCTCTTCTATTATTTTGAATCTTTTCTAAAGTTTTATTTCTATTTTCTTGTTGTTTCAGATAATCATTCAAATAACCATTATTTCTATTTTTTTCTCTATTTAATATTTGATTATTTGTTTGAAGTGGCTTTTGAACAGATTTTTTAATAGAAAAATCTTCTGTCAAATTTTGTTTTTGCAAAAGATTCATATTTTTCTGAACCGAAGGAGTATATTCTGAAGCCCTAAAAACAGGCTTATTAGGTTCTTGCACATTATTATTTTGTAATTTTTCAAGTTTTAGTTGAGCTTCTTTTGCTTTTCTCTCCTCTTCTTCCCTCTTTTTTAACTCAGCCTTTTGGGCTTTTTCCATTTCTTTTTGAAGTTTCTTTTCTCTATTTTTTTCATTTATATCATCTAATTTAACAGATATTTTTTCTCTTGTTTTTTTCAGATAATCACAAAATGACAAAAATTTTTCCTTTATTATATTGCCTAAATCCTTAAATGTTTTACCTGTAAAAAACAATAAAAAAGTAAGTGCCAAAAACAGTAAAAAAACTGTTGCACCCAATTTTCCGATTGCTGATTCAAGAATATCTGATAAAAAATTACCTACGATACAAGGAGTACCTAAAAAAGGGAAATCCTTTAATAAAAGACATCTTAAAATTTCAATAACCCAAACAAGTCCTATTGTTATAAGTGGGTAGAAATATAATACTTTTTTAGGAAAATTTTTTAATATATGACAACCTATTAATATTATAATTGTTGGATATAATATTGATGCCAATCCTGATGTTTCGTTTAGATAGTTGCCTATTATTAAACCTATATTTCCTGCATAGTTAGGACTTGTTATTGAATATAAGATAAATGCTCCAATAATGATTAAAAGAACCGCTCCTGAATCTTTTAACATTTCAGGGGCTATTAATACATCTTCTTCATTATTTTTTTTCTTATTTTCTTTTACTTTTTGACTATCTTTGGAAACTTCTATTTTTTTCTCTGGCTCTTTTTTTACTTCTTTTGTTTTATCAGCAGTATTTTCTTTTTTATCTTTTTCTTCGTTTTTCTTTTTTATATCTAAATTTTTCATTTTATCATTTTTTAAAAAAAATATTATGTCAAATTTTAATTTCACTCATTATGCTAATTTAATTTTTTGCGTTATAGCATTTAAAAAAAATCAATAAATAGACTTTTGGAAATTTGAAATAATATTATAAAAAAAGTGTAGCAGTTTAATTTCTGCATTTTTAGAAAAAAGCCCTTCAATACTATTTTATGAAAATGATTTTTTTATTTTTTATTGAATAAAATAAACATTATGTCAAAAGAAAATTTATTTATCATTGGCGGTGGAGCCTCTGGATTTACTGCAAGTATTTTTGCAAAAAGAAAGAATCCAAATTTAAATATCACAATATTTGAAAAAAATAAAAGAGTTTTAAAAAAAGTTCTCGCAACAGGAAATGGACGTTGTAACATAACAAACAAAAATTTATCATTGGATAAATATAACAGGGAATCAGAAAAATTTATAAAATACGCCATAAACTCTTTTGGAGTTTCTGAAGCTGAAAGTTTTTTTGCCTCTATTGGTATTTTATTTTCAGAAGAAAATGGCGGAAAAATATATCCAATGAACAAACAGGCTTCTTCTGTTGTTGATATGTTACTTGCTGAAGCTGACCATTTAGGAATAGATATTAAATGCGAATCTGAAATAACATCTATAAAAAAGAAAGGTTCTTTTTTTGAAATAGAATCAAATTCAGAGAAATTGAGAGCTGATAAAATTATTATTTCTTGTGGTTCTAAAAGCGGTGGTGGTTTTTCCAGTGGATATGATATTTTAAAACAATTTGGACACACAATAACACCTCTTTTTCCTGCTGTTGTACAAGTAAAAGCAATCGGCACGAAGCCTTTAACAGGAATGAAATTTGTAGGAAAAGCAAAAATTTTAAAATCTAAAAAGATACTTGAAGAGGCAGAGGGAGAAATTTTGTTCACAGATTATGGTCTTTCTGGTCCTACAATTATGAATTTGTCGAGAGTTATAAGCAAATTTTTTGCAGAAAAAAAGAATTTAAAAGAAGAAATTTTTATTTCGCTTGATTTTTTGACTGAATTTACAGAAGAAGAAATTTATTCACTTCTTTTGGAACGAAGAAAGATACTTGGTCATTTAAATGCTGAACTTTTTTTAAATGGTGTTATAAATAAAAAAATTTCATTTGAAGTTATAAAAAGGGCAAATTTAAAATTGTCAACACCTGTCTATTCTCTATCTAATAGTGATTTAAAAACAGTTGCATACCTACTCAAAAATTTTGAATTTAAATCAGAAGGTGTTATGCCTTTTATTAATTCGCAAGTATGTGCTGGTGGTGTCGAATTATCCCAAATCGATCCATTTACAATGGAATCAAAAAAAGTAAATGGATTGTTTGTAACAGGTGAGATATTAAATGTAGATGGTATTTGTGGGGGCTATAACCTGCATTGGGCTTGGGCAAGCGGTCATTTAGCAGGTAAATCTATTTGAGGAGATTTTTATGAATTTTCAAGTTAATTTTAAAGTTAGCAAAAAACTTTATACTATAATTTCTATTTTAAAAATCGCTATTTATCTAATACTCCTAATCCCATTATTCTATCTATTTCAATTTGCTTTTTCTGTATTTGGAAAACTTGAAGATAATTGGCCTATATTTACATTTGTTATAGCTTATATATTATTTTTCATTATTATATTTTTATTGTTATCTCCTGTTTTAAAACACTTAAAATACATACAAGAAAAGGGATTTATCTCCATTGATGAGCAGAATTTAATATTAATTTTATTTCTTAGAAAACTTTCCGTTAAATGGGATAATATAGAAGATATTCAAATTTATGAAAACAGCTATAAAAAAATACATTTGATTGGATTTAACTTTATTTCATTAAAAGAATTTCCCAAATCTTGTGTTTCTATTTTAGATTTGACTAAAAGTTGTAGTGGCTATCATATATCTTTTCCTGAAACATTTTTTAAAGAAAATATACAAAATGTTTATTCTAAACTAATTGATTTTCGTGATAATATCTCAGATGTTTCACAAAATGAATCTTAGCAAACCCACGGAAATCAATTTTTTTAGTTCATAATAATTTTATAGAGGAACTTTAAGGGGCTGTGAAAAAGTAAATAGAGGCGATGTCATTGCGAGGGAGCGAAACAAATAGTTAAAAACTCTTTAGAGTTTTTAAAAAAATACCCTCACAAGGAGGGAGCGACCGTGGCAATCTCAATCACTTTTTTATTAACTAACACAACGAGTTAATTTACGAAATTATATAAAAAAATACTTTTTTCACAACTCCAAAATATATTTTTAAGGAGAAAAAAAATAAAGGAGGTTTTATGAACAACAAGATAAAATATTTTGCCCTTTTGACTGTATGTCTTTTCTTTGTGGCTATCTTTACTTCTGCCTGTGGTGGCGGAAAAAATAATCCACCAACAAATGATAATTCGGCATATTACTATTTATTAGCTCAACAAAATGCTAATAACAATCAGCAGGAAGAGAATAACAACCAAGAAGAACAGAACAACAACGAACAACAAGAAGAGAACAATCAACAAGAAGAAAATAACCCAGTCGAAGAAGAAGTAACTGAAGTTACACTCAATGACGAGGTTCTTCAAAAATTAGGCTATCAAAAAGAAGAAAAAGGAATAGAAGAAAATGTCTATTATATTATTAAAAAAATCGATACTACAAAAAGTAGAATATTGGAAGAAAATGAAGTAACTTCTGTTGAAATTCCTGCAACTTTTACATATGAAAACAAAACTTACAAAATAACAAAAATTGGAAATAAGGCTTTTTATATGTGCAGAAATCTTACAAGAGTCACTATTCCTGATACTGTTACTGAAATTGAAGATGGTGTTAATAATAAGAATTTTTATGGAGCTTTTATGGGTTCAGGAATAACAAGCATAGAACTTCCAAATAGTATAACAAAAATTGGAGATTTTGCTTTTTTTGAGTGTTATCAATTAACAAGTGTAAATATTCCAGAAAAAGTAACTACTATTGGAGAAGCTGCTTTTTATTGTTGTAAAAATGAGAATTTAAGTATTACTCTTCCAGACAGTCCAGACAGTGTGACTACTATTGGAGAAAGTGCTTTTTATTGTGTTCAAAATATCTATTACAACGACCACCGTGAGGAATTAAAAAATCAAGAAGGTTATCCATATTGGGGAGCATGTAAATCTAATGGTACTTATAACCCTAATTATTAGCCCTAACCGAGTTCTAATATAAAACTTTTTGACAAATAAAAAACAGAGCTATAAATATTTATAGCCCTGTTTTTTTATTTGTAGCTAAGTAAAATTTCACATTGCTATTGCTTCTATTTCTGCTTTTGTCAATGTTGTTGCTTCTGCTATTTTTTCTAAAGGAAATCCTAATTTAAGAAGGTTTTTAGCAGTTTCAAAGAATCCAGCTTTTTTACCCTCTTCTTTACCTTTTGATTCTGCTTTTTCTGCTTCTTTTTTTGCTTTTTCTGCTTCTTTTTTTGCTTTTTCTGCTTCTTTTTTTGCTTCTTTTTTTGCTTTTTCAACTTCTCTTTTGATTATTTTTTCTACATTTTCCCTTGATTCTTTTGTTAAAAAATCTAACATATTATTTATCTCTCCTTCATTCTTTTTTAAATATAATGCTGGTTCTTTTAATTCATCACACATCATTTCATCTGGATCGATACAGTGAAAATCATGTATAATCTTGCCAATATCTGAAGAAGTATCTTTATATTCTCCGTTAACATAAATTATATAAGAACCATCATTAAAAGGTTTTAAATCTATAATATTTCCCTGCCTGTCTGTATATTCTATATATCTTTGAATTTTATATAATGCTTGATTTTGTTCAAAAATATCTGTTTCAGTAATAAATATAACATAAGTTTCAGAAAGTTGATTAAATTTATCACCTGCTTTTAATGAATTACTATCTATTGATGAAGAATAAAATCTTGCTCTTACAGATATAGCTCCTTCTGAGGTTCTTTGAATTTCAATATTAAAGCGTTTTATAACTTCTCCAGTCGCTCCTATTTCCTCACAATAAAAATCAAGTCTAATACCACGACCACCAATATTGTCAATATCTTTTTGAATTTCCATATTTCTAACAAAAATTGAATCATTATTCAAAAATTTTCTAATTAGAAATTCAGCAGGTTTAAATGTTTTATTTTGAAGAAAAAATCTAAAAAACTTATCTGAAAATAAAGTAGCATTTTTTAAATATTCTTTCAGCTCGTTTATGTCAACTATAATTTCTTTATCTAATTGTAAATTTAAATCTTCCAATTTCCTTTAATTTACCTTCCTTTCTCTTTTGCATATTATTTTTAATTTCCACTTTTTTTTATTATACCAAATTTTCTATAAAAAGACAAATAATTCATAGGCTAAATAGAGGAAATTTTAATTAAATATTCAAATATTTAATTAAAATTTGGTTTTAAGTGCAACGCACTATGTGCAATACCCTCGCTTTTTTTATAAAATAAAAAAAGCGAGGGCAAAATTAACTCGTTGTGATAGTTAATTAAAAAAATAAATAAAAACAAAGTTACTGTAAACTATCCAATATAAGCCTGTATACTGCCACTTTGTCATTGCGAGCCTTTAGGCGTGGCAATCTAAGCCCTGTATTTTTATTATTTACTTAAAAATAAAGTCGATCGGCTATATTTAGGATCCTGTACTCGATCAACTTAATAAATTACTAAATTTAAATTAAATGGTTGAGATTGCCACGGTCGCTTTCCACTTGTGAGGATAGGAAATTAAAAACTCTTTAAAGTTTTTAACTATTTGTTTTGCTTCTTCGCAATGACATTCCTTCTAAATAGAGGAAATTTAGATTTATTGTGAAATATTAATCAACAAACACAACGAATAAAATTAAGGAGAAAAAAATAGGAGGTCTCATGAATACCAAAATAAAATATTTTGCCCTTTTGACTGTATGTCTTTTCTTTGTGGCAATATTTACTTCTGCATGTGGTGGAGATGGAAAAAATCCACCACCAACTGATAATTCGGCATATTACTATTTATTAGCTCAACAAAATGCTAATAACAACCAACAAGAAGAAAACAATCAACAGGAAGAAAATAACAACCAAGAAGAACAAAACGAAGAAAATGAACCTGCAGAAGAAGTAACTGAAGCTACACTCGATGACGAGGTTCTTCAAAAATTAGGCTATCAAAAAGAAGAAAAAGAAGACTATTATATTATTAAAAAAATAGATACTACAAAAAATATAACATTGGAAGAAAATGAAGTAACTTCTGTTGAAATTCCTGCAACTTTTACATATGAAAACAAAACATATAAAATAACAAAAATTGGAAATAAGGCTTTTTATAAATGTTGCAATATTACAAGTGTAAATATTCCTGATACTGTTACTGAAATTGAAGATGGTATCTATGATGAAGAATCAGAAGAATTTTATGGAGCTTTTATGTATTCAGGAATAACAAGCATACAACTTCCAAATAGTATAACGAAAATTGGAGATTATGCTTTTTATTATTGTTATGGATTAACAACAGTAAATATTCCAGAAAAAGTAACTACTATTGGAGAGTCTGCTTTTTATTCTTGTATAAATGAGAATTTAAGTATTACTATTCCAGACAGTGTGACTACTATTGGAGAAAGTGCTTTTAATTGTGTTAAAAATATCTATTACACAGACTGTGAAGAATTAAGAAATCAAGAAGGTTATCCACATTGGGGAGCATATCATTATAATAATCAAATAGGTGATGATCAAATGAGATAAAAACTATTTCAAATTTTGACAAACAAAAAACAGAGCTGTAAATTTCACAGCCCTGTTTTTTTATATCCTCACTTTACAATTTACAGCTTTTCAGTGAACAATTCCAACATTTTGGAAGTATTTTTTGCATAAGTTTCAGCTCTCAAAGCTGCGAGATTTTTCTGTGATGTCAAAGCTAAATCATATACCTGCCAAATTGCAAGATTTACAGAATCCTTATTTGAAAGACTATTGTCCATTGCTTTTTTGATATTTTTTACAATATTATTTGCAAGATTTACAGTCAAAGTATGTGCTGTTGGCATATCATCGCCAAATTTACCTCTTCCAAAGAATGTCATCATTTCATTCATTCTTCTTCCACTCTCATCAAGTGTTACGACAGCAGGAACATCAACATTTTTCAAAAATTCTGCCTTAACTTCAAGACCTGGAATATTGAGAGTATTTTTGAACAAATCACATGTTTCTTCTGCAGATGTCTTATTTGTTTCAGGATTTACAATAGCAGAAGATTCTTCTGTATTTATCGATCCCTCTGTTATTTCAGAGTCAACTCTTACAAACTTGATATCTTTGTATTTGCTTTCGAGGAATGGGATAAAATGAGTATCAAGCCAAGAATCAGACATCAAAACTTCTACAGACTGTTTTGTGAGAAGCTCAATATAAAATGCCTGTGATTTTTCATCAGTTGCATAATATATCTTATCTTTTTTATCTTTTGCAAACTCATCAAATACGACATATTCACCTGAAGATTTTTTGAATATCAAAGCAGGTTTCATAGCTTCAAAGAATTTATCTTCATCCATCATACCAACTTTTATGAATGGGTTGATGTCTTTCCAATATTCCTCATATTTCTTTCTATCATTTTTAAATACAGACAAAAGCTCATCAGAAACTTTTCTCGTTATGTGAGATGTCAATTTTTTCATGATTGGGTCTTGCTGTAGATAACTTCTCGAAACATTCAAAGGCATATCAGGACAATCTATTGCACCTCTCAAATTCATCAAGAAAGGAGGCAACAAATCTTTTAAATTGTCGCTGACATAGACTGAATTGTAGTAAAATTTAATTCTGCCTTTTGTTGTATCAAGTTCATGTGTCAATTTTGGAAAATATAATATTCCCTTTGCCCTAATAGGAAATTCAATATTTATGTGAATCCAAAATATAGGGTCATCTTCAAATGGATACAAATATCTATAAAAATCTTTGTATTCATCTTCTTTTATATCTGCAGGGCGTTCATTCCAAAGTGCTTTATGCTCATTTATTTTCTTACCGTTTAAATAAATTGGAACAGGCATAAAAGAACAATATTTTTCAAGGACTGTAGAAAGTCTTATATCCTCTAAATAATCTTCTTCTTCACTTGAAACGTGCAAAATAACATCTGTACCTACAGTTTTTCTTGTTCCATCTGAAATCTCATAATCTGGAGAACCATTACAACTCCAATGGCTTGCAACAGAACCTTCTTTATAAGAAAGTGAATCGATCTCAACAGAATCAGAGATAATAAATGAACTATAAAAACCAAGTCCAAAATGACCGATTATTCCTGTGTCTTTTTCGTCTGTTTTGTATTGATTCAAAAAGTCATTAGCACCAGAAAAAGCAACTTCACTTATATATTTTTTTATTTCATCAGCAGTCATTCCAAGACCATTATCTGAGAAAGTGATAGTCTTTTTGTCTTTATCTGTTGTGATTCTTATCTCGTAATTTTCTTCTTCATCTGTCTTGTATTCTCCACAAAGACGAAGATGTTTCAATTTATTTATAGCGTCAAGACCATTTGTAACAAGTTCTCTTGCAAAAATGTCCTTTTCTGAATAAAGCCATTTCTTTATTAGAGGAAAAAGATTTTCCATTTGAACAGAAACAGCACCTTTTTCAACTTCTGCCATAAAATATCATCCCCTATTTTTAAAATATATTCAACAAAAATATATTATAGCACAATTTAAAAAAAAGTGAATAGAAAAAGGAAATTATTTTTAAAATAAAAAAATGATCTTTATAAAATATTGTTATATTAACATGAAAATTAAATAATTGTTTTTATTTTTTCTAAGCAACTTTTTTTTGTGGGGTAGAATTATTTGTTATTAACGCCTTGTGTTAGTTGATTAATATTTTAAAATATACCCAAACAGCCACTATTTAGAGGCGATGTCATTGCGAGGGAGCTCCACAAATAGTTAAAAACTCTTTAGAGTTTTTAAAAAAATACCCTCACAAGGAGGGAGCGACCGTGGCAATCTCAACCACTTAATTTAAATTTAGCAATTTATTGAATAGATCAGGCAGAAATTTGGGAAATAGAGGCGATCAACTTAATTTTTAAGTAAATAATAATTTACAGGCTTAGATTGCCACGGCTAAAGCCTCGCAATGACAAACTGGCAGTATACAGGCATATACTGGATAGTTTATAGCAAATTTTTATTTACTAACAAGCACAACAAGTTGAAATTGGGAAAAAATTAATACGAGAGGACAAAAAAGCATGAAAAGACGAGAATTTATACTTAATTCAGCTTTGACATTAGCAGGTACAGCATTTTTAGCAGGCTGTCAAAATAATGACAAAATAATAAAAAAAGAAGGAAAAATTTCAAAAAGAAAATTTAAAGATATAGAAATGCCACTTCTCGGAATGGGTTGTATGAGATTACCCATGCAGGGTGAAAATGTCGATATGGAAGAACTCGAAAAAATGGCAGATTATCTCATCTCACATGGGGCAAATTATTTTGACACAGCCTATAAATATGTAGATGAAAAATCCGAAATAGCAATAGGAAAAATTTTAAAAAATTACAAACGAGAAGATTTTCTCCTTGCAGACAAAAGCCCTATTTATAAAATGACCTGTCAAGAAGATGTCAAAAAAATATTTGATGAACAGTTAAAAAAGTGCCAAGTTGAATATTTCGATCTATATCTATGTCACAATATAAACAACAATGTCGTTGACATATACAAAAATGTAAAAATGTATGACGAACTTTCCAAACTCAAAAAAGAAGGCAAAATCAAATATTTAGGATTTTCATTTCATGGAACCCCAGATTTATTAAAAGAGATAGTAAAAGAACACAAATGGGATTTTTGCCAACTCCAGATAAACTATCTCGACTGGGAACTTGTAAAAGCAAAAGAACAATATGAAATAGCACAATCTGCAAATCTGCCAATAATAGTAATGCAACCATTGAGAGGTGGCGGACTTGTAAAATTGAGCGAAAAATCACTTGCTAAATTACAAGAACAAAATCCAAATGTAAAACCTGCTGAATTTGGATTGAGATGGTCAGCAAGTCGCAAAGATGTAATGACAGTTTTAAGTGGAATGAGCAGTCTTCAACAGGTAAAAGATAATGTAGAAACATTTATTAATTTCAAAGAAGTAACGCCTGAAGAGGAAAAAATTGCTGTTGAAGTCGCAAAAATCATACAATCACAAGGGGAAATTAGATGTACAGGTTGTAAATATTGTTTAGAGGTCTGTCCAAAGGGAATAAATATTCCTGCAATATTTACACTTTACAATCAGTATAAACTTGGGCAAAAAGCATATAGATTTCAAAGGTATTATGACAGTCTCGCTGAAAGTGAAAGACCTGATAAGTGCATAAAATGTGGTCTGTGTGCCAAAAATTGCCCACAACATTTGGAAATTCCTGAACTTTTGGCAAAAGTTAAAGATGAATATGACAAGATTCCAAAGAAAAGCGAATAATGTTATGAAAAATATTAAAAAAATGAGTATGTGTGTAAATTTAAAAATGAGCATTTAGTTTTCTGTGTAATACAGCGAACTGAATAGAGCGAAGCGGAGTTGAAGTTAGCGTATTATACAGAAAACTATTTAAAAAAATACAGAAAAAATTTTACACACTCTTAAAAATATTAAATAAATAAATAAATTAACGCCTTGTTGCTAATTGATCAATAGTGAAAATCAACTATCACAAGGCGTTAAATCATACTGTATATATACTCCCATATCTATGTCATTTGTACAGAAAGAGATTTAAGTTCTTCTATTGATAATGTTGTTGCTTCTGAAATTTTATCAAGTGATAATCCTAACTTCAATAATTTTTTCGCAGTTTCTGAAAATGCTTTAGCAATTCCTCTTTTTTCGCCGATCTTTTCGCCTTCGGCTCTTGCTTCTTTTTCTATTTGTCTTAAATGTAAATCATATTGCATATAAGCTCCCCTCTCTTTCTCATCTTGTTTTATTTCATTGATTTTATTATAAATGGCTCCTTTTAACCTTGGTTCTTGATGTACTCTTGAATTGTGTCATAACTTGTGCCTTCCCCAATACTACAAGCAAAATATCCATCTGACCAAAAT
>CADASF010000052.1 GCA_902790465.1 uncultured bacterium | reverse complement strand
GGTATGCCTAATATGCAGGGTATGCCTAATATGCAGGGTATGCCTAATATGCAGGGTATGCCTAATATGCAGGGTATGCCTAATATGCAGGGTATGCCTGATATGCAGGGTATGCCTGATATGCAGGGTATGCCTGATATGCAGGGTATGCCTAATATGCAGGGTATGCCTAATATGCAGGGTATACCTAATATGCAGGGTATGCCTAATATGCAGGGTATGCCTGATATGCAGGGTATACCTAATATGCAGGGTATGCCTAATATGCAGGGTATGCCCAATATGCAGGGTATGCCTAATATGCAGGGTATGCCTGATATGCAGGGTATGTCTAATATGCAGGGTATGCCTGATATGCAGATTAGACCCAATATGCAAGTTATGCCTGATATTCAGGTTAGACCCAATATGCAGGGTATGCCTGATATTCAGGTTAGACCCAATATGCAAGTTATGCCTAATATGCAGGGGCTACCAAAAAGTAATATTCAAAGTCAATCAAATAATATACAGAGAAAATTATCAGCTGACATAGAGGCGATTAAAGCTGAAAATAAAAAAATAAAAAAACTCATTGATGTTTTAGAAGAAAGATTTATCCAAGGGGAAATAAGCGAAGAAACATACAAAGAATTAAAAGAAAAATACGAAAAAAAACAAATTTCAATAAAAAATCTAAAATAAAAAATAGGGTGCGTTTCGGTAAAAAAGAAATTTACCAATACACCCTAATATTTTCACAAAACTTTAAAGAACAGCATCAAATTTAAAAGGAATAATCGGAGCAACGTCGACTGATTTTACTTCAAGTATTGCTTCACTTCCTCTATATTGAACAGGTGGGAATGTCAATCCTCTCAAAACTTTTCCAAATTTTTCACTCCAATGTGAACTTTTATCAATAGGCTGATAAGAATATCCTTCTTTGTCAATAAGCCTTACATCTCTTAGCCTAATATAATTTATATTTCCTGTCGTTATATCCATATGGTGATTCAAAATAATATATTCTGGATCATAGTGAATTTCATCAACATAAAGATTTCCATTTGCTGAAACAAACATTGAATTAAGAGAAAATGGTTTTTCTTGACAATAGTCAATATCTCTTATTTCAAGTGGAAATTTCCAAGGTTCAGGAAGAATTACATTAAACAGTTCATCTACATGGATTTCGAGATTTTGAGGATCTTCCACACTGTCACAAAAATAATAAAATCGAGTGTTAAAAATTCCCCAAGGTCCAGAACCAGTAGTTGGATATACATAACCATTTGATTTACTCTCTAAAGTAATTTTAAAGAACATCGGTCTAAACATGGCTATATCGTCAACCTGCATATTTTGTGCAAATTCTTCTGGAGTCTCTGAATTTAAAACAGAATCAACGAAAGAGTAATGCCACTCTTGCAACTGTTCAGGTGTCATTTGTTTATTAAAAGAATCACAGAAAAGTTGACAACCTGCAAGCCCACATCTTATCCTAGATATTTTCAATTCTTGATTTAGAAGAGGAATTGAAATATAGCAAGGATATTCTTTACAATAATAACTTCTATGAGAAAAATCAGTATGAATTGTAAATTGCCAATTTCCCTCACATTGCCAAAGAGGAGGAATTGCCTCTTTCTCTCTCTGAAGTTCTTCCCTCCAAGATTGCAATTTTTCAACTGCTTCAGGCAATGTATCTGGATCTGTATCCCAAGGATCATTCAAAGTATTTATTCTAACAAGAGGAGTTTGACCAGGATTTACAATTTGAATTTCCTCAATAGTCAAAACTACTATTTTTGAAATATCATTTAAAGGCTCAAATTCCAAAAACATAGGAAATGGATCTTTTGACTCAATATTTTTTATTCCAATAAGTGAATAAGTTATATTGTTTTCATAGTCAACTAAAGAAGCTCTTGCTGGCATATATCCCTGTGGTATCTCTTCTATAACTTCAAATCCAACTATTGTTTTTACACTGTCAAAAATGATGGATTTAACAACAATTTGAATCCCCAAATCCATTGCTGTCTGTTCTATAGGAATTAAAGCTCCCATAGACTGAGCTCTTTTCAAAACTGCAGTAAAAACCTGTTCTTGTTCCATAAAAACATCCTTTCTAAATTTGGGCTATTTTTTGTTATCAACTTTCTTGTCTGAATCTTTAACCTTCTTGTCTGAATCTTCAGCCTTCTTGTCTGAATCTTTAACTTTCTTGTCTGAATCTTCAACTTTCTTGTCTGAATCTTCAACCTTCTTGTCTGAATCTTCAACCTTCTTGTCTGAATCTTCAACTTTCTTGTCTGAATCTTCAACTTTCTTGTCTGAATCTTCAACTTTCTTGTCTGAATCTTTAACCTTCTTGTCTGAATCTTCAGCCTTCTTGTCTGAATCTTCAGCCTTCTTGTCTGAATCTTTAACTTTCTTGTCTGAATCTTCAACCTTCTTGTCTGAATCTTCAACTTTCTTGTCTGAATCTTCAGCCTTCTTATCAGGGTCCTCAGGAATAGAAGAATTTACCTCATCTTTTGAAGAATCATCTTCTACATTTTCTGATTCAGCATTAGGGTCTTCTATTGTCAAAGGCTCTTCTTCCTTTTCATTATCAACAGTTCCAATTTTTGCAAGAGTATAATCAAGTTTTTGATTTGGAATAGATATTTTCAAAACTCTTCCACTATTTTGGCTTATATAAAACACCATTCCAATATTTGATTCACATTTAAAAGCATTTTCATCTTTTCCATCTGCCTCAACTCTTTCAAAACTCTTAACTTCAACTTCAACTTTTACTGTCTTTATATCTTCTGGTAAAAATACAGTAAACTTATATTTACCACCAAGTTCTAAACGAGGAATTTGACCAACTGCCAAAGCCCAAAAAGATAAAAATCTATTGTCAACTAAATATGTTCCTTTAGAATATGGAATATCTGCTTTCTTCTCATTTCCTTCTGAATCAACAGAAATTATTTTCTCAATATTTTTATCTGTAAATCTAAATTTTTGTGTCTTTAAATTTTTACCAATTCCACTTGACAATTCACAAGAAAGAGGCAATGCTTTTATATCAAAAGATGAATTTGTGGATGCATTAAAATCAACTCCTGCTACTTTCATCAACAATTTTGAAGAAAATAAATACGATTCTCCCATTTCTCCAAAAGTCATATCATATACTTTTGCTCTTTCCTTACCTATCAATTTATCATTTACAGTTATATCATAAGTTCTTTCTTCTCCAACAGACCAATTCATATCTTTTTGATGGAATGGAACTTTTTTAGCTGGTTTTGGAAGAAAATCAACTTCAGAAACATCTATTGAAGAAATATCACCAAATTCATATAATCTAATTCTTGCAGGGCTTACACCTTCTTCACCTTTTGAAACATCAAAAGGAAGCCAACCGCTATTTTCAATATATACTTCAACCCAACTACTTGGAATAAACTCTCCCTTATCAAAAGCAATTCCTGATGATATTCTTGAAGGAATTCCAGCAGCTCTACAAAGTGCCACCATCAGCATAGCTTTACTTTCATTATTTCCAACACTTGTTACAAATGTCTGTAAAGCACTTGGAAGAGCTGAACCATTTTTTATATTTTCATTTACCCACTTACAAAGTTTTCCTGCAGCTGTTTTACAATCTCTCGACTTCCAAGTAACTTCTTGAGCTTTATTTAAAATAAAATCATTTTTTGACTCTATACCTGGCTGTTGTTCCAAATATTTATTTAAAGATGAATCAAGTTTAAAAGGAGGAAATCTATTTGGCTTATCTATTTTTATATCTGTTTTCTTTACAACAAAAGCTCCCTTTGCCGATAAATCAGAAGATTCTCCCTCAAATTTTTGAGAAAATCCCAAAACTTCATAAGGTTCAGTATTTATTCCCCTACCATTTATTTCAGCATTCATTCTAACCATATTTAAACTCTTAGGGTCTTGAAAATAGACAGGAGAAATAAAACTCTTATTAAGACCTAAATCAACTCCAGCTGCTTTTTTCATTTTTTGAGCAGCAGAAGAATTACTCAATTCAACAGATATTGAGCCTCCATATTCTTTCATTCTATAAATATTTAAATTATCACATGAAGCCCAAATTTTTAAAAATGGAATTCCATAATAATCTTTCATTGTATATAAATAAGTCTTCTTTTTAGAACCATTTACCTCAATTTCTTCCTGTTTCTCTCTTATAAATGAAACTGTTCCTTCAGTTCTAAGAATCGGATCATATATATCAAATGTAGCTTCTTTTTGATCCTTACAAGCCTGTAATAAGATTTCATAATGTTCTATAAATGAATCGAAACGCCCCCATAAATTAGTCATAAAAAGATAACACGATTTTTCTGTTTCATTTATATAACTTGTCCCCTGTTTTCCAGAAGCATTTTTCTGGGCAATAAGTCCATCTGAATATACTGTTTCTGATACAATTTCTGTATCAGAAACATTCTGTTGCATCAAAATATAAGTTGGTTTTAAAGTCTTAGAATTTACAGAAAAATCTGTCTGAAAAATAGATTCTGTAATATCCCCTATTCCAGCTCTTATTATTGACAGAGAACGATATTTTATAAAATCTTCCCCAGCTAAGTGCATTTTACTTCCAACTTTATAAAGAGAATAACCAATTATTTTTCCGTCTGATTTTATAAGATAATGTTTCTCTACACCAGGCTTAAAAACAGATTGAGTATATCCAAACTCAAAACTAAATAAAATACATAAAAATAAAATTAATATTGAATATATTTTACAATTAATTTTCATATTTAAAAATTTACGCTTTCATTAACTTTGTGATTAAATAATTCGTTTTATTATATAATATAGCAAATTATTTAACAGCCGAATTTAAAAGCTCTCCAAAATAAAAATTTGACTACATATATATTTATATATATTTTCCCTAAAAATTAAAAAATTTAACTTTTATAACTTGAAATCCTTCAAAAATAAATGTTTGGCAAAAAAGCCGAACAAATTTATACTTTTTATTTTACCCTTATTCTTGGATCAGCTATGCCATAAAATATATCTGCAGCTATGTTTGCAAAGACTACTAAAAATGAACTTATCAAAATATCCCCCATCAAGAGTGTATAATCTCTATGAAAAACGGCTTCCATTCCAAGTCGTCCCATTCCTGGCCATGCAAAAATCTGTTCAACAATAAATGCACCTGCCAAAATTTCAGGAATTGAAAGTGCAACAACAGTTATAAATGGAAGAAGAGCATTTCTAAGGGCATGAACAGTTAAAACTCTCATATTTGTCAACCCTTTAGATTTTGCTGTTCTTATATAATCCTGACCTGTAACCTCAATAAGTGAAGCTCTTATATATCTATTCCAAGAAGCTAAATTTCTTACTGTCAAAACAAAAACAGGCAAAACAAGATGCCAAGAAATATCTTTTACAGAATTCCAAAATGAAGCATCAACAAGCATATTCATACCCATTGGTGGAAAAATCGGAATTTTTAAAGCAAATAACCATATTACCATCAATGCAAGCCAAAACGGAGGCATGGAAAGCCCTAAAAAAGAAAAAAAGGTAAAAATATAATCAAAAGCAGAGTAAGGCTTTAATGCCGAATAAATTCCAAGTGGTAAGGCTATTATTATGCTTAATAAATAGGATATTCCCATCAATAGCAGAGTTGCAGGAACCCTTTCCATGATTGAATCTAGCACAGGTCGCCCATTTATCAAGGAATATCCAAGATCACCTTTTAAAACAAAATTTTTTAACCAAATACCATATTGAATATATAATGGTTTATCAAGCCCCAAATTTGCTTTTATTCGCTCTCTATCTTCAGGGCGTGTATTAGGGCTTATAAACATTTTTGTAGGATCACCAGGAGCAAGTCTAACTATAACAAATGTTATAATAGTTATAATTAAAATCAAGGGAATTGCCCCTGCAATTCTTTTCAAAACATACTTAAACATATTTTTCGTTTGCTTCTTTTAAATATTTATATGAAGTTGAAAGACTTACAGAAACAACATCTGTTTTTCCTATCACAGGCATAAAATTTGAATCTCCAGACCATCTTGGAACAATATGCCAATGGAGATGACCAGCAACTCCTGCTCCTCCTGCAGTTCCAATATTCATTCCAATATTAAAACCATTTGGATTATACAATTTTTTCAAAATAGAAATCTCTTTTTGTATCATAGAAGACATTTCTGCAAGTTCATTAGGTAATAATTCTTCAAAAGAAGAAGTATGCCTGTAAGGTGCAACCATCAAATGACCATTGTTATATGGAAAAAGATTCATGACACAAAAACAAGTCTCTCCCCTATCAAGAATTAAATTCTTTTCATCATCTTTACTTTCTTTTAGACCGCAAAAAAGACAATCCCATTTTTTATAACCTTCTGCAATCAAATCATGTGATCTCCAAGGAGCCCATATTTTTTCTAAATCATGTTCAAAATCCATAAAAATAATCCCCTTCAAATTTTTTTTCTACAAAAATAAAAAGTTCCGAAATGTAATCTATTTCGGAACCTCTGTTTTAGTGGGCGCAAACGGATTCGAACCATTGACCCCTACGATGTCAACGTAGTGCTCTAACCATCTGAGCTATGCGCCCATTTAAAGGCGACGAGCGGAATCGAACCGCTGTACGCGATTTTGCAGACCGCTGCCTAAGCCACTCGACCACATCGCCATTTTTTAAACACAAAAAAACGAGTTTCATCTCGGACTAACCGAAAATTTCCACCCGTTGTCTAAAGCGGAAAACGGGATTCGGACCCGCGACCCTCGGCTTGGGAAGCCGATGCTCTACCGCTGAGCTATTTCCGCAGTTTTCTGCACTAACTTCCACTACCAAAGTTTTGTGTTATTTTAGTGGAGCTGAGGAGACTCGAACTCCTGACATCCTGCGTGCAAGGCAAGCGCTCTACCAACTGAGCTACAACCCCAATTCTCAAAGTTTAATTACTTTAATTTCAATGGGCCTTTGTGGACTCGAACCACAGACCTCACCCTTATCAGGGGTGCGCTCTAACCGCCTGAGCTAAAGGCCCCTGAGAAATTTTTTCATTTCCCTTTGACTTGACGAAGTATATCACAAATAAAACAAAATGTCAATACTTTTTCAAAAAAAAATTATTTTTTTTTATTTTTCAACTATTGTTGCTCCAAATGGCATTAATGAAAGTTTGACAAGTTTTAAATATTGAAGTCCAAAAGGAATTCCAATTATACTACAAAACATAGTAATAGCCAATGACAAATTTGCAACTGCTAATGGAATTCCACCAAAAATAATCCAAATAATATTCAAGATAACTGAAACAGGACTCGTTGCTGGGTATTCAATATCTTTTCCAAACGGTGCAAAAGACATAACTGCCAATTTAAAACACTGTTGACCATAAGGAATTCCAATTATTGTTATACACCACAAAACACCTGCCAAAAGCCAAGAAAATCCTGAAGCAAATCCTCCACAAATAAACCACAAAATATTCAAAATTAAATTCATCTCTTCTGTCCTCCATATTATTTCAGCAATATTTGCAAGGTAAGGGGCTGTGAAAAAACTCTAACGCCATTTCCTCTTTGCACCGCAAAACTTAAAACTAGGGGGGCAACTACCAATTAGCCACTTTTGTGCGATATATTTTCTATATATCCTATTTAAACTCTTTCTTTATAAAATCTTTCTACAAAATAAGAAAATAAACAAACTATTTTATTTTTTCACAGCCCCAAACCAAATTAAAAAAATCTTCTAAAAAAAATGGTGCAAGAACAAATTCTCACACCATTTTTTCTATAATTTACAAAAAACTAATGTTTCTGATTGAAAGCAGAAAGACCTGCAAATACTGCTGAATCTCCAAGCTCTTCTTCGATTCTGAGAAGTTGATTGTATTTACAAATTCTGTCTGTTCTTGAAGCACTACCTGTTTTAATTTGTCCTGCATTCATTCCAACGACGATATCAGCGATTGTTGTATCTTCTGTTTCGCCTGATCTGTGTGAAACAACAGCAGTATATTTATTTCTCTTTGCAAGTTCGATTGCTTCGAGTGTCTCTGTGAGTGAGCCAATCTGGTTTACTTTAATAAGAATTGAGTTTGCAACGCCTTTTTCAATTCCCATTTTAAGTCTTTCTGTATTTGTAACAAAAAGATCATCACCGACTAACTGAATTTTGTCGCCGATTCTTTCTGTCATAAGTTTCCAGCCGTCCCAATCATCTTCTGCAAGACCGTCTTCAATAGAAACGATTGGATATTTTGCAATCCATGATTCATAGAGATCGATAAGACCTTTTGAATCAAAGCTCTCATTAGAACTCTTTGTAAATACATATTTACCATCTTTAAAGAATTCAGATGAAGCGATATCAAGAGCAATAAATACATCTTTGCCAGGTTCATAACCAGCTTTTTTGATTGCTTCTACTATGAATTCAAGAGCTTCTTCATTTGATTTGAGGTTTGGAGCAAATCCACCTTCATCACCAACAGCTGTATTTAAGCCTTTTGATTTCAAAAGAGCTTTGAGGCTGTGGAATACTTCTGTTCCCATTCTGAGTGCTTCTGAAAAACTCTCTGCACCTGCTGGAACAATCATGAATTCCTGAATATCTGCATTATTGTCAGCATGTTTTCCACCATTGAGAATGTTCATCATTGGAACTGGAAGTGTGCATGCGTTTACGCCACCAATATATCTATAAAGTGGAAGATTACATTCTTCTGCCTGAGCTTTTGCTGCAGCGAGAGAAACGCCCAATATTGCGTTTGCACCGAGTTTACCTTTGTTTGGTGTGCCATCGAGATCGATCATGACATTGTCAAGATCTCTTTGATATATAGCATCCATACCTGTAATTTCAGGAGCAATTATATCATTTACATTGTCAACAGCTTTATAAACTGATTTACCACAATATAGAGTTTTGTCTCCATCTCTGAGTTCAACAGCTTCATGAACGCCAGTTGAAGCACCTGAAGGAACAGCAGCTCTTCCCATAACACCACTTGAAAGTTGTACATCTACTTCTACTGTAGGATTGCCTCTTGAATCCAAAATTTGGCGACCATGGACATATTCTATCTCTGACATTAAAATTCACCATCCTTAATTGTCATTTTAATAAGCTATTTTAAATAATTCTAATCTTCTTTTTCTTCATTGCCATATTTTAACTGTTTAACAGCATTCCAAACTGCTCTTTCAGGCTCAATTCCATTTTTAAAAGCAAGTAACATTCCCTTTAAAATCAAATTACCTGCAAGATTTTCAACACCATTTTTATTAGACAAATCCAAAGAATCTTCAGATATAGAATCTAAATCACTTTCTATTTTTTCCTCAAAAAACCTTCTTTTTTTGGACAATACATGAGCTACATTTTTTCTAAACATAGGACTCATTGTCCTAACTTCTCTTCTTGCCTTTTTTAGAGCTTTCTCTTTTTTCTTTATTTCTTCCCAAATTCTCTCAAGTTCTTCAGGAGTATTTATCTCCATGGTGCCAAACACATGAGGATGTCTGAAAATCAACTTATCACAAAGTTTTCTCAATACATCTTTTATTGTATATCCATTTTCATCTTCCTCAACTTGACAATGGAAAATGACTTGTAAAAGCAAATCTCCAAGCTCTTCTTGTTCCCATTCTTTATCACCTGATTCAAGTGCATCTATCAATTCATGGGATTCTTCTATAATAAAAGGCAAAAGCGTTTCATGTGTCTGTTCACGGTCCCAAACACAACCACCTTCAGAACGAAGTTTTTTCATTATGGAAACCAATTCATCAAATTCTTTCATATCATCCTCCGTCCTCATCTTCCGTCTTCGTCTTCCGTCCTCTGTCTATTTGTTACACAATTTATATAATTTCTATCACAGCAATTTTCATAGGGCATGTTGGTAAACTACCAATTAGCCTATTTTTTTGTGTATAAAAATTTTATTTTCTTGTAATTCTAAAATCTTTCAAAACACTTATACCATCATTTAAAGGTGGTGCATCTTCTCTGTGCTGTGTTAAAACAAAGAAAGACTGACTTTCTGGAAATTCTTCCTGTAACAAATTGCTATTTGCAGGTTCATTTTCAAAGATACCTTCAACTTTACCAAGTCTTTTAAGATACTGTGTAACATTTCTCTTAAATACTTCGTCTTGTTCTTCAAAAACTTCTTTTACGATCATCATAGTACCCAAAATTCCGATAGGGAACCCAAAAAGTCTCAAACTTTCAATAGCACCCACAAGCATACGAGGTGCATCTCTTCCTGTCAAATAGATGACTGTTGCCCCTGCTTTGTGGATTTTGTTTACATATTTGCAAGCACCAGGTATAGGAATATCATATTTTTGATATTCATCTGAGAAGAAACGATGTTGCCATTTTTCTTTTATGAATTCAACTTCTTCAGGATCGTCAACATTTAAATTTGCAAGTGTATTTGCAACAGAATATTCAAAAAGAGACAAATCTCTATGCCTGTCAATAACATTGGCAAGTTGAGGAACTTTTTCTTCATATCTCGAAGCAATTTCTGTTAAAATATGTAGTGTCCTTGGTCTATTGTCAAAAAGAGTACCGTCAAGATCGAAAATCACAACTGAAGAAATATCTTCTTGTGTATTTTTTTCAATCTTATCAATAAGTGCCTGTAATTCTTCATTTTGCCTTTGTTGATAAACAGAATTCCAAATAGGAAGAATCATGTCTCGCCCTCCTCAAACTCAAAAAAATATTTTGCCAATATTAAAAAATCAGCTTATTTTTCTTCTTCAATTTAATAAAACAAAAAACCTTTTTTAACTGACTTTGAAAGTGAAGAACTGAAAATAATTGAGAGAAGCAAATAAAATTACTATGACAGCACAAGAGACAAAATCTCTCCAAGTTGCCTTCATCTCTCTCAACTTCGTCCTATTATCTGTAACTCCATAACATCTTGCTTCCATAGCAACAGCGAGTTCATCTGCTGTCCTAAAAGCATTTACAAAAAGAGGAATCAAAACAGGAACAAAAGATTTTGCCTTTTTAATTATAGATTTATTTTCAAAATCAGCCCCTCTTGAAAGTTGAGCCTTTACAATTTTTTCAAGATGTTCAATAAGTGTTGGAATAAATCTTATTGCTATGCTCATCATCATTGCCATTTCATGTACAGGAATTTTTATAACCTTTCCCCATTTCATCAAATCTTCAAGTGCATCTGTTATCTCCATTGGTGATGTTGTCAATGTAAAAAGTGATGTCGCAAGAACGATTATTAAAAGCCTCAATGCCATAAAAAATCCAAATTCGATTCCCTCATGTGTAACAGTTATCATAAATTTATCATAAACAGGTATAACTGGAGATGTCAAATCAGGAAAAAGACAAAAAGAAAACTCATTCGGAAATATATAAGAAAAAATAGGATGTCCTGTCGTCAAAATACTATTGAAAAAAAATGTTATAAAAATAAATGGCAATACGGATTTTAATCCCTTCATTATGTAACTAAAAGAAATTTTTGTCAAAAGGGATACAAATATTAAAAAGATAAATGGAACAGATAAAAGAAACCACTTATCCAACAAAAAACACTGAATTATTATAGCTCCTGAAATCAAAGTTTTAAATCTTGGATCCATTTTGTGAACAAATGAATTACCTGGAGCATACTGTCCTATTGTTATATTTTTCAAAAAATTCATTTAAAATATCTTCACTATTTCTTCTATACAATCTTCAACTTTACACAAATTATATTTAACAGGCAATCCTGCTTCTTTTAATTCAATCATAAGTTCTGTACATTCAGGAAAAAGAAGTCTTGCAGATTTAATAACTTCCTCATCTGAAAAAACTTCTTCAGGAGTTCCAGATGAAATTATTTTACCTGCGGACATAACAACTATCTTATTTGCAATTTCCACAACTTCTTCCATTGAATGTGAAACAATTATAACAGTAACCTTCTTTTCTCTGTTCAATTCAGAAATAATATTTAGAAGTTCTTTTTTTGAGAAAGGATCAAGTCCTGCTGTTGGCTCATCAAGAACTAAAACAGAAGGACTCATTGCCAAAACTCCAGCAATGGCCGTTCTCCTCATCTCTCCCCCACTTAGGGAAAAAGGACTTCTTTTTTTCATATCTTCAGATAAGTGCATTGACTTCATTGCTGAAGAAACAGAATATTTTATTTCTTTTTCAGAAAATCCAAATTGACGAGGAGCAAAAGCAATGTCATCTTCTACTGTCTCTTCAAAAAGTTGATATTCAGGATATTGAAAAACCAAACCAACTTTTTTTCTCAAATCTTTTAAATCCAATTTCTTTTGTGTTAAATCTATACCGTCAACAATTATTTTTCCTGAATCAGCTTTTAAAAGCCCATTAAAATGTTGTACAAGTGTGGATTTACCAGAACCTGTAGAACCTATTATGCCCACAATATCACCTGAAGCGACAGTCAAATTGACATCTTTTAATGCAAGTTTTTCATAAGGTGTCCCCTTCATATATGTATATGAAAGAGATGATATATCAATAATATGATCCATATTTTCTTTTTCTTTTCTCTTCAGTCTTCTAATTTTCAATCATTGCAGTTATTTGATCCAAAATTCGATCTATTTCTGCATTTTTACTATCTCTTTTTTGGTGATAGTTGCGGATCAAATCTTGTGGCGACAAGATCTCCTCTTCCTCATGAGGATAACCACACAAATCCATATTATATGAGCGAGAAACAATTTCGTCAATAGAATATTTCTTTGATTTATCAAAACCATCTTCTGTCATTTCTACCCTGTTATTCCACCAATCAATAGCAGGCTGAAAATGCTCAATTCTCATTGGTTTTGTTTTTGAAAAATTTTTGTAACCATCTGGCATGTCAAGACGATAAAACCAAGTTTCCTTTGTAGGTGTCGTATTGTCAAAAAACAGAATATTTGTTGTTATAGAAGTATAAGGAGAAAAAACACTGCTTGGCATTCTTATGACAGTGTGAAGGTTAAATTCTGAAAACAATTTCTTTTTTATTGCAACTTTTATATTATCTGTTCCAAAAAGGAAACCATCAGGTATAATCACAGCACAACGCCCATTTTTTCTAAGCCTATACATTATAACAGACATGAACAAATCAGCAGTTTCACTGCTTGCCAAATCAGCAGGAAAATGACTTTTGACATCGTTTTTTTCACTTCCACCATAAGGCGGATTCATCAAAATAACATCAAATTTATCATCTTCAGTGTAATCAAGAAGATTTCTCAAAAGTGAATTATCATGATAAATTCGAGGTATGCTTATATTGTTCAAAAGCATATTTGTTACACAGAGCATGTAAGGAAATTGTTTTTTCTCCATTCCATAAATAGAGTTATCAAGCTGTTCCTGTTCTTCAACTGTTTCAGGTTTTGGAAAATTTTTTAACCAACTTGTCAAAAATCCACCTGTACCACATGCAAAATCTGCAACCTGTTCTCCCTTTTTAGGCTTTATCATCTTTGCCATAAAATCTGTAACAGCACGAGGAGTATAAAATTCACCTGATGATCCTGCACTTTGCAATTCACGAAGAATTGATTCATAAATTTCACCAAATGCATGTATTTCTTCATAATCTGTCAAATCAAGTTCATCAATTATATTTACAATCTGACGAAGAAGAACTCCGTCTTTCATGTAATTATTTGTATCCTCAAAAGTTGTTTTGACAATCGATTTATTTATAGGTGTTTCTGGTGTAACATTTAATTCCTTTAATGTTGGAAAAAGAGTATTATTTACAAAATCAAGTAATTTATCGCCTGTCATTGCTTTTCCTGTCTGATCGTCTTTAGCCCAATTTCTCCAACGGCAATTTTCAGGGATTATGGATTGAAAATTATTTTCATCAAATTCCCATTCTTCTTCCTTTGTATCATAGACTTTCAAAAACAATATCCAAGCTATTTGCTCTATTCGCTGTGCATCACCATTTACACCAGCGTCATTACGCATAATATCTCTAACTCTTTTTACAAAATTTGACAAATTGTTCATGCTTTACGCAACCTCATAAATACATTTTGCTAAATCCTTAACTGCTTTTAAATAATTGTCTTTACCGCCAAAATATTTAGCTATCTTAACAGGAGTTCCAAAATGTTTAAATATATCGAGTTTTAAAATATTTAAATCTTCAATCTCATAAATATTACTATCTGCATATTTATTTAGAAGAGTTTCCAAAACTTCTCTTGCAACACCACTGTATTTACTTAAAAAATCTCTCTTTTTGACATTTTCTGCTCTCTCTTTTCGAGTTAGTGGCTTTTTATCAAAGGCAACATGGCAGATGAAATCAAAATCATCTACACCAACCATGTTTTCTTCATTTTTTATATCTTCTAAGTTAATTCCATGTTCATCAAATAAATTTCTGATTATCTGTTTTTTGCTTGCTGTATTCCAATTTTTTATAAAATTTTCTAAAGACAGATAATCACCTTGAATATTTCGTCTTGTGTAGTCAATTATATTTTCTTGTTTCAATAGCTTATTATTCGTATCATAAACAGCCACTGTTTTATTTATTACATAAACATGACAGCCATCTTTATCAACAAAAGGCTTGTTTTTATAAGGAGGTTCTGGGTCTTTTACTACATCATCTTTGGGTTTATCAGGTTTTGTTCCACCAGTTGGATCGAAAATAGGATCAATTACAGGATCACCATCCCACTCAGGATCAGCAAATAATCTCGACACATTGCGAAAATCCATTATTGTGAAATGTGTTTTTCCATCTTTTTCTCTCAATCTTGTACCACGTCCGACAATTTGCTTAAATTCTGTCATTGAGCCTATCATCTGATCGAGGACTATTAATTTTGTCATTTTACAATCAACACCAGTTGAGAGAAGTTTTGAAGTAGTTGCTATCACAGGAAATTTCTGTGAAACTGAAATAAAATAATCGAGTTTACTCTTTCCATAGACATCACTTCCAGTTATCCTGACGACATAATCAGGATTTTTTCTGACCATATCTGAATTTAAATTTGAAAGTGCTGTTCTCATTTGTTCGGCATGTTCTTCTGTTTCACAAAAAACAATAGTTTTTGCCATTCTATCAGTGGCTTTTAAATAATTTGTTATCTCTTGTGCAACTTTAAAAATGCGGTCTTCAATGACTATATTTTTATCATAATCTTTGTTATCATAAACTCGGTCTTCTATTTCATTTCCATATTTATCTGTCTGATCTTTGACTGGTCTCCAACCTTCTGAAATATTTGTTGTTATGTTTATAACTCTGAATGGAGCAAGAAAACCATCTTCTATTCCATTTTTCAAACTATATGTATAAATAGGTTCACCAAAATAATTGATATTTGAAACATACTTTGTCTCTTTTGGAGTTGCTGTCATTCCAAGTTGTGTAGCAGAAGAAAAATATTCAAGAATTTTTCGCCAGTTACTATCTTTTTTAGCTGAACCTCTATGACATTCGTCAACAACGACCAAATCAAAAAAATCAGGCTTAAAAAGAGATTCTAATTTTGAAATTGTCTCATCTTCTGCATTTTCATCTGTAGTTTCCGTTTCTTCTCCGCCTGTTAATTGTTGATAAAGTGAAAAATATACCTCATAAGATGTTATTGTTGATTTATCATCTTTCAAAAAATTTATTTTATGGATCGTATTTTTTAAAGGTGAAAAATCCTGTGAAATAGATTGATCAACTAAAATATTTCTATCTGCCAAATACAAAATTTTTCTTTTTATTCCTGATTTCAAAAGCCTATAAATTATCTGGAATGCTGTGAATGTTTTGCCCGTACCTGTTGCCATTACAAGCAACAATCTTTTTCTTCCCTGTGAAATCAAATCAACAGTTCTATTTACAGCAATTCTCTGATAATATCGTGGAGAATGTGTAGTTTGACTTGTATAATAAGGCTGATTTATCACAGTCAATTCATCATTTGAAAGACCTTCTCCGTTATTGGCTTCTTTCTTAAATCTTTCAACAAGATCATCATAAGTTGGGAATTGATCAAGTGGTATTTCTCTTTCCAATCCTGTCAAAAAATCAAATTCTTGAAAGGCATCTCCATTTGAACTATAAACAAAAGGAATGTCAAGCATTTTAGCATATTCTTTAGCCTGTTGAAGTCCATGAGAGATAGTATGATTATTATTTTTTGCTTCGATAATTGCAATGGGATTATTTGGGTTAATGTAAAGTACATAATCAGCTTTTTTAGGCTTTTCTTTTACAGTACCGTTTCCAACTATGTTAATTTTACCGTCAGTTAATTTGACTTGTGTCTCCATAGTTATTTTGTCTTTCCAACCATTGGCAAACAAAACAGGAGTTATATAATTTGTTTTAATATCTTCTTCTGACATCTGATTTTTTGGTAAAATTCCCATAGCTTTTCACCCTTGTAAATAATTTGTCATTTAGCCATTTTTTTATTTTACCACAAAACAAAAAACAAAGCAAATTTTTATAATATTATTTCAAATTTCCGCAAGTCAATTTTTTGAATTGTGGATTTTGCAAATCAATATGTAACCTACAAACTTTAATTTGACACAATAATTTTTAATGTTATAGAAAAACAAGTGCAAATGTTTCTTATGAGAATATAAATAAAGGTGATTCTGCCTCTTATGAGAAGAATTTTCAAAATGAGGGTTGTGTTGATTTTTATGAAAAATTTGCAAATGGAGAAGAAAAATGTATAAATGATGAATTGCCATTTGAAATTCCAAGTTCATGGGAATGGGTAAGATTAGGGAATGTTTGTAAAAAACTTGTAGATGGTTCTCATAATCCTCCTAAGGGTGAAAAAGAAAAAACAGAATATATAATGGCTTCTTCTACTAATATAAATAACAATTCTTTAGTGTATCTTGATAAAGTCAGATATTTATCTAAAGAAAATTTTTTGAAAGAAAATGAAAGAACAAGAATAGAAAAGGGAGATATTTTTTTTACATCTGTTGGCTCAATAGGTAGAAGTTGTATTTTTGATGGTTTAATTAATATTTGTTTTCAAAGAAGTGTTTCCATAATATCAACTTTAATTTTTAATAAATATCTTAAATATTTTTTTGATAGTGAATATTTTCAGTATAAAACAAAGGTTGAAGCAAACGGAACAGCTCAAAAAGGTTTTTATCTTAATCAATTATCAAAAAGTTTGATTCCTCTTCCACCGCTTGAAGAACAAAAGCGAATCGTTGCCAAAATAGAGGAATTATTCAAAATTATCGAACCATTGACAGAAAAATAAATAATATCTAAATTTATAATAATCAAGTATAAAAAGTTTTAATCTTGCAAATTTGCTTATTTTTTATTATAATTATAAAAAGAAGTTTTTATTAAGAGGAGCATTGAAGCCCCTTAATTTTAAAAAATAAGTAAATAAAAAGTTGCTATAAACTATCCAATATATGTCTGTATACTGCCACTTTGTCATTGCGAGGCTTGGAAATAGTTAAA
>CADASF010000051.1 GCA_902790465.1 uncultured bacterium | reverse complement strand
TTATTTTTTAAAATTTGCACTATTTTTGAAAATTATTATGAACTAAAAAAATTGATTTCCGTTAATTCCTCTTTGCACCTAAAAAGTTGCGAAAGCAGAAATAAAAAAAATAGTATTTTTGAAAATTATTATGAACTAAAAAAATTGATTTCCGCCCCTCCCTCTTTATACCTCAAAACTAAAATAGCCCCATTTCGTCATAAGTAAAAAGAAATTCATAAGTAAAAAGAAATATAAGCAAGTAATAACAAAGTAACATTCGGCACAAAATAAAAGATAGAGCCGATCGACTCAATTTTTAAGTAAATAATAATTCACAGGCTTAGATTGCCACGGTCGCACAGCTCCCTCGCAATGACAAAGTAGCAGTGTACAAGCATATTTGATAGTTTACAGCAACTTTTTATTTACTTATTTTTTAAAATTTGCACTATTTTTCTTTTTTTTACATAAAGATATTGCTAATGTTTATGTTGGCATTTACACTCGTGCTTATGATCGCCCTTGTGATCGTGTTCACAATGACAATCATCACATTCATCACCACAATCACATTCACTGGCTACTTCTTCCCTTATTTCGTCTTCATCAATGTCTTCAGGATTTATATATTCAGCCCCTTCTTCAGGTACTATTGAATTCATAAACATCTCGTCAAATTCTTGTATTATGTCGCACATGTTTATATAGTGAAGTCTGAATTTGCTCAATATGTCAAAAGCCTCTTCTTTTGAATCGTCATTTGTGAATATTGGCAACATCTGTGTATATAAATTTTTGGCTGCGGTCATTATTTCTGCCATTCTGTAGGCTATTGACTCTTTATTTTCATCAGAAATACTTTTTTCATCTTTTATTTTTTCAGCAATCACCCTTGTAATCGCTTGAATTTCTTCCATATCTTTATCAATGTTTTCATTGAGATCATCAAAATTTAAATTATTCATATTTTTACTCTCCGTCTATAGTTTTTGCTGTATATTTCATCTGTAATTTTCCATAATAAAAACTATTGATATAAGATTTAAACCATTTTATATCATTTGTTAAATATGGGTTGTTTAACGAGACAACAACAGTTTTATCAGCTATTTTTTCAAATGAATTTAAAAGCTGTCTTTGTGCTTCTGTCAATTTGCCATAAGATGAAATTGCAAGAATTATCCTGTCAAATTTCTTGACTATTTTTTCAAATTCTTTTATTTTTTCTGATTCAGAACCGATTTTATAATATTCCGTTTTTGCATATTCCATAAATTTTGGAAGAAATGACTCTTCTGTCGGAATACTATGTGGAGATAGTTTCAATTTTTCAGGCGATATGATGAGAGTTTTTTTGATTTTTCTTCCAATCATACCATTATTTAAAACGACATCTATAGATTGTTCTGCACTTTCCTCTGCTATCTGCATTTTTTCTTCATTTGTCATTTCACAACCTGTTTTTAATGTCGCTTTCATAGCCTCTATTTTGTTAAATGATTCCTGCAAACGCTCAATAGTTATTCTTCCTTCTTTTACAGCATTTTTGATTGCTTCAACAGCTTTTTCTCTGTCTTCTTCACTTCCACAGGCGATTATTAAATCTGCCCCTGCTATGATACTTTGGACAATGGCTTCACCATATCCGAAATATTTTTTTATTCCGTCCATTGCCATAGAATCAGTAACAATAATGCCATTAAATCCAAGTTTATTTCTCAAAATATCTGTTAAAATTGTTTTTGAAAGTGTTGCAGGCAAGCCTTCTTTGTCTATTTTTGAAAAGCAGATGTGGGAGGTCATTATCATTGGAATATTTGACTCTATTGCAGATTTAAATGGCAATAGTTCGCATTTTTCGAGTTCTTCTAAAGTTTTCTCACTTTTTGGCATTGTCAAATGGCTGTCAAATGCAGTATCTCCATGTCCAGGGAAATGTTTTGCACAAGCTAAAATGCCACCTTTTGCCATTCCTTTTGTCATAGCAGAAACTAAATTTGCCACTTTTTCTGGATTTTCACCAAAAGATCTCGTACCTATTATTGGATTTTGTGGATTGGAGTTGACATCTGCACAAGGGGCAAAATCGAGATTAAATCCGAGCTTTGCAAGTTCTAATGCACATATCTGTCCATTTTTTTCGGCTAAATATTCTGAATTTGATTTGCCAAGTGCCATATTTCCACATAGTGGTGTAATGTTTTTAAAATTCACCCTTGTAACAGCTCCGCCTTCTTGATCGACAGAAATTAAAGGGATTTTGTTATATTTTTTTAGTGAAGTCTCTTTTATCTGTTTGTTTAGCGATTTTAATTCTTCTTCAGTTCTTATGTTTTTTGCAAATAAAATGACACCTGCATAAGGTTTTGATAAAACTTTTTCAGGAAGTGAATATCCTGTAAATTCTGTTATCATTAGAGAATATGCAAGTTCTTCTACATCTTTAGGGATTTCCATAATTTAAAACCTTCTTGTTTTTTTCTATTATTTTATTATACCACAATATGAATTCGAAGGCAAATAAAAAATGGAATTTATAAAATATTGCTTTTTGTGAAAATATATAATATAATAAAATTGTAAAAGTAGTGATAATAAGTTAACTCGTTGTGTTAGTTAATTAATATTTTACAATCTGCCCAAGAAAGCCACTATTTAGCAGAGATGTCATTGCGAGGAGCTATGCGACCGTGGCAATCTCAACCGCTTAATTTAAATTTAGTAATTTATGAATATGAAATAGATCAAGTACAGCATTCTAAACAGAGCTGATCGACTCAATTTTTAAGTAAATAATAAAATTATAGGCTTAGATTGCCACGGCTCCTCCTTGTGGGGTAAGGTATTAAAAACTCTAATGAGTTTTTAACTATTTTTTGAGCCTCGCAATGACAAAATGGCAGTATACAGGCATGTATTGGATAGTTTTCAGCAAGTTTTTATTTACTTATTTTTTAAAATCAACTAACACAAGGCGTTAAATTAACAACAAAAAAAAACTGCCAGTTGATCATATTTGCGATCAGCTGGCAGTATTATGTTTATGTTCTGTACTCTCTAATTTATCTATGGAATAGGATGTGTTGGAGGAAATACTGGTCCTAGTATAGATTCTGGACCTATAAGTTCACCTTTATTTATATCACAACCTTCTGTATTGCCTGTAACTGTTATTGTTCCTTCATTTATAATTGTTGCACCATCAATAGTTGTTCCATCAGGGCTTAACATAGTAGCAATTCCATAGACAAATATATCTGAGTCTGTATTGTCTGTTACTGTTATATTTTTAGTATTTCTTAAATTTGATATATTTGAATAATATAAATATGATATTAATCCTCCACAGTATAAGCGCATTTTTTTATTTTCACTTACTGTGATATTTCCGTTGTTTGTACATTCGCTTATAATATTATTTCCAAGGGATTGAATATATCCAGCAATTCCACTTACATATATTGTTGAATATTCTGCATCAAAAACTTCTGTTTTTGTAATTGTGATATTTCCGTTATTTGTGCAGTTAGTTATTGTATTATCTGTAGGTTGTGTCATAATATTAAAACCAGCAGATAAATCAATAAAATCTAATAATAAATTTGCTATTCCATTTACATATAACTCGGTAAATTTATTGTTGTAAAGTGTTATATTTCCATTATTTGTACAATTTTTTAGTATTCCATTTGATAATGAGTTTGTTATCCCTGAAATCATACAACTACTTGATTCTATATTTTTGACAATAATTTTTGCATTATTTTCAATATTTTGAATTGTGTAATTTACTTCTTTTGAGCCTTGAGAGATTGGACTTATAGTTAAAGACTGTTTATAAATTTCATTATTTTTATCAATAAAAAATATTGAATTTTTGCCAATGGTCAAATTTTTAATAGGTTCTTTGTTTGTTACAACCATATCAAATATTACAATACTATTTGTTTTTGGATTTACAAACATAAGACCATCTATTGTGTGATTGTCTCCGTCATAAGAGCCTTTAAAACAATTTTTTGTAGGGTCTTCTGTTGGTACAGTTGGTTCGATTGGGTCTATTTTAGCTGGTATGACATGAAGTGAAGCCATTTCTGGGTCTTTACCTTCGCCATCGCCATTTCCTGATTCCATTTCATATTTTCCAATAGATTCATTTCCTTCTCCATTATTATAAAATGGTGCTTTTTCGTTAGTTGTTTCTATAGTGATGTCTTTGTCATCATCAGCTTTTACTATCTTTAATCCTGTCAAATGTGTAAAGTCAATGTCTTTATCCTGTTTGAAGTGTTTGTCAAGATATAGGTAATTGCCTTCGTCATCTTTTTTGTTTATATTTACAAAATGACGAGGTGTTGAGATTATATAAGGATCAGTTGCTGTTCCAGTACCTCCGCCAAAATCGCCATTTTCATTTTCAAAATTGATATTAAAAATTCCATTTTCAGCACTTACACCATCATAACTGGAGAAGTAATCAAGAAGATTTCCTTCGCTGTCATAGGTGAGAATGGCTTTTATCTTTACATTGCTTATATCAATGCCAGCTGGAAGTGAAACTGCAAATTTAGTTTTGGCTTCAGCTGTTGGTTCAGCTTTTAAAATTTCTTTGTCTTCTTCGTCAGTTGCTTTTGCTGTATTGTCAACAGAATAGAAAATATCAGCAGTGGCGATGTTGTCTGCATTTAACGAATCAGCCAAAGTGAGTGTAATATCTGTAGTTTCGTTTTGTTCTTCTTCGTTGTTATTTTCTTCTTGTTGGTTATTGTTGTTAGCCAATAAAAAATAAAGTGAAGAATTGTCATTTGAAGTGGTTTTGCTACCACTTCCACCACAGGCCGAGGTAAATAGAGCGGTAATGATTATACATATAGTCATTATCGCCAATTTAGATAAATGTTTCATGTTCTTTTGTCCTTTCTATTCCGTCTTTTATTTCAACGGAAAATTAATTTTTATAACTATTTAATCGCCTCGATTTTTTTGTTTAGGTATTCAATTTTGAAGTTTTTACCCAGAAAAAAAAAACGAGGCGACGCCTCGGCGTCGCCCCAGTTAGTCAAAATAAACATTTTTTTAGTATGTACAAAAATATTCAATTTTAGTGAAAACAATTATAATTATATAACAAAATTTTAAAAAATCAAGTCATTTCTAAAAATGACAAAAATAAAGGATAAAATCTTTAAACAAGGAAATTTTTAAACATTACATTTTTGAGGTTTTTTTTGATGAATAAGTTAAAATCTCGGCAAGAACTTGTCGATTACATAAAAAATAACAGAGAAAATAAGACGATTGTTTTTACAAATGGCTGTTTTGACATATTGCATATTGGGCATATAAAATTATTGCAATTTGCAAAAAATAGCGGTGATATTTTGGTTTTGGGATTAAATTCTGATAGTTCTATTAAAAGAATAAAAGGTGATAAGAGACCTATTGTCTGTCAAGAGGATAGGGCAGAAGTTCTTTCAGCTCTTGAATGTGTTGATTTTATCTCTATTTTTGACGAAGATACACCTTGTGAATTGATTTCACTTTTGAAGCCAGATGTACATGTTAAGGGCGGAGATTATGATGTCAATAAGATACCAGAGGCAAAAATAATAAGGTCTTATGGTGGTAAAATTTTGAGATTTGAATATATTCCTAATCATTCTTCAACAGGAATAATTGAGAAAATACTTAGTGCGTACAAATAGTAAAAAAATGAAAAAAGAGATTGTAATTTCCGTAAATAGTCCGGGAGAGATAGCAGGGTGGATGAAGCCTGCTGTAAGAGAAATAAAAAGACTTTTACCTGACTGCAAAATAACAATATTGCTTTTAAAAGATGTTTTTGCTTCTGGAAGAGAAAAAAATGTGCTTGATCAAGTTCCAGAAGTTGATGAAATATCTTCATTTTTTGATTTCCTTTCACGAAAAAATGAAAATGAATTGTATTTCCTACATATTGGTGGAGATTTGGCTTTAACAGGAATTTTGGCAAATAAGAAAAAAACTTTTGCTTGGGGCTATCAATGGGGAACTAAAGCAAGTGATTCTTCATATATGGGGTATTTTGTAAAATCCGAAATGGATAAAAAAGTCCTTTTGAAAAGAAATATTCCAAATTACAAAATCCATATAACAGGTGATCTCATTTATGATGCTGTTATGGGTGATATTGAATCAAAACAGCCTGCTCCTTATCCTGAAAAGATAAAAACTATCGCCTTTATGTGTGGAAGTAGAATGCTTGAATTAACTTCACTTTTGCCATTCTATCTAAAAGTCGCTCAGATGTTAAAGAACAAATATCCTGAACTCGATTTTAAAACAGTAATATCTCCATTTATTGATTTAGAAAAATTTATGAATTTGGGAGAATTACCTCCTTTTAAAGGTGTTGATGGAGTTAAGGGAATCCTTGACAAAGAAAAACAAATATTGATTTCTTCCGAAGATGAAAAAACTTTTATTCGGCTTGTTAGAGGAAATCACCATGAAGAGATGAATTCTTCTGATTTTATTGTTTCCATACCTGGAACCAAAACAGGAGAAGCAAGTTGTCTTGAAAAGCCAATGGTTGTTGTTACTCCACTTAATAGACCTGATCACATTCCATATTTTGGAATTATTGGTCTTTTGGATTTGATTCCATTTGTTGGAAAATTCATAAAAGGTAAAATTCTTTTGACAATCGCAGACAAATTTGGATTTACTGCACAGCCAAATATTTTAGCTGAAAAAGAGATCGTCCCTGAGATGATGGGAGTTTTAACACCTGAACAAGTATATAACAAAATTTTTGAATTAATCTCAGATGATGAGAAAATAGGCGAGATGAGAAAAAATCTTTCGAAAATTTATTCGCCTTTTAGAGATTCAGCAAAAAGGCTTGCAGAAAAATTTGTAGAAAGTGTAAATTGGTGTAGTCCTTCATCTGCAAAACCATTTTTATCTGTTGTGATATGTACCCACAACAGAAAAGAGCTTTTAAAAGGTACTTTAGAAAGTTTAAATAATCAGACACTTCCACATTCTGCTTATGAGATTATAGTTGTTGATGACGGAAGTACAGATGGCACAGAAGAGCTTGTGAAATCATTATCTTTTGACTATAAATTGAGATATATAAAAAATGAGTGGGGTGGAAGAAGTTCTGCAAGAAATACAGGCATAAATGCTACTAATGGAGAAATTTGTGTATTTGTCGATGATGATATTTTGGCAAAAGAAGATTTTTTGGAAAATCATGCGAAAATACATAAACAATATCCAAACAGCATAGTAAGAGGACCTATTGTTCTCATAACAGAATACAAGATTCCTGATTACAAGGTTAAACCTTCCGATTTTTCAGGGGCTTTATTCTGTACTTGTAATGCTTCTGCACCTGTTGGAGCTTTAAAAGATCTCGGTGGATTTGATGAATCTTTTAAAGAATATGGATATGAAGATAATGATATGGGTTGGAGATTGTATAGATATGGTTTAAAACGCAGATTTAATATGAATGCTGTAGTATATCACTATAAACCACACAAGACAAATCCAACACTTGAAGGCGATATAAAAAATTCACAAGAAATGGCAAGATCTGCCATTATGTTTAAAAATAAAAATCGCCATTGGAAAACTAAACTTTCTTCAAGAGCTAATTTATTTGATATATTGATGTTTAAACTTTTTGGCGGAAATGAAAAAACGGCAAAAGCAAATATCGAAAAATGGAAAAAGGCATTTGAAGCTAAAGATTATAAATTGATGAGTTCTCTCGAAAACAAAATTAAAAATTATTATTTTATGACAGAACTTCTGCATGGTCTTAAAAAAAATCCTGAAGGAGAAAAAAAATGAGAGTTACCGTACAAATATGTTCAATGAATAGAAAGGCTATTCTTGAAAGGGCTTTAAGGGCATTATTTGAGCAAACTTATGATAAGAATGACTTTGAAATCATCGTTGTTGATGACGGAAGCACAGATGGTACTTCTGATATGGTTAACGAATTGATAAAAGAATCACCTTGTAAGTTAAGGCTTATAACACAGGAGCATGCAGGTCTTGCGACAGGAAGAAATAGAGCAATAAAAGTTGCTGAAGGTGATATTGTTATTTTTATTGATGATGATATTATAGCTGTTCCAAATTTCATCGCCGAACATGTGAAATCACATGACAAACACCCAAAATGTGTTGTTATGGGCTGGGTAAATCACACTCCCAATCTTGAAAGAAGAGTGCCTAAATTCTGTATGGCAGATATTTCAACATCTTTCTTTTGGACAAGCAATGTTTCTGTTGAGAGAAAATATTTAATTGAAGCAGGTTTGTTTGATGAAGATTTTAAAGAATATGGTTGGGAAGATTTAGAGCTTGGAAGAAGATTAAAAAAGTTGGGATTGAGGAGAATTTTCAATTTTAAGGCAATCGTTTTCCATTACAAAGGTCATTGGAAAAAAGAAGACCTTCCACGCCTTATAAAACAGGCAAAAGCCAAAGCAAGAACTGCAATCATATTTATGGAAAAAGATCCTTCATTTGTTGTAAAACTTTCTACTGCAGTATATCCTCCTCGATTATTTTTAAATAAAGTTATGAATTGGAAAGATAGAGGAATTGCTTTTTGTGAAAAAGTTTTGGCAAAACAAAAAGAGGGAGTTCCATTAAAAGGATTTGCTTTGATGTGTGCTCAAAATCTTGTTTCATTCCATTATTTTGCCGAAATTGAAAAAGAGATGAAAAAGAGTAAAGAGTAAAAAAATGTCGCTTGATTTAAAGAAGATTCTTGTTATCAGATGTGATGCTCTTGGAGATACCCTTGTAACACTTCCTTTTATAAATGAACTCAAAAATAAGTTTGATGAAGCTAAAATTTCTGTTGTAGTTTCTGAAAGAGGAAAGGAAGCAGTTTCCTTTTTGCCTTTTTTAAAAAATGTGTATATATTGAAAATGGGCGATAAAGAGAGTGAAAAAGAAATTTTAAATCAAATAAAAAAAGAAAAATTTGATCTTTCTTTCAATGTTACAGAAAAAATGATTGGATATACTCTTCCATTTATGGCAGGAATTAAAAAAAGAGTTGGTTTTGACCCAGGTTTTACACAGCCTATTAAATCTATTTTGTGTAAATTGCTTTTGACAGATAGAGCAAAATATAAAAATAATCCCAAAGTCTCTATGGGACTTCATGAGGTTGAAAGGCAATTTCTTTTATTTAAAAAACTTGGTTTTGATATGTCTCCAAAAGCATATAAAATTCCAATTTCTGAAGATGACAAAAAGAAAGCTGATTTATTGCTTCCTGATAATAAAAAATATATTGCAATTCACCTATCGAACAAATGGTTTTCAAATGGGTGGAATATTTATTGGTTTTATGAACTTATAAAAAAGTTAAGAGAAAATTTTGTAGATTTTGAATTTTTCTTTACTGCAGGACAGGCTGAAAAAGATATTGCAAAAGATATTAAAAGCCATTTCCAAGATGTAAAAGTTTTTGAAAATCTATCTTTTGGAGAGTGGGCAGGGGTATTGTCAAAAGCTGTTTCTCTACTTACTATGGACACTTCTGCTTCTCACTTATCTGCAGGTCTTGCTCTTCCTTCTGTTGTTGTATTTGAAGATAAATATTTTAAGCATACATCTGAAAGGTGGTACCCTTGGAAATCTCCTCATATTATTGTTAAGAGAGAAAAAATGGAAGTTAAAGAAATTGAGGATTCCAATGAAAAATTGGATTCAGATATAATAGCGGGATTAAAAAAGTTGTTGCTAATGTAAAAAAAAAGCCTTTGTTGATATGTAAAAGTCAGCAAAGGCTTTTTTGTAGTGTAAAAGAGGAAAGGGCGGAAATAAAATTATTTAACTACAAAATTAATAAAAAAATTGATTTTCCGTAACCCAAAACAGGCTTTATTTAGAGGTGATGGCAAACTGGCAATGTACAGGCATATATTGGATAGTTTATAGCAAATTTTTAAATATGCAAAAATAGGTTTACCAGCACGCCCTAACTTTTTTTGTAAACATAAAAATAGCTATTGTTGCAAAAATACATGACTTATAAAAAATCTTAAACAAGGATTTAAAATGTAATTATAGAATTATCTAAAGATCTGAATAGATTTTTTCACAAGATAGTTAATTAAAATCGGAGTTGATATAAAAAATGATTGAAGTCAGTGTCGTTATACCTTCGTATAATAGATGCGATTCTCTTAAAGTTGTTCTTCCTGCATTGGCAAAACAGACCTATCCTGCAGATAGATATGAACTTGTTCTTGTTGACAATGGTTCTACTGATGAAACAGACCAACTTATAAAAGATTTAAAAATTCCTAATCTAAAATTTATTAAGCAGGCTAATTCAGGGAGATCAGGAGCAAGAAATAGGGGAATAAAAGAAGCAAGTGGTAGCATTATTTTATTTACAGATGCAGATATTATTGCAGACCCTAATTTAATTTCTTGTCATGTTGCTTTTCACAAAGAAAAAGACCCTTGTGCTGTTGTTGGCTGTGAAATTCAAGTTGATACTCTTGAAGAATACGAAGGTGTTAAAAATCACCAACTAAAAAGGAGGACACTCCATAAAGATACTAAAAAAACTCTTCCTTGGTATTTCTTTTTAACAGGAAATGCTTCTGTTTCAAAAGATGCACTTGAAAGAGTTGGAATGTTTGATGAAAATTTTACTGGGTATGGACATGAAGATATAGAATTGGGATATAGACTCCAAAAATTGGGACTTACTATATGCTATAATCCAAATGCTATCAATTACCATTGGCATCCAGTTCCATTTGAAGAACAGTGTAAAAAAATGCACTTGGCAGGAATTTCTACAGTCAGATTTTACAATAAACATAAAGATGAAGAAATAAGATTTCGTCTTGGCTTTACTCCATTGTCTATGTTGTTTTATGGTTCTTTTCCTTTAGAAGGCGGAATTATGGATTTTTGTAAACAGAATAAAGAAAAATTTCCTTTATGTAAAGATATAATTCTTCAAAGACATTATACTGAAGGAATAAAAGAGGGACTTAAAACACTTGGAAAAAAATAGTATTCTGCACAAAACTAAGAAAATTCTTGTGATTCGTCTCGATGTTTTAGGGGATTTGATTCTTTCAACTCCTTTTTTTAGAAATTTGCATGAAAATTTTAAAAATGCTTCTGTAGTTGCTCTTGTGAGAGAATACACGGCAGGAGCATTGAAGAATAATCCAAATATAGATGAGATTTTGGTATATCCTGAAAAAGCAAGCTTAGGGGAAAAATTAAAATTTATTTCTGAATTGAGAAAAAGAAAATTTGATTTTTCGATTTCTCTTTCACCGATTACAAAATCTTATCTTTTGTCTTTTTTGATAACAGGAAGAAAATCTTTTTCTTATGTTTACTCAGGAAGATTTATTACAGAGTTATTTGCAAAATTATTGATAGGCAATCTTCCAAAGCTCGATATTAATGGAATGTTAGCTTCAGGGCAAAAAGTTCCTCATGAAGTTGTTCAAACTTTCACAATTTTAAAAAGTTTGGGGATTGACCCTGTCGAATATCCACTTGAAATATTTGTAGAAGAAGATTCTTTTAAACGAGCAGATAATATTTTAAAAGAAAAGAATTTTACAGAAAAAAATATAGGTCTTCATCTGAGTGCAAAATGGCTCACTTGTGATTGGACTGTGGAAAATTTGGCAGATATTGTAAAAAATATTGCCAAAAAATTTGCAGATTATGGAATTATCCTAACTTATGGTATTGGCTCCGAAGCCGATATAGCAGAAAAAATAAAAAAATATCTCTCAGACATAGATGATAGAGTTCTCATTTTAGGGGGTATGAATTTTTCTGATTGGGCTGGTGTAGTTTCAAAATGTAAAGTTTTTGTTTCTACAGATACAGGTGCTTTGCATTGTGCAACAGCTTTAAAAATTCCTGTTGTTGCTGTTTATGAATCTTCAACTTATGATCATTGTTCTGAACAGTGGAAACCTTGGATGGTTGAATTTAAATCAATAAAAAAAGAAACGCCAAGTGAAGTATCTGAGTTGGCTGTTTCATATATAGATTTTTTATTAAAAAGTAAAGAAGGCTAAATTTATGAGTTATGTAAGAACACATACTTGCGGAGAATTATCTGCTAAAGATAATGGAAAAAAAGTAAGAATTTCTGGTTGGGTAAATAAATGTCGTGATTTGGGTGGTTTTATATTTATTGATGTAAGAGATAGATATGGAATGACACAAGTCGTTTTTGATCCAAAGGAAAACCCAGAACTTTTTAAAATTGCTGAAACTTTAAAGGCTGAATATGTTGTTACAGTTGAAGGCATCGTCGAAAATAGACCTAATGGTCAAGTAAATGCTTCTATGACAACAGGTGAAATCGAAATAAAAGCAGAGAATTTGGAAATTTTGAATGAATCAAAGCCACTTCCTTTTAATTTAGATCAAGATAATCTTGATGAAAATTTGAGAATGAAGTACAGATATTTGGATTTGAGAAGACCAGAAATGGTTTCCAATCTCGTTCTTCGCCATAAAGTTGCAAGATATACAAGAGATTATTTTGATGAACATGGTTTTCTCGAAGTCGAAACTCCTACACTTGTAAATTCAACTCCAGAAGGTGCAAGGGATTATTTAGTTCCTTCAAGAGTTCATCCTGGAAAATTTTATGCACTTCCACAATCTCCACAACTATTCAAACAGATTTTGATGGTAAGTGGTATTGATAGATATTTCCAAATGGCAAGATGTTATAGAGATGAAGATTTGAGAGCAGACAGACAGCCTGAATTTACTCAGATCGATATCGAAATGTCATTTGTTGAGAGAGAAACAATCCTAAACACAATGGAAGGACTTGTTAAGTATCTTCTCAAACATGCTGCAAATTATGAATACAAAGGCGATTTCAAGAGAATTACTTGGAATGAAGCAATGGATAAATACGGCAGTGATAAGCCTGATCTAAGATATCCAATGGAAATTATGGATATGACAGATTCAGTCTGTGGATTTGGATTCAAGGTTTTTGATGGAGTAAAAGAAGAAGGCGGAGCTGTAAGAGGAATAGTTGTTCCAGAACAGGGCAAGATTTCAAGAAAAGTTACAGATGAAATCATAGCAAAGGGCAAAGACTGTGGCTTGGCAGGTGTTGTAGCTCTTGCATTCAACGAAGGTGCACCTAAAGGTGCTTTGACAAAGTTTATGGATCCTGAAAAAATAGAATCTATAAGAAAAGAAATGAAGGCAAATGAAAATGATTTGATTCTCTTTGCTGCAGGTAAGCCGAGAGAAATTTCTGTAGCCCTTGGTAAACTCAGACTTTACTTGGCTTCAAGATTTGAGATGAAGCCTTTTGAGAGATTTGCTTTCCTTTGGGTTCTCGATTTCCCACTATTTTCTATTGATTCAGAAACAGGAAGAGTAGTTGCAGAACATCACCCATTTACATCTCCTGTAAAAGAAGATATCGACATTATGGAAACAGAACCATTAAAAGTTCGTTCAGATGCTTTTGATATGGTTTTGAACGGTGTTGAGTTGGGCAGTGGAAGTATAAGAATTCATGAAAGAGCTCTTCAGGAAAAATTATTTAAAGTTATTGGTCTTACAAAAGAACAGGCTAATGAAAAATTTGGCTATCTTATGACAGCATTTGAATATGGTGCTCCACCACATGGTGGTATGGCAATAGGTGCAGATAGACTTGCTGCTTTGATGGCAGGAAAAGATAGCATAAGAGAAGTTCTTGCATTCCCAAAGAATCACCAAGCTATTTGTCCTTTAACTGGAGCTCCTGTGATTCCTTCAGATGAACAGCTCAAAATTTTAAAAATAAAAACAGTTCAGTAAAAAATACTTGTAACATCTGTTATTTCTTGCTATAATTATAATAATAAGATTTAACAGATGTTAATTTTCTTAATTAGAGGCTTTTATGAGATTAGTTTCGGCACTTTTGCTTTTTATAGTAATTTGTTTTTTAGGTGGTTGCATAGAGGCGAGTGATAATCTCAGTATATTAAAAGATGGCTCTTGTGTTGATTCAAGGGTTTTAAAAATAAAAACAGGTCTTATGTCAAAAATAGATTCTGAAGAATTTAAAGCCCCTGAAAAATATGGATATGAGGTCAGGATATGTACTGAGAAGGATCAGTCTGTTATCTATGTAACAAAGAGATATGATAAGGTAGAAGATTATTATAATACCGATATGAAAATTGACGAAAATGGTGCCTCATTTGGAAATGGCGAGATTGAAGGTAAATTTAAATATATAAATTTTTTCTTTTTTAAACAAATGACTATAACTGAAAAAATAAAGCCGTCTGGTGCTTTGGTTTCAGATTCTTCTAATTTTAGTGATAAGTTTATAACTGAGGTTAGAACAATAAGAATGCCATATAAAATCACACATTCAAATGCCGATATTGTTGATGACAAAGAAAATATAGCAAAATGGACTATTGATTCTCAGAGAAGAAATAGTGAATATGTAAGAGAAGTTACTTGTACTGATATTAATTATGTGTTTATAATAATTATTATATCAATTATTGCAACTGTTTTGATAATAATGCAACAAAAAAATACAAATAATGTCTAAATGGAAAGGCGGTGTTTTTTTTCATGGCTACATTTAGAAGGATAGAAGATGATAGTCTTGATGATGAATTGATGGCTGATATTGGAAAGTCAAGTAATTCATCTGCTAAAAAAACTGAAGATAATTTTGTTGATTTGGATATCAATCCACCACCTTCCCCTGTGGAACGTTTTACTCGTCAAAATGTAAATAATTCTGAGCCTAAGATAGAGCAGAAAACTGAGCAAAAGACAAATTTTAAAAGAATAGAAGATGATAGTCTTGATGATGAATTACAGGCTAATGCTCCTAATGCAGGTGAAAATAAGGTAAGTTCGCCACTTGTAATTGATTCTGATAAATTGAATTCAAATATTTCTGTTGGTGAATCTATTTTGCAAAAAGATGATCAAAGTCTTCCTGCAACTGATCCTCCTAAAAAAAGTTCCAAATCTCCAGTTGGAATTATTGCAGTTGTTGTAATATTGTTCGTTATCGTAGGATTGTTTTTTGCATTTAAAGGATTTAAAAATGAAAAACCAGTTTTCTTAATTACATATACCTGTAAAGATCCATCTATAAAAGTATTTTTAAATGGTTTGGAGCCATCTGTTGAAAATCAAGCAGGAATTTATTCAATAAAATTGGATAAAGGACAGGCTTCTTCTTTGATTTTTAAGAAAGATGGTTATAAAGACAAAAAATTTGATGTCGATACATCTACAGATTTGTCAAAAGATTTGGGAGAAATAGTCTTAGAAAAGAAAATACCTAAAAATACTCTATTCTTTACTTGTAAAGAGCCAGATGTTGAAATTGTTTTTGATAATGAAAAAAAAGATGTAAAAGAAAAAGATGGATTATATACATTATCTAACATAGCAGAAGGTAAACATTCAATAGCTTTAAAGAAAGTTGGTTTTAAGACTATAAATAAAGATTTTGAAATGTCAAAAGATGAAGGTATTGAGCTTGGTTCTTTAGAGCTTCAGATAACAGATTTTAAGAGACTTGAAATAGAAGTAAGTCCTCTCGATGTCGAAGTTTTTATTGATGGAGAAAAAGTAAAAACCGAGAGAAAAGGCAATTCATTGAGAACCGATTATTTAGAACCTAAGACGGTTTGTGTTGAGATAAGAGCTAAGGGCTTTAAGCCATATAAAAATGAAAAATTTGAGATATATTCAGATATTTCAAATTTTATGGGGCCTATAACACTTGAAAAAATTGTTGAAAAAAAATCTGAAAATAAAAAAAAGGAAGATAAAAAGAAATGATGTTTAAAAAGTCACAAAAGGGATTTACATCTGTCCAAGTATCTATTTTTATTTCGATATGTGCAATAATTTTATGTATTGCACTACCAATATATTTAAAGGCATCTCATGTTGCTAAATATAATCTTTGTTTGATGAATATAAAAACTGTGATATATCCAGCTTTGAAAGAATACTATAAAAAAAGTAATAATATTGATTATCCAACTGAGCCTAAATATAAAAATTTGGCAAATGAAGGATTCATAAAAGGTGAATTTCCTGTATGTCCTGTAACAAAAACTCCATATAAATATATACCTATTTGGGATTCAACACATCAACACGTAGAAAATTTTGTTGTTTATTGTGATAGTCCTGATGCACATGTTTTTATTGATAAAAAAGGCTATCCTAAATTTGATTCTAATGGAGTTGTTGAACCTGAAAAAGATCATTATTTGGACTTGAGACCAGAAGCTGAAACAACAACAAAAAAAGACAAAAAAAATTCAAAAAAATAGTTTTTGTTTATAGATGTCTATTATAGAGTTTGAAGGGGGAAAATAAGTTGAAGAATAAATTATATTTATTGTTTTGTCTATTTTTTCTATGTCTTACTTTTGGAATATCAAAGGCAGAAGAAAATAATTCAATAGTATTTCTTTTTTTAGTTCCTTCTGAAAAAGCAAATATATCTATAGAATATGTAAAGATGTTTAATTCTTCTGAAGAAGAGATTGCAACTTTTTACAGTGCCGATCCTGATTCTTCAAAAAATTGTTCTTTTGTAGAACCTCCAGTTGGTGGACATTGGGGAAATATTACAGAAGTTGAAGGAATTAAATGCAGAAATATAAATGAGACAGCATCTGAAATGTCATATTCTTGCTTTGTTATTAATCTACCTGAGCCAATTAAGGAAGATATGTATTTTTCTGTAAAATATTTTGATTCTGAAGGTGAATTGATATCTGTTGGATATGTACGAGGTTCAGAATTTGTAAAACTTGGACAGATTTATCGTTCAGGCACAAACAAATGGGTCGAAGATATTTTTGAAATACCAGCAACAGCTATTAAGAAAGAGCAGAACTTGTGAAAAATATTTTTTGCCTTAGGTTTCCTTTGAGTAAAATGAGTAAATTAGAAACAGCTATTGAGCATTTGAGAGATAAACTTTGTGATAAATATTGTAAAATTTGTCCTGTAAATTGTTGTGCAGGAAGGTTAAATATTTCTTTTAGGGAGAATATCAATTTTAGAGGTATTCCTGTTTTAAAAAATAGGTGGCAGTTACCTCCTAAAAATGGTGTATATATAACGGACAGGCGATTTTTATTTTTTGGAAAATGTTATTTAGTTGGTCGTTGTCCTTATCTTTCTGATGAAGGAGTTTGTGGAATTCACGAAAAGACAGACCGACCAGATGACTGTGTAAAGTATCCACTATATATATCGAGGGATTTTCCTTTTTTTTCTCCTAAAATAAAGGCTGAAAAATCTTGTTTTATTTTTGGAAAGGGAAGTAATTGCAGGAAAGTTATAGAACTTGGGCAGAAATTTAATACTGAAGTTCTTTTTGTAGAATAAGTTGGAGGGCAGTATGGATGAATATTCTTTGATGAAAGATAAAGTCGATCCAGATGTTATGAGATCTTCTAATGGAGATGATTATACACCTTTAAAAGTTATAATACAGACTAAAGATGGGTTACAAGATTCTGACAGAAGGCTTGTTGAAGCTGTTGGTGGAAAAGTAAAGGATGATTTATATATTATAAATGCTTTTTCTGCTGATATTCCTGCTAAGGGATTAAAAAAACTTATTTTAAGTCCTCGAATTGTCAGAATTTTTAATGACGGAGTTGTAAGGGCAAAGTAAAACGCAACAATGGCTAATTGTTAGTTTCTGAAGATTGTTAAATTGGGTGAAGCTATGCTCGGCTAAAGACCGACCATCTTCTGATTGGAAAGTAGCTGTTGCTTCACAAGTCTAAGCCTCAGAAATGGGAGCTATGTTGAATTGG
>CADASF010000050.1 GCA_902790465.1 uncultured bacterium | reverse complement strand
TTTTTGTAAGAAAGAATTTGCTAAAATTTTTGGGTAGTTCTTTTGACATTGTGAAATTATCCTTATTTTTATTATAATAAAATCTGAATAAAAAATCAAATTTTATTATAATCCCATTGTATTTGCCTAATGTTAAAATTTCTACCTGAATATTATTAAAGAAAATCGATTTTTGTAAATTTTTTTGTTAAAAATTGTTGCTAAATTATTAATTCAGCTGTTAATCTGATAAATTACTCGTCATCGTGTTTGTAGAAAATTTTACATGCACGATTTTTTATTATTGTTTTTATATTTATATCATGTTATAATAAAGATGGAATAAGAAAAGAAGGGAAGTTAAATTAAGGCAAATTGGATAATTTAAATTTAGATAAAGAAATTATACTTGACATTAACGAGTTGAAAGAATATTTAAAAAATGCTACTTTATTTTCAGATAAGTTTTTTAGATTTTTTCTTCAAAATAAAATATTTAAACCTGCTGAATTTCTTATTAGAAAATTTTTGAATAATGATTCAATTTTTGTTAGAAATATGGAAATTCAAAAAGATATTGACAATATAGGCGGTCGTGGTATTAGACTTGATTTTTATTGTGAGGAAATAGGAGAAAATGGAGAAGTTATAAAACGCTTTAATATTGAAATTCAAAGAACATCAGAAGGAGCTATAGCTGTAAGAGCAAGATTTTATTCTTCATCAATAGATAGCAATTCATTAAAAGCAGGTGATAAATTTAATCAACTTTCAGAAACTTATGTTATATTTATCACAGAAAAAGATATTTTTGAACAAAATCAAGCATTATATAAAATTCAAAGATATATAGAATATACAGACAGGCAGGGAAATATCATTGATTTAAAACCTTTTAATGATGGTTCTTATATAATTTATGTTAACGGAGAATATAAAGATACTTCTTCAGATATTGGAAAAATTATACATGATTTTCATTGTGTCAATCCAGATGAAATGCTGTGTGATGAATTAAAAGAACCAGCATTATATTTAAAAAAGAATGAAGGAGAGGCAAATAATATGTTTGAGTTTTTAACAAAAGAATCAAGAGAAAATGTAGAAAAAATAATCAAAAGAGAAGTTGAAAAAGCAAAAGCAGATGCAGAAGCAAAAGGCAAAGAAGAGGGCAAAAAAGCTGGATTTTTTGAGACTGCAAAAAAATTATTAAAATTAGGATTATCACTTGATCAGATTTCAGAAGCAACAACATTAACAAAGGCTGAAATACAAGCAATAGCAATGTAAAAATTTCGATATATACAAATAAAAATATGGCGTGTCGATAAAGTCAGTTTATCAGCACGCCATATTTAAAATTCACCTCATTTTTATTCTTTTACAAGAAGACTTTCACCAGTCATATCTTCTGGTTTGTCTATATTCAAAATCTCAAGAATTGTAGGAGCTACATCTGAAAGTCTTCCATCTCTCAATTTATATCCATCTTTGTAGTTGATAAGCGAACAGGTTACATCAAATGTGGTGTGTGATGTGAATGGAAGATCTCCGTCTTTCATCTTTTCACAATTGCCATGATCTGATGTTACTATAAGAACTCCGCCTTTAGCAACAACTGCATTTACAACTTTACCTAAACATTCATCTACTACTTTTACAGCCTCTATTGCAGCACTCAAAACTCCTGTATGACCGACCATATCACCATTTGCAAAGTTCAATATTATCACATCATATTTATCCATTGCTTCAAGGAATTTTTCTGTAACTTCATAAGCACTCATGCTTGGTTTGAGGTCATAAGTTGCAACTTTTGGAGAAGGAACTAATATTCTGTCTTCACCTTCAAATGGTGTTTCATTTCCTCCATTGAAAAAGAATGTTACATGTGCATATTTTTCTGTTTCGGCAATTCTCAACTGTTTTAATCCAGCTTTTGAAAGGACTTCACCTAAAAGGTTTTTGTTCTTGATTTCGTCAAATGCTACTTCAAATGTTCCACCTGCATAATATCTTGCAAATGCTGTATATACGATGTCAACTTTCTTTCTGTCAAATCCCTCAAAAGTTTCATCTGTAAATGCATGTGTGAGTTCTCTTGCTCTGTCAAGTCTGTAGTTGAAATGAATAAATGAATCACCGTCTTTTATTCCGTCAAAATTGCCAATCATGCATGGGATTACAAACTCGTCATTTACTCCATTTTCATAAGATTTTTTTACAGCTTCATGGATATTTTCAAAGCGTTCACCTTCACATTTTACAAGACAATTATATGATTTTGCTACTCTGTCCCATCTGTTGTCTCTGTCCATTCCATAATATCTGCCATGGAGTGATGATATTATTCCCATATCTATTTTTTTCATTTCTTCTTCGAGTTCAGCTATAAATTCTTCTGCACTCTGTGGGGGAGTATCTCTTCCGTCTGAAAAAATATGTATGCAGACTTGCTCTTTCTTCAATCCGTTTTCTTTTGCCATTTTTAAAAGTGCGTATAAATGCTTGTTCATAGCATGTACGCCTTGATTTTGCAAAAGTCCCATTAGATGAAGTTTTGAATTATTCTTTTTTACATTTTCTATAGCTTTTAAAAGAGCTGGATTTTTAAAGAAAGAACCATTTGTGATTGATTTGTTGATTCTTACCATCATCTCGTCAACAACTCTTCCAGAACCTAAGTTTAGATGTCCTACTTCTGAATTTCCCTGAAATCCTTCTGCAAGACCTACATCTAATCCACTGCATTTTAGCATTGAATGTGGATATTTTTCGAGGATTGATGTCATTATAGGGGTTGCTGTCAATTTTGTAGCATTTCCCTCTTTTTCATTATCTGTGCAGGGATTGATTCCCCAACCATCTCTTATTATAAGACAAACTGGTTTCACTTCTGCCTCCGTTTTGTTTTTTATATATAAAAAAGTAATTTTTCTTTATTTTTCACATATCAATATATTATATATGTTTTCTAAAAAAAATGCAAATTTTATAAAAAAATATTCTTATTTACAGAAATTTCTGCACAGGCTCTAAAAAAAAGGCAAATAAAAAATGGACTTTGAAAAAGCCCATTTTACCAATATATAATATATAAAATTCAAATTAGTTTTTGTGTCTATGTTGTTTGTCAGCTCTTGGTTTGTCAGCTCTTGGTTTGTCGGCTCTTGGTTTGTCAGCTCTTGGTTTGTCAGCTCTTGGTTTGTCAGCTCTTGGTTTGTCGGCTCTTGGTTTGTCAGCTCTTGGTTTGTCAGCTCTTGGTTTGTCAGCTCTTGGTTTGTCAGCTCTTGGTTTATCAGCTCTTGGCTTGTCAGCTCTTGGCTTATTAGCTCTTGGCTTATCAGCTCTTGGCTTGTCAGCTCTTGGCTTATTAGCTCTTGGCTTGTCAGCTCTTGGCTTATTAGCTCTTGGCTTATTAGCTCTTGGCTTGTCAGCTCTTGGACTTACATGGTGTGGTCTGTGTCCAGGTCTTGCATGATGTGATCTTGGACTTACATGGTGTGATCTGTGTCCAGGTTTTGCATGATGTGATCTTGGACTTACATGGTGTGATCTGTGTCCAGGTTTTGCATGATGTGATCTTGGACTTACATGGTGTGGTCTGTGTCCAGGTCTTGCATGATGTGATCTTGGACTTACATGGTGTGGTCTGTGTCCAGGTTTTACATGATGTGGTCTGTGTCCAGGTCTTGCATGATGTGATCTTGGACTTACATGATGTGGTCTGTGTCCAGGTTTTGCATGATGTGATCTTGGACTTACATGATGTGGTCTGTGTCCAGGTCTTGCATGATGTTTGTGGTTAGATTGTTTATGATATGATCTGTGATGATTTTGTGCATAACTTGTTTGACTACATATTGCAAACATCAAAAATAATGTTATAATAATGCTTAGTATTTTTTTCATTTTTTTACCTTTCTCAAAATATTTTTTATTATATTTATAGTATTAGTTTTTTAAATTTTATTTTATTTATCCTTCATTTTTTCACTATATAAATATAAAAAATATATCTTTTGGGTAATATTCACGATGTTTTTAAAGTAAAATTATAATCAAGGAGATAAAAATGGTTGATTTACACCTTCATACAAATATTTCTGATGGTAAAAATACACCTATGGAAATGATAAATACATTGCTTGAATTGGGAGTAAATGAGGCAAGTATAACAGACCATGATGCTCATGATTCTTATTTTGAGCTTTCAAAAAATGCAGATAAAAAAGAAAAAGGAAAATTGACTTTTGGAAATCTTACTATATATTCAGGAATAGAGCTTGACTGCATTTTTGGAGATAAATTTATTATTGAAATACTTGGCTATGGTTTTGATCCTGAAGATAAGGAATTAAAAGAATATGTTTCAAATATTCAAATTCAAAGAAAAAATAGGATAAAAAAATATATATCTGCAGTAAATGAAAAATTTGGCGAAAATACAATAACTGAAGAAGAAATATTCAATGACACTTGCAAAACATATCTAAAACCACATATAGTCCATCCACTTTTGGATAAAAAAATATTTGCAGAATACAAGGAAGCAAATAATTTTCTAAAATCAATACCGAATAATGATATTGAGAGAATAAATGCAAGAGGAGCTGTAAAACTTATTCATAAAGCAGGTGGAAAAGCATTTTTAGCTCATCCAGGTGTATATGACTATGAATATGATGACATTATAAACATAATAAATACACTTACTAATAAAGGATTAGATGGTATTGAATTGCATTATCCTTATGCTTATGTTCAATCATATAAATATGATGAAGCAAAAGCAAGTGAATTTACATCAAGTCTTGAAAAATTGTTTCCAGAGATAGAATATTCACAGGGAAGCGATAGCCATGGGGTCGAGCAGTTAAAAGAACTATATGACCTTAAAAATAAATGGGCTAAATTATAAAATTTCTAAAAGGATATTTCTACTCTGTCCTTTTATCTCTTGATTTATACAATTTTGAATCTCAGCACCTTTTGCTGTGATTTTACAGGGATAAATGGCTTTTAATCCAAGATTTATTTCTCCTTTTTCGGATTTTGTCAAAAATATTACATCATCTCCAACGATTTCATAAGTTTGAATTGTTGGATTTTTTGTTTGTAATACATCTTCTTTTATTTTCATTCCCCATGGAATATTGAATTTTATGTAATTATATTTGTTGTTTGGAGGCATATCCCATTTGAGACAACAATTTATTATTTCTCCCTTTTTTATTGCCGTCGTTTTAGAAAAATTTGTTGTTATTTTTTTTGTTATTAGTGGAAGTTCTTTTATATATTTTTCCTTTTTTATAAAAATATAAGGTGTATTCTCTCCACTGCATGTTATACTTGACAATTTATTTGTTGTTATCTGTTTTATATTGTCTTCATCAAATTTTTCTTTTGTTTGATCTCCATTGCTTTCACTTATTGTTATATCACCTGTAAATTTATTTCCGTTATCTAAATTTTTTAATGCAGACAATACAACCCAAGTTCTAATTGAATTTCCCCAAGTTCCGTCTTGAAGTCTTGAATTGATCAAGTAGGAAGTTATTTTTTTGGCTTCTAATTGTTCGATTTCTTTTTTATCAAGTAACATAACAGCAATAGAGGTTACATCAAGGTCAGCTTGGCGTTGTAAAATGTCTTTAGCTATTGGAGATTTACCAGAAAAATACATATCATCTTTGAAAGACATCAATTTATTTTTTAGTTTTTCTATATTTACAGGTTCATTTTTTATTTTTGATTTAATGACATATACTGCAGGATTTTCATCATCTTTTATATCAATTTGTTTGTCAAATTCTTTTACATCATAGCCTGCCATATAGATATTATATAAAACAAGGCTTTTCTTTTCTTCGTCTAATGATTTTATTGATTCTTTTAAATATTGTTTTGTTTTTTCCGAAATTTTTGAAAGATTTTTATTTCGTGCTGTCATCCTCAGAACAAAAGATGATATTATTGGATCTGATTCATCAATATTTGGAAAACTTCCGTCCATATTTATTTTTTTAGTTATTTCAGATATGTTTATTTCATTTTTTAAAAATACTCCGAGCATTTTTTGACCTACAAGCTCACCACATAATATTTTGGGCTTGTTATATTGTTTTCTACAAGCATTTTCTATGATGGAATTTATTGAAGGATATATTTCAATTTCATAATTTGCATTTTCTTTCTCGTTATTTGTATATTTATCTTTTAATTCACCGAAAAATGAAGAAGTTTCGATATATTTGTTGGGAATGACTGTAAGAATACCTCTTGTCTCCCTGTATTCTCCCTCAGACCTAGCTCCAACAGCTATCTTTAAATTGTTATCTTCTTTTTCAAAAATCATAGGAAAATATGTATATCCAGAAACATAAGGATTTATTTTGACCTGTTTGCTATTTGGTGAAACTTTTATTGATTTTCTGTCAGATATAACTATTGAGGAAAGATATGTATTTTTTGTGTAGTTAGAAAATTTGACAGGAAACATAATCTGATCTCCAACATAAAAAGTTTTATGTGTGAGAGCAGGAAGACTTATTGAATATTTGTTATTTGTTGTAGTCTTATAGCTATGAATTTTATTTCCAAATTTGTCATATATTGAAATATACACAGAAAAAGATTCACTTGGAATATTTATATATTCATCTATTTTTCCGTTTTCATCAATGTTTAAGTTGTTAAAAGATATATTTCTGTCATTTTCTGGATTTTCTTCGGTAGAAAGAAATAAAACAGCAAATTCATCATTTGTTTTTCCTGTTATTTTTAATGGTTCACCAGGATTTATTGTCTTTTTTATTTTTTCAAATGAAGCATTTGTATTTTGTCGTATAAATAATTTTGTTTTTTCTATTTTGCCTGATTTTGTGCGAGCCATTATCTCAACATTTTTTGAGGTGTTTTCAGGAGATAATGAAAAATTTTCTTTTCCTGTTTTTGATAAAATGAATTTTGATTCAGATAGAAAACCATCTCTAAATATATTTAGTAAAACACCATTTTTTTCATAGTCATTTATTTCAACATTTATAGAATTTTGATCTAAAAAAATTTTTCTTTCAGGATTTATAATTTTTGAGTTATTGTCTTTTTGGGGAATATCTGAATATTTTATTTCTTTTTCAATAGTAATTTTTTCTCCAGATATATTTATTTGGGCATATAAATTTATAGGTGCATTCTGTTTTGTATAATCGAGTTGAAAAGTATATTCTCCCTCAATATTTGTCTCTCTTGAAAAAATTTTCTTGTCTTTTCCTATTTTTACACCAATATCTGTTTTTATATTTGAAGCAGGTCGACCATCGGCATATTTTGCTTTAAATGTGATGTCAGGAAATTTTGATGTCAAAAATGTAGCATAAGCCATATTTTTTTGTAATTGTAATGTTTTTGTCTCGGATGAATGTTCTGTTGAAATAATTATATCAATTTTTTTGCCTTTAAATATTTTTGGAGTCTCTATTTCAAATATATAAGAACCATTTTCAGTTGTATCATTTTTTATTATTTGATTTCCTTCTTTGTCTTGTAATGTGCATTTAATATTACAATTTATGGGTTTGTTATTAGAGAGATCTTCTGTGTAACCAAATACAATTATTTTACTTTCTTTTTCATTATTTATTTCTTTTGCAGTCAAATAAATATTGTTTTTATTTACAACTTCTATTTCAAATGCTTTCTTTTTGAATTGGCTTCCATCATCAATAGTCAATTCTGCAGAATATTTTCCAGTTTGTGATATTCCACGCATTTTTTCTGTTCCAAATCCATTGTTGTCTGTCTTGTATTCAGCAAATGACAGCATTCTTTTATCTTTATCATAAATGGAAACAGTTATTTTTGATTCTTTTTCATCTTTTCCCAACAAAACTGCTGTTGAGATTGGACGATTGACTAAAACTGTTTTTGGAATAAAAATTTCAGTAGCAAATATTTTGGCTGGAAATAATATTGTGAAAAATAGTAAAAAGTAAAATATTTTTTTAGTCATTTTTTAACTCACCCATGATGTTTTTATAAATTGCTGTATTTTGGTAATTATCTTACTGACGAATTGATAGAGGTCATGACAAAAAAAGCGAAGACCTATTTAAAAATAAAATGGTCTTCGCCTTAATTTTCAAAGTTAAATTTCTTAGTTTGTACGATTGTTGTATGCAAGACGATAACAACCTGTTGGTTCAACTTTGATATAGATACCTGGGCGTATTGCCATAATGGACATGCGGTTTGTATATCCTAAATCAGCAAGATTTATTCTATAACTTCCTCTCATCTCCATCATAGAAAGTTGAGCTTCAAGACTGAGGCTTACTCTATCTTTTAACCAAGGGCTTTTAAAGTCAACTCCTAATTCTTTGCCTGCTTCGGCAAGATTTGGAGCTGCTATTGGAGCCGCTATTGCAGCTTCGGCTGGGTTGACTCCTACTTGAACCATATCCCTACCGCGTTGCATTCTTATTTGATCGATTCTGCTTCTATCTCTCTCCATTGAAAAAACACTCCTTTTTTTTCAAGGTGATATTATTATTTATATTATAACACGGATTTTGTATTAATATGTTACTATTTTGTTAAAATTGTGTGATCAAGATAGAAATAAAGCGTCGAGAAATTCTTTTCCATTAAATTCTCCCCAATTTTCTAGTTGTTCACCAAAACCAATAAATTTTACAGGAATACTCATTTCATCAGCTATTGAAATTACAATACCACCTTTTGCCGTTCCGTCTAATTTTGTAAGTACAATTCCTGTAATTTGAGATGCTTCTGAAAATGTTTTTGCCTGTACAAGGGCATTTTTTCCTGTTCCTGCATCTAAAACTATGAGTGTTTCATGAGGAGCACCAGGGCATTCTTTTGATATGACCCTTTTCATCTTTTTTAATTCTTCCATTAAATTTGTTTTTGCCTGAAGTCTTCCTGCAGTGTCTATTATAAGATAATCACATTTTCTTGCCTTTGCTGCAGATACGGCATCATAACAGACGGCAGAAGGGTCTCCACCTTCTTTTGTCTTTATTATGTCAATGCTCAATCTGTCAGCCCAAATTTGTAATTGGTCTATCGCTGCTGCTCTAAATGTATCTGCAGCTGCAAGCATAACTTTTGAGCCATCTTTCTTTAGATAATTGGCTAATTTTGCTATGCTTGTCGTTTTTCCTGTGCCATTTACACCGACTACAAGAATGACAGAAGGACCAGAGGCAGGTCTAAATATTCTACCGCCACCAGTGCCTAAAATTTTCCCAATTTCTTGTTTGAATCTTTCCATTAATGGCTCTGTGTCAAATATATGTTCTTTTTGGGCTATTTCTTTTAAATTGCCAATCAATTTGTCAACAGTTGCAACACTTATGTCAGATGTAAGCATTAAGTCTTCTAATTCTTCCCAAAATTCTTTGTCAACTTTTTTCCAAAATGTAAAAATATGGGTCATGCCCTCGACAAAACTTTTTCTTGTTTTTTCAAGTCCTTTTTTCAACTTGTCCGCAAAATTACTTATTTTATCCATTTTTTGTCCTTTTCATTAATGAATCTCAGCTATTATCCTAGAAACCTCTGGTATTATGTCCATGAAAGCATTCACAATTCCTGGAGCAAAGTCAATTCCAGCTCTTTTATTTATTGTTGCAACAGCTTTTTCTATTGAATATCCTTCTCTATAAGGTCTTGCTGAAACCATTGCCTCAAAAGCATCTGCTATACTTACAATCATTACAGAAAGAGGAATTTGATTTTGGGACATCTTATCAGGATATCCATTTCCGTTTATTTTTTCATGGTGATTTCTTACTATAGGAATTATATTTCTTTGAAAACCATTCTTTTTTACAATTATTTCACCATATTCAGTATGTTTTGTTATTCTTGAAAATTCTTCATTTGTCAACGGCTTCTTTTTGGCTATTATATCCCTTGGCACATACATCATACCAATATCATGTAAAAGCCCACCTAATTCTATTGTTTTCAAATCGTCATCTGAAATCAAATCTTTACTTGCTTGGTTTATATGTTTTGCCAATCTAAGAGCTATTTTAGAAACTCTTCTTGAATGATTATATGAAAATCCATCTCTTCCATCACAAGCATTTATTATAAAGTTTGTCATTGAATCATTTACATCTACTGTAAGAGTTGTTTCTTCTACTACTTCTTTTCCTTTTGATTTTTCTTGTTCTTTTTTTGATAAATCATAAAAAGCTGAAGTCAAAAGTTGGATACTTGAAAATGCAGATAGTTCTTTTTCGGTATCTATTGGCTTTATTCCAACATTTTTCAATTCGAGAGGTATTTTATCCAATTCTTTTGATTGTATGTGTTCATAAGCTCTTACAAATCCATCAAGTCCATTATTTTTTATTAAATCTGCTGATTTTTTGTAAAATTCTATGGCTTTTGGAGTGTCGCCAAGTGAAAAATATGTTGTTCCCAAATAATAATTTGCAAAAGGATCGTCTGCTTTTATTTTTATGATATTTTTAAACTCATTTTCTGCAGGATTGAATTTATCCAATTTTAACATGGCAATTCCATAGAGTTTTCTTAGATCAAGATCGTTTGGATTTGCTTCTATGGCTTTTTTTATTACATTTATTGCATTTTGAGCATTTTCAAGGTATAGCAGGCATTTGCCCTTTATATATGCAAGTTCTTGATCGTTTTGATCTATTTTTTCAATTTCTTCGATGATTTTTAATGCTTCTTTGTATTTTTTTTGATTTGATACAGCTATTGCCTTTTGAATCATCAATTTGATATTTTTTGGATGATATTTTTCTCCTCTTGTAACAAGTTTAAATGCTTCTTCATTTTTGTCTTTTGCTATTAGAACTTTGGATAAATTTATATAACCATCTGAAAGCATAGGGTCTTTGGCTATTGCTTTTCTATAGTTTTCTTCTGCGAGATCGTAATTTTTGGTACCTAAATAGATTTCTCCCAATTCAAAATAGACATCTGCTGTGTCTTTTTTAGCTTTTATTGGTTGCATTGTCCATTTTTCAGCTTGTTTATAATTACCTGAAAGTCTATATGCAGATGACATTCCTATATATGCTTTGACATAATCTGGTTTTAATTTTATTGCTCTATTAAAACAGGCTGACGCTTGTTGACTATTTCCCAATTTTAAATATGTTATACCTAAAAGATATGTTGTGTTGTGTGATTTAGGTCTTTGTTTTAGTTCTTTTTGAAAATACACACCTGCTTCAGGATAATTTTCCAATTCAAAATATGTTACACCCATAAAGTAATTTATGAGATCACATTCTGGGTCTAGTTCTATACATTTAGAGTAATTTCTCAAAGCCTCATCATAATTGCCTAAAGCATGGTATATAAAACCAATGGCCATATATTTCTCAGGCAATTCTTTTGCTGAATTTTCAAAATTTTCTAGTGATTTATAAATTAAATCTTTTGGTGGTAGATTTGATTTGTCAATTTTGTGAAAACAGAAATCACCATCTTCATCTGTTACTGTCTGTAATGATTTAAAAGCATAGCCTAATCCGCCTTCTAATAGGTATATTATTCCCATTAGATATTTTGCATTGTTGCCATTGGGCATTTTTGAACATTTTTCTAATGTTTTTATTGCTCTTTTAAAACTTCCGTCTTTTATATAGAGATTGGCTAATTGGCTTAGTTTTTCCGCATTATTCGGATCTTCTGCTACAAGGCGTTCTTGATTAGTTATTAAATTGTTTATATTATCCATAATAAAAACTCTCCGTTTGCTTTTGCGGACTTTATATTTATGTTATTTCTTTTATTATAAATTTATTTTTTTTGCTTTTTTTTTCCTTCTATTTTCACAATTTAAAAGGCAAATAAAGAAAAAAAAAAGAAATAAAAAGAGATTTTATAAATTATGAAAGGCTAAAAAAATGAAACTTGCCGAAAATATTGGAAACAATTCACTTCTTTTGATTGATGGTCATTCTCTTACATATAGGGCTTTTTATGCAATGCCTAATTTATCAACTTCAAATGGATTAAAAACAGGAGCTTTGACAGGATTTTTAAATATGTTGTTGAGATTTATTGATGAGTTAAAACCTCAATATTTGGCATTTGCTTTTGATTTATCTCGTCCTACTAAGAGATTAGAACTTTTTCCAGAATATAAGGCAAATCGACAAAAAATGCCTGAAGACCTCGAAAAACAATTTGACTATATATATGAACTACTCGATATATTGAAAATTCCTGTTGTCTCTGTTGAAGGATATGAAGCAGATGACTGTATTGGAACAATGGCAAAAGATGCTTCTTCAAAGGGAATTGATGTAAATATAATAAGTTCAGACAGGGATTTGATACAGATTATTTCAGACAAGGTACATCTTTTATGTCCAAATAATACTGGAAAAGATTTGATTTTGCATGATGTAGATTATATAAAAGAAAAATATGGTTTTGAGCCTAAGTCTATTGTTGACTTTAAGGCACTTGCAGGAGATAAATCCGACGGAATACCAGGTGCAAAAGGTGTTGGAGATAAAACGGCTGTAAAATTGATTTCAGAATTTGGCACAACTGAAAATATATTGGCTAATGTTGATAAGATAAAAGGTCGTGCTGGGAAATTGATAAAAGAATCAGAAGATTCTGTAAAATTGAGTAAAACATTAGCTACAATAAATTTTGACCTTCCTGTCAAATTTGATAGTGAATCTATGGCTTTTTCTGAATTTGAAGATTCAAAATTACTCAATTTTTTGAAACATTTTGAATTGAAATCAATAATAAATAAGCTATTTAGAGGAGAACAAGAAGAAATAACTCTAAATTTTAATATTGATTCCAAAGATGATCTAAAAGTTGACAATAAATTAGAAGATTTTTTGAAATGCGAACTTCCAAAAGATGATGATTTTGTATATCTCTTTTTTGAAGATGGCAAAATATTATTTGAAGAAGATGGAAAAATTTGTGAAATTAAGGATTTTAGGGAAAATATAGCCAACAAAAAAATCTGTTCATTTGATATTAAGCCTTTAATTAAAGAATGCTATAAAAATGGAATAGATTTTGAATTTGATTTTTTTGATGTAGCATTGGCAAGTTATGTCTTGAATCCTTCTGACAATTTTCATGATTTCATGAAATCTTTCTATTTTTTGACTTCTTATGAAGATATAATTGAAGAAGGTATAATAAAAAAGTTCCGATTTTCCATGCTTAGAAAAATGAAATGTATTGCTGAAAAAAGACTTTCTGAGATTTCCTCAGAAAAAGTTTTTTACGATATTGAAGAGGCTCTTTTGAAAGTTTTGGCAGATATGGAAAATACAGGAATAAAATGTGATAGAAAGATTTTAGAAGAAGCTGATATAGTTTTGACAGATAAGTTAAATTCACTTGAAGACGAAATATATAATATTTCTGGAGAAAAATTTAATATAAATTCTCCAAAACAGCTTTCTTATATATTGTATGAAAAATTGATGTTGCCCAATCTAAAGAAAAATGCAACAGATGTTTTGACTTTGAATGAATTGAGATCTTATCCAATAATTCCACTCATAATAGAATATAGGGAATCAAAAAAATTGCAGTCTTCTTATACAAAAAAATTGCCTTCTATGATAGAGAGAGACGGAATGATAAGAACTCATTTTGATTCAATGAAGACAGAGACAGGAAGACTTGCTTCAAGTGATCCCAATCTTCAAAATATACCTGTAAAATCGGATTTAGGAAGAGAAATAAGAAAATCTTTTGTTGTACGAAATAGTGAATCTATTTTTTTAAGTGCAGATTATTCACAAATTGAGTTGAGAGTAATTGCCCATTATGCAGATGATAAAAAAATGTGTGAGGCATTCAGTAAAGATTTTGATATACATGCCATGACTGCTTCAGAGATTTTTAATGTCGAATTGTCCGAGGTTACAGAATTGATGAGAAAAAAGGCAAAAGCTGTAAACTTTGGCATAATATATGGAATTTCTGCACATGGTTTATCTCGTTCACTAAATATTCCAATGTCTGAAGCTAAAAATTATATAGATATGTATTTCCATAGATTTCCACAGATAGATAATTTTATAAAAGAAACTATCAAGCAGACTGAGAAAGACGGTTTTGTAACAACTCTTTTAGGTAGAAGACGCTATATTGAAAATATAAACAGTCGCTCAGAAGTCATGAGAGCCTCTGCAGGACGAATAGCTGTCAATACAATTATTCAAGGCTCTGCTGCAGATATAATGAAATCTGCCATGATTAAAATATCAGAAAATATAAAAAATAGGGACTTAAAGTCAAAAATGTTGCTTCAAATTCATGATGAATTGGTTTTTGAAGTCCCTTTAACAGAGGCAGAAGAGCTGGAATCAATGGTTAGGGAGATTATGGAAAAAAATATTATTTTAAAAATACCTCTTACTGTCAATATTAAAAGAGGTAAAAACCTTTCTGAAATGGAATAGATAAGAAATGTTTTTTAACATTTTTTTTATTATTATTTTTATTTTTTTTGTATTGCTTTGAAAATATTATTTAATAGATAGTATTTTCTACTGTGAAAGGAGCTTTGTTTATAATGAACAACGAACAGATCGGTAAGGACGTTGAAAATGTCCAAAATGAAGTTGCATCCATGGCTGATATGGAATCCTACGAGAACTCTTTTAAGCAAATAAGAGTAGGGGAATATGTCAAGGGTAAAATTGAAAAAATCGACAATGAGGGAATTACAGTCGATCTCGGAGGTAAGACAGATGGTTTTGTTCCTGCAGCCGAAATTACTGATTTCGATCCTTCCGCATCTGATTTAAAAGTCGGCGATGAAATCAATGTAGTAGTTCTTCAGCGTAAAGGTGGAGTAGAAGGCGAATTTATTCTTTCCAAAAAGAGAGCTGACAAAGAATTTGCTTGGAAGAGAATCCTTGAAGCTTACGAGAAGAAAGAGCCTATAACAGCAACATGTACTGAAGCTGTAAAAGGTGGAGTTATTGTTGATATAGGAACAAGAGGTTTTGTACCTGCATCACAACTCGATGTTAGACCAGTAAAAGACCTCACAGAGTTCATCGGTGATGAATTGAAATTGAAAATAATAGAACTTGATCCTCAAAAGAAGAGAGTCGTTCTATCAAGAAAAGATATTATCATTGAGGACAAGAAAAAAGCCAAAGAAGAGATAATGTCAAGAATCAAAGAGGGTGAAATCATTCAAGGTACAGTTGCAAGACTTACAAACTTTGGTGCTTTCGTAAATCTCGGTGGAATTGATGGACTTATTCATATTTCTGAGATGTCTTGGAAGAGAATAAATCATCCTTCAGACATTGTTTCTGCTGGCGATAAAGTTGATGTACTTGTTCTTAAAGTTGATTTAGATAAAGACAAAATAGCTTTAAGTCTCCGTCAAGCAAAGCCAGATCCATGGCTTGTTGTTGATGAAAAATTCCCTGTCGGTTCTGTAGTTTCTGGAAAAGTTACAAAACTTGCAAAGAAATATGCTTTTGTTGAATTGATGGATGGAATTGAAGGACTTGTTCCAATTCATGAAATTGCAAATGAAAGAATTGGAGTTCCAGAAGATGTTCTCAAAGTTGGTCAAGAAGTAAATGTAAAAGTTCTTGAAGTAAAGAGCAAAGATAGAAGAATGACACTTTCTATAAAAGCCACTCTTCCAGCACCAGAGAAACCAGCCCGCACTCCAAGAAAGAAAGAAGATTTCACAGAATATACTTCTGACAAATCATCTTCAACAATAGGAAGCTATTTAAAGAGCAAAGAAGAAGGTAACATATAATAACTAAATAAAAAAACTGGGTGGAAATTTTCCACCCAGTTTTTTTTTATTGCTTAGTTTAGAATTTTACTTTAAATTCTGTTGTGAATTGTGTTCCACTCCAGTCCATATTATATGAACATACATCTCTTACTGCAGGATATGGTACGCACATCAAAGCATCGTCTGATGTGGTGAAATATTGGAAATTACAACTCCATTCTGTGTTTTTACTGAGTTTATAGTCAAATCCAATATATGGAACGCTCTGTTTTGTATCTATGTTTTTGTAGTCATGAGAATTTCTTTGAACTGCATAGTTGTAATGGTTCAAATTTGGATCATAGTGTCCTTTTATTGCTGTGTAATCATAACCGATCTTTCCAGTGAATTTTTCATTGAATGGATATGAAATTCCAACATGGAATCCTGTTACATCGAGATCGATATAATCAGCAGCTGCAGCACCATTGAACTCTGACCAATCATATACTCCCATACCGTAATCAACCCAATAGAGTTGATTCATTCTGAGATTTGTATCTCTCTTGAAGTTCTGTTTGTAGTAATCGAGTTCAATACCGAGATTGTTCTCAAATTTGTAGTTTATACCGATGTCAAATTTGCTTGTTTTGCCTTTGTTGTCATCCCAACAATTTATTCCTATAGGAGCTCCTGTGTAATCACATACTGCTACATATCCACGAATAGGGGTGAAGAATGAATCAATAAATCCTGCCTCTTTGAAACCAGAATATAAAGGTGTTCCTGTTATTTCACTTATTCCTATTGGATTCAAAGTATCTGGTGAATTTGTTTCAACCTGTTTATAAGTTTGATATGAAGCCCATATTTTACCTCTATCATCTTTGAATCTATATGTGAGCTTGAAGTCCCAACCTTGTCTGTTATTTGTATAGATTTCACTGTCATGGAGTTGATACATACCTGGGAAGTATGAGAAGTTTGGAAGTCTCCACATAGAATTTACAGTTATAGGATAGCGAAGAATCATTGGATCATATGTTGGGTCTATTGATTTGTACTGGATATCAACATCGAGTGAATCATTGAAGAATGTTGCACCAAGACCTGCTCTTAGAGCATTACCGCTTACGCTGTAATCTGATTCATGTGTTGGTTTGTAACTTGAACCAGCATATTCAACAAAGAATCTTGGCTTAATTTTGCTGTCTTCCCAAGTGTAGTCAAAATGAGCTGACCAGTTTGTTGTTGACTGCTCGCCAAATATATTGGCAAATCCATTTGCAGTATGTCCTACTGGTGGTGTGAAAGAACCTGTTCTGTGGTAATATTCTATTGGATTACCCCAGTTAAGTCCACTTTGTACTATTCCAGTTGTGTTATATAATGCACTAAATGGAGTGTAAGAACCATATCCAGGAATTGTGTATGGAACATAAGTTGGTGAGACACCACTTAGAGTCAAAACATTGTCATTTTCTCCATAGTTGTTACCATCGTTCATAGCTCTGAGGTAACCAATCTTGAAGTTTCCACCTTTGAATCTCCAACCGAGGTCTAAACCGTAAGCATAAGTGTTGTAACCATTGTTAGATGTGAGTTCTACACGCTGTGGATTTGCTTGGTCTATATTTGCATCTGGAAGTGATGTATAGAAAACTTCCCAATCCATATCTGAAAGGAAGTTAGCAGTTCCATTTACTTTGAATCCTGAGTTAGTGAGATAACTACTACCATTTACATTTGGATTTGGAGCTCCTGCAAATAGCATAGGTTCCATATTCATTTCACCAAATTCGCCGACAGTTAATTTAATTCCTGATGGTTTGTGTTTTACCCAAAAGTTATCAAGTTTAGCTGTTGTACATAGATTTCTGAAATTTCCTACTTCAGCTGTTTCTTCATAGTTAGACATTCCTGCAAATGTGTGTGGATGTGATACACCATAGAATGCATTTACTATAGGATCGCCAACTGCTGTGTAGGCTTCGAGTTCAAGACCTGCATCGACATCATCACTTACTTTTGCATTGATTCCGAGTTTAGCAATAGCTGAAACACCTGTTCCATTTGTAAGCGGTCTGCCATTTTTGTAATTGATTACTGGCATATATCCATCTACTGTGGGGTTGACATTAGCTCCTTCTACTGAACCTGTTATGAGTTCTGGAACATTTATCTTTTGTTCACACCAGCCATATCCATTGAAAACTCTCCACTTTTGATCACTTTTGAATCCTTGTGTTGCGAATATAGCATCTAATTCACCATAAAAAGTGATTCTTTCGAGTTCAGTTACTCTTTTGTCAAGGTTTGCAACTGAATCTTCGAGATTAGTTACTCTTACACCGAGTGCATCGAGTTCTGATTTGAGCTGATTTACGAGTCTTCTGAGCTCTTCAAGATCAGCCTTTGTTGCAAATGTTGCATGTTCTTGATCGTTCTTT
>CADASF010000049.1 GCA_902790465.1 uncultured bacterium | reverse complement strand
TATTTTTATACCCTGCTTTGTATGCTTCGCTTTTTTCATCGCATTTTTCAGGAATCTGTACCATTATATATTTTCTGTTTCCGTTGTCTTCTGCGTTTAGTTGCATAACAGCATGTGCCGTTGTGGCGGAGCCTGAGAAGAAATCGAGGATAATATCGCCATCACTTGTGTTACTTTCTCCTCCGATTCCATTTTTTTCGTCATAAAGTCCTTCTTGTGCCTGTTTAGACGACTTCTGCCCAATCGGGGGGGGGGGGACGAATATAATTCAATAGTTCTTTTTATCAGTTCAACAGGTTTTGGATAAACAAAATATTTTTTACCATCAAAAATATTTGCCAATGATTGAGTAGCTTCTTGAGAATGTCCAACTTCAGTATATTTCCATATTGTCATTGGAGTTATTCCCTGTTTTTTTAATTCAGAAAGAAATCTTTTTATTCTTGGAACATTATTTCCATCTGGTCCAAACCAAATTCTATTATCTTGGAGTCTTTCAAAAAAGGTTTTTTTTGAAAGACTCCAGCACCTTCCTGCTGGAGGCTTAACAATACGCCCTGAAGGCGTAGTTATTGGATAAATATTTTCTTCAATAGCAGGACCAACTGATAAATTATCTGATGTCCAAACTCCTCTTGGATCATTATCTGGATTACTATATCTTGAATCAGCTTCTTTACTTCTTTTTATACCATTACAAACTACTGTTTCTAAATTTTTTGCATAAGCTAAAATATAATCATGTGAAGTAGAAAAATGTTTTTTCAAATTTATCGGAGCATAAGCTCTTTCCCAAATAACCTCAGCCACAAAATTATCTTCACCAAAGACTTCATCACAAATTTTACGAAGTGAAGCGACTTCATTGTCATCTATAGAAATAAAAATTACTCCGTCAGGTCTGAGAAGATCTCGTGCCAAAAGAAGGCGAGAATAAATCATGCTACACCAATCAGAATGAAATCTGCCGTTTGATTCCTTGTTTTCAAAAAGCATGTTGTCTTCTTCGTCCCAAAGTCCGAGTTCCTCTTCTTCATCTTCCTTTGACTTTTTGAAATTATCATTGTAAATAAAATCGTGTCCTGTGTTGTATGGAGGATCTATATAAATCATCTTGATCTTTTCAAAATAAGATCTCCTCAAAATCCTCAATACATCGAGGTTGTCGCCCTCAATATAAATATTTTGGGTATCAAAAAAATTAAGGCTATCATCAACAACAGGACGGAGAATTTTATCATTATATTCAAAAGCCTTGCGTAAAGCCTCTCTCTTCCCTGCCCAAGTAAATTCATAAGCCTCTTCACGGTCTCTAAGTTCACCTGTCAAAAGTTCTTTTAACTTCTCAAAATCTATAACCTTTTTTAAATTGCCGTTTTTGTCCTTTATCTCCGTAATGCACATCGGAAAATCTTCAGCAATCTTTTTTACATTCTCACTTCGTAAATCTTTTTTCATCTCGTCCCCTTTGTCTTCTGTCTCCTGTCTTCAGTCTACAACTTTTCAGGTTGTGTTGATAAAATCTGCCTTTTCTCATCATCTGCAACAAAAACTACTGTAATCATTTTCTTATTTTTTCCTTCATAAGGCGAAGCATAATCTCTATCTTTTATCTGATTTTTGCCTTCTTCCATTTTAACTTCCACATCTTTTGAAGTTTTTGCAAATTTAAACTCAATCACTATAATTTTATCTTCAAAAACAATTACCACATCAGAACGACCTTGGTAAGAATGAACTTCTGCAAAATATGTAATTTTTGTAACACTGAGTACCATTAAGAATAAAGAACGATACCAAGACTCATCCCTATTTGTGTAATCGTCATAAGGAATAGGTTTTAATCCTTGATTGAAAATATCAACAATTTTACTTATATTTTCTTCTTCCAATGCTTCCCAAATGTCATCGCTCAATACAGCATAATTTTTTATATTATAAAAATTATCAAGAAACAAACAGGACATCGAACTACGAACTTCTTCATTTGGATAGTCAAGAATAATTACATTCCCTCTTTTTTTCTTAATTGTTAAATATCCAGCTTGATATAAAAAACTCTCAACACTTGCTGTTTCTATTTCACTTGCATTTGTAAAATCAATTGTAACCTTTTGATTTATATATTCTTTGGGTTCTTTTATTTTATGCTTTTTTAGATATTTAGCAATAAAAGAGGGTGTAGAGGAATTATACCAGTAATTATAAAAATATTTTTCTTGAAAAAATTTTAATACAGAAAATGGATTATATACTCTTGTTATTCCATCAAAAGAAAATCCATCATAGTATCTTTCTATTTTATTCAAAAGTTTTTGTTTATCCATTGATTTTTCTTGAGCAGTAATTTCAAGCCATTCAGAAAAATTGTCTTCAAGTTCTTTTTGTGTATAACCGACAATGTCCCCATATTCTTCATTCATAGAAATATCATTTAAGTTATTTAAACCTGAAAAAATTCCAAGTTTACTAAATTTGGAAATTCCAGTAATTAAGACAAATCTTAAATACTTACTATAAGTTTTTAAAATACTATAAAAAGAACGCAAAAATTCTCTTATTTCATCTACTTTTTTAAAATTATCAATATGATCTGTTATTGGTTTATCATATTCATCTATAAGCACAACAACTTGACCTTGTTTTTCATATAATCTTGTGATTATATTTGCTAAGAATCGTCCAGTGTTTTTTTGTGTTTCTATACTTAATTTATTAATTCTTGAAATTTCTTCGAGATAATCAATAAGAGCAGATTTTAATTCTTTTCTGTTTGTATAATCTCCTAAACAACTCATGTCCAGTGTTATAACAGGATTAGGATTTTGTGCTTGTTCTTTTACCCAATCTTCGGCATAAAGCCCATTGAATAATTCAGCTTTACCTTGAAACATAGCCTCTAATGTTGATATTGTCAAAGATTTTCCAAATCTTCGAGGACGAGAAAGAAAATAATATCTTCCATCTTCTATCATTTGTAATATTTGTTTTGTTTTATCAACATAAACACGATTATTTTTACGAATTTCTTCAAAATTTTGTTCACCAATAGGTAATTTTTTTAGCATTTTACTTAATCTCAACTTATTTTGAATTACCCCAAATTATTTTTTTCAAAAATTTTATTATATTCTTATTTTACCATATTTTCACATTTTGTACAATAAATAATAAAAAAAGAGACTAAAATTTTTAGCCCCTTGTTATTAAGTCGGCAGTTAAATTATTTTCAAAAATACGATACAATGTTAATATTTTTGAAAATTATTATGAACTAAAAAAATTGATTTCCGTCCTACCCTCTATTATACCCCAAAACTAAAACTTGCAATTTCGTCATAAGTAAAAAGAAATATAAGCCCAAAAACTACAAATTCACAACAAAACAAACAATTAGCAGAAAACAAAAAAATCCCCTTTCATGAAAATAAAATGAAAGAGGATTGAAATTTTAATTGATTTGGCTGATATAAAAACCATATTTTTCTTGAGGAATACTTAGCATTTTCATTGCTGTTTCAATGGAAAAATTAGCATTTTCCATAAGTGATTTCAAATTTTTAATTCTTTCTTCAATTCTTCCTTCAGCCCTTCCTTCTTCTTTTGCTTCTTTTCTTTCATCTCTTATTTTCAATCCATATTGCATATATGTTTTCTCCTTCGTAGAAGGAGCTTCAATGCTCCTCTCTTTATACATTGTTCTCTCCTCCTCTTGATTTTTTATATATTTTACTCGATCATCAATCATATTTACCAAAGGATTATCAACTTTATCTCCATTAATATAAGCAAATAGGGCTTCTAAATCAGCATTTACACTTTTATCTTTTTTGCCTTTTGTTGAGACAAGAATTTTTGTAACATCATCTTTTAATTCAATTTCTTTATTTTCTTTGCAATAATTTTTAAATGTATAAATCTGTTGCTCTCCGTCAAAAAGTTTAAATGGACATATAAAAATTATATACAATTTTTTGAGCTGTTCATAATCTTGTCCAACATACAAAATCGAAGCATCAATTAATGCCTGATAATATCTAAGTCTTTTTGCAAACTCTTCTTCTTTTAAGGCTTGAACTTGCATTTCAATATCATATATTACACCATTTGAATCTTCTAAATACACATCAAGCCTAATACCCTTATTATCATAATTTTCTTTAAAAATTACTTCTTTTTGTATATATTCAACTTTAATTATTTTGATATTCAAAAGTGTTTCAAGAACTCTTGTACAGATGTCTATTTCACACATGACCCTCTTGAACAAATAATAATCTTTAAAAGTTAATTCTTCCCAAGTTTTTCTTTTTCGTTCTTTAATTTCTGTAGTTATTTCTTTATTTTCTATATCCATAATTATTTCCAAAACTTCATTTTTTATAATTATACAATATTAACAACAAAAAAGCAATATATAACAATGTCAAAAACTAAACATGCAATTAGGTCATAAGTAAAAAGAAATATAAAAAAAATAGAAGTAAATAGGATAAAAACAAAACATAACAAAAAAAAATCCCCTTTCAACTGAAAGAGGATTTAATCAACCTAACGCTCTATTTTAACACTTTTTGAAGCAAATCACTATAAGTTGTAACGACATCATACTTTACCTTGTCATTACTAATGACTTTAAAATGCTTTTCCGCACATTCTATTTTTGCACTTTCTGTTTTTCTAAGTGCCAAATCTGATAGGCTACCTTTCGTCTCAGCAACAAAATAAATATGCTTTACAGAATCTTTATTAAATGCAATAGCCCAATCAGGATTGTAATCTCCCAAAGGTGTGCGAACTTTGAAATTAGCAGGCAATTTTGTATAAACTGCCACTTCTGTAGCTTTTTCCACTTCTTCGGCAAATTTCTTTTCAACTTCTGAATCATATACCAAATAGTCATATATATTTTTAGAAGTTGCTATTGCATTTACATCCAAAATACCTGATAAATTGTTTTGAAAAATATCTTCCTTTGAATATTTCTTAGTATCTTTGTAATATGTAATGTGTTCAACAAATGGCTTTGCTATTGCTTCTTGTATCAACTGGCTTGATTTTAATATAAAATCTTCAGGATTATATTTTATCATTTCGAGTTTTTCAAGTTTTAGTCCTGAAAGTATCATTCCTACTTCTTTTCTCGTCAATCCTGTATTTTTGCCAATTCTGCCTATGAAATCATATTTTACATTTTTATTTGGCTGTATTCTATATTCAGGTCTGTATGATGTGGAATTTTCCTGTACAAAAGCATTGCCATTTTCAAACTCTTCTTTTGTATTTTTATTTTTCTGCGTTCCTTCTTCTATCTTTAGATATATTTTTGCTATATCCAGTCTCTCATTTAAGACATGTATTGCATTTGCAATTATTTCTTTTTGATCCAAATCAACTTGATAGTAACTTTTTGAATTTATGTTATCCCAAAGTTCGTTAAATTCTTTCATCTCGAGTTTGTCATCTTTTAACTCTGCTCTCACATTGTTTTTCTTTTCATTTTCTATCTTATAACTATCTTCAGTATAAACTTTATTCAAAATTTCAACTATTGCAGGAAGATATTTATTATACTCTTCATCTATTTCAAGAGAATTATTTTTCTTGTCTTCCTCAAATTTTTCTGTAAGTTTCTTTGTTGTCTTATCTATATAATTGTGATGTCTCAAATTATAAATAATATCATTTGCAAGTTCTTCATTTATCGTTATTTCGTTTCCGTCAGTGTCTTTTATCTGTCTGTTTATAAATAATTCTTTTGTAACTATCTTTGGACGATCAGAAAGACTGTCGCTTATTTCTTGCTGTAAACTCGAAACAAAATTTTTATAGCTTTCACTTGCGATAACAGTCAACACATTTATTTTGTGAACTTCATCACCTGCTTTTTCATAATCTATCCTGTAACCATTTTTATTTACACAGAGCCTAAGCCCTCTTCCGACTTCTTGCCTCTTTTTAATTTCACTTCCACTCTGTTTTAATGTGCAGATTTGAAAAACATTTGGATTATCCCAACCTTCTCTGAGTGCTGAATGTGAAAAAATAAATCTCACAGGCGATCTTGTCTCATCTAAATCGAGAAGTAATTCTTTATTTTTCATTATCAAATCATAGGCTTCTACATCATCAGAAGTTCTCGATCTTCTATCTGAATATTTACTATTTACCATTTTTCTTTTTTTATCAATGGAAAAATAACCTGCATGAGTATCTTCTGTGCTGATATTGCCTAAATATCTCAAATATGATTCATCTTTTAATTCTGCCTGTAAATTTTGAAGACAACTTTCGTATTCTTCCTCAAACATTTCGGCAAATTTTCCTTTTTGTGGTTTGTCTTGTTCATCATATTTCCTATAATTTGAGACTTCATCAATAAAAAATAGTGAAAGACATTTGATTCCCTTGTGAAATAAATTTCTCTCTTTTTGCAGATGTGAAAGAATAGTTTCTCTTATTTGGATTCTTCTAATGCAATCTTCGTTTGTCTGCCCCATTATGTCGCCAGCATGCATTTCTATATTGTTTTCAAATCTTATGCTATTGTATCTTCCATCTATACTTGTTATCTTAAAACCATCTTTGTATTCTTCAAGGCGGTCTGATTCTTCATAAATACTATCACCAACAGAAAAATTTTTTGTTTTCTGTTTAATGCCAGTTTTTGTCATTTTATCAAATCTTATTGTAGCAGTAGGGGCTTTGTGTGAGAGATTAATTTTTTCAAAATAGATAAAGCTATTAGTTGCAGTTGTTCCAACTTCTTCAATGCCTTTTACACTTATTTTTTTGACAAGTTTTTTATTATAGGCATCGAGAGGGTCTAAACGATATACAAGATTGTATTCCTTCGGTGGTGTTGCAGAATATCTCAATATAAACAGAGGCTTAAAATCTTTTAAGCTCTCTTTTGTCTGTGTCTTTTTTGCTATTCCTTCGACAGATTGTGGCTCATCTATAATCAATATTGGATTTGTAGAACTTATCAAGTCAATAGGTTTCCTACCCCCAAATTTATCCAAGTTTTGATTGATTTTGTTATCAACTCCAGAATTAAAGGCTTGAGAATTGATGATCATAACCTTTATATTATCACTTCTTGCAAAATCTTCTAAACAACCTATATTTGCTGAATTGTAAATAAAAAAGCTGATAATTTTTTCTGGATATTCTTGTTTAAAGTGATCTGCTGTCAACTGAAATGACTTAAAAACACCTTCTCTTATTGCAATACTTGGAACAACAATTATAAATCTACTCCAACCATAGGCTTTGTTGAGTTCATACATCGTTTTTATGTAGGTGTATGTCTTGCCAACGCCAGTTTCCATTTTCACAGTAAAATTATAATTACAACTCTCACTTGCCAAAAGTTGTTCATCGAGTTTTATATCATTTTTTCTCTGTACCTTGTGCAGATTTTGCAAAATAAGATCATCAGAAATAGTTAGCTTATGATTTTTAAAACCTCTGTCCTCATAGTCAAATTTACTCTGTGAGCTTATGTCTGTTGTGTCAATTCTAAAATTGCTCTCTCGATATTGTTGACCATCAAATATATTTACAACTGCTTTTGTTGCGTCTGTCTGAAATTGTTGATTTTTAAATTGAATCTTCATAGTTTTATATTTCTTCGCTTAATTCTTCTATGGTGTGTTGGTAAATACTAATTTTTGAAAAAGTGCATCGCTTAAAAATTGTGATAGATTGACTTTATTTTCTATCGCCAAATCATTAAGCCAAACTGGAATACTAACAGATTTTCTAATTTTTTTATCAAAATTTTCTTTTGCATAAGAATCAACATCTACAGATACTATATTTACAAAAGATTTTTCTTTTTCAAATTTTAAATCAAGGTCTTCTGCAACTTTTTTTATATCTATATCAGCAATATTTGAAGCTGGAGGAATTATTTCACCATCTGATTTCATTATATTAATACGACCAGCTAAACAATCAATGGCCATTTCCATTACTTCCTTTAGCGAATCTCCACAAGTTCCTAAATTGTCTAAATCAGGAAATATAGCTGTATATCCATCGTTATCTTTATAAAAACATGCTGGATACATTGTCAACATAAATAGTCCCTCCCTTCTTTATTTTCCCATTGCCTGATTTCTAATTAATTTTTCCATGTTTTTTGTTAAAGCTCTATTGTGAAATGGAATAGTTACTTTCCCTTTTTTAACAGGATGTTTATAATGTTTATGTGAGCCTTTTTGAGCATAAAAGAACCAACCATCTGCTAAAATCTCTTTTTCCATTTCTTTAGGTGTTTTTGGCATGTTATTACACCTGCCTTTTATAATTATACAAAACTCGTTGTGATAGTTGATTTTTTAAAAAATAAATAGTTCCTATAAACTATCCAATATATGCCTGTATATTGCCACTTTGTCATTGCGAGGCTTTAGCCGTGGCAATCTAAGCCTGTAAATTATTATTTACTTAAAAATTGAGTCGATCGGCTCTATTTATTCAATTTCTACCTGATCTGATTAATAAACTACTAAAAATTAAGTGGTTGAGATTGCCACGGTCGCTCCCTCCTTGTGAGGGTATTTTTTTAAAAACTCGTTAGAGTTTTTAACTATTTGTGAAGCTCCCTCGCAATGACCTCTCCTCTAAATAGAGGCCGTTTTGGTAGTTTTTTCCCCTTAGTTACTTAATTAATAAGAAGCAATTTCTAAAAAAAATCGACTCGGCAAAAGCCGAGAAAATAAAAATAATAGTTAAATATAATCTCTTTTCAATCACTACCTAAAAAGCACTATTTTACACAAAATTATAATTATTTAAAATTAAGGGGCTGTGAAAAAAGTTTTTTTATATAATTTTCGTAATTTAACTCGTTGTGTTAGTTAATAAAAAAGTGCCTGAGATTGCCACGGTCGCACAGCTCCCTCGCAATGACATCGCCTTTATTTACTTTTTTCACAGCCCCAAGATTAAAAGATTAAAGATTGACCCATAAAGCGGGCCGCACGAGATAAAAACCATAGTGAACATAATCGTTGCGGACATAACCATCATAATAGACATAGTAGACATGACTACTATTACCACAAAGAGGAGAACGAAGCCACCAGCAACTACAACCATTATCATTCCTCACATTAGCACCATTCTTTTTAGCATAATCTGTAGCTTTACATTTTCTTGCATCATCATTAGCAAAATATTTTTCTGCCTCTTCTTTACTCAACAAAAAAACATTATCACCATTAAAAGAACTTATAATATTCTTATCTTGATCAGTAAAAGCCTTATTATAAAAATCACCATTCAACCATTTACGAATTTCACTATTGTTCCAATTATTTGAAAAACTATCAAAACGCTTTGCTTCAAGACCATAACGAGATATAACAAGCATTTTATTATTTTCTTTTGACAATACCTGCCATTCAATAGGCTGAATATCACCATTTGAAGTCTGTGGATAATTGCCAAATTTTACATAATCACCAACTTTTGCATAAGATAAAGCTAAAAATACTGTTAATTTCAAAGAAATCTGTTTAATTTGTTTATTTACATCTTTAAAAATTGCGTATTTGGTAGGCAAAGTAAACTGTTGCAATTTTTCACAACCAACAAAAGCCCTTAAATCAATATCTGTAACTGTACTTGGAATAATTATGCTGTCAAGAACTTTACAATTTGCAAAAGAACCAATACCTATTTTAGTAACTGTTTTTGGAATAAGAATATTTGGCAAAGCTACACAATCTGCAAAAGCCACATCTCCTATTTCTGTAACTCCATTTGGAATAGTAACATTTACAAGATATGTACAATTACTAAAAAGAGCTTCTGATATCTTTGTAACCTTATTTGGAATAACTGCTGTTATCAAAGAAGAACAACCTGCAAATGCACTATTACCAATCTCAGTAACACTATCAGGAATATTTATTTTTTCTAAAGAAGTACAATTTTCAAAAGCCATCTCCCCTATTTCTGTAACAGTATCAGGAATTGTAACTGACTGTAATTTATCACAATCCTTAAATAATTCATTATCTATCTTAGTAATTCTTATTGTACCAAATGGTGATTTATATGTTGAAGGAATATTGAGAACAGCAGGTATTGATTTTTTGTCAATAAAACCCCATTGTTTCAAAATATCTTCATTAAGTGAAATATCTGTAACATTTTCATTTACAGATTGTTTGGTATGTTGATTATTAAAACTTGGAACTTGCATTGGAGAATCAACTTTAAAATCCAATATCTCCTGTTCCCAACCAAGAGGAATTCCAAAAGATTCAAGAAAGAAATATATTTTATCTTCAGCAACTCCTAAATCATCAAGTGAAGAATAAAACAATCTAACCTTATGGCTATTTTTTTTGTTTTCATCAATAAATAATTTAAAAATATCATCATCAAAATTATTTCTTATGATCTTTAGCTCTTTTGGATATTCTGGTGCCAAATCACCAAGCAATGCAAAAAATATCTTCTTATCTTTGAATATATCTTTTCCCTTTAATCTTATAATCTCAGCAACTGCGTCTTTTATCGTCATTTTTCCCGTCCTCTTTAGTCCTTATCTTTTGTCCTTATCTTTTGTCCTCTTCTGTCGTCTTTAGCTTTATTCTCCAGTTTCTTCAGTATCTTCTTCCACTTCAACTTCCTCTTCTAATTGTCTCTTCAATTCCTCTTCATAAGCAATTTTTGCCTTTTTTAACTCTTCAATATATTTTGTGGCTGTTTTATCGTTTTTATCAGCTTTTTCAATCAAATTACAAGCCTCTATTGCCTCATCATATTTATTTTGTTTTTCCAAAATATATGCCTTTAACATCATTGAAGCAGTAAATTCTGCATTTTTTTTGAATGCTTCATCACATTTTGCAAGTGCTTCATCATATTTATTTTCACTAAAAAGAACAAATCCTGAAGAAGTCAAACCTTCAACTGTTTCCTGTTCAGCCTCAGCAATATATTTAAACTCTTTCATTGCTTCATCTTTTTTATCTGTCAAATATTTAAAATACCCAAGTGTAAATCTGTATGTATTATTTGCATTTGAAGTCAATTCAAGAGCTTTTGCAATAGATTTTATTGCATCATCTTTTTTGTCGAGAAGAAAAAGTGCAATGCCTCTGTTATAATGTGGATATGGCAAATCTTTATTTAATGAAATAGATTTATCCCAAAGTTTTATAGCATTTGTCAAATTGCCTTTTGAATATTCCAAAACACCTTTTGCATAATGACCATTTGGATCGGCAGGCATGTTTGTAATATAATATTCTATCTGCTCAGAAGCCTTTTCTTGCTGATTTAATGACATGTATAAATTAGCCAAATATAACCTTGCAGGATAATGTTTTGGCTGTTCAGCTGTAACTCTCCTAAAACATTCGACAGCTTCCTCATTTTTGTTTAAAGCCATCTTGGTCAATCCCATAAGCCAAAGAGCGTCAGCATAATGACCATCCATTTTTAATGCAGCTTCCAGCTCTTTTTCTGCATCTTGGTACATTCCAGAATAAAACATATTTTTTGCTATCTTATATTTGTTCCTCGCTCCAACAGTCTGTTGAGCCTGAACATCTGATATATAAAAAATAAAGATAAACAAAATAATAAAGAAAGAACAAAATAATTTATGCATAATTATATTTCCTCTGCTATCGCTAATTTTTAGCATATTTAAAAGTTGCTATAAACTATCAAATATATGCCTGTATACTGCCACTTTGTCATTGCGAGGCTTTAGCCGTGGCAATCTAAGCCTGTAAATTATTATTTACTTAAAAATTGAGTCGATCTACTCTATTTAGAATGAAATGCTCGATCTATTCAATAAATTACTAAATTTAAATTAAGTGGTTGAGATTGCCACGGTCGCATAGCTCCCTCGCAATGACATCGCTTCTAAATAGAGCCTATTTTGGGTTGTTTACAAACAAAATTTAATTTTTTGCAAATTTAACCCCAAAAACAGAATTAATTTCTGACTCAAAAAATTCAGAAGCCACAAAAAAATTCTTTATCGAAAAAATACCTTTATCTTTCGTCATAACAGAAACTTTACAAACTCTGCCATTAATCCTAAAACAATACTGCAATCTAACCTCTTCAAATTCCGATTCTGCAGAGACAAAAATTAACTCCGCCCCTGATACACTCATTCTTGAAACAACAGCCAAAAAAGCATGATATGGACATCTCCATATTATATGGCTATTATGCCTTGACTCAAAAGAAAATATTTTTCCCTTCATTAATCCTTCACCCCACCAACAAATAAATTTTTATCAGCAAGATGATCCATAAAATCATTGAGATAATTTTCAGGATAATCAGGCATACCGAGTTCTTGAACAACTCCATGTCTTATTCCATGAAAATCTGTACCACCTGTAACAATCAAAGATTTATCCTTTGCAATTTCTAAAAGTTTCTTTCTATGCTTCATAGAATGATCAGGATAAAAAACTTCTATTCCCTCAATTCCATAATCTACAATTTTCAAAATATCATCTTTTGAAAGTCCACTTGTAATAGCATGAGCAAGTACAGGAATTCCACCACTTGCTTTTATCAAATCAATAGTATCTGAAATAGAATAAAAAACACGCCTTACAAATCCAGGTTTTCCATTGCCAATATATTTAGCAAAAGCCTCTTGAACAGTTGCAACATAATTTTTATCGACAAGCATCCTTGCAAAATGCGATCTACCTGGAAGTGGCGAATATTTCAAAATATCTTCTTCTGTTATATTTACCCCTAACTTATTCAACCTGTCGATCATCTTATGAAATCGTTCTTTTCTTCCCTCTTTTAATATCTTCAAAGTGTCATTTAACTGCTGATTTTTAAAATCTATACCGTATCCCAAAATATGGACTTCCCCATAATCACCATAAGGACAGCCAAATTCTATTGCTGGAATACCAATAATTCTGTCATAATTAGATATACCCAAATATTTTTCAGAATATACAACACAATTTCTAAATTCTTCAAGAGAATCAATAGAATCATGGTCTGTTATAGCTAAATGTGTAATTCCTCTGTCAAGAGCAATCAACATCAAATCTTTCACATTTTTTATTCCATCAGAAGCAGTAGTGTGAGTATGTAAATCACTTAACATAATTTTTCCCCTATATTTTTTTTTATATTTTAACATGTTATTTAAGAAAAGACAAATAAAAATATAAATTTCTTGCAAAAATATTTGTTACAGATAATAAAAAAACTGCTGGTAAACAGATTTTATCCGCCTGCCAGCAGTTTTTTATCTAAACTTTAAAATACATCTGGTTTTCTGAATCTCTTTACAAATAGACCTCTACCTGGTGAAGCTGTAAATGTTCCATTGTCATATATAACTTCGCCTCTTGAAATTGTATATTTCACTGGACCATAAGTTTTCTTTCCTTCAAATGGTGTGTAACCAGCTTTCATGTGGAGTTTTTCAGCAGACATTGTATATTCTTCATTTGGATCAATTATTGTTATATCTGCATCTGAACCTATAGCCAAAGAACCTTTTTGTGGATAGAGACCAAATATTCTTGCAGGATTTGAAGAAAGAACAGAAACCATCTTTTCAAGTGAAATTCTTCCTTTTCTTACTCCTCTTGTGTAAATCATAGGAAGAAGTGTCTCACAACCTGGAAGACCTCTTGGAATCTTTGTAAAATCATCTTTGAATTTTTCTTTCTGTTCAACAGTGAAAGAACAGTGATCAGTTGCTATCGTTTGAATAGAACCAATTTCAAGACCTCTCCACAAAACTTCACTGTCTGATTTAAATCTCAATGGAGGACATGAAGGATATAACCAACCTTTTTCACCCAAATACATTGTTTCATCTAAAAGTAGATAATGTGGGCAAGTTTCAGCTGTAACAGCAACACCTTTTCCTCTGTATTCAGAAACAAGTCTTGCACCTTCGCCTGTTGTCAAATGGAAAATGTGAAGAGGACTTCTTTCCATTTCTGCCAAATAGAGAACTCTTTTTAAAGCCTCAACTTCAGCACAATGTGGTCTTGATTTTCCATGGAATTTATAAGTGCCTCTGCCTTCTTCGATAAGTTGTTCAGTGCATTTGTCAATAATTGATTGGTTTTCAGCATGAACGCCCATTACTCCGCCATTGTCTCTTGTTATTTCAAGAACTGTCATGAGGTCTGCTTCACTTGCCATCCAACCTTCTTTTGAATAAGCCATAAAGACTTTAAATGAAGGGATTCCCATTCTTATTATCTCTGGAATAGCTTCAAAAGATGGTTTGACAAAATCTGTTATTCCCATGTGAAGAGAATAGTCGACATATACTTTTGGATCAGCAGCCTTTCTTCTTGCTTCAAGGTCTTCAAAAAGAGAATGTCCTTTTTCCTGTGTCACGAAATCAATAAAAGTTGTAACACCTCCAGCACAACATGCCTTTGAACCACTTTCAAAATCATCAGCAGTAGATGAATCCATTATAGGAAGCTCAAAATGTGTGTGTGCGTCAATAATTCCTGGCATTGCAATAAGTCCAGAAGCATCAATTTCTTCTTTTCCCTGTAGAGTTCCATATTGAGACAGAGATGCGACTTTACCGTCTTTTACTCCGATGTCTCCAACAAAAACTCCTGATTCCAATGCAATTTTGGCATTCTTTACTACAAGATCCATAAGATACCCCCACATTTTTTTTTATTTTATTAAGTCGATAGTCAAATAATTTTGTTTATAAAACTATCAATAAGCAACTTTTGTGCGGTGTCTTTTTTAGTTTTAGGAAATCAATTTTTGTTAATTCCTCTTTGCACCAAAAAAGTTGCATAGAAGCTAATAAACCAAATTATTTAATCACCAAGTTAAATAACTATTTTAATGGTAAGTCAAAAACAGTATTTTCCCTGTTTTTTAATTCCTTTTTTAATTTGAACATCTCATCTCTAAATGCAGCTGCTTTCTCAAACTCAAATTTTTCAGCCGATTTTTTCATCTCTTTTTCCAAATACGAAATTTTCAATAAAATCGCTTCTTCAGAAACATTATTTATATCTTCTTCGTCATCAGTTGCATTTATACTTTTTCCTATTGAAAATTCATCTAAAACATCTCTAATCGCTTTACGAACTGTTTCAGGAACAATATTATTCTCTTTATTATATTTTATCTGTTTTTCCCTTCTCCTATTAGTTTCATCAATTGCATTTTGCATTGACTCTGTTACTTCATCTGCATACATTATGACAGCACCTGAAATATTTCTTGCAGCTCTTCCTATTGTCTGAATAAGAGAAGTTTCTGATCTCAAAAATCCTTCTTTATCTGCATCCAAAATGCAAACCAAAGAAACTTCTGGAATATCCAAGCCCTCTCTCAAAAGGTTAACTCCGATTATACAGTCAAATTCACCTTCTCTGAGCGACTGAATAAGTTTTATTCTATCAATAGTTTTTATGTCAGAATGTAAATATTGAGCTTTTACACCATTTAAAGACATATAATCTGCAAGTTCTTCTGCCATTTTCTTTGTCAAAGCAGTTACAAGAACTCTTTCATTTTTCTCTGCTCTCTTGGCAGTTTCCCTCATGACATCATCAATACAATTTTCTGTCTTTTTTACAATAATTTCAGGGTCTGGCAATCCAGTTGGCCTTATTATTTGTTCTGCTATTACAGCACTTTTATCCTTTTCATATTTTGAAGGAGTTGCAGAAATATATAAAACTTGATTTGCTTTTGCCTCAAATTCTTCTATCGTAAGAGGTCTATTGTCATAAGCAGACGGAAGCCTAAATCCAAAAGTTACAAGACTATCTTTTCTCGCCCTATCTCCCCTATTCATTGCTTTTAATTGAGGAATAGTAACATGTGATTCATCAATAAAAATCAAATAATCATCAGGGAAATAATCAAGAAGAGTATAAGGAGGCTCTCCTGCTTTTCTTCCAGTCATGTGGCGTGAATAATTTTCAATTCCACGACAATAGCCTGTTTCCCTCATCATCGTTAAATCATACTCTGTTCTCTGTTTCAACCGCTCAGGCTCAAGTATTTTATTTTTTTCCCTGTAATATTCAAGCCTTTCATCTAATTCTTGCCTGATTGAATCCATGGCTTTTTCCATTTTTTCAACTGGAGTAACGAAATGTTTTGCAGGATATATAGTTATAAATTTTAGCTTTTCCAGCATTTCCCCTGTTAAATGATCAAATCTTTTTATAGATTCTATCTCATCTCCCCAAAAAGAAATCTTCAGAGGTTCTTCACCATTTGCAGGAAAAATTTCTAAATTCTCGCCTTTAAAATTAAACATTCCCCTTTCAAGTATCATTTTGTTATATGTATATTGCATTTGTACGAGTTTTTCAAGAATAAATTCTCTTTTTATTGATTTACCAACTCTAAAAAGAATTGAAGAAGCCTTGTAATCTTCAGGAGCTCCAAGACCATATATACACGAGACACTCGCAGTTATTATTACATCTCTTCTATCAAGAAGAGCCTGTGTGGCAGCATGACGAAGTCGGTCTATCTCTGAATTAATAGAACAATCTTTTTCAATATACAAATCTGAAGAAGAGATATATGCTTCAGGGCGATAGTAATCATAATAACTGACAAAATATTCAACTGCATTTTCAGGGAAAAAATCTCTAAATTCTGAACATAATTGAGCAGCCAATGTCTTATTGTGTGAAATCACAAGTGTAGGACGATTTAAACGAGCAATTATATTTGCCATTGTAAATGTTTTTCCAGAACCAGTAACTCCAAGAAGAGTTTGGTAAGGATTGCCGTCATTTATCGACTCACAAATTTGTTCTGTAGCTGTAAATTGATCTCCACGAAGTGGATAAGGAGCATGTAAATTAAATTTGTCCATAGTAAAGTAAAATTTCAACTCCACCCTGTCCCTCCTCAGAATCTTGAGGAGGATTTTTTTATTATTTTTTTCTATTTATTTATTATTTTTAACTAACTTCTTATTTTTCTTTAGATTAGCACCTAACGCATTTTTTTCACAACCCCATAACTTTTCTTTTTCTGTTATCTGCTACTAAAACAACTGTTATTATTTTCTTCCCTTCATTTTCATAAGCTCTTGCATATTGTTTTACTTGTTCTTCCCCTTCTGTTCTCGCTTTAGGAACACTTTTTGAACTCTTTGCAAATTTAAATTCAATAATAATTATTTTGTCATCAAATGGAATTACTAAATCAGAACGACCTTCTGATGTGTAAGATTCTTGAAATGAAGTTACAGCTGCACCACCACGAAGCAACATCACAAATAACGAACGATACCAATATTCATTTTGATTCTTGGGAAAGTCTGAATAAGGAATTTTGCTTAGGGCATTGTTGAACATCTCAACTATTTTTTCAATATTACCTTCATTTAATGATTTTATGGCTTCCCAAAGATTATCACCTAAAGGAATATATCTATCTATTTTATATATATCTTTCAAAAATAATCGAGACATTGATTGTTTTACTTCTTCATTTGGATAATCAAGAGTTAAAAATACTGATTTATTTTTTCTTTCTTTTTTTTCTATTGTCAAATAACCTGCTTGAAATAGAAAACTTTCAGGACTCGCTTTTTCTATTTCATGTTCGTCTGCAAAATCCGAAGCCACTTCTAAATGTCTAAATTGTTCAAAATTATTAATTTGATGCTGTTTAAAATAACCAGCAAGAAAGGACGGAGTAGATGAAGTGTACCAATAATTATTAAATTCTTGATCGCTAAAGAAATTTAAAATAGAAAATGGATTATATACCCTTTTTTCACCATCAAATGAAAAACCATCATAATATTCTTCTATTGTAGAAAGTAACTCTTCCCTATCCATAGATAATTCTTTTTCTGTTTTTTCAAGCCAATCAGAAAAATATTTTTCAAGTTCTTGTTGTGTATAACCAACTATATCGCTATATTCTTTTGACATTGATATATCTTTTAAATTATTTAAACTCGAAAAAACTCCAGCCTTACTAAATTTTGATACACCTGTTAGCATTACGAAACGCAAATAATCACTACAATTTTTTACAACAATATAAAATGAACTCAAATATTTTCGCATTTCTTCTGCTTTTTCTAAATCGTTTAAATTATCTGTCATCGGTTTATCATATTCATCAATAAGAACAACAACCTGTCCAAATTCTTGATATAACTTTATGATTAAATTAGAAAAAATAATATCTGCATTTTCATCTAAATCCATTGTTAATTTATTTATAGTCAAATATTGTTTGAATTGATTAACAAGATAATGATTTAATTGTTCTGAACTATTATAAGATTTTAAAGCACTCATATCCAATTTTATTACTGGACTTGGATGATTTGATTGTTCTTTTACCCATTCCTCAGCATATAATCCCTTAAATAATTCAGCTTTACCTTTAAA
>CADASF010000048.1 GCA_902790465.1 uncultured bacterium | reverse complement strand
TTCTTATATATTTTTTTTCATTTTTATTAAAGGCTTTATTGTAAAAAATATTATTAGCCCAACGACGAATTTCACTATTTATCCAATCATTTGAACTACTGTCAAAACGCCTTGCTTCAAGACCATATTTAGAAATTAAAAGCATTTTATTTTCTTCTTTTGCCAATACTTGCCATTCTATAGGCTGAATATCGCCATTTGCAGTCTGTGGATAATTCCCAAATTTTATATAATCATCAACATTTGCCATATATATTTCCTCCTTAATTTTTTTTATAAAATTAAGGAGCTTAAATGCTCCTCTTAATATACTTTTTCTCCTCGTAGAAGGAGTTTAAATACTCCTCTTACTCATTGTATTTCCATAAATACTCCCTTTTATCTCTCTGAATTCTAAAAAATCTTTTTCAATAATGTAATTATCTATTTCTTCTTGGCTATTTAGAGAATATTACAAGAAAATTATTCTACAAATACAGATTTTTTCTTGCTTTTTGTGTAAGCATTTGGTAAAAGGAAGATCTCACTTTTTCTATCTAAAGATAAAAAAAAGAGCCTTTCAGCTCTTTGTGGTGTTGTAAGTATGTTAATTTACTATAATATATAATCCTCTTGTTTTACATCTTAAAGAACTTCTATAATCAGAAATAGATAATATTTTTTTGTTATTTTCTATCTTTATATCTCTATCTATTATTTCTGAAATTATTTTAATAAATTCTTCTTTTTGATTTTCACTATATTTATCATTTATAGCTTCACTTAACAATTTTTCAAGCTCATCAATCTGTTTTATATTTCTTGGAAGAATACTATATCTTTTCTTTTCATCATCACAAAAATCATAATAAAAAGTAACATTCTTTTCTTTTTTTATTTTTTCTACTTCTTCTTTGTAATCATAATCAGGCATTTTAAAATTCCCCTATTTACAAAAATATTTGCATTTACTCATTTAACTTATAATCTATTAATTAGAAAAAGCCATCGAATGGTACAAAAATTCTATGTGTGAAACAAAATTATAAAAAAGCAGAAAACATCTATGAAGGATTGAGTAAAAATAAGTGAATAGCCTATATTTAGTGGCAATCTCAATTTTAAGTAAATAATAATTTACAGGCTTAGATTGCCACGGTCGCACAGCTCCCTCGCAATGACAAAGTGGCAGTATACAGGCATATATTGGATAGTTTACAAGAAATTTTTATTTACTTATTTAAAAAAAATCAATTAGAACAACGAGTTAATTATGATTTCAAAAAAAAGAAATAAATCTTTGGTGGGTGTAGCATTTCCCACATCTCTTTCTACCTTATAAAAATAAGGTGCGTAGAATCTACATTCTTCTACTTCAAAGATTTATTTCTCAAATGTATTATCACATCAATTTTCTTTTTTGTAAAGTTTTTTTTCTCATCAACCAATCACATAAATGCCCCAAAAAGCATCTTATTTTAATTACTTATAACACTATACCATTTGCATTAATTAATAGATTTTGCTCCCCAAGGGACTGCTGAGCCGTGATATTCAATATGTGCAACATTTTTGAAAGCATTTGCCCCAATATGTGTAACAGTTTTTGGGATAATTATACTTGTTAATGAAGAACAATCTGCAAAAGCATTATCTCCTATCCGTGTTACACTATCTGGAATTGTTACACTTGTTAATGAAGAACAATCTGCAAAAGCATTATCTCCTATTCGTGTTACACTATCTGGAATTGTTACACTTGTTAATGAAGAACAATCTGTAAAAGCACTATTTCCAATTCGTGTTACACTATTAGGTATCGTTATACTTGTTAAAGAAGAACAATTATTAAAAGCAGAATCTCCTATTTCTGTAACCCCATCTGGTATTTCTACACTTGTTAAAGATTTACAAAAGCCAAAAGTATGTCCAATTTTAGTAACACTTTTAGGAATTATCACACTTTTTAAAGAACAACAATTACTAAAAGCAACATCATCAATTAATGTAACACTATCAGGTATCTTTACACTTGTTAATGATATACAGCCAAGAAAAACACCTTCACCAATAAATGTAACGCCATCTGGTATTATTATACTTTTTAAAGCTGAACAATATAAAAAAGTATATCTATCAATTTTTTTAATATTATTTGATAATTTTATACTTGTCAATGAGGAACATTCCATAAAGACATCTCTACCAATTTTTGTTACACTATCTGGTATCGTTACGCTTGTTAATGCTGTATTATATGCAAAAGTTCTATCAGCAATTTGTGTTATTTTATATTTTTTCCCATTGTATTCATAAGTAGAAGGAATATCAATAGAATTTACATCTTGTCCATTTTTCTTGAAATATATTATCTCGTTAGGAGAATTAAACCAAATATCATCTACTGGATACTTAAAATCATACCCAAACTGTTTGAGAAGATTTCGATCAAGTTCAACTTCAATGTAATTTTCTTTCATAATTTCTTTCCTTTTTTAGTTAAAACTTTCACATTCCAGACTAATTAATAGATTTTGCTCCCCAAGGGACTGCTGAGCCGTGATATTCAATATGTGGAATATTTTTAAAAGCATTTTCGCCAATATGTGTAACAGTATTTGGTATAATTACATTTGTTAAAGATGAACACCCACTAAAAGCCTCTTCACCAATAAATGTTACGCTGTTTGGTATTGTAAGATTTGTTAAAGATGAACAATCCTTAAAAGCCTCTTTACCAATTTTTATAACCCTATTTGGTATCGTTATACTTGTTAAAGAAGAACAATTTTCAAAAGCAGAATCTCCTATTTCTGTAACCCCATCTGGTATTTCTACACTTGTCAAAGACTTACAATAGTAAAAAGCACTAGCAGGAATTTTTGTAATATTATTAGATATTTTTAAATTTTTTAAAGAAGAACAATTACTAAAAACATGTTCCTCAATTCTTGTAACGCTATCTGGAATTGTTATATTTGTAAAAGAAAAACAATATGCAAAAGCACCATCATCAATTAATGTAACACTGTTAGGTAGCTTTACATTTGTTAATGATTTACATCCTACAAAAGTAGATTTATCAATCTTTGTAATATTTTTAGGTAATATTATACTTGTCAAAGATTCACAATTAACAAAAGCTCCACAAACAATTTCGGTAACGCTATCTGGAATAATTACAGTTCTTAATGAAGTACAATCTCTAAAAGCAGCTTGTCCAATTTTTGTTACACCATCAGTTATAGTTACACTTGTTAATGCTGTGTTATAAGCAAAAGCATCAGTTCCAATTTGTGTTATTTTATATTTTTTCCCATTATATTCATAAGTAAAAGGAATATCAATAGAATTTATATCTTGTCCATTTTTTTTGAAATATATAAGCCTTTTGGGTCTTCCAAACCACTTATAATCTTCGTCATCATAACTAATATCATATCCCAACTGTTTAAGAACAGTCTCATCGAGTTCAACTTCAATGTAATTTTCTTCCATTTTCCCCTCTCATCTATACTTTTATAATAAATCTTTTATAAACTTTTCTAAAGTGCCAATCCTATTTTAGCTCTTATTTTTGTTCTTTGAGGAGTTTTTCAACGATTTTAATTTGCTCATCCAGTAACTCAAAAATATCTTTTCCAAGAATAATTGATTCACTGAATGGATCAATTATCACAGCAGAAATATTATGTTTATTATTTTTCGCCAAAATTAGAGCTTCAAGAAAATGTTTTTCAACTATCGAACAATCTCCAACTGTATCTGGAATTTCCTGAGGAGACGAATACATTGGAAAGAAAAATTCACCCTGTGGAGTTTTGAGCAATTCTAACTTTAATCTGATTGGATTTGAAGTTGTAAATTCTTTTCCCTTTAAATCATCTAAATTATCTAAATTTTTCACAAATTGTTCAATATTATTTATATCATCTTTTCCAAATAATGCGTGATACAATAAATATACATTTTGCGTAATAAGTACATTGATTACTGCCAATAATTTTTCTATGCTACTTTTATCTTTGTTATATTCTTTTATCAATTCTTTCAAAGATAATTTGTCTTTAGCTTTTTTCCTTGTTGCCTTCTTTTTTAAATCTGCAAAACCCATGTAACTACCATCATCTTGTTTTTCAAGATGAAAGAAAACTTTTTCACCATTATGGATTCCAAAATCTTTTTCAGGCTCGTTCAAAAGAATACCACTAAAATAATTCTCTTTTTTCTCTATTTTTTCAATTCTAACCCAACAAGCCTCGCCATATTCTTTGTATTCGTCTTTTTGAAAAACTACCAAAACATCATCAGGATATTCTTTTGATCTGAGTGAATCAAGTGTTTCTATTTTTCTAATATTTTCTATATCTTTTGATACTTTATAATTTCTCAAAATCATGTTTACTTTATCTTTATAGCGAGTTTTTAGCTTATCACCTATATCATCATAAAGCATAAAATCATCTTCTTGAACCATTCCAATGCGAATTTTCAAAGTCGTATTATCTACATCGAAAAATTGAAATGTGCCGTTTTTGTCTGTCATACAAGTAGCAAGAATTTCAAGAGTTAATCCAGCACTATGGTCTATATAGCCATAAGTTAGAATACTTTTTACCTTATCTATATTTTTTATAAGTCCAGTAGTTTCTGCTTTTTTAAGTGTTTTTCTCAAATTATCACTTAGAGAAAAAATACAAAAATTATTGCAGATAAGCCTAAAATCAACATCTTTGTACTTCACAACAAAATACCTCCCTTATGTTTACAGCACTATTTGTCGTTTTTCATCATCAGCAACCAAAACAATATTAATAACCTTCTTGTTATTTCCTTCATAGGCAGAAGAATAATCTCTTGATTTCATCTGTTCTTCCCCTTCTTTTCTCTTCTTCTCTACTTCTGATGAATTTTTAGCCAATTTAAATTCAACAACTACGACTTTATTTTTGAAAACTATAACAACATCAGAACGACCTTTAAATGTGTGTACTTCGGCAAAATATATTACACCAGCACCACGAAGCAACATCACAAACATTGAACGATACCAAGATTCTTTTCGTTGGTCTAAATATTCTTGTAAAGATTCTTCTAATTTGTTATTTTCTGAAAAGTCCTCACATTTTTTTTCTCCTTCTGATTTTTTATTCTCCTTAATTTCATTAAGGAGCTTATCTTTCGAAGGAGCTTAAATGCTCCTCTTAATATATGTTTTCTCCTATTTTTTCCTTAATTTTAAAATAATTTGCTACTTTTCTTTTCTATTTTAAACTTCTAAATTTTATTTTACCATATCATCGCAAAAAAGGCAAATAAAAAACAGCCAAAAGGGTTAGAAACAAAATAAAAGGGCTGTAAGACATATAGTGCAGAAAAAGGGAATCGGAAAAATAAATGGAAGAATATAATTTTAATATTCAAGTTTTCAGCAGACATACGCAAAGTGATATATTATAGAAATTCTCAAAGTAATATACATTAAATTAAATCGTTATGTTAGTTAATTCAAAAAAAGCTACAAAAAATGTACTATTCTATTCCCTACCCTATATAATTCAGCGGTTTTTGTTATAAATTTGATTGTTCTAAGGAGGAAAGTTAATGAAACAGACACTTATTTTTGGTAACATCATCACAATGGACGAAAAAAGACCATTTGCTAAGGCAGCATTGGTCAAAGATGGAGTATTTATCTTTATCGGCTCTGCAGAGGAAGCAAAAAAACTCGCCAGTACGGACGCACAGGTACTGGATTACAAAGAGAACTTCATCTATCCAGGCTTCCTTGAATCCCACGCCCACTCCCATTTCGCTGGTGAGCGAGCTATCGGACAAGCTAACCTCACGCAGGTTGGGTTAACCGACTATGCAAAATACCGCAAAATCATCAAAGAATTCATTGAAAAGAACCCACAACGCAAGTTCTATATCGCCGCAGGGTGGGCCGAAAATGACGAATATGTTTCCAAGGCATATTTAGACGAAATCTGCTCTGACAAGCCACTGTTTATGCAAACATCTGGCGGACATTCGATGCTACTCAATACAAAGGCACTGGAATGGGCTGGTATTGATGCAACATACGCAAAGAAGATCGGCTATGAAATGGTACATGTAGACGCCAATGGCGAACCAGATGGTTACATTTGTGAAAATCCAGTGGCAGAACTACTACAAAAGTTTCCAACTGCATTTGAGGATGCCAAATCCTATCTGCTCGCTTGGCAGGATATGGCTCTCCAAAAAGGTTTTACCGCAGTTGCTGACGCTGGCTCGGAAATTTTCTACAGAAATTCTCCCAAAGCATACCATGAGCTGGAAGAAGAAGGCAAGCTAAAACTGCGTACATATGCCTATTTATTGTCTCCTGACAATGTCGAAGACCCAAAGGCAGAGGTTGCCAGAATTGTTGCAGACCGTGCAAAGTATAGTGGCGAATATTTCCATGTTGTCGGCGTCAAGGCCTTCTTGGATGGCGTTACAGAAGCACATACGGCTTGGCAGAATCAGGATTATGCCGATCAACCTGGCTATCATGGAGTAGAGCGTTTCAACGATCATGATAAAATGGTGGAACTAATCGTAGCAGCGGATGTAGAGGGACTATCAGTACATGTTCACTCCGAAGGTGGCGGTGCTACGCACTTCATGTTGGGATGCATTGAGGATGCGGAAAAGATCACGGGCGATATGGACCAACGCAATGTTCTGGCTCATCTGCACTTTGTTACGGATGAGGATATCCACCGCATGGCAACAACTGGCTCTATTCCAGCGGTTCCTCCACTTTGGACGGCGGCAGTCCCTGGCTTATATGATATAGAAGTCAAGTATGTCGGTCAGGAATTAGCAAGCCAATCTTACCCAATTAAGTCCTTCTATGATGCTGGTGCAACCCCAGTCTTCCATTCGGACTATCCAGTTTCTCCGTCAATGAGTGTTCCACAAAGCATTTACATGGCGGAAACTCGTTCATTGCCAAAGGAAATGTTAAACGGAGTAAACACAGTGAACACTCAGAACAACATTAAGGAAGCGATCACTCGCAAGCAGTCTCTGCGTGCAATGACCATCAATGTAGCATATCAATGGCATCAAGAGCATCGCATGGGTTCCATCGAATTCGGCAAGCTCGCCAATATGGCGGTGTTTGACTGCGATTTTCTACATGACGATTTGGAGAAAGTTATAAAAGCAAATATCGTAGCTACCATCGTGGACGGTGAAGAAGTATATAAAGCCTAAAACTTCTTAGTTTCCAAAACACAAAATTAATAACAGAGAGGTAATACAAATGGCACAGAATGCAGACAAGTTTTACAAGAACGCAAAGGTTTATTCAATTGCGTTAGACGGAACGGAAACACATGCGGAGGCTATTGCAATCAAGGACGGCAAGTTCGTTTATGTCGGAGATGAAGCAGGCGTTGCAGAATGGATTGGCAATACAACGGAAGTCATTGATTGTAACGGAAAGAGTGTAATCCCAGGTCTTGGAGATGCACATTTACATAATGCACAAGCTGCACAAAAGTACGGAACATGTAGCTTTAGTGATATTGTACCAAATCCCAAGGTAGATACTCCAGAAGGTGCAATAAAGCAGATACAAGAAAAATTAAAAGCATATGCCGAAATGCACAGAGATATCCCAGTTATCAGAGGATTTGGCTGGAACAGAGCGTGGTTTTCTGGAGGTCTACAGGGCATAGTAAGACCATTCACAAGGCATGATGTAGATGCGGTAGTATCCGATAAACCAGTCGTTCTCGTATCATTTTGCGGACATTTAGCCTTGCTTAATACAAAAGCACTCGAAGTTGCTGGCGTTACGAAGGATACAGATGACCAACAAGGTCTGATCGTCAAGGAATCGGACGGAAGCCCAAGTGGATATATCTCAGAACCAGTCGTCTTTCGTCCTATAGTCTACAGTATTCCAAACTATGACTTCACACCGCAGGAACATCATGACTGTTTAAAGAAAGCATTTGATGAGTTGAATGCAAGTGGATACACATTATTATGTGACTGCCAGCAACACGAGTCCTCTTATGAAGTCCTTTCTGAAATGGCAAAGAACGGTGAATTTACGGCCAGAGTATCTGGTGTTCACAATATTAACGACGCAACAAGAGAGGCAGACCTCAAAAAAGCAATCGCCAATCGCACCAAGTTTGATGTTGAAGAAATGTTTACCGTAAATACGGTAAAATACTTTGCAGATGGTTCCATCTCTATGATTGAGCCCTATGCTGATACTGCTGTCAGTAACAAGCCTGGCACCAGAGAACCACTTCTCTGGGATGAAGAGCATATGAAGGATTCTATGGCACTTGCCAATAAGGAAGGGTTCAATATTCATACACATGCCTTTGGAAACTATACCATTCGCAGAATAATCGACTGCTATGAAAATGCACAGAAATTGTATCCAAATCCTACAATCAGAAATATCATTGCACATTGTGCATTTATAGCTCCTGCGGATAAAGTGCGTATGGGCAAAAGCCATATCATTGCCAGCAACCAGCCTGGGTGGTTCAGTGATACTCCAACCGCAGAACCAATTTTGGTAGCTGACTGGGGTGAAGATGTCATCAAGCAGATATATCCGAGTAAGTCATTGATCGATAATGGCGTGGTGTGTGCTTATGGTTCAGACTTCCCTGTCAATCCAGCTTTTGGTCTTGCTGGTATTCAGGTTGCTATGACCAGAAAATGCGTCAAGGTAGATTCAACTTATGAGATATACAAGGATGTTCCAGCGGCCTTGCCAGAGGAGTGCGTCAGCCTGAAGGAAGCACTTCAAGCACATACTATCCATGTAGCTTATCAGGCACATTTAGAAAATGTAACAGGCTCTATCGAAGTCGGAAAATCCGCCGAATTGGTCGTTCTGGACAGTGACATTGAAACCACTCCAGTGGAACAAATTCAGGATATCAAAGTAATCGAAACTGTCTTTAAAGGCAAAACAGTTTTTAAGAAAATTTAACAGTTAGCGACTTTAGTTTTTTTACAAATATGGGGCTGTGAAAAAAGTATTTTTTTATATAATTTTCGTAAACTAACTTGTTGCATTAGTTAATAAAAAAATGGCTGAGATTGCCACGGTCGCTCCCTCTTGTGAGGGTAAAGTTTTAAAAACTCTAAAGAGTTTTTAACTATTTCTGGAGCTTCCTCGCAATGACATCTATTCTATTTACTTTTTTTCACAGCCCCTCAATTTTTAAGAAAAATAAAAAGAAAAAATATGGAAAATGAATATAAAATCGTATCTAAAGATAAACTAATAAATATATTTGCAATAATAGCCATAATATCTGCAACTTTTTTTGCAACAACAATTGCATTGCCTGCTCCTGATCTATGGTGGCAATTATCAGTAGGAAGATATTTTCACGAAACTGGAAAAATTTTGCAAGAAAATATATTTTCATATACATCTTTTAATACTCCAGTAATAGATCACGAATGGTTGGCAGAAATTTTGTTTTATAAACTATATCTACTCAGTGGTCTTGATTTACTTTACTTATTAAAATCCTCAATATTATCTGTTATTTTTTCGCTATTATATATTCTAATTAGAAAAAAATATTCACCTATAATATGCTCTGCTTCATGCATATTAGCAATATTTACGGCTAATTTTCAATTATTTTCAGATGTAAGACCATATCTTTTTACATATCTATTTTTTGCAATAACTATTCTAAGTTCAGAAATTTTATTTGAAAAAGACTCAAAATATATATTTTGTTTAATTCCAATAGTATGGCTGTGGGCAAATTTACATGCAGGATATATGTTATTTTTTGCCATCGCACTTATCTATTTATTCGCAAAAATATTAGAAGAAGAATACAGCAATTTTAAATTAAAAGCAAAATTATTATCAATAAATAAGCAAAAAGATATATTTATAAAAACAATATTAGAACATAAAAATTTAATAATAACTTCTATAATATCTTTTGGATTAATATTTATAAATCCCTTTGGTGCAAAATTAGCACTATATCCATTTTCATTTTCTTTTTCAAACGATCAATTTTTTAAAGAACATCTGACAGATTGGTCAGTGCCTGATTTTTTAGGACAAAATCTTACATTTACTATATACTTAATTCTTATATGGATAGGAATTTTAATTTATAGAAAAAGATTATCCATTTTTAATTTTCTAATGTTGATTGCTTTTTCATATCTTGCCTGTAGTGCAGTAAGACATATAACTCTATTTGCCATATTATCGCCTATATATACAAGCATAATTATATCGGATTTAGATAAAATAATAAACAAAATCAAAGATAATTACAATGTAATTGCTATATTTTTAACAATGATAATTTTTCTCTTTTTAGCTTCGTTTAGAGCTTCTAATTTAAATGGAGAAAAAATGACACTTGAAACAGAACTTTTCCCAAAATATGGAGTTGAATTTATAAAAGCAAATAAATTTAAAGGAAATATTTCCCATCCTTATGGCTGGGGAGGATATTTAATTTGGAAATTATACCCTGCAAATCCAAAAGAATACAGAGTTTTTATAGATGGAAGAGCCACTGTAGCTTATAATGAAGACATTTACCGAAAAGCTCTAATGATAGATTTCGGATCAAAATATTATGAACAGTATTTAAATGAATATAATGTCAATTTGGTTCTATGTAGTAAATATTTTTCAAAATACAGAACAGATGGTAAAAATCTTTGTGAAAGACTTTTTGAAAATCAAAATTGGTACTGTCTCATTGAAACACCAACAGAATTTATATTTATTCGAAATAATAAAGAAAATAAAGAAATAATCGAAAAATCGAAAAAAGGACTATTGGAATATCCCGAATTAAGGTGAAGAAGATAAATAAAAAAAACTTTCCTTATTTAATAAGGAAAGTTTTTTTTATTTATCTTCTTCTTTTTCTTCTAATTATTCTTCTCTCTCTTGACGAATTTTCTTTTTGAGGAGCTTCTTCAACTTTCAAATCACTAACTTTTGAAATTCCTCCAACTTTTGAATCTGATTCTTGCTTAGAATCTTCATGTTTTTTCATCTTTTCTTGTACTTTTTTGACATAGTCATCAGTTCTTTTTCTGTCATCTTCCAACTGTTGCTTTATGTCACTATATGTAGTTCTTTGTCTTTCCTTTGAAGAATCTTCTTCAGCTTTCTTCTTAGCTTCTTCTTCAGCTTTTTTCTTAGCTTCTTCTTCAGCTTTCTTCTTAGCTTCTTCTTCGGCTTTCTTCTTAGCTTCTTCTTCGGCTTTCTTCTTAGCTTCTTCTTCAGCCTTTTTCTTAGCTTCCTCTTCGGCTTTCTTCTTAGCTTCTTCTTCGGCTTTTTTCTTAGCTTCTTCTTCAGCTTTCTTCTTAGCTTCTTCTTCAGCTTTTTTCTTAGCTTCTTCTTCAGCTTTCTTCTTAGCTTCTTCTTCAGCTTTCTTCTTAGCTTCTTCTTCTTCCTCGTCTTCTTCGTCTTCCTCGTCTTCTTCTTCCTCGTCTTCTTCGTCTTCCTCGTCTTCTTCTTCCTCGTCTTCTTCTTCGTCTTCCTCGTCTTCTTCTTCGTCTTCCTCGTCTTCTTCTTCGTCTTCCTCGTCTTCTTCCTCGTCTTCTTCATCCTCTTCGACAATAGAGGATTCATCTTTGTGCTTACATTTACACTCTCCACCACAAGAACATTCTTCTTTACCACATTCACAAGCACATTCTTTTGAAGAGAATTTAATAGCTAAACGATAGACTGCAATAGCAAGTAATATGTACATAACTATTGATAACCATTGCATATTTGGCATTTCTGACATTGTAACTCCATTAAATTTGAGTGCCAAATCAACTTTCCAGTTTTTCAAAAGTGCATCGACAACTCCGATTATTGCACCACCAGCTACAAATCCTGAAGCAATAAGAGTTCCTTTTTGTTTTCTGTCTGCTCCAATTTTTGCATCTTTTGCATTTTTTTCAAGATATAAAGCAAGAAGTCCGCCTGCCAAAATAGGAAGGTTGAGTTCAAGAGGAATATATACGCCAAGCATAAATGCGAGAGCAGGTATATTTATAAGTTCAAGAATCAATGCTAAAAGGATTCCTGTTATGTAAAGAATCCAAGGAGTTTGAGCACCTGAAACCATTATTGGCTCTATTACTGCTGACATTGCATTTGCCTGTGGAGCTACTAAAATATCTTTATGTTCAGGTGTTGCCACAAATCCATAAGTGCTGTTTAAAAGCATCATTACACCAGCGACTGAAAAAGCTGCAACAAGAGTTCCTAAAAATTTAAAAAGTTGCTGATTTTTAGGTGTTGCTCCAATCCAGTAACCTATTTTTAAATCTGTTATAAATGAGCCTGACATTGAAAGAGCTGTACAGACTACACCGCCAATGATCAATGTTGCTGTTATTCCTGCAATTCCATTTACTCCGCATTGTACAAGAATTAAACTTGTTACTATCAATGTCATAAGTGTCATTCCAGAAACAGGGTTTGAACCTACTGTAGCAATGGCTCTTGCTGCCACTGTTGTAAATAAAAATGATATGATTAGAACAACTGCAAGTGCAACACAAGTTAACATAAATACATTAGGTCTTCCTTGGAGAACTCCCGAATGAAAGAATCCAAATGTTGCAACTGCTGTCAATGCTACGATTGAAATTACAGTTCCCATATTCATATCTTTTTCGGTACGAGGTACAGATACATTACTCTCTTTCTTATCTGCAAACATATCTTTAAATCCTTTTGTAAAGGACTGAACAATTATTCCTGCAGATTTTATTATTCCAATTATACCTGCACAGGCTATACCACCGATTCCTATAAGTCTTACATATCCCTTGAATATTTCACCTGCTGACATTGTTGACATTGCTATCATTCCTTCACCAGATGGATTGGGAATAGAACCATATTGTCCTAAAACAGGAACTAAGACAAACCAAGCCAAAAATGAACCTGCACACATTATAGCTGCATATTTAAAACCGATTATATATCCCATTCCAAATAGTGCAGCAGTTGTGTTTATTCCAAATACAAGTTTGAATTTGTCTCCTATAAATTGACCTATATTTGTAAATGTAGATTGGAAACTTTCAGACCATAATTTTAATGTATATATACAGAAATCATATATCGCACCAATTCCCATGCTTATACATAAAATTTTTGCCTGATCTCCACCCTGTTGTCCTGAGACAAGAATTTCAGTTGTTGCCGTTCCTTCAGGGAATGGAAATTTTCCATGCATATCCGAAACAAAATATTTACGGAATAAAATCAAAAATACAATACCAAGGATTCCTCCTAAAAGTGAAGCCATAAATATGTGAATGAAATTTATTTGTATATCAGGATATTTTGCTTGTAAAATATAAATAGCAGGAAGTGTAAAAATTGCACCTGCTACTACTGAACCAGAACAAGAACCTATTGACTGTATAATGACATTTTCAAGAATTGTTGTCTTCTTAAAAACAAATGACAAACCAACAGCCATAAGTGAAATAGGAATTGCTGCTTCAAAAACATTACCTGTTTTCAATCCTAAAAATGCTGTTGCACCTGAAAAAATAACACACATTATTATTCCAGTTATAATAGAATAAGGTGTTATTTCTTTCATTTTTGATTCTGGAGGAACTATTGGGCTGTATTTTTCTCCATCTTTTAGCTCCCTATAAGCATTTTCAGGAAGTCCCACCTGAGTTTTTTTCTTACTCATCTTTTCTCCTTTAAAAATAATATTTTACAAAAATCTTTGCATTAAGAATTATTTTTCTATATTTTTTATTTTTAATCCTTTATTGATGTGCGTTAAGAAAAATTTCTGTATTTTCTCTTTTTATTATTGGATCATCAAATATTATTTCATCAATTTTATTTGCAACAATTTTTCCTGAAATTGGATTCTTTATGCTATCAATACTTGTTATTACATCTGCATCAACTGTCGAATATTCAAAAGCAAAAGTTGTATTTAAAAGACGGCAATTTTTCAATACAAGATTTTCCATATAACAAAATCCCTGTAAACTCTCTATTGTACAATTTATAAAAGTAACATTTTTTGAATTCCAACCGATATATTCGCCAGATATGTAAGAATTTTCAACAACTACATTTTCACAATTCCAAAATGAGTCTTTAGAAATCATCTTTGCATTTTTGATTTCAATATTACTACAGGAATCAAAAGAATAATTACCTACCAAATTTAAACCATCGACTTTTATATTTTTACTGCCCATAGCAAAATAATCACCTTTGGCAGAAATATTATTCATTTCTATATTTTCACAATTCCAAAGAGTTTCATCTGCATGTGGAAAATCAACATGTTTCAAATTTATATTTTTCGACCTTCTAAATCCTTTAGGGGCAGAATATAAAACATCTTCAAGTAAAATATTTTCTGTATACCAAATGCCAGCTCTCCCCATTTCAAAAAAAGAAGATTTTTTTACGATTATATCTTTTGAATACCAAAATGGATATTTCCACTGAAAAGATGAATTATCAACTTGTATATTTCTACTTTCTTTTAATGGAGACTCACCATCTGCAAAAATACAATCTTCTATCTGAAGATCACGAGCTTTAAATAAAGCTCTTTCACCTGTCAAACGACTTGCTTTTACAATATGCAACATATTTCCACTTCTTTCTTTTATAAAATGTATGTTATGAAAAATATCATTTTTTATAAATATTTAACTATTTGATATAATTCTTTCTTTTTTGTGTGAAGAAGACTTGGATTACTATTTTCATCAGCATAACCTATTGGCATAATAAGTACCGATTTTTCATTTTTTGGGATATTAAAAGTTTCTTCAAGTTTTGAATTTGGAAAATAATTACACCAACAAGTTGAAAGTCCAAGTTCTGTAGCTTCAAACATAATATGAGTTGCTACAATACTTACATCTTCAACACCAGAATTAATACCTTCTTCAAGTGGATTTTTCCAAGTTTCATCTGTGTTATAGGTGAATAATAAAACTGTTTTTGCACCATATCCACAATGCGTCAATTCTTTTAATTTTGCAAGTGATTTTTCACTTTGAATAACATAAATTCTATGGGGCTGTTGATTTTTTGCTGTAGGAGCAAGATTTCCTGCTTCTAAAACCCTATTTAATTTTTCTTTTTCGATAGGCTTATCTGAAAATTTTCTAACAGAATATCTTTTTTTAGCAAGTTCAAAAAATTTATCTGTAGAAACATTTGCAGATTCTGATTTGTCATTTCCATAAACTTCTCTAATAAGCGGAAATGTACTCCAAGCCTTTGGCCAACCGCAATAAAAAGCCAACTGAGTTACAATTTCAACAGCTTCTTCTCTTGTTATTCCATGTTTTTTTCCAATTTCTAAATGAGCCTTTAATTGTGGATAAAGTCCTGCTGAAAACAATGCAGAAATAGTAATCATACTTCTATCTCTTGCACTCAATTTATCTTCTCTTGACCATACTTCACCAAACAAAACATCATCATTTAATTCAGCAAATTTTGGAGCAATATCTCCTAAAAGATCTCTTCCTGCCGTCTGTTTTTTTGACATATTATTTCTGACCTCCGCAGATAAAATATTATTATTAAAAAAAAATAAACATATTAAAAATGCAAAAAAAGCACAAATATATTTTTTTAGCATAGAGTTTCTCCTTTTTATTAAGTTTATCTTCTTCAAAATAAACTATAACACATTTGAGTTACTCTAAGTCAAATATTTATTTCAAAATTTTATATAAAAATTTGGGCTTCAAATATTCAATTTTTACAGGCTTTGAATAAATTGTACATTCATCTGACATTTCTGTTCTTCTCAGTAAATCAAAACTTTTCACATTTTCTCCACTATCAAACAAAGAAAATACCCCATTTTCCCTCTGCTTTACGACAGCAGAACAAGAACCAGTCTGACCATTTATAGCAATTCTCAAAAGTTTATCTTCTTTTGGAAGTTGACATTCTAAATAATATATAGGAACAAATATCATACTATAACTGTGATTTCTTCTCCAATCACGAGATTGCTTGACAATTTTAACTCTTTTTAAATCAAAGGTTTGTTTTATTCTCTCTGTTACACGATAATTTGTTATTGTGTTCAAATATCCAATATTATCAACTCCATTTATATGACCAAGAATAACAATATCTCCAATTATATAAGCAGGAGAAAATGGCTCCATTTTGCTAAAATCCCAAGAAAAAATGCGATCACATAGAAGAACATCAAGAGCTAAATTTTTGGGAACTCCCCAATTAATCCACTCCTGATAGACCTGAAATCTTCCCTTATTCGATTCAATCTCAACCCTTATTCTAAAATCAGATAATTCATAAGGGAAAAAATATTTTTTCAAGTATCCCTTCTCAAATAAAAACTCTATTGGAAAGTCATTTATCGAATTTCTTGATAAAATTTTCCTTGCAAGATGTTTTGCATAACCTTCTTCTATTTCAAAAGGCAAATACCAATATGGCATACCTAAAAATTTTGGGCCAAAAATATAAGCCTTATTATAATAGCCAAATTTTACAACTTCTTCTCGTGGATATGAATAATTGCAATATTTACAAAGAAAAATATTTTCATTTTCAAACCCTTCAACCTCGTTGGCACAATTAGGACATTTAAAATAAAGAATTCCTCTCTCTGTAATTAATTTATAGGTCTCTTCGTCGAGATTTTCTAAATATTCATCAATTGGAATCCAACGGACATTATTTGCATTATAGTTAATATATTTATCTTTTACTTTTGAACGAAATCCACCTTTATATAAATTTACAGTATATTCTGCCTCATCAAAATTCCAATATTGCATAAAAGCAGTATGTGGAAGTTTTAATAATCCTTCTTCAACCTCTGTTTTTTGATGACGAAAACGCATTTTTTCAGCAAAAGCTGTCAAATCCAAAGGGCTAAATTTTCTTTTATGCCCACAATAAAAACATTCAAAAGCATTTTCTGATGTATGTGGATACATTGGACCACTGCAATTTGGGCATTTCATAATAATGACAGTATCAGAACTTTTCATTTCTCGCTACCTAAAAAATAACAGTATATAAAACTAAATCTTCTTTTCCATCATTTATAATCAAATGTTCTGAACCTTTAGGGCAGATATGACAAACACCTGGAATTAATTTTTCCTGTTTACCATCGCAAAACGCAACACCAGTTCCGCTTGCAACAAAATTTAGATCATTTCCTGTTTTTTGAATATGTTTTCCAATAGAAGCCCCTGCAGGAATTCTACTGACTATAATCCTTGCGAATTTATCAGAAAACATCTTGGCAAAAACAATTCCTGATCCCCCATTCATATTTTCAAATTCAGATTCTTTTATTTTATAGAAATCTATTAACATTTTTTTCTCCATAAATAATTTTTATGTTACAAAAAATATTATAATATACCTATCAAACAAAAAGCAATTTTTTTTTTGATAGGTATAATTACAAGAGTTTTCAAAATTACCGTATCATTATAACAAATTTTCAAAAAAAAGGAAATAAAATCAATTTTAAAAAATAATATAAAATAACATTTATGAAAGGGTAAGCAAAATGATATACACAAATTGTCATATTGAAAATAATCCTGAAATAAAGGACATCGTTGTTGAAAATGGCAAAATCAAAGAGATTATTCCACACAGAGAATATTCTTCAGAAATTGAAACAGTTGATCTAAATGGAAAATTGGTAATTCCTCCATTTGTTGAAAGCCATATTCATCTTGATGCAACACACACAGCTGAAAAATTTCATTTTCTGCACTCTGCTTCTGGATCATTGTTTGACGGAATTTCAAATTGGGCAAAAATCAAGGCAGAATTAACAGAAGAGAGCATTTACCAAAATGCACTTACAGCAGTAAAACAAGAAGTCAGCCACGGTGTCCAATTCATCAGAACTCATGTAGATACAGATTCTGTTAATAATCGTGCAATAAAAGCATTATTGAAATTAAAAGAGGATTTAAAAGAACTCGTAACGATTCAATTAATTGCTTTTCCACAGGACGGAATCGAAAGCCATGCAGGGGCAAAGGAAAAAATGAAAGAAGCCTGTAAATTAGGAGTTGATGGCATAGGTGCAATTCCACATTATGAATATTCTCACGAATATGCAGTTGCTTCTCTAGATTTTGCAACTTCTTTAGCTGCAGAAAATGGATTACTTGTAGATGTACACTGTGATGAAACAGACGATCCCTCTTCAGTTGGTCTTGAAACACTTGCAGTAAAAGCCATTGAATATTCACTATATGATCGAGTAACAGCAAGTCATACAACAGCAATGCACTCATATAGTGATGCCTATATGGGAAGAAGAATACACGGATTTATCGACAGTAAAATAAATTTTGTTGCAAATCCACTTGTAAATGTCAGTCTTCAAGGCAAATTTGACACATTCCCCAAAAGACGTGGAATAACTCGAGTAAAAGAATTGCTCGAATTTGGTCTCAATGTTTCATTTGGACACGATGACATTCAAGATCCTTGGTATCCAATAGGTGATGGAAATCTCCTTGAAGTTCTCTCAATGGGATTGCATTTAACACACATGCTCTCACATGAAGAAATTATGAATGCCTACAAATTGATAACATATAACGGAGCAAAAACTCTTCACATAGATGACAAAAACTATGGCATAAAAGAAGGCAATCCTGCAAACTTTATTGTTCTAAACGCAGACAATTTCTATAATGTAATGATAAACAAATCAACAGTTTTGTATTCTGTAAGAAACGGAAAAATATTGTCAGAAACAAAACCTGCAACAACAAAACTAAGCCTTTAGTATCCAGTGAATAAAGCCTGCCTAAAATTGAATTTAGGCAGGCTTTCACATTAAGTTACTTCTTTTTTACAAATACAATTTCATATATAGAATATAAAATGTAAGCTATAATTACATAAATTGCAATTTCCACAAATGCACAAGCACTATAAAGAATTGGCATCATTAAACATCCAAACAGACAACTTACAGCATCATCTCTTATACCAATTAAATTTGTAATACTTCCAAGTATATACACTGGAATCTTAACTGCACTGTCAACTACATTATATATTATTGGAAAATGTGGAAAAATATGTTCACGAAAGAAATGAAAGAATAGAAAAATACATATACCTAACAAAAATATATTTTTTCTCTTTTTATCCAAACTGTCGATATATTTTTCTTGAATATCCTCATGAAATCTCTCACGCAATGAAGCTCCATTAACTAATACATCATTGAGCCAATAAAGCCATTTACAAATGGAGCTGTTTTTACCTAATATCAATTTCATTGGTTCAATAATACTAAATCTTTTTAATCTTTCACTAAAACTATCATTTTTGTGTAAAGATTCCTTATCAAGGTAATAATCAGACTCTTTCGGTATCCTCTTTTTTTCCTCATTGATTTTATACAATAAATATTCTTTCTTGTGTTTTTCTCTTCTTCTCTTATATAAGCCTTTTTTATCTTTATTAAAACGCTTCATAATCTCATTCCCTTTTTTTATTCAAATCACAAAAAATATTTCACTTTGAAATAATATACTTCCTTGTTTTCCATCTGTTGCTCAAAAAATAGACAAGACCTATAAAAAATGGTGTAAATCCTGCGACTGCATCTCCCCACAAATAACCAATCCAGCCCCAGTTTAAAACTTTACCAAACAAAATAGCAAATCCGATTCTATTTATAATTCCGTCCAAAATTGCAACAAGAAAATTTAATTTAAAATTACCTGTACCATCAATTAATCCATTGCTCGGAGAACGAAGGGCAGAAGCCAAAAACAATGCCACAAACAAAGGCAACATTTGGAAACAAGCCCCTATAACTTCTGAATCAGATGTAAAAATGCCAAATATAAATTTTGGGAAAGAAATAATAAGTGTTATCAAAATCAAATCAGCAGTAAAAGTTATTGAAAATGCGGCCAATATGATTTTGGGAACTCGATCATATTTTTCAGCTCCTATATTCTGCCCAACCATTGTACTACTTGAAACATTTACAGCATTTGCAATCAAATTTGCAAGCATATTTAATTTTGCTTCTATTCCACTTGCACCTGAAGCTATGATTCCATAATAATTGACAGAAGAATTTACAAACAATTTTGAAAGATGAATTGAGGCACTTTTAATTGCCATAGGAATACCGAGTTTTAACAAAAGTCCAATAATTTCTCTATCAAATAAAAGATGTTGTAATTTTAATTCAATATTTAATTCCTTCTGTTTTTTGAATAAAAATATGATTCCCCAAATAAAACTAATTCCTTGACTGATTACAGTTGCAAGTCCAGCACCAAAAACAGACCACTTAAAAACAACGATAAAAAGAACATCTAAAATGACATTTACAATAGCAGCAGTTGCAACAAAAATAAATGGGTCTTTAGAATCACCTATTCCACGCAGAACAGCAGAAACAACATTATAGCCATAAATAAAAAATACTCCCAAAATAGAGATTATGACATAGTCAAGTGTCATATCCCAAGCCTCTTTTGGAGTATTCATCAATGACAAAAAATAAGGGCATAAAAAATAGCAAACTAAAGTTAAAATAAGTGAAATTCCAAGCAAAAACGAAAATAGATTTCCAATTATTCTGCCCAATTTATCTCTATGTCCTGCTCCCACATGTTGTGCTACAATTATTTGACCTGCACTCGAAAATCCCATTGCAAGAAAAGTCAAAAAATGTGCGATATCTCCACCAATAGCAACAGCAGAAAGTCCAACTTTACCTATAACATTTCCAATAATAGCCATATCAGCAATATTATAGACGGCTTGTAACATATTTGACAAAAAAAGAGGGGTAGCAAATTCAAACATCTGTTTGGAAATGCTTCCCTTTGTAAAATCCATCGTTCTTGCCATAAAAAATCCTCAAAAAATACGCTCTTTTACATTACTATCTGTCGTTTTTCATCATCTGCGACTAAAACGAGATTAACGACTTTTCGATTATTTTGTACATAAGCAGAAGAATAATCTCTTGATTTTATCTGTTCTTCGCCTTCTTTTCTCTTCTTCTCTACTTCTGATGAATTTTTTGCTAACTTAAATTCAACAACTAATACTTTATTCTTAAACACTATAACGACATCTGAACGACCTTTAAATGTATGTACTTCGGCAAAATATATTACACCTGCACCACGAAGCAACATCACAAACATTGAACGATACCAAGATTCTTTTCGTTGGTCTAAATATTCTTGTAAA
>CADASF010000047.1 GCA_902790465.1 uncultured bacterium | reverse complement strand
CAATTCAACATAGCTCCCATTTCTGAGGCTTAGACTTGTGAAGCAACAGCTACTTTCCAATCAGAAGATGGTCGGTCTTTAGCCGAGCATAGCTTCACTCATAACTAAAAAAATTTCAAATTTTAAATATCAGTTACAAAAAAAGAACCTCGAAAATATTGCTTCTAGGTTCTTTTCATTTCACATCGACAAAAATTCCAAAACTAAATTTTTTCTGCCATTTCTTTACCCAAAGCAAACACTTTTTCTTTTTCAATTGGAAAAACTTCTTCGTGGCGTTTCTTTTTTTCTTCAGGATCAAACATTGTCCAGCCAAAAGGAGCATAATTGGAAACTTGAAGGGTATTTCCACAAATAAAAAATTTTGTTTCACCAACTAATAAATCAAGAGTATTTTTATAATTTTCTAATTTTTTATCATAGCCATACTGTGGATATGATTCTTCTGGAAGATTGCTTGTCATAACAAATAAAATAGGAATTTTATGATTGTTACAACTCGGTTGTTCAGGCTTATATGTCAAATATTGAAATGCCAAACGCTCATATAATGCTCTAAAACCAGCAGTAACATCTCCAAAATAATTTGGTGTTCCCATAATTAAACCATCTGCATTTCTTATTGATTCAAGAACAGGAGCCAAAGCGTCTTTATATATACATTTTCCATAATTTTTGGGAAGTTTGCAAGCAAAACAAGACATACAACCTGAAAATTTGTCCAATTTATATAAATCTATGTATTCAACCTCAACTCCAACTGATTCTGCACCTTTGACAGCCTCTTTAATAAGCTGTGCTGTGTTCCAATTAGCTCTTGGACTTGCATTTATAGCAACAATCTTTTTCATGTTTTCCCTCTTACAAATAAAAGTATTGTAATATTATTACAATTAGGTGAAATAAAATATATTCCTTTTACTAATTATAAAAACTTTTCTTCCTGGAATAAATCAATAAGTGTTCAAAAAAAAGATTCAGTTCCAAAACTAAATTTTTTCTGCCATTTCTTTACCCAAGGCAAACACTTTTTCTTTTTCAATTGGAAAAACTTCTTCGTGGCGTTTCTTTTTTTCTTCAATATCAAATAGAGTCCAACCAAATGGCTTATAATTTGACACTTGAAGTGTATTTCCACTGATAAAAATTTTTGTTTCACCAATAAATAAATCAAAAGTTTCTTTATAACTTTCTATTTTTTTATCATAACCATGTTGAGGATATGCTTCTTCTGGAAGATTGCTTGTCATAATAAATAAAACTGGAATTTTACGAGTATTGCAACTTATATCCATTTTATATGTCAAATATTGAAAAACTAAACGCTCATATAAAGCCCTAAAGCCAGCAGTAACATCTCCAAAATAATTTGGTGTTCCCATAATTAAACCATCTGCATTTCTTATTGATTCAAGAACAGGAGTCAAAGCATCTTTACAAGTACATTTTCCATAACTTTTTGGTTGTTTACAATCAAAGCAAGATATACAACCAGTAAATTTTTCTAATTTATATAGATCGATATATTCAACCTCAACTCCAACTGATTCTGCACCTTTGACAGCCTCTTTAACAAGCTGTGCTGTATTCCAATTAGCTCTTGGACTTGCATTTATAGCAACAATCTTTTTCATGTTTTCCCTCTCACAAATAAAAGTATTGTAATATTATTTATTAGGTGAAATAAAATATATTCCTTTTGAAACATTAATACTGGTTGAAACATTAATACTGGAACTGTATCATTATATATATAACTATTTTGTGAAGTATTTATTTTCTTTTTTCATTTCCTAACTCAAAATTTTCAAAAATAGCCTCTTAAAAAATTTTTTCCCAAAAAATACATTTCTCGCCTATATTTTTTTATTAATATTTTTAGTTCTTAGCGGTTCGCCAAAGAATATTTGAAGAAATTAAAAGAGGAATAATTAGTTCCTAATGGATTCAAAAATAAAATACAAAAGCACTTGTATTTTATTTTGTATGTGATAAAATAATGCAGAGAAAAATTTAATTTCTTTTTGAATCCATTTTTTAAAAAAGTTATCTATATAAACGAGAAAAGCAAAATTTTTGCATACAATCATCAATAAAAATTGAAAAATCCTGACAAAATATAAGGAGAAATAAAAAAATGGCTTGGGATTATACAGAAAAACTTAAAGATCATTTTTTCAATCCACGCAATGTACTTAAAGAATCAGAAGAAAGCTATAATGCAGATGGCGTTGGAGAAGTCGGCAACATCAAATGTGGCGATATGATGAGATTTTACATAAAAGTTGAAGAAAAAGACGGAAAAGACATTATAAAAGACTGCAAATGGAAAACATATGGCTGTGCTTCTGCAATAGGCAGTACATCTGTTCTTTCAGAAATGGTAACTGGAATGCCAATAGAAGAGGCTGTAAAAGTTACTCCAAAAGATATTGTAGCCGTCCTCGGTGGAATACCAGAACAAAAATTTCACTGTTCAGTTTTGGGAGACAAAGCACTTAGAGCAGCAATCGAAAATTATTACGAAACACACGGAAAAGCTGACAAAATCTTCTGGAAAAGAAGAGAAATCATCTGTTCTTGTTTAGATGTTGACAGAGCCGAAATCGAATCACTATTTTATAATGACAATGTAAAGACATTTGAAGAACTTCAAGACAAGACAAAATTGGGAACAAGCTGTGGAGCTTGTATCGAAAAAGCAAAGGCACTTCTCAAAGAATTGAACGAATCCACATCTTGCTCAATAGTTGAAGAAAAATAACGGAGTGAACAAATGGAAAAAAGAATTTATCTTGACAACAATGCCACAACTCAAATAGCTCCTGAAGTAAAAGAAGCTATAGAAGAGGCAATCGATCTATTTGGAAATCCTTCAAGCCACGGAAAACATGGGCAGATAGCAAGAAAAAAAGTTGAAGAAGCAAGAAAAAAAGTTGCTGAATTTTTGAATGCCGAGCCTGAAGAAATATTGTTTACAGGTGGCGGTTCAGAATCTGATAACACTGTTTTAAAAGATTTACTTTTCAAAAAAATTGAAAATCCAAATAAAGAGATTTCAATAATAACTTCGCCAGTAGAACACCCAGCAATTCTCGAAACTTGCAGAGATTTAGAAAAATTTGGAATAAAGACAAAATATCTTCCAATGTACGAAAATGGAATAGTAAAAGCTGAAGACCTAAAGACAATGATAAATCCTGAAACGGCTCTTGTTTCTGTTATGTACGCAAATAATGAAACAGGAACAATAATGCCAATAAAGGAAATGGCAAAAATAGCACATGAAAATGGAATTCTTTTCCACACAGACGCTGTTCAGGTTGCTGGAAAATTGAAAATAGATGTTAAAGATCTCGATGTAGATTTTCTTTCACTTTCAGGTCATAAAATGTATGCTCCAAAAGGTGTCGGAGTTCTCTATATCAAAAAAGGTCATAAACTCTCTCGCCTCATTTCAGGAGGTCATCAAGAGAACGGAAGAAGAGCTGGAACAGAAAACACGCTCGGCATAATTGCACTTGGAAAAGCTGCAGAAATTGCAATGCGTGATATATCTTCTGAAGAAGAAAAAATAAGGAAGATGAGAGACCGCCTTGAAAAAGGTCTTTTGGAAAAAATCCCCTACTCTTACATAAATGGTGATAGAGAAAATAGAGTATATAATACGCTAAATATTTCATTTGATCTAATCGAAGGCGAAGCTATTTTGTATCTTTTGGATCATTTAGGCATTGAAGTTTCTACAGGTTCTGCCTGTAGTTCAGGCGATTTGAACCCTTCACATGTACTCAATGCAATGAAATTGCCAACAGAGAGAATGCACAGTTCGATAAGGATCAGCTTTGGTAAATTCAATACAGAAGAAGAAGTTGATTATGTGCTTGAAAACTTCCCAAAGGTAATTTCTACATTGAGAGAAATGTCCCCATTCTCTAAATAAAGCGTGAGAAAAGGAAGAATAACAACAACGGGGCTATGAAAAAAGAAATTTTTTTCATAGCCTTTTTTATTATTTTTTTTCAAAATGACACTTTCTGTCATACTCTATATGTTATAATATAAATATATATTTTAAAATTTGCATTCTATAAAATTATGAAACTAACCTGAGTGTTTTTTTAAAGCTGTTTACAAAATTTGACAAATGCAGTATAATTCAATTTATCATTTTAGCATTAAAAATATCTGGATCGGAATAACTTATTATGAAAAATAATACTATAAATGACCTAAAAAAAATAATTGATATATGTGAAAAATATGAGCTACATACTATCAATGAAAGAAACAAAAAGCTCATTGATGATGTGAATGAGCATACATTGAAAATAATGTTCGTAGGGGCATTTAGCTCAGGAAAAAGTGCACTTATAAATAAATTTTTAGGTAAGGAGCTTCTTGTCGAAAATCAGACCCCAGAAACTGCTATTGCAAGTGAGATTGTTTATAATAATAAAGAATATATTGAAGCATTCTCAAAATCTGGCAAAGACATATTTGGAATAAACGATAGTGAAATCATTTCCCCTGAAAAATATGAATATTTGCGTTGGCATATTGATTCTCAAAATCTTACCAAAATTTCTGATACTGTTATTATTGATATGCCAGGCTTCAATTCTATGATAGTGAATCATAATAAGGCTATCCTAAGATATGCTGGTAACGGTAACGCATATATCCTCGTTATTGATTCTGATGATGGTACTATCAAGCAGAATAACCGTGATTTTATAAATGAGATAAGAAATTATGACAACAATCTTGCGATAGCTGTCAGCAAATCAGACCTTAAAACAGATGAAGATATGGAAAACATCTGCCAAAATATTGCAAATATCGCTTCAATGATGTTTGGCAGAAATATTCCTGTTTTTGCTGTGTCAAAATTCGACGATAGTACGGCTGATAAGGTGCTTTCTTTGATAAACAGCTTTGATAAGGAGAGTATCTTCAGTCAGCGTTTTTACCCAGATATACTAATGCTTGTCAAAAGTTGTAAACGATCCCTTGAAACCTATAAGCTAACTTTGCCACTTGATACCACTGAATATGAAAATGAAATAAAAAGACATGAAAATACCAAAAATCTCCTTCTCCAGAAACTTGAATCCGAAAAGTCAAAGCTAAAAGATAGATTCAGAAGCGATGTTACAGAGCGTATTCTAAATGATGTAAAAAATGCACTTTTAAATAGTCAGAATCAGCTCATTGTGGCTCTAAAAGCAGGTAGTAATGAATTTACTTCTGAGGTGAATAACATCATTCGTCCAATTCTTGTGAATGCTACAAAGACATATTCTGGAAATACTTTTGATGAATTCGCTGAAAGCTTATTATCACAGGCAAATGTGAATTTCGATCTCAACTCCGCTAAAGCTGCAATTGAGAACATAAAGGCAAAGGGCAATGCTCTTAAAAGTATTCTTGAAAATGGCGAGAATCTTAATGTTGTGTACAAAGTCATTACTACTGTCCTTGCTCAGGTTACAGGCGTGATTGCACCATGGCTGGAGCTTATAATTATTTTCCTGCCAGAGATATTGAATATATTCAATAAAGAAAGGGAACCCAGAATGTTGAGAGAGAAGCTGGTTAGTGAGGTTATTCCTCAGATAATCAGCAAGCTCAGACCTGAAGTGCAGTCCACCGTTGCAGAGCTTGATAAGGCTATGCTTAGTGAACTTGAAAAGGAAATAAATGAAAGTATCAACATTGAGATCGAAGCTATGCAACAGGCTAAGGCAAGAATGGATGTTGCTACTCATGAGAATAATGCATACATTAATGATATTGACGAAGCACTTGCGAGCATTAATGCTCTTGTAGAAAAATATTCATAAGGATGTGTATGTTATGTCTGAATTAACATTAAAAGAAATATTGAACAATCTTAGAACTAAAATTGAGAAGGAAGGCAGAGAGTTCTGCTCTTCTGAAAGTGTTACTAATTTCACTCAGGCAGTACAGAATTTTTCAGATAATTTTGATGCAATCATGGACGGCAACCGCACTCTAAAGTTGGGTATCGTAGGCGAAGTCAAAGCTGGTAAATCCTCATTTCTAAATGCCCTCATTTTCGATGGTGAGGACATTCTGCCTAAAGCTCCGACTCCTATGACGGCTGCACTGACTAAAATAAGCTATAGCGATACCCCTAAAGCAAAGATAGTTTTCTATGACGAAAGCGATTGGGCTGGCATCGAGAAAAATAGCCAACTTTTACTTGATGAACTCAATAGAGAATATGAAAAATATTCAAGAGAGAACGAAGAGCATAATAACTGGAATAAAAGAAGAACGCCATTATCAAGATTAAATGAGAAACCTGTGCATAAAATGACCCGAGATGAATTTTTCAGACTAAACTCAGACAAAATTGATTCTGGTCTAAAAGCTTGTTATGAAGTAATTCAGATGATGCAAGAGAGAGCTAAGGTTGATAAGAATAAATACATAGGCAAAGAGATCATAATCGAGGGAAATGCTGATAACGAAAAAGAGTATCTTGCCAATCTAAACAAATATGTCGGCTCTGACGGCGACCTAACTCCTCTTGTGAAATATACTGAAATTCAGCTTGCAAAAGAGATGCTGAGGGGTATCGAGATAATCGACACTCCCGGTCTTAATGACCCTATTCTTTCACGAAGCAATACAACTAAAAAGTTTCTAATGGCGTGTGATGCCGTCTTCCTTCTGAGTTATTCTGGACAGTTCCTCGGTAGAGATGATATGAATTTCATGCTAACTTCTTTGCCTAATGAAGGCATTAATGATGTCTATATAATAGCCAGTAAGTTCGATGCGGCTGTTTTGCAGTATAATATCAGGAAACAACCTAATTTTGAAGAAGCATATATTGGCACAAGAAATAATCTTTACAAATCAGCTAAGGAAAATATAAAGGAATGTGCTGCTACAACTCTTAATGATAAGCTTGTCGAAAAATTAAAAAGTTCAAAACCTATAATGCTATCTGCTTTGGCTTTCACTGCAAGTAAGAAATTAAGAGATAATATGCCGCTTAATCCTGATGAGCAACTTATGATAAAGAACCTCAAACATTTCCCTGATTTTAAAAAATCTATGCTTGAGAATATGTCGGGGATAATGGATATCCGTACAAAAGTTTTTGAAGAGGTCAGAAAAAACAAAGAAACTATAATTAATGAGCGTATAAATACCTTTGAAAAAAAACAGTGTGCAGTTTTTTCTAAAATGCTTGAGGATATAAATATTCAATCTAGACAAAGAAGAGAAGATCTCCGTAATTTGAAATTGAAAGACCTTGAACAGCGTATGCAAAATACCGAATTCAGCCTTGATTCGGTACGAATAATAGTTAAGAATCTATTTGAAAATGCTGCTAATGACACAACTTGGAAGATAGAGGAGGTCATTGGGAATATTAAAAAGGAGCAGAAAAATCATGACCGTATCACGGTTGATGAATATACCGAAACTAAACATCATTCCTCTACCTCTGGTTGGTGGTTATGGGAAAAAACTGAGCATTGGAATGAGTATATCAACCACAGTAAGGTATTGTTTGAAGATGCTCTAAAGGCTCTTAGAGAATACACAGACAGATGCAAATATGATATTGTTTATGCAAACTTTAAAAAAATTGTCAACATCGATTCGCTTAAAGAAAAAATAAAGTTATGCATTCTCAAAGCTTTCGAGGACAATGACAGAAACTTAGATGAAGACCGTATAATAATTCCTCTGGAAACTGTGCTGAATAAAATAACATTTCCCGATATTAAAATTGACTTTGAAAAATATAAAAATAACCTTATTAGTGCTCTTTCTGGTAAAACCAGAAATGGTGTCGTTATGGATGAGAATATATCCGTTCTTAAAACTGCATTTATTAAAGAGCTGAACAATATTGCTGATGATATGGAAGAAAATGTTAGAGATGCTGGAAGTGAGCTTAAAGACAAAATGAATGAATACGCTTCGCATTTTATTGATGATATAGTAAAGATATTCAATGAAAATATTGAAACTCTAAAAAAACAGCTTAAAGACAAAGAGGAATATGAAAACAAGTACAATGAATTTATTGAGTTCATTTCCAATGCTAAGGAAATGATCCGTAAAGCATAAATGGAGTGAAATATGGCTTTATTTGAAGATGTTGAAATAGTGGAGGTAAATTCCAACCAGTATCTTTCCGATCCAGAAAAAGGGCTGGAATTACTTAAAAATATTCTTAAAATAGATACACAGAATATAATTAATGTAAAATTTGAAGCTATCGTAAAGAATGAACTGTTTCCAGTGTTGGCTAACTTGAATTTAGGTGGCGAAACAGAAATATATCGTAAATTGTTAAAATTATGCGATAAAATTCGTGAAACCTCAAAGCTGGAATTTATCGATAAAAAGTGTACAATTGGAATTGGAGGCGGTTTCAGTTCAGGTAAATCTGCATTCATTAACGCTCTTACAAATGTTAGCCTTCCAGAGGATCAAGACCCTACAACTTCCGTTGCAACTTATATTATTTCTGCTCAGGAAAAAAAGAATATAATTATCTCAAATTCCAACAATTTTTTTGAAGCAGATGATGATGCAATTGAAGCCATAGCACATCAGTTTCAAAGGGAATATGGTTTGGGATTTGCAGGTATAATCAAAAATATCGTAGTCTTTTCTAATAAGTTTAAATATGAGAATATCGCTATTCTTGATACTCCTGGCTACTCCAAAGCTGACGGTGATCTGAAAGCTGATAGCTTAGATTTTGAAAAGGCGGCTGAACAACTAAGGGCTGTAGATTACCTTATCTGGCTAACACAGAGTAATAATGTTATTAAAAATCAGGATATTGATTTTATCCGCTCTTTGACAAATTCAAACAAAATTCTTTTTGTTTTCAGTATGGCTGATTTGGTAACCGAAAGCGATCTTAAACAGAAGATTGATAATGCAAGAAAAAGACTCTCAGAAGCAGGCATTGAAATATACGATATTATCGCATATAATTCAAAAGACGGAAAGACTGTTATCGGTGATGAGGTTTTGGAAAAATACTTTGATGAAATTGATAAAAAAGCTAAGAATAAAAAAAATCTCAGAGAACAACTTGATGAAATATCAGATGAAGTCCACAATCTTGTAAATGATAAAATAAAAAAACTTCGTGATTTTTCTCAGCATATTGGCGAAACTATTTCTAAGGTTCATGATCCTGAACATATTGATGCTATAATAGATGTTTATTCGTCCTGCAATTCACAGATATCTACACTATTAGAGCGTATTAACGATTTTGATGTTTGTATTAAAAAGCTTTGTGACGAAATATCCGAAAAGTAAAGGAGTGAAAAATTTGGACAGGAATTTCTATAAACTACTCTCCAAGTTGAATGATAATTCAATAAAAAAAGATGAGCTGGATAAAAAGGAAATTTTAGATAAGCTGGATAGTTTAAGATTTGATATTGATAATACTCTAATCCCGTTTATCGAGAAGATTGGCTATTACAAAAAATATGAGATCATCGATAAAATAAAAGCCATTGTCTCACAAATTTCACTCTATATAAACTTCCCAGAAATTATCGGCAAAACTGTTATTGGTGTAGTAAGCCCTGATGATAAGGCATTACCTGTTATTCATCATAAGAGCAAAAGTGGGGATTATTGTTTTTATAATATTCACGAGAACACCGCTGTTTTCACAAAAAATGAATACGATGAGCTTATGAGCAATGCGAAAAAATATGAGATCAATATTAGAGGGCTTGCCTATTTTCTCTCTGCACCAGATGATTCTATGACTGATGATAGTGTGCTAATCAATATCCCTTCTATAAAAAAGAACGATAAAAATACTGTAAGAACTGCATTATTCAGACTGGTTGATGTGCTTGTTATTAGCACCGATGGATATGACTGCATAAATTTATTTGACCACCCAGTAGCTATAGTTTCATTTGACAATATCGATAACAAAAATGATAAATCTCTCAGGGATTACTGCAATTTGCACAATATTGAGTACCATAATCAAGAATTAAATACATCAGCCATTAATTTTGCCAATACCTTAATTAATGTAAGATGCAAGTCTAAAATAAGCTTTTATATCCGTATGAAGAGTTTGCTTTCTGAGCTTTTATGGTATCTCGCTGGAGAGAAAAATGCATTGATGGATAAATTTAAAATGCTCAACGATAATCTCTTATTCAAGGATAGTATTGTTGAGGAAGATCTCAAAACAATTAGGAATGAATATTCGGAAAAGATGGACAATGAGATAGAGAAATATGCAAATGAGCTTAAAACTATCACATCAAATATGTTGGAAAAGCTTGATAATATTGAAAAAATACTGGGTACGAGCGATAAAAATAACGACAAGGGAGAGGATATTGCGGAACTTATCGCAAAGCTCAGTTTTATCTACAAATCTTTTCCCGAAGATGATTCAGCTGAGATTATTAGGTCGCTTGGCAACAAGCTAAAAGATAAAGAAGGGTACTCCGAGGTAGCTGATGTTCTGATGAAATATTTCTTTAATGAAAAGCTTTCAAAAATTCAGGTACAGGAATTATTAAACATTAACACCTGTTCTGTATTTTTAGATCATATCAAAATTGACCTCACCCGTGAGTATTCCGATATGGAGAAAAATTGTACAGAGATCATTCTTAAAAATGAACAATATGTACGAAGTAAAGACCTATTCCTCATTGGTAAATATTATATTGACAAAGATAAATTGCTTTCAAAAAAATATCTCTTTGCTGCACTATATGCTGGTGAAAAAAAAGCGGGCGTGCTTTTGTGGAAAAAAAGCAAGGAGTATTTTGAGCTGACAAATGACGAAAAAAAAATTCTTGCTGACTGTGGTATCGGTGAGGCTGCTTTTTATTTTGGTGAACAACTTTATAAAGCACTCGAAAAAAATGGATTTCCTCAGGATGGCAACGATTATTATGAATGTATAAAATATCTTAATATAGCTGGTGCTGCTAAAATCATCGATGCATTGAAATTAGCAGGAAATATCTATTATTATGAGTACTCGGAGGGAGAGGCTAATGCAGAAAAGATACCAGTTATCCTGAAATACTATGAAGTTGCAAAAAAATGCGGAAGTGTCGATAAGACCATGCATGAACGAATGGGTGAGCTTTATATGAAAAATGAAAACTATCAGACTGCAAGAGAATGCTTTGAATTCTCTCAAACAGCAGGTAGTTGCTTTTTCCTCGGTGAGATTTACAAAAACGGAAATGGTGTTTCTGTAGATGACAAAACCGCTCTTTCGTGGTATGAAAAAGCTATAAATGCTGGGCATGTTCAGGCTCAAGTTGAATATGACAGACTTAATGCTAAGATAGAAGCTGCCAAAAAAGTTACCACAACTTCGTCAAATACTTCCTACTATTCAACCAGTTACTATTCATCATCTTACTACAGCTATTACAGCTCTTACAGCGGTTGGTAATATATGGAAAGAAATCGCTATTTTAGAGAGCTTTATGTTGCACTTACAGATATTGGGCTTAAACCAGAGGGTGGTTCTGAATGGAGGATTGGGCTTGAATCCTCCTTCAAAAAGCTGAAACTCAGTGATGATATTATTTTGGCACTTAAACGAGAACATTTTGTTCCTTTTTTCAATTCACTTCTTGTTCACAATATGATAAGCGTTCTGCTTTGCAAATTTTTAAATGCAAAATTCGAACCATTGAATGCAAGAGGTTCTGTGCTTTTTACGCTGTTGGGCTGTGTGCTGGATAATATGCTCGATAACGGTACAGAGATACAGAAAAAAGATGCCTTGCATAAATTAAGCAGACCATACAGAGATAATTATTTTACTACTCTTACCCCTCCTCTTTCAGATTCTTGCTCAGACCTTATGTTTGCTGAATTATCAATTTTCTTCGATAGATTGCGTAAAGCTGATATGAGCAGATATGAATTTATTCTTGACAAAATAAACACCTCTGCTGATTCTGAAATATGTACTATAAACGGAATATGCTCTGAGAAAAATATCCTTGATAAATCGGTATTATTTACTGAAATAAGTTGCGAAATGCTCTTTTGTAACACCAAGCTTGATGACGATGATAGGGGACTTTTTAATGCATATGGCTATATTCTTACACTTATCGACGACTTATGCGATTACTATTCCGATCTGGACAGAGGGTACAGTAATCTGCTTAATTATATGGAAGGTAGCCAGTCCGATAAGATAAAAAAAGCCGTTTCTCTTCTTAACGAAAAGCTTGAATATTTCAGGAATAACACAAATACAGCACTGTATGATGTTTTAAAAGGGATTGCAGGAGAATGGATGCTTGGATGTGATGAATTGAGAGGTCTTATATGGCAAATATAATGGTAACTAAACGCTGTAATCTAAGATGCCCTTATTGCTTTGCAAATGAATTTGTTAATGACAGTGGCGATATTACTATTAATGAATTCAGAAGTATTTTAGATTTCATTCTTCTTGATGGTAGCGACCCTAAATTAGGTCTTATTGGTGGTGAACCAACTATTCACTGTGAATTTGACAAGCTTTTAAATATTATCGCAGAAGATGAACGCATCAAAAACTGCATCATCTACACAAATGGGATTAAGTTGAAAAAGTTTATCAATCTTCTTGAAAATGAAAAATTTAGATTGTTGATAAACTGCAATGACATAAGAAATTCGCATAGTCTGTTTGATGAGTTTTCAGACAGCCTTGATGTAGCATTTCATTCCATCAGTAAACGAATTACTTTAGGGGCAAATTTCTATAAGCCAGATTATGATTACGGCTATATACTTGAGCTTGTAAAAAAATATTCCTGTGATAAGCTTCGTGTATCCATAAGCCTTCCAAACAGCAAAGATTATGAATATGAGCCACTGAATTATTTCAAGATTGTGAAGCCACATATATTCACATTTTTCAGGGAACTCAAGGCTCTCGGTTGCATTCCATTTTTCGACTGTAATATTATGCCATCATGTGTTTTCACCGCTGAGGAAATGCTGGAGTTCGAGGAATGGGGAAGAGAAAATCCCTTCTCAGTTATTAAAAATAGACATACTGGCTGTGTGCCAGTAATTGATATTCTGCCAGACGGCACGGCTGTGAGATGTTTCGGACTTTCTGAATACAGCAAGACAAACATCAGGAATTTTGCCTGTATCCAAGACTTGAAATTTTACTATCTCAGAACCGTTGATGCTTATGCTTTAAATAGTGCTACAGACAAAAAATGTATCTCATGCTACAAGTTCAAAACTGCCAAATGCACAGGTGGCTGTCTTGTGTATAAGATCGGAAAGATAATTGATAAGTATGAAAAAGAGTGCTTTTGATAAAGGTAATAAAAATATTATTCTGAATCTTTGTGACAGACCTATAAATAGAATTACAAGCATTTTTCAGAATGCAGAAAATTCCTTTATTATCGGTAGCTACACCTGTGGAAATTATTTTGAGTATCTTATAAACAATATTGATGTCACTTTTTTGAAAGATAAGGATTTTGATATTGTTTATCCCGTACTACCAGAGCATAAGCTAATTCTAATTGATGATGCAAAGGCTTTAAAATTATGTGATATGGCAAAAAATGTTGTGGTTAATGACTACGGTCTGCTTGAATATTTTTATGGAAAATATAACCTGAGACTAGGCAGGATACTCTTGCGAGAATACAGAGACAGAAGATATAACGCTTATGAAAATTCTGAGTATTCAAGCAAAATATTTGATATTATCAGCGACCTCAACTCTCGTGGTTTTGATATAAATGCTACCGAGCTTGATATGGCTGTGAAAAATATGAATGCAGATATAAATGGCATAAAACGCTATTTTCATTTTCCGCTCAGGCAGATATCTGCAAGTCATATCTGCGAGTTCGCTTCTATCAATGTTCCTATCGAAAAAAAATTTGTTCCTGATCAGGGATGTGCATATCAGTGTCTAAAAACTATGATTTATTCAGATTCTGGATATGTCAAAATAGGAAAAAATGTTTTCGATATTATAGACAGCTCATTCCTTGAAAATATGCGTGAAGATGACTTTGTAATTTATAACGATATAGGTGAGTTACATGGATATTTTAGTTCCTCTGTCTGATATTGACCATATTGAAAGATTTTCCGTTGCTGGTGCAGATGAATTTTATTTCGGATTCAGAGATGAATGTTGGGACAGAAAATTCGGTATCTATGAAGAAATAAACCGAATGTCCTCATTCGGCAGTAAGGCTAATTTTATTATTGATGATATTGATTCAGTTATTAGGAAGATACATTCTTACAACAAAAAAGCTTTTCTTACACTTAATAGCTTTAAATATTCTTCTCAGCAACTAAGGTATTTTGACTCCATTTTCAAACATTTCAGCAGTATCGACGGTGTTATTATTTCTGATGCCGCACTTATTCCTAAATTAAGAGAATACGGCATTTCCGTAACTATGAGTACTATCGCAGGATGCTATAATTCGCTTATCGTTGGATATTACAAAAAAGCTGGTGCAGACAGGATAGTTCTACCAAGGGATATCCAGCTTGATGATGCAGAGAAAATTATCTCAGTGCATAAAGATTTAAAATACGAAATGTTTATTATGCGTAACGGCTGTAAATATTCAGATTCCCAGTGTTGTGCATTTCATGCGAGAAAATATGGTTCAATGTGTTCTTGTATAGATAATTCACGGAATAATTTCTACTTCACCCAAAACACTGACAGCGATTTTATAAGAGAAACTTTTTCTAATAATAAGCTCTTTACAATGGCGTTTCACAAGAATACCTGCGGTATCTGTGCAGTTGAGCGAATGAAAAAAATGAATATTTCAAGCCTTAAAATCGTTGGCAGAGCAGATGACCCACTATCCGTTGAAAAAGACATTAAAATAATTAGAAGCCTTATTAGTGAGAAAAGCAATAAAAAAGACTATTATGAAAACTGCCTTTATGGGCTAAATTGTTATTATAAAAAATAAAAAAATGCAGATATTTTTTTCAGCTATTTAGAAAAATGTCTTTTAGAAATTCGCCCTATGGGAGTAAAATTTTTTAAAAAAAATTGAAGAACAAAAGGAATAAAAAATGCAAATAAAAAATGCACAAAAAATTTACTGTCCAAATTGTAATTCAGAAAATATACAACAATTTGACTTTGAAGAATCCATTATAGAAGATCCAATAGTAAATTTTCTAAAGTATATAATCACAATTTCAAAATCTGTACATAATCAAACTAATATAATTTATACAATTATAGCCGTTATGATATTTATGATATTCAAAGCAATATTTGCCTCTGAAAACAATATGGAAACAACATACAGTCTTGCTCCATTACTTATAAGTATTTTGGGAATAATAATATTTATAGCCTTAATTCACCCATTATCCACTATAATCTTACATATTTATAAAATAACTATATCTGCAAATCTTTTTTTAGAGAAAATACCTTATGACTTTTTTACTGAAGATGAAGGACAAAAAAAAGTAATAGAAATTACAAATCATGCATATAAAACATTAGGTATTTGTGTAATATTATCTTTATTAATGATCTTATTATCATTAATATTTAAAGTTATGTTCTTTCTTCCCAATGAGATATTAAATTTATGGTCTTCACTTACAGGACACGATTTTCATTATTTATATTTTAATTTCGATCCTTACATAAAAACTGGCATTTGGTGTAGCATTGTAAATATAATAATTTTGAGTTTTCTGTTTTCAAGTATTAAAGTTATTGGAAAAAACGGAGATTTATATATTTGCAAATCTTGCAACAAAATAATAAAGAACAAAGCCTATAATAACCCAACAGAGAACAAAAATAATACAACGACAAATAACAAAACCAATAATAAGACATCGGATAATAAAAACAATAACACAATAGATAAAAAAAATCTTATGGAAGAAGAATATAAAATAGCACTTTCATATTTTAGAGAAAAAAGATATAGTGAAGCTATTAAATCTTTTATACAATTGGCAAAGAATGGCAATTCTCAGGCAACATTCATTTTGGGATCAATATATGAAGATGGTGAAGGAGTTGACACAAATATCGAAAAAGCCAAATATTGGTATAAAAGAGGGGCAGAACAAGGTAATGAAGATGCTAAAAACGCACTAATTAATTTAGAATCAAATTCTAAAAAACAATTTGAAATGGCAATTAAATATTATAAAGAAAAAAAATTTGAAGAAGCATTTAAACATTTAATACAACCAGCCGAAAATGGAAATCCTGAAGCACTGTACTATTTAGGTATAATGTATGAATATGGTGAAGGAATAGAAGTAAATATCGAAAAAGCTAAACATTTGTACAAAAAATCAGCTGATTTGGGTAATGAAAATGCAAAAGAAGCATTTATAAATTTAAATGTCTAAAAAGGTTAATAATAAAATGGACAATCAAGAAAACACAAATGATGAATTAAAAATAATTAGAAAGAAGAATAATTGTAAAGAGGAGCTTGATAATTATTGTTTAGAATTAAATAATAAAGATTCACTCGAATTAGTCAAAGAAATAAAAGAAATATTGGATAAATGCAAACTTTTTATTGCTAAAAAAAAATCAACACAAATAGAATTTGATCTGAATCAAGATAAAATAAAAGAAGAAATGGAAAAAATAAAAGATCTAGAACAGGAAATAGAGGTTATTTCAGTTATTATATTTAGTATTTTAGTATTAATCGGTATGATATGGTTATTCTATATTACTGGTTATCTTAATTAATTCGCTTACTTAATTTCTCATAAACAGAAAAGAGGTGTAAAAACAATGAGAATGCCTATTATTCTTTATCCTATATACATTATTATTAAAGGTATAGTTAGTTTATTTGTGTCTAAAGAAAAATTAGAAAAAAAAGCAGAAGAATATAAACAAAAACAGATAGACAAGCATAATGAAAAATTAGAAAAAATTAATAACTATTTAAAAGATATTATTAATCAACAAAATAACAAAATTTTAGCAAATTTAAATATAAAAAACATAGAAAATTTATTAATAGATAATTTATCTATCAATCAAACATATCTAATTTTTTTGTATTATGCTATAACATTAAACAAAGCTAACAATTATAAAGAAGCAAATGAATTATATGAACAGAATAAAAATAAAATATACGATTCCATATATGAAATATCTGAAAAGAAAAGAAACATTATTATTGCAGATATTCAAAAGAAAAAAGGCATAGCATATAAAAAAAATTTAAATAAAAATGAAGAAAAATATATAAAAGATAATTTCTTTATAATTGAAGAAAATATAATAAAAGAATTTGTTCAAAATTTATAAAAACATTAAAGTTAACAACGATAATAGCCAATAACATTATATCTATTGGAGATAATGCTTTTTTCGGAATAGATACTGTATATTATAATGGCTCTGCAGAAGGATCACCTTGGGGAGCAGAAGATCATATTAAAACTTAAAATATTTCATAATAAATCAAATATTCTCTCTAATCACACTACCCCAAAACCACACACAACAGACCGCTTGGGTAAAAATCTTCAGCGGTCTATTTTTATTTCTCCTCCTAAATTTTTAATTTAGAAGCAAATGCTTCAGCTATTTATCCTCATCTCCCACATTTTGTTATTTTTTTCATATTTTTACTCTTCCAGCGGTTCGCCAAAGAATATTTGAGAGAAGTAATATTAAAAATTCACTTATAAATAAATTTAGGAGAAAAAACATCAATTTGTTGATATCAAAGGAAAAAACAAATAAAAAATCCTTGACTTATGATAGCAAAAATGCTATCATATATTTATAATAAAAAATAAGGATTAAAAATGGCTTTTGAAATTGATTTTTATGAAAAAGAAAATGGAAAATCTGAAATTTTAGATTTTATCGATGAATTAAGAAATAAAAAAGAAAATGATAAAAACGCTCGAATTCAATATAAACAAATAATTTTATACATTGAACTTTTATCTAAAAATGGAACAGCCCTCCCACAAAACATAACAAAGCATTTAGAAGATGATATTTGGGAATTAAGACCTGGGAACAACAGAGTTTTATATTTTTTTATTGATAAAAATAATACTTATGTTTTATTACATCATTTTAGAAAGACAACACAAAAAACACCAAAACAAGAAATTGAAAAAGCAAAAAGAGAAAGAATAGATTATTTAAAAAGGAAGGGAGAGAAAAAATGACAACTTGGAAAGAATATAAAAACAATATTAAATCAATAAATCCACAAGAAAAAAAGGAAATAGAAGATATTGAAAAACTTGCAAGTATCATTGGAGAAATAATAAAACAAAGACATAATAAAGGAATCAGCCAACGAGAACTTGCTAAAATCTGTGGTATGCCCCAATCATCAATAGCAAGAATTGAATCTTTTGAAACAACTCCAAAAATAGACACTTTATTAAAATTAATGCAACCATTAGGAATGACATTAAATATTTCCTATGTATAGTTCACTTTTTAGCTTCCTGTAAAAAAGACACAGAAAACACCTTCAAAAGAGATAGAAAAAGCAAAAAGAGAATTAAAAGATTTAAAAGAAAGGGGCTATGTAAATGAATAATAGTGCAATAGGTCAAAGTTGGGAAGAAGTAAGAGCAGAACTATATACACCAGAAGAAATAGCAGAAAGCAATTTAAGAGTTGCTCTTATTGGTGAGCTTATAAAAGCAAGAAATGAAAAGGGAATAAGTCAAAAAAAATTAGAAGAACTAAGTGGAGTAAAACAGCCAATAATTGCTCGTATGGAAAAAGGGCATACAAACGCACAAATTGAAACTATATTAAAAATTCTTGCACCACTGGGAAAAACTTTAGCAGTAGTTCCCATTTCGTAAATAACTTATTTTTTATTGAATATTTATTATATAATTTCTCAATTATCCAACCCTACACACAATGACCTCTTGGTAAATCTCCAGCGGTCATTTTATTTTAGCCTCCTAAATTTTTAATTTAAAATCGAATATTTCAGCTATTTATACTCATCTCCCCATTTTATTTTTTTCACATCTCTACTCCTCCAGCGATTCGCCAAAGAATATTTGTAGGTAGCAAAAGCACATTTCACAAAAAATTAACAAAAATCGAATTTTTTCAACAAATAATACATACAAATGAAATAAAAGAGTGTTATTATAATAAAAATTTGTTCAACAACTCCTAAATATTGACAAATAATAATTTTTAGGTTATTATAAAAATATAAGAAAGGGAAAAAAATTGTATAAAATAAATTTTTATAGAGACAAAAATGGAAAACAGCCTGTTAAAGAATATATAGAAAAATTAACAGAAAATAAAGATAAAGACAGTCGTATTAAACTAAACAAAATAAGAGATTATATTCGAGTTTTAAAAGAATATGGCACATATGCAGGAGAACCATATATAAAACATATTGAAGGTGATATTTGGGAATTAAGACCATTAAGTGATAGAATATTATTTGTAACTTGGTATAAAAACAGATTTATTTTATTACATCACTTTGTAAAAAAGACACAGAAAACACCTTCACGAGAAATAGAAAAAGCAAAAAGAGAATTGATAGATTTAAAAGAAAGGGGATATGTAAATGAATAATAGTGCAATAGGTCAAAGTTGGGATGAATTTGAAAAAACTATTTTTACACCAGAAGAAATAGCAGAAAGTAATTTAAGAGTTGCTCTTATTGGTGAGCTTATAAAAGCAAGAAATGAAAAGGGAATAAGTCAAAAAAAATTAGAAGAATTAAGTGGAGTCAAACAGCCAATAATTGCTCGTATGGAAAAAGGGCATACTAATGCACAAATTGAAACTATATTAAAAATTCTTGCACCATTGGGAAAAACTTTAGCAGTCGTTCCAATTTCATAAATAACTTATTTTTTATTGAAATTTATTATATATAAAATTTCTCACTTATCCAACCCCAAAACTAAAGACTGCTCGGTAAATTCCCAGCGGTCTTTTTATTTGTTCTCCTAATTTTTTAATTTAACTCGTTATGTTAGTTGATTAATATTTTAAAATACACCAAAATCACCTCTATTTAGAGACAATCTCAACTACTTTATTTAAATTTAATAATTTATTAAGTAGCTCAAGAACCTCATTCTACGATATAGGCGTTTAAGTAAATAATAATTTACAGGCTTAGATTGCCACGGTCGCTCCCTCCTTGTGAGGGTATTTTTTTAAAAACTCTAAAGAGTTTTTAACTATTTGTGCAGCTCCCTCGCAATGACAAAGTGGCAGTATACAGGCATATATTGGATGGTTTATAGCAACTTTTTATTTACTTATTTTTTTTCATTTAACACAAATCGTTAATTTAGTAGCAAGTATTTCAGCTATTTATACTCATCTCCCCCATTTTGTTATTTTTTTTCACATTTACTCCTCCAGCGGTTCGCCAAAGAATATTTGTAGATATAAAAATAAATTTTACAGCAATTTTCAATAATAATGCAACTTTATAATTTTTAAAAGTACACTTTTAGAAAAAGAAAAGAGCTGACCAACTATAGATCAGCTCTTTTACGCATATACTGCTCAATTATTTGACTTATCTATCCTGATGGAATATCAATTCACTTTCTTGCCACCAAAATACACATCTGTCGGCTTGTTGTA
>CADASF010000046.1 GCA_902790465.1 uncultured bacterium | reverse complement strand
TTCCTCTGTCTTTTCAGATTCCGTTACTTCTTCAGTCTTTTCAGATTCTGTAACTTCTTCCTCTGTCTTTTCAGATTCCGTTACTTCTTCAGCTTTTTCAGATTCTGTTACTTCCTCTGTCTTTTCAGATTCTGTAACTTCTTCCTCTGTCTTTTCAGATTCTGTAACTTCTTCCTCTGTCTTTTCAGATTCCGTTACTTCTTCAATCTTTTCAGATTCTGTAACTTCTTCCTCTGTCTTTTCAGATTCCGTTACTTCTTCAGTCTTTTCAGATTCCGTTACTTCTTCAGTCTTTTCAGATTCCGTTACTTCTTCAGTCTTTTCAGATTCCGTTACTTCTTCAGTCTTTTCAGATTCTGTAACTTCCTCAGTCTTTTCAGATTCCGTTACTTCCTCAGCTTTTTCAGATTCTGTAACTTCCTCAGTCTTTTCAGATTCCGTTACTTCCTCAGCTTTTTCAAATTCTGTTACTTCCTCAGCTTTTTCAGATTCTGTAACTTCCTCAGTCTTTTCAGATTCCGTTACTTCCTCAGCTTTTTCAAATTCTGTTACTTCTTCAGCTTTTTCAGATTCTATTACTTCCTCAGCTTTTTCAGATTCTGTAACTTCTTCAGCTTTTTCAGATTCTGTTACTTCTTCAGCTTGCTTTATTTCCTCAAGCCTAAGTTTAGCCTTTTCTTTTTCCTCTATAGCAATTTTTGCCTGTTGTCTCAATTCAGCAAGTTTTTTCAATAAAGAATCTCTTTCCGATTCTCTCTCTCTCACATTAACAGAATCAACTTTTTCTGGTTCTTCTTTAGATTCTAATTCTGAATCAACTTTATCTAATTCTTCTTTAGATGGTTCTTCAAGAGTAGGCTCTTCTTCTTTAGATTCTAATTCTGAATCAACTTTATCTAATTCTTCTTTAGATGGTTCTTCAATAATAGGCTCTTCTTCTTTAGATTCTAATTCTGAATCAACTTTTTCTGGTTCTTCTTTAACTGAATCTTCATCACTTGGCTTTTCTTCTGTAGCTTCCAATTCTGAATCAACTTTTTCTGATTCTTCTTTAGATGGTTCTTCAAGAGTAGGCTCTTCTTCTTTAGATTCTAATTCAGAATCAACTTTTTCTGGTTCTTCTTTAGATGAATCTTCATCACTTGGCTTTTCTTCTGTAGCTTCCAATTCTGAATCAACTTTTTCTGGTTCTTCTTTAGCTGAATCTTCAGGATTAGGCTCTTCTTCTTTAGATTCTAATTCAGAATCAACTTTTTCTGGTTCTTCTTTAACTGAATCTTCATCACTTGGCTTTTCTTCTGTAGCTTCCAATTTCGAAAAAGAAGTATTCAACTGCTCTTTTAATTCAGCAAGTTTATTTAATAGTGAATTTGACCCCAAAACACTATTTTTTGAATTATCAACATTACCTTTTTTACTCTCAACAGCATCTTTACTAACAAAATTTTCTTCTTTAGTTCCAAATTTTGAAAAAATATTGTCTGTTCGAGTTTTAAATTCGGCAAATTCATTCAAAAAAGAAGATGAATCTACATTTTCATTTTTTAAATTGTTAATTTTATCTTTATCAAAATTATTAGGCATTCAAATCACCTTAATTAATTTACATATTTCTCAAAACCCTTGCAACTACACCCTTGACCTTATCACTTGAATCCTCTCTTGCTTTTTTGAGATATTCAAGTGCTTTAGGATCTTTTAAATAACCAAAAGCTTCAACAACCATACTTCTAACAAAATCAGATTTATCATTCATAGCATTTCCTAAAACATCAATAACTTCAGGATTCTTAAAACTACCAAGTGCAAAAGCAGCACTTCCTCTGACATATTCATCACTATCTTTGAGAAGTTCAAAAAGTGGATATATCATTCTTGAATCAGCAATCATACCGATAGAACGAGTAGATTGTCCTCTTAATTGAGAAGGTTGACTTCTATCTTGTGCAATATTTAAAAGTTCATCTGAAACATCTGGATCTTTAAATCCACCAAGACCAATTATAACCAAATTCCTTATATCAGGAACACTATCTTTCAGCAATGGGAACAACATCGAAGCACTTCCTGGCTTTTGAATTTTAGTCAAAATTTTAACAGCAACAAGTCTTTCTGAATCAGAAGAAGAAGACAAATAAGGCTGAAGAAGTGTCGGCAAATCTGGTAAATTCATTTCAATCAATGCTTCCTGTATCTTATTACAAAGAGCTTCTGAAGAATTCCTAATCAAGGCAACCATAACATTCATTGCATTTTTATTTTTAGTTTTCCCCAAATATTTTACGATTGCAATTCTATACTCTTCCTTTTCAGTGGAATCAGATAAAATATCAATCAATCTTGATACTGCCTTATCTGATTTTTTCTCACATAGACCATAAATACAAGAACCTTTTATATCTGGATCATCACTATCAAGACCAGTCAAAAGACAATCAAGGGTTTTATCAGATTTTATTTTTCCAATAGCCAAATACAAATTCTTTAAATTATCTCCCTTTTCCTTATCAAGTCTCGCCATCAAAGGTGATATCACAATTTCAGATTCTATGCTTGCCAAAGCCATTGCAGAGCGTCTTCTCAAAAATTCATCTTCTCCATTTAGCAAACTGACGAGAAATTCAATAACTCTTTTTGACTTAGCATAATTTAAATCTCTACAAGCCTTAGCTCTCTGCTGTTCATTCTCATTAAAAAGAGCATCATTTAAAGTAACAACAGCTTTTTGATTTGCCCCCTCAAGTGAATCAGATACAGCAGAAATAATTTTATCAGATGTAGTACCTTTAAATGTATTTGCTACTTCAACAGCTACATCTGGAGTTTTAAAATCGGACAATGCTCTTATAGCACTTGCTCTTAAAGCCTCAGAATTACTATGTAAAAACTCAAAAAGAGTTAATTTAGAATTTTCTGTCTGCTGTTTACCAAGACTCAAAACACAATGATTTCTTATTGCAGGATCTTGACTCTCATCACTTGCAACATTTGACAAAATAGTTTCAGCCTGTTTATCATAGGGATCACCTGTGATTCTCCCTAAAGCATAAGCAGCCTTCATTCTTTTAGTAGGGTCTTTATATTTAGTCAAAATATTTCTCAATTTTCTAACATCTTTGTCTTTTTCTAATTTATCTATATTGATAGGTAACAACTGAATTAACTCATCAAACATAAAAATTACCTCAACGTAAAATATCTTATTTTAAAAATTCTTATTATTAAGTTTTTTTCCTCTATTTAATAAATAATGTTATTTCACAATAGAATTTATTTCAAAAATTGGAAGAAGTACAGATACTACAATAAATCCAATTGTTATTCCAAGTGCAATTATCATTGCAGGTTCAAACAACTTCAAAAAAATATTTATTTTTCTATCTGCTTCTTTTTCATAAAAATCAGCAACAGAATTCATCATTTTAGCAAGTTCACCTGTTTGTTGCCCAGTTTCAACCATATTCACAATAAGAGGAGGAAAAACAATACTTAGAGCTTTTGAAAAAGATTCCCCCTTTTCAACTTTACCCTCAACATATACCAAATCTTTTTCTATAGATTCATTATCTGTAACTTTTCTTGCAGATTCAAGAGATTTTAAAAGAGGAATACCACCTCCATGTAACATTCCAAGAGTTCTAGCCCATCTCGAATATACCATAAATTTATATGCTTCACCAGTATAAGGAAACAAAATTTTCAAATCATCTTTAACTTTTTTAGGAACATATTTTGTAAAAATAAAAATAGCTAAAGCAATGACAACAAATAAAATCAAAAAATTATTCTTCAAGAATGTTCCAAATGAAACAAGAATTGAACTTATAAAAGGAAGTTGTCTTCCAAAAGAATTAAAAATATCTGATAAAATAGGTGTTATATATGTCAAAATAAACAAAATCAATAAAACACTTGCACACACAACAACAGTTGGATATATCAAAGCACTTACCATTTTTTTTGCTGATTCAGATTCTTTCTCAAGAAAAAGTGCATAATTTTCCAATATTGTTTCAAGATTTCCAACAGATTCACCAGCTTCTGCCATTTTTATTAAAAGAGGAGGAAGACTTTTTTCTTCTTTCATAGCCCCAGAAAAACTCTTGCCCTCTAAAATAAAAGTCTTTATTCTTGCAAGAACTCTACTCATATCTTTAGAATCAGTCTGACCTAAAACAGAATCAACAGCTCTATCTATAGGTATTCCTGCTTTTAATAAAGTAGCTAATTGTACTAATACAAAAGACAATCTATCATTTGTAAGAGCTGATTTTGAAACAGGCTTAGAATCAACAGATATCTTATGAGGAAATAAATTATTTGCTTTCAACTTTTCATAAGCATTTTTATTTGAACGAGCATCAATAAGTCCTGTTATTAATTTTCCAGATCTGTTATAAGCATAATATTCATATAATGGCATTTCATATACATTCCTAAAAAAATATAAAGAACTTTTTCTTTTTTTAATAGGCTTTTACCTCCTCTCTTTTCCTAAAAAAGGATATAAAGACTATTTTTAGAATTAAAATAATATAACTAAATCAAAATCCACAGGTAAAACATATTATGGAAAATGAAGAAAAAGTAAATGAAAATATTCAAGAACTTTCAAAAGAAGAGAATGAAAATGTAGTAAATGGAAATATAATTGTAATAACAGGACTATCAGGAGCAGGAAAAAGCCTTGCCCTAAAATGTCTTGAAGATATGGATTACTTTTGCGTTGATAATTTGCTTCCAGGATTAATTCCTAAATTTGTTCAACTTTCTGCAACATCAGATATGAACAAAATAGCATTTGTAATTGATATAAGAGGAAGAAAATTCTTTAAAGAACTTTTAACAGCTTTAAAAGAAATTCCAAATTATGGATTTAAATATACGATAATATTTTTTGAGGCATCAGATGCTGTATTGATTAGAAGATTTAGTGAAACAAGGAGAAGACACCCACTTGCACATAATGGAAGGCTTCTAGATGGTATAACATTTGAGAGAAAACAACTTGAAGAAATAAGAAAAATTGCAGATAAAATAATTGATACTTCGACTTTATCTCAAAATAAATTAAAAAATGAATTATCTGAAATAATAGGAATAAACCAAAAACCAGACAGTTTAAACATAACTGTAATAGCATTTGGATTTAAATATGGAATTCCACTTGATGCAGATTTAATTTTTGATGTCCGTTTTTTACCAAATCCATATTATGTAAATGAATTACGACATTTGACAGGAAACGACGATCCAGTAAAAGACTATCTCAACAACATAAATGAAACTAAAGAATATTTAGAAAAATTTCTCGACTTTAATTTATATCTGATACCAAAATTTATTGCTGAAGGAAAAGCAAATTTGACAATAGGTGTTGGTTGTACTGGCGGAAGACACAGATCCGTTTTTATTGCAAACGAATTATCAAAAGCATTGACAGACAATAATTATAAAGTACAAACAGAATACAGAGAATTGAAGTCATAAAAAAATGAAATACATAAAAGATATTTTTACAAATTTAACAAAATGGCTTTCACCTGGAATGGAAGTAAAAAGATGGTTTTTTCTTTCATGTTTAGGTGTACTTATATTTTGTTTTGGTTTTTTCTTAATAATAAATATACATCCAGCAGTTACAATAGAATTATCTATTGTTGATTTTTTATCATCTGTATTTCATACAAAAATTTCTTCTGCATATCTTGATGTATTTTTTTGTATAACTGGTATATTTATAACGATATTTGCTCAAAAACAACTTTTTCTTTCTATTTACTCTGTCATTGTTCCCTATGAAAATAAAAAACTTGTAGAAGTTATATATGAAAAAAGAAAACTCGATATGGGAGTAAAAATAGTAGCAATAGGTGGAGGAACAGGTCTTTCAACACTTTTAAGAGGACTAAAAAAATATACAAATAATATAACTGCAGTTGTTACTGTTTCAGATGATGGTGGAAGCTCTGGACGTTTAAGAGATGATTTTGGAATGTTGCCACCTGGTGATATAAGAAATTGTCTTGTAGCTCTTGCAGGTAATGAATCAACTCTTTCATCTCTTTTTCAATATAGATTCGAATCAGGCAATGGACTACAAGGACACAGTTTTGGCAATTTATTTTTAGCAGCATTGAACAACATAGCTGGAGATGATTTTCAAAAAGCAATAACTATTTCAGGAGATATTTTAAATATAAAAGGAAAAGTTTATCCAGCTACATTGGAAAAAACTGTTTTGTGTGCAGAAATGGAAAATGGAGAAATAATAGAAGGCGAATCAGAAATTCCAAAACACAAAGGTAAAATCAACAAAATATTTTTAAAACCGCAAAAATGTAAACCACTAAATGAAGTTATAAAAGCGATAAAAGAAGCAGATATTGTAATATTAGGTCCAGGAAGTTTATATACAAGCATATTACCAAATCTTCAAGTAGAAAATATAACAGAAGAAATAAAGCAATCAAAAGCCCTTAAATTCTATATATGTAATATCATGACACAATTAGGAGAAACTTCTAATTTTACAGCTTCAGATCATTTAAAAGCATTGTATAAAAACTCTACAGACAAATTGGTTGATACGATTATAATAAATAACTCTAACCCAGAATCACTAAATAAAAAATATCAAGAAGAAGGTTCAGTAATTGTAAAACCAGATTTCAAAAAATTAAAATCAATGGGAGTAGAAGTAATAGATGCCCCACTAATAAATAAAGATAGTGAAAAAATAAGGCACAATTCAGAACTTTTAGCCGATATTATAATAAAAAATGCAATGTCAAAAACAAATGAAAAAAATATCATAAAAAGAATATTAAATAAAAAAATATAAAATAAATAACAAAAAAGCCTTCGCTTTTGACAAGTGAAGGCTTTTTTGTTATTATATTAAAAATTTGAAAGTGTGAAAAAATTAATGGGGCTGTGAAAAATAAAATAGTTTGTTATCTGCTTTCGCAACTTTTTGGATGCAAAGAGGAATTAACAAAAATTGATTTCCTAAAAAAGAAACCGCACAAAAGTTGCTCATTTAGAGTTTGTTCACAGCCCCAAAAATATAAAAAGATAAATAAATGCTGACTGCTGTCTATAATACAAATTCCGAAAAAAGAACAATAGAAGAAAAACCTAATTTATTCAAAGTCAAATGTGTAAATGGCTCTGTCAAACAGAGAAAACAATGCAGTGGATATTGCGACTACTACATGCACAGAGGATATTTGACAGAAGATTTAGAAAATGAGCACCAATGTCATGACAAAAACTGTTACTACTATTACACATTAAATGAAATAAATTACAACGGCAAATTTTCAATTAAAAAACATATAAATTCTTGGCAAAAAGATAAGGAAGAATTTATAAATAATCTTTTGACAAAAATTCAAAAAAGCATAAAGAAATTTGACTGCATAAAAATAACAAAAATAACAGACATGACCAACGAATCAATAACTTTGGAATGTATAACAATATTCAATCCTGACTTAAAACCAATAAAAGCAAAGATTGAAAAATCAACAGGGAAACAAATCAATTTGGTAACTATTCCCTGTACTCTTGAAGAATCAGCAGAAGCACTCTATGGTATAAAAATATGGTAAAAAAATTGATAACAAAAGGGGCAATATGTCTATCCCTTGCTTATATTTTAGGATTTTGTGATATTTTTAAACTACCTTTTGGCGGTGGCATATCACTCGAATCAATACCACTAATGATTTTTTCCTCAATAGCAGGACCAATCGGTGGTTTTATTGCATGTTTTACTTATGGATTAATGATGTTGACAAAGCCATCTGCGTTTGTACATCCAATCCAATTCTTACTTGACTATCCCCTCGCTTTTTCTTCTTTTTTTATACTTGGATTTTTAAAAGAAAACAGAAAGCAAATTAATTTATGGCTGATGTCTATTTTAGCATTTTGTCTAAGAGCTTTTTGGCATATTCTGTCTGGATTATTATTTTGTAAACTATTTTTAAAAGAACTTCCTAAAAATATAACATTATATGTACTCAGTTACAATGCTTCTTATATTATTCCAACAGCAATTATATGCACAATCATTTTTGTATTCTTATATTCCAAATTAAAAAATTATTTTAAAGATTCAAAATAATTCTTCAATTCACCTAAAAATAAAAGAATATCCTTTTTATCTATCGCTCCGATATTTGCAATTCTAAATGTATTTTGATCACTTATTTTGCCAGGATATATCGTTATATTTCTTTTGTACAGATAGTCATGCATGCTTTCAAAAGAATATCCTTTAATATCTGTTGGTTCAATTACAGAAGTTATTATATTTGAATGGTCTTCATCGCTAACAAGTGTTTTTAATCCCAATTTGTGAAGCCCTTCTCTCAATGTCTTCCAATTTTCTCTGTAGCGAGCATATCTCTTTTCTGCTGTCTCTTCTTTAAATTCATCTATAGCCTGTTTTAACGCATATAAAGTTTGAACAGGTGGAGTAAATCTCATCTGTTTTGTCTTTATGAAATATTCATACTGTGCGAAAATATCGAGATATAGAGTTCTTGGAGTTTTATGGGCATGATCACTTAAAAGAGATTTAGAAGCAATAACAAAAACAACACCAGCCATTCCCTGAATATTTTTGTTAGAACTTGCAACAAGATAAGATATATTCATCTCCTGCATATCAATAGGGACACCAGCAAAAGAACTCATGGCATCTACTATTAACTGCAAATCATATTTTTTAGCCAAGTCCCCTACTCTTTTTATATTATTCAAAAGCCCAGTTGTTGTTTCACTATGAACACATGATATATATTTCAAATTATTTTTTATCTTTTTCTGTTCAACTATAAAATTCTCAAAATCTTTAAAATCTATCTGCTCTATTTTTGAACTTGAATATTCAGCAAAATCTATTTTGTGAATTTTGCAAATATCACACATTCTCTTTCCATAAGCACCATTATTTACAATAACAACACTTTCATTTTCACCAATAACAGACGAAAGAACTGCCTCAACTCCAGCAGTACCAGAACCGCCTAACAGCACAGCAGTATGTGTTTTTGAATCTGCGACTACATCAGCAAGGCTCATAGAAATATATTCCATAATATCACCAAATTCTTTTTCTCTTGGACAAATATCTGGAACAACTTGTGCCATTTTAACAGAATCAGAAGTAGTGGCAGGTCCAGGATTTAATAAAATTTTTCTTTCTATATTAATAAAATTTTTCTTTCTATATTCATAAAATAACCTCACTAAAACAAAAACACCCCCATCTTTACAGATGAGGGATGTAATTGATAAAGAAATCTTTATAGAAAAACGATTAACGTTTTGTCCACTGGAATCCTTTTCTTGCTCTCTTACGACCATATTTCTTTCTCTCTTTTTCTCTTGGGTCTCTTGTTAAAAGACCATCTTTTTTGAGAATAGTACGAAGAGATTCATCAAAACCTACGAGAGCTCTTGAAATACCATGACGAACAGCTCCAGCCTGTCCAGAGATACCACCTCCGACAGAAGTTGCTACTACATCAAACTTACCTTGAAGTCCAACGAGTTCGAGAGGTTTACGAACTTGAAGTTCCATTACCTTACGACCAAAATATGTCTCCAATGGTCTATTATTGATGACAATAGAACCTTTTCCCAGGAGTTATCCAAACTCTTGCAACAGCGGTTTTTCTTCTGCCAGTTGCATAATATGAAACAGCTTTCTGCAAACTTTTAGTTTTAGGCACTTAAATATCCTCCAAAATCCTTATAACTCAATTTTTTCTGGCTTCTGAGCTGCATGAGGATGCTCTGCACCTGTATAGACTTTCATCTTTTTAAGTCTCAAAGCACGAAGCTTATTTTTAGGAAGCATACCTTTTACAGCATTAATGATAATTCTCTCAGGATGCTTTGCAAGCATATCCTTTGCTACAACTTCGGTAAGTCCTCCGGGATAACCACTATGACGATAATATTTCTTATCATTCCATTTGTTGCCTGTAAATTTTACTTTTTCAGCATTTACGATTACAACAAAATCGCCAACATCAATATAATCTACATATTCAGGTTTCTTTTTACCGGTCAATATACGAGCAACCTCTACTGCTAATCTACCAATTACTTTGTCGGTTGCATCTATAACATACCAATTCTTTTTAACATCTTGTTCTTTAACAACAGGAGTACTCAAAGAAAACCCCTCCAATAATTCTAATTTTTTACTGTCCTTAATTTTACAGCGTTACTATTTTAGTACAAAATAATCAAGATGTCAAGACTAAATGGATAAAAGAGCAATTAAGTCTAAACATTTTTTTTATAAAGTACCTAAAATCTTATCTATAAATTCTATTATATAAACAAACTTTTAAAAACTATGATTTCTAATCAAGCATTTCACAAAGTCTCTCACTGACTTTTTCCATGCTATAACGAAGAACACCAAAGTTAGAAGAACTACCTGCAATTACAGCAAGGAGATAATTCGAAGCTACAACTCTCAATGCAATAAGACCACCCTTATATTCAAGAACAGCGTATAAAAGTGGAGATGGAGAACCTGCAGAATAATGAGAATCAATCAATTCAAGAACTTCAGAAGTAAATTTAGGATAAAGTGAATAATCAAGTTCTGGACTTATAGCGGCAACCTCTAAACCATCTCTCTCAATAAGTAATACAGAATTGACTCCTCTGTGTTTTCCTATTGTCTGCATGGCCTCACACAATGCTGGTCTAAGATCGTCATATTTTGCCATCTTCTGTCTGATTTCTTCAGCTTTACGTTCTTCTTCTTCTCTTCTGATTCTCTCTTCTTCAGCTCTGCGTTCTTCTTCTTCTCTTCTAATTCTCTCTTCTTCGGCTCTGCGTGCCTCTTCTTCAAGCCTAATTCTCTCTTCTTCGGCTCTGCGTTCTTCTTCTTCTCTTCTTAGTCTTTCTTCTTCAGCTCTGCGTTCTTCTTCTTCCCTTCTTAGTCTTTCTTCCTCAGCTCTGCGTGCCTCTTCTTCAAGTCTTAGTCTCTCTTCCTCAGCTCGTCTAATTTCTTCCTGAGCTAGTCTTATTTCTTCCTCAAGTCTTCTCTTTTCTTCTTCTTCTTTTCTTCTTATCTCTTCAAGACGAATAGCTTCTTCCTCCATCTTAACCTTTTCTTCTTGAAGAAAAGAATTCTCAATTTTTTCTCTTTTAGCTCTTTTAATTTCTTTTATAGAATCTAAAATATTATCTTCTAAATTTACAAGATGGTTCTTAAAAATATCAATATCTTCATGTCTCTTTAAAGCAACTTCCTTACCATATTCATACAATAACTCACCATCTGTCTCTTGAATCAAATCATCAAAGCCAGAAATGGTCAACTTAGAAAGTTCATCTAAAGAATCAAAATGTGCTTGTATTACTCTAATATCTTTAAGAGTATATTCACACAAAGGCAACTTTGCATATTCATCTGATATATCTCTTGAAGGCTCATGTAAAGATGCAAAATAATCATAATAAATTCTTGCATCTACATTTTTAGAATCAGATTTAAGAATTTTAATCAATTCAGAAAAACCATCTTCATAAAGCCCATGGTGCATATAAATCACAGAAAGCCCCAAACGAGCTTCAAAACTATTACTATCAACTGATAAAGCATGTTGATATGTTTGAAGTGCCTCAAGCCTACTTCCAAATCTCATTTGATATTCAGCATAGGCAACTAATGTTTCAAGATCATTTGGATATTCATCAAGTAAAGATTTCAAGGCTTCTATTTTCCGCTCAATAGTCGTTTTAGACATTGAAATACCTCCTCTTATAGAACAATACAATATGTTATATACTATTCACTTACAGAAACAACGGCTTCTAAATGTTTTCTATTCTTTTTAATTTCAAGTCTAACACGACCTAAATTTACACCTGAAGAAGCTATTATACAAAGAAAATACTCTGCAATAGGAACACAGGTAAAATTGAAATCTTCAAATTCAATATAAGACTGACTCATATTTTCAACTGGATATTGGGAGTCTATCTGCTCGCAAAGCATTCTAAGAGCATTTACAAAACTTCCAGGCATTAAAAACTTTTCAGGTTCATCTCCAGAGGCCTCAATCAACTCTCCTTCTGCATCGACAAATGATGCATAAGTAACACCATCTATCCTACAAAGAGCATCTAACGCATCTTTTATCGAATTCATAAAATTTTCTCCTATCAAAAAAATAAAATATCAATCTTAAATTAACGGTCTTACAGTAATCAACTCTCCATTATTTACATTCAAACTCTTACAAAATGCCTGTGGAATAGAAATAGTTCCCTGAGTCATTCCTTTTCCAGGAATACATTTTGTTGTAGTAATGAGACCTTTATGAGTTGTTATCTCAATATCAACTCCTGCTTTCTTTCCTAATCCCCACTGTCCAATAGTAATTTCATCAATTTTTATATCATTACTTGCAAAGAATCCACCAGCTACTATAACTCCCAACTCTTTTTCAAGTTGAAGTATTCTCTGAGCTTCAGCTTCTTTTCTTCTCATATCTTCCAAATTTATTCCAGACCTTGTTATAGTTCCACCATTTGTAGTTACAAATGCAACAAATTCATCTATCTGTTCTTGGTTTGTCAAAATATCACCAAAATACTCTGCACAAGGGTCTGAAATAAAATTTCCCTGTTCCATTACGAGAAGATTTTTAGAACCTCTTGCCTCAATTTCCATAATACTATACATGCCAGTATCTTTGCATTCATCTAAAAGTTTTCCAAATTCTTTTCTTTTCAATGGCTCTCTATTGGCTATATCGGAAAAAAGATAAAAATTAGATAAAACATCAACAATCTTTGGAGAAAAAATATAAACAGATACAACTGCTCCCGAATTTTTAACCTTACCCAATACTCGAGAAGCTGATTTCATCAACTTAAAATTGTTGTTGTTATCAATCTCAAAAGATGTTTTATTCAAACCAAGGGAATAAAACAATATCCCTCTCCATCTCATATTGGCGGTATTTATCTCCAAATTTATATAACCAGAAAATTTATTTTTGGCGAGATTATCCGTCAGAATTTTTATATCATTGCTATTAAGTGCTACTTTTTCAAACAACTTATTTCCTTTTGGTAAATTCACTTTATACCCTCCAGACAAATACAAATCAAAATTATCAATTTAAAAGTCCGAACGGATCTTTTTTCTCTGTATCATCAATCTTTTTCTCAGAAGAATTTTTATCAAGAAATTCCCAGACAAACAACAAGATCAAAATAACAGAAAAAACAATGCTCGCATTCCAACTAAAAAAGAAATCAAAAAAAGATGACATAAAATAACCCCAAAATATAAATTATATTCTATCAATTATTTCCTTCTATCATTTCAACAAGTTTAGCGATCTTCTCTTCAACATCTCTATAACTGATATCAACTGCATAACATTCTTCATACATTGTAAGTGCCTCTTCATATTGTTCTTGGCAAAAGAATGCTTCTGCGAGATTATATCTTGTTGCTTGTTCTCTCTCTTCATCATCAATTCCCTCAGCCAAAATATTTTGGAATTGAGATATAGCAAGATTATAAAATTTTTGTTTGAGGAATATTGATCCAATTTGATTCTGAGCTTCAACTTTACTATTCTCAGTCTTAGTGGCTTCATTATATTCTGCAACAGCTTCTTCTGGGAATCCAAGTGCTTCATAAAATTTACCTAAATTCATGTGAGCTTCTCCCTCAGAAGAATTTTCAAATACCATTTTGCGATATTCTTTTATCACAGAAGCGATATTTCCTATTGTCAATATCTTAGAAGCATAAACTATAGCCTGATCATAATTTGAATTATTGGCATGAATTATAGCCAAATGAGACATTGCCTCATGGGAGTTAGGATCGATTTCCAAAAGTCTCTCAAAGAATGGAAGACTCTCATTCATAAAGTTTGCATTAAACAATATTTGAGCCATTCTCAAAACAGAAGGTGAATCATTTGGTTTAATCTTATCTATCTCATCATAATATGTACATGCTTCAGAAGGCATATCTCTCTTCAAAGCCAAGTCTATCATTGTAAAGTAATTCTCTACAATATCATCTTTTCTATTACCATCATTCTTATCAAGATTGAAGTATAGATCACTCATAGATTGTCTTACTCTGAGTGATTCAGAAATATCTCCAAGTTCCTCATAATGTGATGATAAGAAATCAAGAACTTTAAGAGCTTTTTCAAATTCCTTATTATTCTCATAAACTTTTTCAATCTGCTCAAAAAGTACAAGACTTTTATCAATATCACCAGATTCTATAAATTCATGTGCAATAGAATCTAATTTAGCAATACCTTCATCAATATTATCTCTAAATTTATATATACCTATTAAACTATCAAAAACAACAGCTTCCCTATCATATTCATCATATTCTATCATCTGTTTTAGAGTTGACAAATATTTTTCAGTAGCTTCGTCATACTTTTCATCTTTATAATATAATTCAGCTGCTTTAATAGAATAATCCCAAGCAAGAGAACGATTTTTCTGCTTAGAAGCAAGTTGTTCTAATTTCAAATTCAAATCTATAACTTTTTGAGAATCGCCTTTTTCTGTATAACCATGAACGAGTTCCTCAAAAATTTCCATAGCTTCACTGAGAAGATTATAATCAATATATATAGCTCCAAGTTCTTCTCTCATTGCAAGATCGAAAGGTTGAAGTGCTATTATATCTTTTACAGTTTCACGAGCTTTTGGATAATTTCCTATTTTTAGATAATCCATCAAAAGATATCTATAATGTGAAGTTGCTTCTTCAAATCTTACCTGCTTAATATAAATACCTATTAATTTCTGTCTTATATCATTTTCTTCTGGCGATATCTCAAGAATTTCTCCAAAAATATCTGCTGCTGGCTTTTCAAGTTTTTTATCCATATAGAAATTAGCCACATCAGAATAAATTTCGACAGCCTTTTTAGGATCTGAATTTTTATATAAATCAGCAAGTTTTCTCTTTGCAAAAACATTTTCAGGACTTAATTTCAAAATTTTATTACATATATCTATGGCATGCTGAATATCATTTTTGCGGAAATATATCTCATATATTATGAGATAGCCAGACATAGCTTTTTCTATATGTCCTCTTTCAGATTGAACTTCACATATTTTCTCTCTTATTTCAGGATCATCTGGCAAATAAGTCAACATTCTCCTATAGAGATTTTCACTTTCTCTATAATCACCCTTATTAAAGAGTCTCAATGCCATTTCATTGCTTTCAGCAAGAGCCTTATCCAAGTCACCATCTGCAAGATATTTTTCAAGCAAAATCTTTCTGACTTCAATATAATTAGGGTCTATTGCAAGTATCTCATTATACTGAGCAAATGCTTCATCCCATTTATTTTGTTTGACAAAAACATCAGCTCTTGCAAACATGGCCTGCTTATATTGTGGATTATCTTTTATAAGAGAATCAAGAATTGAAAGTGCACTTGTAAAATTACCTTTTTCCTTTTCTTCTATTGCCTGTTGGTAATAAATCTCTATCTGTTGTGGAAATCTCTTTACAAGGTCTTTATTTAACTGATCTGCTGCTTCTGTATCTCCACGGTCTCTAAGCAACTTAACAACATGGAGAAATTGATCGAGAGCTCTATCACTATCTCCCTCTCTAAAATAAATTTCTCCCAATGTCTCATTTGCCTTTAAGTTCTCTGGGTCTATGTCAAGCATTTTCTCACAGACAGAAATTCCCTCTTGGAACATACCTTTTTCAAGATATGTAGAAGCCAAAAGAAGAAATTCTGGAATAGCTTCTTCAGTAGAACCATTATTTAGGAAAATACTTATGAGTTTGTGTCTTGCAATTAAATTTCCAGGGTCTGCATTTAATATTTTACGGTAAATATCAATTAACTTTTGTCTGAAATCTAAATTATCTGGAGCCCATTCTGTAAGTTGCTCATACATAGCCTCAACTTTATCGAAAAGCCCCTCATCTTCATAAATTTTAGCAAGTTTCAAACAAACATCTATAGATTTATCTATTTGTCCTCTCTGAGAATAAATCTCTGAAAGAGCAGTAAGAACATCTTTATTTCTTGCATCAAAATTCAATATACGCTCAAAAACTCTTATGGCATCAAGAATTTGACTATTTTTTAAATAAAGTTCGCTTGCACTTCTAAACCAATTAACAGTGCTATTAGGAGTTCTTCCACCTCTAATGAATATTTCTCCAAGCATTTCATAGGCATAAGCAGCATCCATTGGAGCAAGTCTTACAACTTCTTGAAACTCTCCAATAGCTTCTCTGTCCATACCTTTTTTCATATATGCCTGACCAAGAACCATGTGCACACGAGCAGTAGAATCTGGCGGAGAAAGTTCTAAGCAAGCCTTTAAATAAACGATTGAACTGTCTATTAAACCCTTTGCTTGGAGTAGAACTCCAACATTGTAATAAACATCAGGTCTAACTCTTCCAACCAGTTCTTTTATTATATCTCCAACAGCACTTCTCTGTCCCATCATGAAACTTTTTTTAGAAACTTGATTTTCCAAATCATTAAGTTCATTATAGACAGCAATAGCATCGTCTATCAAGCCATTTTCTTGACACACTTTTGCCCATTGAAGATATTCAGAAACGGCTGGTTCAAATTCACCACTTTTTATATAAATATTAATGACATTATGCCTAACTGCCACATCATTTGGTTCGATTGAAAGAGCACGTTGATACATATCAACAGCTTCTTCCAACCTACCTTGTGAAGCAAGCCGATCTGCCTGTTCTACAAACATTTCAAACTCTTTACTTGCCATAAAAAACCTCCGAGGCTTCCGAAAAATCACAGACTGCGTTAATTATATTATCAAATCATTAAAAACATATCAATTAGTTGTTTAGCAACCTAATTTTTTCAGAAGCATCCTTATATCCCTTCTGTTCGGTCTCAACCTCAATGTAGAGATTCAGGGCTTCCTTAGTTTTGCCTGCAGCTTCATAAAAGCCTGCAAGAACATATTTCATTTCTATTTTTTCACTGTCTTTAAATCGAGCATCTTTTAAATCTTTGGCAAGAGTTCTCATAGCCAAAGATTTCATTGCTGGCTTTACATTAAAGCACAGTGCAAGTTGAATTGCTGAATCAATGAAGAATTCATACTGCTTTTTAGTTATTTGGAATTGCTTAATAGCATCATCATACTGTTTCAATTCTTTATATATGATTCCTAAGTTGAATATGTTTATCATATCCGATTTATCTGCATCAGCCTTTTGTTTGAATTCTTCAACAATAGAATTCTTATACTCTGACCAAGAAGGATCTTCTTCTATGAGTTTATTTATAACTTGCATTGCACCTGTTGGATCCTTTAAAGCAAACAACAAATCTATATAAGATTTTGCATTATCTTCGAATGTAGGCTCTATTTCAAAGACCTTCTTAAATTCTTCCAAAGCCTCATTTTGAGATGCAAGTTTATCTTTCAATATACAGCCAAGTGCATATCTCGATTTTACATCATTTGGAGTCAAATCCAAAATTCGTCTATATACTTCTACGGCTTCATTCCATTTATTTACTGAAGAATATTCATCTGCCATGAACATCAATTCTTTTAGTGCTTCATCATTCTTACCTATCTTGAGATAGACAGAAAGCAATTTATCCCTTGCAGGTAGATGTTTAGGTTCTTCAGTAATCAAACTCTCATATAATTCAATAGCTTCATCAAATCTATCTTCAGAACAGTAAATTTCAGATAAAATAGATATATGTTCAAAAGCCTTATCAAAAACCTTATTTTCAAGAAATATATCAATCAAAACTTTTCTTGCACCTTGATTTGAAGGATCAAGTGATACAATTTCCTCAAAGACAGGAATAGCCTTATCTTGAATTGATTTAGATAGATAATATCTTCCCAATTCAAGCCTGTTTTCGATCAACTTATCTTTCTCTTCAAGTTGCTTATATATTTCAGCTAATTCATCATAAACAGAAACATCATCTGGAGTGAGTGTTTTTATTTTTTCAAGACATACAGCAATGTTTTGAGTATCTGAACTCTCTCTATACTTTGTAAGCAATAACCTATATGAAGATAAAGCCTCTTCAGACATTCCTGCTTTATCATAAGCTTGGGCAAGTTTTAAGCAAACATCCTGTCGTCCTGTGTATTTTTGTATTTTATTTAAAATCTCAATAGCCCTGTTTGGTTCAGTATTATCAAGTGAAATATTTCCCAATATATTCAAATGATGAAGTGCAGGCTTTTCCATTTTTTGATCTAAATAGATGTCAACAATTTCATCTCTTGCTTCAACATTTTCAGAATCCACAGCCAAAACAGATTGATAATAATCTATTGCAGTTGGAATATCTCCATTTTTCTTATATAGTCTAGCTATATTTAAAAGATTTTTCTGTGCAAGATCAATATTTTGTCCCCATATTCCCAAGAAAATGAGTTTTTGGAGATAATCTGTCCTTGAAGGATCTTTATCAACAAGTATTGAATATTGTTCAAGAGCATCAGTATAGATACCATTTGTATAATATAAATCAGCAAGATCAGCCCTCAACTCAACATTTGAAGGATTCTCTTCCAAAAGCTGATTATATATATCTATAGCACCAGATATATCCTTAGCTTCAATTTTTTCTTTTATAGAATCACAACGTTCTTGATACAACTTAGCAGGAGAAATTTTTTCACTTAAATCACCTGTTGGAGCAGAAGTTCCTATCAAATCCTTCTCTGTAAGTTTAACCAATTCAATAGCTGAAATTTTCTTTTCTTCTTTCTTGCTATCTTTAGATTCCAATTTTAAATCATCTTTTTCAAAAGGAAGACCTGCAAACATATTGCTCATTGCAGAATCTTCATTAACAATATTAACTTGATTTGGTAAAACTAAAAGACTACCTGTTGGTATATCTGAAGAATCACGTGGTGGAAATTGCATTGTAGGTGCATCTGGTGATACATTTGGAGTAAATGCAGTTATATCATCTGGTGTAGCAGTTGATACTTCAGGAACTTCAAAGACCGAAGCTGTTTCATCTGGTGAAGGAGCCTGTGCAAATGGACTACTCAATTCATCTGCTGAAGGAGCCTGTGCAAATGGACTACCCAACTCATCTGCTGAAGGAGCCTGTGCAAATGGACTACTCAACTCATCTGCTGAAGGAGCCTGTGCAAATGGGCTACCCAATTCATCTGCTGAAGGAGCCTGTGCAAATGGGCTACCCAACTCATCTGCTGAAGGAGCCTGTGCAAATGGGCTACCCAACTCATCTGCTGAAGGAGCCTGTGCAAATGGGCTCCCCAACTCATCTGCTGAAGGAGCCTGTGCAAATGGGCTCCCCAACTCATCTGCTGAAGGAGCCTGTGCAAATGGGCTACCCAACTCATCTGCTGAAGGAGCCTGAGCAAATGGACTACTCAACTCATCTGCTGAAGGAGCCTCAACATTTTCTTCGACTGGTCCAAATGTTGCTCCCATCCCCATATCAAGAGGCATGGGGATATCAACAGGTTCTGTTACAATTTCTTCCAGATTCTCTTGTTTAGGCTCTTCTTTCTTTAAAGAAACACTAAAAGCAGAAGTTGAACTTGTATCACCAAAAATGGAAGAAGCAACATCATTACTATTTCCAAATAATGAATCAGATGAAGTCTGTTCATTTGATGAACCAAATGGATCAGATGTTGATCCAAAAGGATCAGAAGATGAAGCAAATGGATCGGCTGAAGGAGCAAATAAAGAATCATCATTACCAAATGGAGAATTAGAAGACTCAAATACTGCAGTATGAGCTTCTGGAGTTACTGTCTGAGAATTTTCAATAAGATTATCAGCAGAGCCTAAAGGCATTTCTCCCGTATTTTCCATAGAGCTATCAAATGCTGGTAAATCGCCAAATGCTGGTAAATCGCCAAATGCAGGAACATCGCCAAAATCTGGCACAGCATTAAAATCTGCTCCTGCTGTTTCAGTAGCTACTTTTGTATTTTCAACTGGTGCTTCACCAAAAGCAGGAGTTTGAACATCGCCAAAACCACCAAATGGAGAATCATTGCCTGCTGGTGCTTCACCAAAAGCTGGGGTTTGGACATCGCCAAAACCACCAAATGGAGAATCATTGCCTGCTGGAGCTTCGCCAAAAGCAGGAGTTTGGACATCGCCAAAACCACCAAATGGAGAATCATTGCCTACTGGAGCTTCGCCAAAAGCTGGAGTTTGAGCATCGCCAAAACCACCAAATGGAGAATCATTGCCTGCTGGTGCTTCACCAAAGGCAGGAGTTTGAGCATCGCCAAAACCACCAAATGGAGAATCATTGCCTGCTGGAGCTTCGCCAAAGGCAGGAGTTTGAACATCGCCAAAACCACCAAATGGAGAATCATTGCCTGCTGGAACTTCGCCAAAGGCAGGAGTTTGAGCATCGCCAAAACCACCAAATGGAGAATCATTGCCTGCTGGTGCTTCGCCAAAGGCAGGAGCTTGAGCATCGCCAAAACCACCAAATGGAGAATCATTGCCTGCTGGTGCTTCGCCAAAGGCAGGAGCTTGAACATCACCAAAACTACCAAATGGAGAATCATTGCCTGCTGGTGCTTCACCAAAAGCAGGAGCTTGAACATCACCAAAATTAGCAAATGGAGAATCATTACCTGCTGGTGCTTCGCCAAAAGGAGGTGCCTGTTCATTGCCAAAAGCACCAAATGGAGAATTCATATCACCAACTGGCTCACCAAAAGGAGGTGTTTGCTCATCGCCAAAAGCACCAAATGGAGAATCATTGCCTACATTTTCTTCAAATGCAGGAGGCTTCACTTCTCCACCAAATGCTCCTGAAAAAGGACTTTGATTAGATGGATTTTGCATTTCGCTTCCAAAATTAGCAAATGGAGAATCATTACCTGCTGGAGCTTCGCCAAAAGCTGGTGGTTGTACATCTCCTCCAAAATCTCCAAATGGTGAATCATTACCTATTGGAGCTTCACCAAAATTTGGAGGCTGAAGCTCACCAGCACCAAAATCTCCACCAAATAATGGAGCATCATTATTTGGCATATCACCAAATGAAGGTGGCTGGAGCTCACCAGCACCAAAATCTCCACCGAATAATGGGGCATCGGCATTTGGTATATCATCAAATGAAGGTGGTTGAAGTTCAGAAGCACCAAAATCTCCACCAAATAAAGATGAATCATTTGGCATTTCTCCACCGAATGAAGGTGGTTGAAGATTTGGATCTATATCTGTTGTAATATCTTTTGAATCTTGTAATTGTGCAGAAGAATCTGGAGGCTGAAGCATAAATTCAGAATCGGCATCAGAAGACTTAGATAAGTTAACTTTTGCTTTTGCTTCTTGTGCTTCTCTTTCTCTCTGTTCAGCAAGTTCTGCTTCTCTTTGAAGTCTTGCTTCTTCTTCTCTTTGGGCTTTAGATTTAAGAACTGGTTTAGCGGCTTTACCTTTTAGACCGCCTTTTTTACCAAACTTAGACTTGAACATTCCTCCGTCATCTTCTTCTTCACCGCCACCGCCTAACATTGGACGTCCCATTCCGCCTTTTTTGCCAAAGCCTTTTGCCATTAATTTTCCGCCACCGCCTGAATCTTTTCTTACAAGCATATGACTTCTATCTTCTTTGTCAGAAGAATCTCTTGAAGAACTTGTTCCTCTGTCTCTTGAATATATATGTTCGTGAGAATCAGAAGAAGAAGTGCTATCCACATCAGATTCTTCTTTATTATTAGGAAGAACAAAACTATAATCTGTAATTTCATCTATCTGTGGATTAAATTCAGCAGGTTCATTGCAAGTATCTGATTCAAATGGAGCTCCCATACTTGTAAGCTCACGGTTTGCAGTAGGATTTGTGGGGTCTAATTTTAAAACCCTTTGATATAATTTTACAGCACTATCACGCTCACCAATTTGCTGATAATTAGTGGCAGAATTTACATAGTTCTTAATAGCTTCATTATTGTTGTTCATCTCTTCATTGATCTCACCAATCTTTTCAAGAGCAAGTGGATCTGTAGGATCAATCTGAACAACTTTGTTAAATCCAAGAAGAGCATCTTTAGGGGATTTTCTCTTTTGGCTTGCAAAACCAAATGCCATAAAAGCACTTTTATTATTCATATCATGCGAAAAGATATTTCTATACTCAGTTTGAGCTTCGGCATATCTTCCCAATATGTAATAAAGATTTCCAAGAGTCATCAAAAGTTTAGCATCATTAGAAGCCATAACTTTTATACGACGAAAAGCATCCAAAGCCTCGGCAAATTCTTTTCTTTGTAAGAATGAATTTGCTGCTATTTTATAGTAATTTACTGCTTCAGACATCTGTCCATGGCTCATAGATATATCTGCGAGCTGAAGAGTTATATTCAAATCAGATGGTGCATATTCTTGTGCATCTTTTAATAGCTTTATAGCCTCTTCACCTTTACCAGAATCAACGAAAATGCGAGCAAGCCTTATTTGTTCTGCAACAAGTGCTTTTATATCTTTTTGTTGCTTATAAATCTGAATACTGAGCATTCTAACATCAATATTCTCAGGTTGAAGTCTAAGAACCCATTTGGCATTTTCAAGAGCCGATTTATATTCTCCAAACTTACGATTTATCTTCATAAGCAAGAGATATTTCTCAACTGTTTCTGGAATTCTTCCTCGTATAGCATAAATTTTAGAAGCATTTACACAGGCATCTCCATTTTCAGGATCTTGAGCAAGAATTTTTTCATATAATTCAAGAGCTTTATCCCACTGAGCCTGGCTCATAAGAGCATTGGCTTCATTTTGGAGAGCCATTGTATTTCCACCAGCCATATTCTTCCGCACCACCTTATACCAAACATTATCTGAAGTGAATTTTTACTTAAATTTCTTACAGATATATAACTCGAAATCTATAGACCTAAGATAACAAATTAATCAATTCTTTTGTTATCTTTCTTTATCCTTCCTAAAAATCAAAAAAAGATTTATAAAAGATTTTTTTTAATTATTGATTTTTCATTTTATACTCTTCATATTCTGTAAATCCACCGTCGAACCAACAAACTTTTCCATCTCCCTCAAATGCGAGTATGTGAGTTGCAACCCTGTCAAGGAACCAACGATCATGGCTTATAACAGCGGCACAACCTGCAAAATTTTCAAGAGCATCTTCCAAGGCTCTCAAAGTATTTACATCGAGGTCATTTGTAGGTTCATCGAGAAGAATTAAATTTGCACCTGATTTTAAAATTTTTGCAAGATGAACACGATTTCTCTCACCACCAGAAAGATTTCCTGCTTTTTTCTGTTGGTCTTGACCAGTAAAGTTAAATCTTGCAGTGTAGGCTCTTGAATTCATCTCCATATTTCCGAGCATTACTGTATCTTTGCCATCTGATATACATTCCCATATTGTCTTTTCTGGATCGAGACCTTCTCTAAGCTGATCGACATAGGCAAGTTTTACACTTTCACCTATTTTAATAGTTCCTGAATCAGGTTTTTCTGTTCCTGCAATCATTCTAAATAGTGTTGTTTTACCTGCTCCATTTACACCTATTATGCCAATAATTCCACCTGGAGGCAATGAAAATGATACATCTTTCATCAAAACTTTATTGTCATAAGATTTAGAAACATTTTCAAAATCAATTACATTTTTACCTAATCTCGGACCATTTGGAATATATATTTCCATGTTTCCAACTCTTTTTTCAACTGTTTCTGAAACCAACTTTTCATAAGAGGAAATACGAGATTTGGATTTGGCATGCTTTGCCTTTGGTGTCATTCTAATCCATTCAAGTTCTCTCTGTAATGTCTTTTTTCTATCTGCCTCAGCTTTATCCTCAATTCTTAACCTATTCTGTTTTTGTTCAAGCCAAGAAGAATAATTACCCTTCCAAGGATAACCAATGCCTCTATCAAGCTCAAGAATCCATTCTGCAGCATTGTCAAGAAAATATCTATCATGAGTTACAGCTATAATAGTACCTGAATATTCATTTAGTCGTCTTTCAAGCCAATAAACAGACTCTGCATCAAGATGGTTTGTAGGCTCATCTAATAGAAGAATATCAGGTTGTTCGAGAAGCAATCGACAAAGTGCAACTCTTCTTCTCTCTCCCCCAGATAAAACAGAAATTTTTGTATCAGGAGGTGGACAAGCAAGGGCTTTCATAGCCATATCTGTCGTATGATCGAGATTCCAACCATCGAGAAATTCTATTTTTTCTTGAACTTCACCAAGTCTCGTCATCAATTTGTCCATTTCTTCATCAGAAACAGAATCATCACATAATTTTTCATTTATATCATCGTATTCTTTTAAAGCAGAAAGAATATCTTTAAGTCCTTCTTCTATCGTCTCTTTAACTGTTTTATCAGGGTCTAAAACTGGTTCTTGTGGCAAATATCCAACAGTAGTTCCTGGCATAAATATGACTTCACCGTTATATTCTTTATCAACTCCAGCAATAATTTTCAAAAGTGTACTTTTACCAGCTCCATTTAAGCCTATAACTCCAATTCTTGCCCCCTTAAAAAAAGAAAGCGATATATCTTTTATAACAGGCTTTTTGTCATAAAATTTGCTGACTCTAACCATTGAAAAAATAATTTTATTGGCTTCTTCGACCATGTCCTAAATTTTCTCCTATTCTATCTGTCTTCTCCCCTATTTTTGAAAAATACACTCATTCAAGTTATTAATATACAAAAACTGTATTTATCTTTAATTCAGGATTCAAACTTGCCTTTACTGGACAAGAATTAGCGTATTTTTCAAGTTTCTTCTTCTGTACATCTGTAATTTCAAGACCTTTAGGCATTGTTACTGTTATATCAAAACCTACTGGTTTATGTGTTTTTTCATCAATAGAACATTTAACTTCTGCTTTCATTCCATCTAAAGCTAAATTTTCTCTGACAGAAGCAAATGCCAAAACAGAAAGTGTGCAAGTTCCAAGTGCAGAACATAAAATATCCATTGGTGAAAAATCTGTAGGTTTCTCGCCATTATTTGCATTTGTAGTCAATTTTTGCCCTGAAGCATCGTTAATTGCAGTACACTTAAAATTTCCATCATAAACAACCGTATTTTTTAAAAACATAACATATTCCCCCAAAAAATAAATTCTATATCTAATAATCCTATAAAAATATTCTCAATTACTACAAAAAATATCCTGCAAAAATAAAAAATACAGCAATAAGAAATTTGCTCAAAAATACATCTGAAGGTAAATTATACTTTTTTATAGAAGATCAAATTATTATAGAGAAATATAATTTATATGAATACTCAAATAATATTACCGAAATAAAAAATTTTGGAGAAACAATTCCAATGAGCTATACCATTTTTGAAGATCCCGACATAGGTAATAACCCAATAATGTTTGCAGTTTGGTCAGGAATAGGAGATGCTGGATTACAAGCAGGTGATTTTTTAGTAAAAGCACTAAATGCAAAACCTTTTGCAGAAATAAACTCCTCTGAATATTATTATCCAACATCAACAATAATTGAAGATAATGTAATAAAGGGAATGAAATTTCCAAGAAATACTTTTTATTCAAAAAAATATAGTAAAAATAAAAATTTTATATTTTTTTTATCTGATCAACAGCCACCAATAAATGAAGATATATCTGCAGAACAAAATATTTCATATAAAATGGCAAATGAAATACTTGATTTAGCACAAAAATTTGGTTGTAAAAGGATATATACTGCAGGAGCAACATTTGCATTAATACATCATTCAATGAACTCAGAAATAATGTATGGTACAGACAATCATTTTTTTACAGCAGAATTGGCATCTATTTTAGGATACAAATTTAAAATGGCTGATAAATTCATGGCAAATGATTTTATAGGTGGCATGAATGGAATATTGCCATTAGCTGCAATAGACAGAAATATGGAGGTAGGAGTTCTACTTGGAAAAGTACCTATATATTTACAGACAATTCAAATACCATATCCACAAGCAGCCAAAACAATAATTGAAGCATTTGCAAAAATACATAAAATAGATATAGATTTAGAACCTATCAATAAAGAAATCGAAAAATTAAACAAAAAAATAGATGATATAATGGGAAAATTTAGTATGTCAATCCCTACAGAAATTAGAAAAAGTATATTTTCTGAAATAAACAAATTAAAAGAAATCAATAAACAACCCAAAAAAGAAAATTCGAAAACAACGACAGGGACAAAAAATCTGACAATAAAAGATGTAAAAAATGCAATCAATGAAATAGAACAATTTTTCAAAAAGGAAAATAGTGATGACTTATAACAAAAAATATTTCGAAGTTTTCGAAAAAATTCCTAAATTACATGATGCCTCAGCCTTCATATTTTGGGAAGATGACATCTGTCCATTAAACAACATATATATTCAGCTTTCTATATATTCTGAAATGACACCTTTTGGCAGATTTAATCCAATATATTACTATCCTTCCGAAGGTGTAAAACTAAATATAAATACATTAAAAAGACAAGAATCAGTATTGTGGGCAAGTGAAAACAAAAATACAATATTTTTGCTTGGAAGCAAGCCAATATTCCGATATGCTGAATATGTAGATATATTGACAGATATATTCAAAAAATCTGGTGTAAAAAATGTCTATACTGTCTCTTGTGTATCTGCACAAACAAGTCATAGAAAAGAAAGAATGCCAGTATGTATATTTAACAGTGAAAAACTAAAAGAAGAATTTACAAAAAAATATAAATCCATAAAATATAAGCCATTTTCACTTCCACCAAATATGAAAACAGAAATTCCAGAAATAAATTTTTATATATCTTGGATATGTTCTAAAAAAAAGCTATCGGCAGTAAATTTAATGATTGAAAGTCCATTTTATATGTCCCCAATTGGAGATGCTACAGCTTCAATGACAGCAGGCAAATTAATATGTAAAATTTTAAAATGGAAATTTCAATTTGGAAAACATTTCGAATTAATAGCAAAAGAACAAAATGAAATGATTGAATTTTTAGTACAAAATTCAGAAGATGCAATAGATTTTATCGAACGAATAGAAGAAAACGAACTTTTGTCCATAGAAGAAATGCAATTACTACTTTCAGAATTTAAAAGAGTTATGGAAGAACAACACCCATGAAAAAAGTAATAAAAGGAATATTAATATTCATTGCTATAATTACAATTTTAATAATAGGTACATTGACTTACGGTTATTTCTATGTAAAAGATTGTTTGCAGGGACATTCAACAGGAGAAAACATCGAAGTTACAATTCCACAAGGCTCTTCAGGGGCTGATGCAGGGCTAATTTTAAAAGAAAAAGGAATCATCAAAGACCCCATTGTCTTTAGATTTGCAATGAAAAAATATTTGAAATCAGGAAGAATACTACCAGGGACATATACTTTTAATCCCAAAGAATCTGTTGTTGAAATAATAGAAAAACTTGAAAAAGGAACTATTTCCCTAAATTTAGTAACAATTCCAGAGGGACTGACATTAAAACAAATATCAGAAATTTTTTCACAAAAAGGACTTTGTAAATCAAGCGAATTTATTGAAGTTACAAAAACAAATAAATTTACTGTAAATGGAGAAGAATTGAAAGATGTAGAAGGATTTTTGCTACCTAATACTTATGATATTCCCAAAGAATATACTCCATTACAAATAGCAGAAATGATGATAAAGTCATTTGATAAAAAAATAACTCCAATATATTTGGAAAAAAAATCAAAACTACCAGTCAATCTTACATTAAAAGAAGTTGTAACACTTGCATCATTAGTTGAAAGAGAAGCAAGCGTGCCTGAAGAAAGACCAATAATTGCAGGTGTTTATTACAACAGGCTAAAAATAGGAATGCGTTTAGAATGTGATGCAACTATCCAATATGCTTTGGGACATCAAAAAAAAGAATTACTCTATAGTGATTTGGAAATAGATTCTCCATATAATACATATAAATATGAAGGTCTTCCACCAGGTCCTATTGCAAATCCAGGTGAAGAATCATTAAAGGCTGTACTAAATCCTACAAAACACAATTACTATTTTTATGTTTTAAATGGTATAAAAAACAATGGAACTCATGTTTTCTCAGAAACAGCAAGAGAACATGAACATGCTGTTGATAAATATTTAAGGTAAATACAAAAAAAAGAAATGGAGATATAATATGAAAAAAATATCTATATATATTATTTTTGTTTTAATCTCAACTATGTGTTTTATATGCTTAGGTTGTGAATCCTCAAATAAAGATAAAAATTTATATAAAACAAAAATAGGAAATATTATTGTTTGGAACATAATGGATTCTAAAACAGAAGAGAGTACAGATATTTTTAAGGGAGATGACAAACTTGTAAAAGAGACATATCCCAATGGAAAATATACATCTTATGTGAATTTCTTTGTAGTAAAAACTCCTCGTTCAATAAATTTAATAGATACAGGACTTGGAAATATCGATATGAAGACAACTCTTTCATCTGTCGGAGTAACTCCAGATGAGATAGACTCAGTATATATAACACATATCCACCCAGAAACTGTAGGAGGACTTATAAAAGAAGATAAAGCTGTATTTCCAAACTCCAAAATTTATGTAAGTTTTAGTGAAGACGAATATATTTTAGGTAAAAAAGATGACGATCCAAATAAAATTTTATATAAAAAGATTGAAAAGATTTATGGAAAGAAAATAACTAATTTTAGAAGTGATGCAGAAGATTCAAGAAATCCAATAACATCAATAGCTTCTTATGGCCATACAGGCGGTCATACTTTATATAGAATTGAATCAAAAAATGAAATTCTATATATATTGGGAGGTATTTTCACTGACTTAAATCTCCAAACAAAAAATCCAAAAATATCTTCAACTACAGATGATGATCAAGAAAGAGCTACATCTGCAAGACAAGATATACTCGACTTGATAGAATCTGAAGAATATCCAACTAAATGTACAGGAACCCATTTTCCTTTCCCAGGCATAGCTAAAATTGAAAAAGTAAAAAATGGTGAATACAAATACACATTAGAACAGTAATCATGTATTCAATATTTTACTTTTTAATATTTATCTTAATTGCAATATTTTTGTATTTAGAAAATAACACACTGACAATAACAAAATTAAAATTGACATCTGACAAGATAAAAGAAAAAATAAATATTGTTCACATATCAGACCTGCATGGTAAATCATTTGGCAAAAATAACGAGAAACTAATAGAAAAAATAAAAAATGAAAAGCCTGATTTTATTCTTTTTACAGGTGATCTCACAAATGGAAGATCAAAAGGTAAAACAGATTATGTCGGAATAAATCTATTGTCAGAATTAAATAAAATAATCCCTGTATATTACATAAATGGAAATCATGAATTTGACGGTGGCGAAAGAGTAGAAAATCTTTTAAAAGAATTGTCAAAAAATAATGTTAAGGTACTTCAAAATAAAATAGAGCAGATAAAAGTAAATAACTTAAAAGTATCTATCTTAGGAATTGAAGAGGGATTAAAGCAAAATACTCTACCCTTATTAAAAAGTTTTGAAAAAGAAAATAATTTGAAAATAATTCTCTGTCATTATCCTGAATTTTTTGAATATTATTGTAAATTTGATATAGATTTAATGTTTTCAGGTCATGCCCATGGTGGTCAATTTATATTTCCTTTTGTTGGTGGATTATATGCACCAGGTCAGGGAATATTTCCTAAATATTACAGAGGTATTCACAAAAAAAATAATTCGACTTTGATTGTAAGTAGAGGATTGGGACCAAGTCGATTTCCACAGCGTTTGTTTAACAGGCCTGAAATAATATCGTTGGAAATAACTACAAAATAAAAGTAAATTTTAGAGCGTGTTTTTTTATTTTCTTATAAAGTTCCATAATTATTATTCTTAGTTTTTAGGTATAAGTCGCTCACTAGTTCTTTTTTTTCCGCATATTATAGTTATAATTGCAAGAAACTACTATGGAAAAAAAACATATCGTTCGCCGACTTACACCGTAAAAACTCTCTTACTTGCTAAATGCCCAAAAATAACTAACACAACGAGTAAAGTTACAGCAATTTTATTGTTATAAGTGAAAATCGACTTTGGTCTTTTAGATAGACAAAAGAGGTTAACAAAAGAGAAAAAATGGGAGGTATGTTTAATGAAAGTAACCGAGGGCGTTCTCAGAATCGTATCAAGTGAAGGAGAAAATGTATGTCCATTAAAGCATACAGATGTAAAAGCCAATATTTCTGGTTTCATTGGAATTACAGAAGTTACACAGATTTTTACAAATCCAATGGAAACACCTATTGAAGCTGAATATATTTTCCCTCTTCCTGAAAAGTCTGCTGTTTTTGAAATGTTGATGAAAATAGGAGACAAGACAATAAGAGGCATTGTAAAAGAAAAAGAAGAGGCGAAGGCTATATATAACAAGGCAATCCAAGAAGGAAAAAGAGCTTCTCTACTTGATGAGGAAAGACCTAATGTCTTCGTTCAACATGTCGGAAACATTATGCCAGGTGATGAAATCAAAATTTTGATAAAATATGTTGAAGACATAAAATACGAAGAAGGAATTTATGAATATGTATTCCCAATGACTGTTGGACCTCGCTATACTCCAAAAACAATGGAGGGAAAAGAAGGAAATATAAATCCTGCATATCCTGAAGAAGGCAAAAGAGCAGGTCATGATATTTCCCTTTCAGTTGAAATCAATTCTCCAATAAATATTGAAGAAATAAATTCTGAATTGCACGAAATCATTGTTGAAAAAGTATCTGACACAAGCAAAAAAATAAAATTAGCTGAACATGATTCAATACCTAACAGAGATTTCATATTGAAATACCGCCTCGGAAGTGAAACAATAGAAGAAGGTTTGATTTCAATAAAAACAAAAGACAAAGGCGGATTTGCTTCACTCATTATTCAGCCACCTGCAAGACCTGAAAATTACAAAATCATTCCAAAAGAAATGATATTTGTCGTTGACACTTCAGGCTCTCAGATGGGAGGTCCACTTGAAGCCTGTAAAAAAGCAATGTACCTTTGCATTGATAAAATGCATGAAAACGATACATTTAATGTAATATGTTTTTCAAATGTTCCCGAATTTTTGTTTAAAAAATCAATGCCTGCTGATGAAAAAAATAGAGAACTTGCAAGAGAATTTATGAAACAACACAATGGCGGCGGCGGAACTGAAATGATGCCTCCAATCCTTGCTGCCCTAAAAGCAAAAGAAGACCCTGAAAGATTGAGAATCATAACTATCATGACAGATGGTTATGTCAGCAATGAAAACGAAATAATAAATGCAATAGATAAAAAATGCAAGAAAAACACAAGAGTATTTTCTTTTGGAACAGGTGATTCAGTAAATAGATACCTAATCACAAAAATGGCAGAAGCTGGAAGAGGAGACTCTGAAATAATAACAGTTACATATCGAAATAGAGATAAAGAAAACGAAAATATGCAAAAAGTTGCAGACGCATTTTTCAAAAAAATAGACAGCCCATTGATGACAAATATCGAATTGAGTTGGTCTGGCGATAAAATCTCTGAAATATATCCCAAGAATCTTCCTGATCTATATAGCAACAAACCTCTTATACTCATCGGAACTTATAAAAAAGGTGGAAAAGGCTCTGTAACAGTTACAGGAACAGTTGCAGGAGAGACAATCAAAAAGAAAATTGACTTTGTACTCGACAAAGATGGAGATTCAAGATATGAAAGCCTTCCATATCTCTGGGCAAGAAGAAAAATCGAATATTACAGCGACAGAGACAACTTTAGAGGCAAAGATAGAGATGATAACAAGATAAAACAAACAATAATAAAATTGGGACTTGATTTTGGACTTGCTACACTCTATACATCTTTTGTTGCAGTTGAAGACAAAGTTGTAAATGAAGATGGAAAACTCGAACATAAAGAAGTTCCTTCTGAATTTCCAAGTGGAGTAAGTAGAGAGGGATTTGAATCTACACAAGCAGACAGAATGGCACCTCTTGCTTGTGGTGGAGCAATACCACAACAATTTGGACAACCATTAACTCCTCCAGGGCTTGGTCGCCCAATGGCTTCTCCTCCAGCAAATGGCATGTTTGGTGGAATAGCTAAGGGATTTATGGGAATGTTTGGAGCTCCACCAGCTGAAAAATGTTGTTATCGAATGGCAGAACCTTTGGTTGAGTGTTGTGTCGAACCTGAAGAAGATGGTTGCTGTGTTGATGAAGCTCCTGATTGCTGTGTTGATGAGCCAATGGAAATGGAAGAATGTATCGAAGATGTAGAACCACCAGCACTTGAAAATACAAAACTCGAATATGACGAGAAGAAGTTTGACAAATATCTAAATGCTCTTTTTGAAAAAATCAATGAAACTCAGAAAAACGACAAATACGATCTCGAAGTTTTGAAAGACGAGATTAAAAATGTTGTCAAGAAAAAAGTCATTGACAAAAACGGAAAAATCAAAGTGAGAATAAAATTCATCACTGTTCCAGAAGATACCCTTAAATTGATTGAAGACAACGATGCTTTCAATATAATTGAAAAAGGCGAGCAAGAAGTAACTGTTGAACTTGAAGTAAATCAAATAGCACTTTTGAGTTTAATAGTAATTTCTGAAAACTCATCTGTTGACAAAATCGAATTAGCATAAAAATAGACTAAACAAAATTGCCTCATCTTTTAGATTACTAAAAGGCGAGGCAATTTTATTTTTTCTTGTTCTTCAATTTACCAACACGCACTACTATAATGTCAATGCTTTTACATCTGCAAGTTTCAATTTTGTAAATTTAGCCACATTATCTACTGAAAAACCTTCTTTTAGAAGATTTTTAGCAGTTTCCAACATTCCTTCAAGTTTTCCCTGATTTAGTGCTTGTTTAGCTTGTTTTTCAGCTTCTTTTCTTGCTTTCTCTTCAGCTTTTTGTGCTTGTTTAGCCTGTTTTTCAGCTTCTTTTCTTGCTTTCTCAATTTCTTTTATTTTAGCTTCTGCTTCTTTCATAGCTTCTTCTTTAGCTTTTATTATTTCTTTTTCAAAAAAGTCTAGCATAAATGTTTCTCCCTCCTCTGTTTCTTTTAAATATTTTACAGGTTCTCTCAATTCTTCGCAGTACATGTCACGATAATCTACACAATGAAGATCGTGCAGAGCTCTTTCAAGCTCTGTTAATCTTTCTTTTGGAAGATTTTTTTTGCCTTTCAGTGAAGCATTTAAATAAATTATATGAGCCCCATCGTTGAAAGGTTTTCTTCCTATCACTTTTCCTTCTTTGTTTTTCCATTCGATAAATCGGTCAACATAATAAATAGTTTGTCCTTCACCCAAAACATCATGTTCAGTTATGAAAATGATATATCTTTCTGTCAGGTCTTTATAGTCTTGCTTTTTTCCAAGATTTTCTGCATCAAAAGTAGCACTATAAAATCGAGCTCTTTTGGGGTCTGCCCCTGCACTAACTCTTTGTATTTCTATATTGTATCTAATTTTGATTTCTTCTGTAGTCTTTTTTTGAGTTTCAGGATCGATAGTTTCAACAATTTTTATTTCTTCTCCATAAGCGTCAAAAACACTAATTTTTCCCCCTGAGCTTGTGATTTGATATTGTCCAACAACATTTGTAATAACAATTTTGTCATTGTTAAGCAATAATCTTATAAGATATTGCATAGGGTTAAAATCTTTGTTTTTAAGA
>CADASF010000045.1 GCA_902790465.1 uncultured bacterium | reverse complement strand
GTTTAGCCTGCCGCTTGTAAGAAGATTGGTGTATGTAACTTTACGGTACTGTTTTAGATAATCTAAATGCCGTTGCCCCCAGATGCCTATTGCCTGTTCCTGCATATATACCAGCATTGAGTCCACTTGAATTATCTGCTATAAGCATTTTTTCGACAACAGACCTATATGCTCCATATCTTCCGTCAGATACTATATATATTCCGAGTGGGTTAATAAGAGCTTTATATTTAGTAGGTGATTTACTTACTATTATTTCTTCAGAAGAAACATCTGTATTATTTGTTGTTCCATTTGATAAATTTGTTATATCACTTTCTTTTATAGATGTGTATGAACAATATGACAGACCTTTAGGTTCAGAAGGGAATGTATCAGGTACTATGGATATAGCACTTGATTCATTATGTTTGTTCTTTGAAAAATATATACAAAATTCTTCTTCATCATTTGATTTTCCATGGACATAATATCCATTTCCATTGTCTTCTTTAGATGTTTTTATTGTAAATTTTCCAAAGTTTTCTGTAGTATTTCCTTTATTAGTTAAAAAAGGCCAACCTAAATTATCTTTTAATTTGTATTCACAATATTGAAATCCAGTTTCAGCAGCCCAATATGCTTTAGTCTCTCCATTGAATTTGTTTGTCAATAAAAAACTATTATTCATATTTCCAACAGCTGTCAATAAAAATATACTTATTAAAACAGATATGAATAATACATATATTAATAAAATGCCTTTTTTATTTTTCATAATTTTTTAACCATTTTTTGAATTTATTATAAAATTTATTTTTTCGACAAATTTAGAATTTTTATTTGTTGTAAAATCTGTTGTTCCATAATTAACTTCTTTTTTTATGTCTTCTTTTCTGACTGTTGACATATCTACAGTTATATTGTATAAGTCTGTTTCTATATCCATATCCATAATATCATTGGCAATGATTCTTTTTTCAACAAATTGTATAGGATAAGGATAGCTTGCTGAAGAATATCCTTTTATATCAAATGTAACGGTATTACTTGAAAAATTGTTACTATCAAAAGGTAGGGTATAAGAAGAAATATTATTACTAATAGTTGATAAAACTTCAGATAAATAGTTTGGATCATTAGTACCAAAGTAATCATAGACTAATCTAATTAAATTTTTATCAGAGCAAAATTTAGAATTTTGTTTTGATACATCGTCTTCATTTATTTGATGATAATTTTTCTTCTTACATTCTGGACAGTCTGAATTTGAGCAAGTTAAATAATAAAAACAAATTCTTTTCCAACTAAATTTATTTCCTTCTCCATTTATTAAACCATTGTTATCAGTTGGTATTGGAAATAACATCCATTTTGTTGGTACATTTGTTAAATACATCTTATAAGTATATACATATCTTGAATCAGTTATTGCTAAATCTTTTTGCATGTGTTTATATGCTTTTATAAATTTGTTATTTACTGATTGTTTAGAAGATGAAGTTGTAAATAGTTGAAAAAATCTTGAAGACATTTGAAACATCAATACACTTATTATGCCAAAAATTACAATTGATATCAATGTTTCAAAAAGTGTAAAACCTTTATTTTTCATTTTTGCATTTAAAAAGGGGCAATTGCCCCTTTTTACTTTCTTTGTCGTTGAAAATTGCGTTAATTTCTATATATATTTTTAGTAATTATATTATAATTCCTCTAAAGTTTTGATAAAATTTGTATTTTTGTTTTTCCAAAAGAATATTATTGTATAAATACTTTACTTCCATTTCTATATGTAGAAATTACTTTAATATCTTTGATTTTTGATTTTTCAATTTTTAATAGATTATCCGATAAAATAACAAAATCTGCATTTTTGCCAATATCAATAGAACCTATATTATTTTCATCATAAGATAAAAAAGAGGCATTTTTTGTAAACATATAATAAGCCTGTTTTACAGATATTCTCTGACTTGGGGTAGGGTGATTGACAGCTGAATGAATTCCCAATATAGGATTTATTTCTGTTACATTAAAATCAGAACCACCTGCCAAATTTAATCCCAAATCGATCATATCTCTATATCTGTTGGTAATCCTATTTCCGAGTCGTTTTCTATACATATTTTCACCCCAAAAATATTCAAAAACAGGTTGAACAGATACAAAAATATTATTTTTTGAGAATTTTTTTAGTGTTTCATCTGTTGCCAATTCGCAATGTTCTATTCTATGTCTTGAATTTTTAGATGGGTATTTTGTTAAAATTTTGTCATATATATCTGCAAGTTGTTTTGTAGCTTTGTCTCCAATAGCGTGAAATGCTGTTTGTAAATTTGACTTGTGAGATCTTTCTATAAATGACATTAAGGCTCTATCTGAAAAGTATAATTCGCCTGTTTTTTGTGGAGCGTCTGAATATGGATTTAAAAGACTTGCTGTATGACTTCCAAATGACCCATCTAGGAGTAAACAACCACCAATTCTTTTTAAATTTCTCTCTTTAACCCAATTTATATTTACTGTCTGTGGATATAGAATTATATTTAAATGATTGTTATTTTTATCTTGTTCTTTTTTTATCATAAATTCGATGTCATCATATCCCCAGCCATCTCCGCCTTCAAGTGCATGCACAGTTGTAACACCTTTTGAAAAAGCAACTTTTTCTTCTCTTAAAAAAGCATCTTCTCTGTCAGAATCTGTAAATTGTGATGAAATTGTTCTACTTAAATATATAAAAGCTCTGCCTTTAAATATTCCATTTTCTGTTTCTTTATTTTGCAATTCTTTTGGTATATTTATTTTTTTTATTGCGATGTCATTTGCAATACCTGAATGGTAGTCTTTTCTTATTATAAAAATAGGTTCTGTTTTTGAAATTTCATTTAATATATTTTTGTTTGGTTCTTTAGACCAACAGCTCGAATCATAACCATAACCTATGTTTTTTGCCGATTTTCTCATCAGTTCAATTAAATCTTCATTATTTTTTGAATGGTTTAGATTTGTATAACTTTTTTCAAGTGCAGAATGTAAAAAATGAGTGTGTGAATCTATAAAACCACAAGATAAAAAATGACCTTTTAAGTCTATTATTTCGGCAAATGGAAAATCGAGTGGATTTTTATTTATCCCACATATTTTGCCATTTGCAAAAGAGACAGTATTTAGTTTTTCATCTATTGAATCAAAATTTATAAAAATTTTCATGGTTATTTGTTTAATATGTCGAGCATTTTTATTGTTATCAATCCAACATTTTTAAGACTTTTTGAAGATATATTTTCCATATCATCATTTTTTGTATGCCAATCTTCATATTCAAAATCAATTATATCTATTGCAGGAATATTTTTTAATACAAATGGTATGTGATCATCTTCTATACATATAAATCTATTTGAAAGACAATAAATCAAATTTAAATCTTGTGTGGATTCTATTAAAATATCTGTGAGGGCAGGGGAGGAGTTCATATCAAAATCTATCTTTATGTTTTTTTCTCCAACCATATCGAGAAGGATAACAGCTTTTATTTTTTCAGGGTTACTAATTTGTGATACATATCTTGTGCTTCCATAAAGGCTGTCTTTTTCTGACCAATTAGCAAATGCCTCTTCTCCGTCGAGAAATAAAAATTCAATATCATACTTATATTTTTTTTCTTTTATGATTTTTAAAAGTTCAAGTAATATAGAAACTCCAGAAGCATTGTCATTTGCACCTAAAAATTTTTCGTTTTTAAAATACTTTGATTCATAATGTGCAGTTAAAATTATTTTATTTCCATTTCCTTCACTGCCTTTTATTATTGTTGATATGTTGTCCATTTCAACATCACCAATAGGAGTTTTTGCAGTAAATATATCTTCAATAATTTTTAAATTATTATTTTCTATCTCGTTTTTTATATAACTTCTAACTTTTTTGTGAGATTCTGTCCCTGCAACTCTTGGACTTAAATCAACTATATTTTTGCAGTGATTGTATGCATTTTCACCTGAAAATTTTATTTCATTCTTTTGTATATTCTCTTCTGTCTCACCTTTTCTCATTGTTTTTATTTTATCTTCATTCTTTTTTTCTGTTTGTTTTTGGTCAGTACAATTTTTCGCACATGATGTCATAACAGTTGTTGTAATCATTATAATAAAAGATAACAAAAAAAATATGATTATTCTTTTTTTCATGAATTTCTCCGTGTTTTAAATTTTCTGAAAATGGCAAAATATAACTTTAAAGTTATATTTTACCATTTTCAAAATTTTTTAATGTAACGGTACTTCCTGCAGGTATATCTTTTGTTATCCAAAGATTTCCACCAATGACAGAACCTTTTCCTATTGTTATTCTCCCTAAAATGCTTGTCTGTGAGTAAATAGTAACATTATCTTCTAAAATTGGGTGTCTTGGAACTCCTTTTACTATATTGCCATCATCATCTTTTGCAAAACTTTTTGCACCAAGTGTTACACCTTGATATAATTTACAATTATTTCCTATTATACAAGTACCACCAATTACAACACCTGTTCCATGGTCTATAAAAAATTTTCTTCCTATTTCTGCACCAGGATGTATATCTATTCCTGTTTTTGCATGTGCCTGTTCTGTTATTATCCTTGGAATTATTGGTACTTGAAAATGATATAATGCATGAGCTATTCTGTAATTTGTGATTGCCAAAATCCCTGGATATGAAAATATACATTCTTCTATACTTGTTGCTGCAGGATCATTTTCATAAGCTGATTTTGAATCTTCTATTAAAAGATCCTGAATTGAAGGAAGCATTTTTAAAAAATTTGTTGCTATTTCATCTGCTCTTTCTTCACAATTTTTAAAATTACAACATTTTTCTTGTTTTTCATTACAGGTAAAACAGAATCCAGTTTGTATCTGTTTTGATATACTTCTATAAATTTTGTCGAGGAGTGATGCTGTGTTAAATGGAAGTATTCCTGTTGAAGACGATTCTTCACCAAAAAAACCAGGGAATAATACACTTCTCAGCATTTCCGTGATTTTTAAAATTTCATTTTTTGAAGGAAGTAATGTGTCCGAACAATGTCTTGTAAAAACAGGAAAATTTTGTTTCATTGCTCCACACATAGCTTTAGATAGTTTTCCGATGTTCAATATCTCTTTATTTTTCATATTTTTTCACAAGTTCCTCTAGTTCTTTTATCAATTTTTGATTTTCTTCTTTTTCTTTTGTATCAATTTTTATTTTTTTAGCTTTTTCCAACCATTTTTTAGCTATTTTAATATCTTCTTCTGTTTTTTTGTTTTTTGCTTTATAAAGACCAGCCAATAACATTGCTGATTTGTCGCCTTTTTCAGCTGATTTTTCCAAATATTTATAACCTTCTTCTGAGTTTTTTTCTACTCCCTTTCCCTCTATTAAATATAATCCTTTTAACTTTAATGCAATTATATTTCCTTTTTCTGCAGACTTATTTATTAAATTATAAGATTCTTTAAAATTATTTTTATCTGAATAGTAATAACTCAAATATAGCATTGAAAGATCGTCATTATTTTCAGAACCTTTTTTAAAATATTCATATGATTTTTTTTCATATTCTTCTTTTTTCTTTTGGTCTTTCTCTTTTTCTTTTTTGAATTGATAACATATACCTAAATTTGTATATGCTTTTTTTACATCATTTTTTAGTGCTAATTGAAGATATTTTTCTGCATTTTCTAAATCAGGTGGGTTTTTCTTTAGAAAAAAAGTACCTGCATTATACATAGCTTTTGCTAAACCACCGTCTGCCGCTATTATTGCAAATTTCATTGCCTCTTCGGGATTTTTATCTGCTATTATACAAGAATAGTTAAAACTTGCTTCTAAATCACCTTTATCACTTGCTCTTTTATAGTACCTTTCTGCACTTTCATAATTTTGAGTTCCAATATAGTAATCGCCTATTCTTTTCAATGTTTTTGGATTATCTATTGAATAAACCATAATAAATGCAAAAAGTGTAAACATTAATATTATCAGTATTATATCTCTATTGTTATTGTCCATATTTTTTCTCTTTTTCTTATTTCACTTATAAATTTCAATTTGTGAATTTATTTTCCACAAAATTTTTATTTTGCCTGTTTATTAATTGAGCTGTTAGATAATTTTGATTTTATTTATATTAGAAAAAAAAATAAATTAAGAAGGATTTAAAAATAAAATATATAAAATAAAATATAAGTTAGAAAATATTTATTTGGTTTTAATTTTCTCCTACCTTAGGATATCAAAAGTTATTTTATGCCAATTAATTATTAAGGACAGAGGATTCAATATTTATGATTGATAGTGCAGTTAAAGAAGTAAATGGCTTTATGTCTATTAAAAGATGGGAAGATGCATTAGCAGCAGTTCGCAGACAGCCCTCAAAGTATGCTTCAAATGAGGATATTAAAATAGAAGCATATTTGTTACATAATTTAAAATATTTTTCCGAATGTGAAGATTTATGTTTAAAACATATTGAAAAAAATAATGATTTTGATTTGACATTTACTCTTAAAAGCTGTAGAAGTATAAAAACACTTAGAGATTCTCTTATGGCAGAGATAAGGGCTTGTAAATCTGTCAAAATGAAAGATATGCGTAATGGAATAGGTTTTCTTCTCGGTGTTTTTTGTGATATAAGAGATGTTACTTATTTTTTGACTTCTGTTTTGACAGTTAATAAAGATCCTATATATACATATCTTTTGGCATGTATATACAGAATATCTGGTAAATTACATGATGCTTTAACTCTTCTTGAGCCTATAGCTTCATCACTCCCAGAAGCTGAAACACTTCGTCAAAAAGTTAAATTAGAATATGATGCTTTTTTGAAAATGGGCAATTTTGGTACTGGTGGAAAGATGAAAATGCCTGATGTTCCAAATATGACAGGCGAAGATATGATGGTGAGGGGTTTTTGGAGTATAGCAGAAAAAGATTACCAATCTGCTTTTAAATATCTTGCAGATGCCTTAAAATTAGATCCTTCTCTTGCTGTATGTTGGTATTATGTAGGCAAACTTCAAACTACTTTTGGAGCCAAGGAAAGAGGGGATAAATGTTATAAAAAATTCCTTGAATTTTTCCCTTCTTCTGCTGGTTATTATAAGTCTCTTGTATATTCTCCAAATATTTCAGAGACAGAGAGAAATACTTATTTCCGTAAATGGATTGGTTGTTTCCCTTATGATCCAAGACCTTGGATGTCATATCTTTCATATTTATATACAAAGAGCGATTTTTATGGGGTTCAGCTTTTGGCTTCTGAAATTCTCAACACTTATGAAAAAGATTGGTTTATACCAAAGGAAAATCCTATTCATTTGATTTATTCAGGTATTTTGAATATTTGTATAGGCAGAATATCTGTTGCAGCAGACAATTTTAAAGAAGTAAGCAAAGTGGAACAATACAAAACTGTTGCTTCTTTGGGATTGGGTACTATTTTTGATGTTCAAGGTGTTGCTATAGATGCAACAACAAATTATGAACAATCAATGACAAATCCAAAAGCTGAGTCAATTTCTAAATATTTGATGACAAATGTCTATTTGAAGAGGAAAAATTACAAAAAGGCATTTACCACAATAGATGAAGTTTTGGCAAAATATCCAAATTCTCTTGCAGCTGTATGTAAAAAAGCTGAAGTATATGTAAAACTCTCAGATATTAAAGGTTTCAAAAAATATATATCTGAATTGTCAGAAGATAAAAAATCGCCTGAATTACATGTACTTTCTGCAATAGTCAGTATGAGAGATCGCAAATATGATGAAGCCATAAAAGAGATAAATACGGTTTTGGAGAAATATCCTGAATCATATATTTTACTTCTAAATAGTGCAGTTCTTTATTTTAATTATGGTGATTATGAAAATTGTGAAAAGATTGTTGACAAGATGTCTGGACTTTTCACAGAGCCTATTATATCTTTTATGAAGGGATTCCTTCTCTATAAAAAAGATATGTTTAAAGAAGCACAGCAAACCATAGAAGATTATTTGGCACTATCTCCATTTGATTTTAATGCTTGGCTTGTTTTGGGAATTGTAGCTTTGAAGCAAAACAATAACGATTTGGCAAGATTGGCTTTTGAAAAATCAGTTCTATTTTCAGATGCAAAACCTGTTTATAGATTAAATCTTGCTATATTCTATGCTTCACAAGAAATTTATGACAAAGCTTTTGAATTTGCAAAAATTTCTCCAAGGGATGATTCGTGGTATTCTCTTTTCTGTGCTTGGTTATATGTAATGCTTGAAAAGAATGATGAGGCTGAGAAAATTATTGATGATCTTATCAAAAATAAGCAGTTAGTAGCAGAAGCATATAATTTGAGAGCTTATATGCTATTTAGATCAGGAAAGATGGAAGATGCTTTGAGAGTTCTTGAAAGAGCTACACAAGGAAATTCAACCGATCTTATAAATTACAATAAAGCATTCTTGAATCTTCATTTAAATAATTATGATGAAGCCGAGAAAATTATTGATGATATTGTTAAAAATAATCCTGATTATTATAAGGCTTGGCTTGCACAGGCAATTCTTTCTTTCATCAAACATGATGAATCAGCAGCTGTTGAGGCTTTAAATGGAGCTAAAAAATTGAAACATGCAGGATTTAAATCTTGGTTGAAAAAAGCTTCAGCTGCCTCTAATTCTTCAGATTCTGAAGAATCTCTAAATGCTCTTTTGGATTGTGTTACTTATGCAACTGATATAGACTTGAAGTTTTATATTCCAGAGATGTTTTCTTTGTCTTATAATGATACAGTTGGATTTTTTGCATTTGATAGACTTGATGCAGTATTTATGCAAAAAAATATGTGATTTGATTGTAAAAATATAAAAGTCTTCGGAGGTTTTCCGATGGATTTCGCAATTATTAATTGAGATTGAAAAGTGGGATAGGGAGCCTCTAAAGGTTTCCTATTTTTTGTTTGTTTTCGTAGATTTGAGGTGATGGAATGAAGATTAATGTTCCAAGAGGTACTTGTGATGTACTTCCTGTTGATTCATATAAATGGAATTACATAGAAAATATAGCAAGAGAAATTGCAAATAGATTTGGATTTCGTGAAATAAGAACTCCTGTTTTTGAACATACAGAGCTTTTCATAAGAGGTATTGGGAATTCAACAGATATAGTCAGAAAAGAAATGTACACTTTTGATGATAAAAAGGGCAGAAGTATGACTTTAAGACCTGAAGGTACTGCTACTGTAATGCGTTCTGTTTTGGAAAATAATTTGTATTTATCAGTTCCTACAAAATTATTCTATATTGGTCCATTTTTTAGATATGAGAGACCACAAGAGGGGAGATATCGCCAATTTCATCAATTTGGACTTGAAGCAATAGGTATTGATTCTCCTGCTATTGATGCAGAAATAATACATTCTGCTTGCACATTTTTTGAAACGCTTGGCTTAAAAGAAATAGTAGTGCAGTTAAATTCTTTAGGTTGTTCTGAATGTCGTCCAAAATATAGAGAAGCTCTTGTTGAATTTTTTGAAAGTCATAGAGAAGAGCTTTGTTCAGATTGTAAAGAGCGTTTGAGTATAAATCCACTTAGAGTTATTGATTGTAAAAATCCAAATTGTAAACAGATTGCGTTAAATGCTCCTGTAATGATTGATTTTCTCTGTGATGAATGTAAAGCACATTTTGAAAAATTACAAAAGTTGCTTTCTGTTTATGGTGTTGATTTTAAAGTAAATCCAAGAATAGTTAGAGGGCTTGATTATTACACAAGGACTGTTTTTGAAATAGTATCTAATCAGTTAGGGGCTCAAGATGCCATTTGTGGAGGCGGAAGATATAATGGACTTGCTGAAGAAATTGGTGGTAAAAGTCTTCCAGCCGTTGGTTTTGCTGCAGGTATAGAGAGAACAATATCACTTATGACAAAATGCGGTTGTTCTTTTGGAAAAGAACCAACTCCAAAAGTTATTGTTATTCCTTTAGATGATTCATGTGAAGAGTATTCAGCTTCTATTTTGGGAAAATTGAGAAGTGCTAAAATTAGTTCTGATATGATTTATGCCAAAAAGAATTTGAAAAAGATATTTAAAGAACTTTCTTCATCTGAAACTGAATATGCCTATGTCATAGGAGCAGATGAGATATCTGCAAATAAAATATCGGTTAAATTACTTAAAGAAAAAAATCAGGTAGATATTCCTGTTAGTGATGCAGTAAATTTTGTCAGTGTCAGAGGTAATTGTTAAATGATAGCCAAGTGGCTTAAGAGCTGTTTTTTAAATTTAAGCGAATCATATATGGTTATAGATGATATGTTTCGCAGAAGAAGTATTAGTAAAAAAAGTCCGTTTTTGACAGACGGAGAGTTTTACTCATGCTTTAATTATGAAAATGAAAATTTAAAAGATTTGAAAGAGGCTTATAGAGAGAGAGATTTTGATGCTGCAGCAGAAGAGTTGATAAGATATTTCACCACATTAAAAAAGTATGTTTTTGCATTTAATGATTCCTCATTGATTTCTAAGATAAAGAAAACTTTTTCACAAAAAAGATTGATAAAAAATGCTGAGTTAATATGTAAACACAATATAATAATGCCCACTGGACACAGTGCTGATTTTGGAACTTTTATAAATTGGTTTTCTGATTTTAATGGAAAAAATTGGATGTATTCGCATGTGTCTGAATTTTCAAAAAAAGTTCAAGATAAGATTTTATTAAAGCAGTTTAATATGCCTGCTTTGCCAGTTTCTATTGAATTTAATAAGCATTATCATTTGATGGATCTTGCGAGAGCTTTTTTAATTACATCAAATGAACGTTATACACAAGAATTTATACTTGAATTGGAAGAATGGGTTCAGAGAAATCCTATTCATTATGGTATTTCTTGGATAGATCCAATGGCTGTGTCTCAAAGAATGATTGCTTGGATGATCTCTATTTTTATGTTTGTAGGGAATTCTTCCTATTTACAGGGGGAACATCTTGAGACAATTCTCAAAAATATATTGCTTCATGGGGCATATTTGTCACAGATACTTACAGACAAAACTCAAAGACCTTCAAGATATGTAGCTGCTTCTTCTGCATTATATATTTTTTCTTGTTTATTTCCAGAATTTGACTGTGCTGATAGGTGGAAAAGTAAAGCACTTCGCATGTTGGAAAATGAGTCAACACTTCAATTTCTTGCTGATGGTGTCTATAGAGAAAGATCGCTTGGAATGCAGATTCTTTTAACAGAATTTTTAATGCTTCCACTTATATTGGATAAGATTTCAAATATACAATCTTCCCCTGCTATTTTGTCTGTTGTAGAGCGTTCTCTTGAATTTTTGATTTATACTTTAAGTCCTTCCAAGACGCCTGTGAATTTTGGTGATACTCCTGCAACAAATGTTTGGAATCTATCATCAACTTCACAAGATAATTTTAAAAATTTGCTTTGTATTGGGGCTTATCTCTTCAATAGGGGAGATATGAAATTTGCAGCAGGTGAAGTAACAGAAGATTTTATTTGGTTTTTTGGACAATCAGGAGAAGAAGCTTATAAAAATATAATTTCTAAAGAACCTGAAAAGACTTCAAGAGTATTTATTGATGGGGGATATTTTTCCTTTAGGGATTCTTGGACTGCTGATTCGACATATTGTCTTTTTTATGGAAATCCTAAAAAGCCAAGTCCTGCACCAGATAGAGGTATTAATTTATTAACTCCTCACAAAGATTTTTTGAGTTTTGCACTTTATGTCAGAGGTGAGCCTTTTATAATTGAAACAGGTTCATATAAGGGAGCAAGACAGTTTGGATCGGGTGATATTTATTCTTATTTTAATAAAACAACTGCACATAATTCAGTTTTAGTTGACGGAAAAGAACAATCACTTGCAAAAAATATAAAAGGTCCTCGTAAATACATGCATCTTTTAAAGACAAGATGGCTTTTTTCTGAAGATTTTGACTATGTGATGTCTGGACATGCAGGTTTTGATGATGTCAAAAATTCTGTTATCCACAGAAGAGAGATTTTGTATCTAAAAAATAAAAAGTGGTTTATTATAAGAGATACTATTGAAGGCTCAGATGTTTTAAATGTAACAAATATATATAATCTATCTCCTGAGCTTGATATAAGTTTGCGTGGTGATTATGGCTGTCTTATACATGCAAAACGAGAATACATAAGATTAAATATGTATTATCCAGGTGCTTTTGAATGTAAACAGAGTAGAGGCAAAATAGAACCTGCTTTGTCAGGTTGGTATTCAAAATCATTTAACAGAGTTGATCCTTGTTACAAAATAGAATATTCGAGTAAAATGCAGTTGCCTTGCCAAATTTATACTTGGATAAGTTGGGCAAGAGGCGAATTTAGAATTCCTCCAAAATCCGATTTGGAAGAAGCATTTGATATGGTTGCAAGTTCAAAGGGTATTATGGAAGATGAATTACAATTTGAAACACCTGAAAAATAGCCCTTATTCAGAAGAAACTTTTAATAGAGTTTCTTCTGTTATTGAATATGTATCCAAATTAGAGAGAGAAAATAGAATAATAGTCATTGCAATTGATGGACGATGTGCTTCAGGAAAGACTACTATTTCTAGTTTTCTCTCTTTTGTTTTTGGAGAAGATATAAAGTCTGTTGTTCATATGGACGATTTTTTTCTTCCCAAAGAGTTGAGAACACCTGAAAGATTGAAAACAGCTGGTGGAAATGTACATTCTGAGCGGTTTTTAGAAGAAGTTATTCCTTTTTTGCGAGATAGTTCTTTTAGATACAGAAAATTTGACTGTTCCACTTTACATTATTCTGATTTTGTTGAGATAAAAAATAAATCTGTTCGAATTGTCGAAGGTTCTTATTCCATACATCCTATTTTTGGCAGATATGCAGATATTACTATTTTTTCAAATATATCTTTTGAGGAGCAGAAAAGTAGAATTTTGAAAAGAAATGGTAAAGAGAAATTAAAAATATTTTTGGAAAAATGGATTCCAATGGAAGAATACTATTTTGAGGCTTTTGATATAAAAAATAAATCTGATTTTGTTGTGTAGTTCTAGAGACTTTAACAATATGCCTTAAATTTATAGAGAGGTAAAAAAAATGGATAATAATGATGAAATAAAACTTCCTACATTTATTAATTTAACTAAGAAACCTGATTCAAGTTTAGAAATTGTTGTTTCTTATGATGGTTTTTTTGATAAATTTTCTTTGCAGGCAACTGGTAGGAGTCTTTTTCAAAATCAGAAAGAATATTTGTTGGTAACAATAAGTAAAATTTTTGGCATTACAGTGATGGCTTTATTAGTGATTTTATCAATTATTTGCGTGATTTATTTTATATCTCCGTTAAATGTAAGGGATGTTATTATTAAATTATTTGGACTTTCAACAATAAATTTTTTTATTAATCATGTCTCAAAGTGTGTAGTATTTACTGGTATTATTTGCTTTGGAATTGTAGGTTTTTCTTCTTTAAAATTATCAAATAAAATATTCTTGAAAATATCTCATGAAGGAGTAAATATAACTTCTGACCAATCTGAAAGAGGTTCTATTTTTATTGAAAAGAGAAATATTCAAGATATTGTTATAAAAGAGCATGAAAATAAAGGTACTATTTTTTATAATATTGTTTTATATTGTTATAATTCAATTCTTTTGCCATTGACTAAGATATCAAAAAAAGAAATATTTTTAATTTCAAATATTAAAGATGTTAAAGATAGTTTTTTTAGAAAAAATGAATTTAAAAATGGTGTTCAATATATAAAACAAGAAATAAAAAATACTTTACAAATTTAGAAAAAAAACCTTCCTTCCTTATTTTAAAATAAAGAAAGAAGGTTTTCTATAAATAGCACAACGAGTTTTAAATTATTTTTCTGTAGATATGCTCATATTCTTTTGCACTTCTGAGCCAGCTGAAATCTTGACACATTGCATCATATCTCATTTTAGCCATTAAATCAGGTCTTGTGTGATATATTTTGTAAGCCCATAAAATAGTGTTTCTCAGTGCGTCAGGTGTGAAGTCGTTAAATATAAAGCCTGTTCCATAGTTTTCAAATTCGTTACAGTTGATGACTGTATCTCTGAGACCGCCAGTATTTCTTACGATTGGAAGTGTTCCATACTTTAGCGAGTAGATTTGATTTAGTCCACAGGGTTCAAATAGGCTTGGCATTAAGAAGAAATCAGAACCTGCTTCGAGTAAATGTGCGGTCTTTTCGTTGAATTCAATGCGACAGCCAAATCTACCAGGATATTTTTGAGCCATATAGCTAAAGAATCCCTCGAGATCTTTATCTCCTGTTCCAATTATTGCTATTTGAATAGATGTCTCGTTCATCAAGCGTTCTGCAATGGAAGCAATCAAATTGTAACCTTTTTGTGAAGTAAATCTTCCAACTGCTCCAAAAATTGGAACTGTGTAATTTGATTCAAGCCCAAATATATCCTGTAATTTTCCCTTACATCTCCATTTGCCACTCATATCTTCTTTTGAGTAGTTATCTCTTATGTATTTATCTATTTCAGGATTCCAAATATTGTAATCAGCTCCATTGATTATTCCTGAAAAATATTCGCCTTTATTTCTCAAAGCAGTATCAAGACCGTAGCCATTTCCATTTGTTACTTCATAGGCATAAGTTGGACTTACAGTATTGACAAAATCTGAATAGAAGATTCCGCCTTTTAGCATATTTATTCTGTCATTTTCTTCAAATTTTTCATAGGTAAAATTGCCCCAGCCAATGCCCAAATATTCAACATTACTTTTTGGATAATTTCCTTGATATGCCATATTGTGAATTGTCAAGACCGATTTTGAGTTTTGAATAGATGTTCCTTGTAAATTCCAATTTTTTAAGTATGCAGGTAAAAGTGCTGTTTGCCAATCATTTACATGGAATATGTCAGGTGAATATCCTTTATCTATACACAATTGCATTGCAGCTCTTGACAAGAAAGCAAACCTTTTGGGGTTGTCTTCATAGTCATTCATATTTCTATCATGATAAAGTCCATCTCTGTCAAAAAATATGTTGTGTTCAATAAAATAAACAGAAATTCCGTTGTATTCTGTTTTATAGACACCGCACCATTCCTGTTTGTTCCCCATCCATACTCCCATTGGTGAATGGAATAATTCCATATTTGCTTTTATTGAACTGTATTTTGGCATAATAACAGAAACTTGATGTCCTAATTGTGAAAGACTTACAGGCAAACTGCCTACAACATCAGCCAAGCCTCCAGTTTTGGCAAATGGCGACATTTCAGAAGCAACAAAAACTATTTTTAAACCGCCCATATATTACTCCATTCTTTTTCCCACTTTGGGGTATTTTTTTTATTATAGATTTATAATTTATTTTTTCTTTTATTTATTCCTTTGCTTTTTTGTTCTTTTTTAGTTTTTTATTAAATTTAACTTGTTGTGCTAGTTGATTTTATATATATTTTTTTATTATTGAAAGAGGAGAACCAGCAACAGTTGAACAAAAATAACTATTAGACCAAAGTGTTGTAAGTCGAGAATTTAAAAATGAAAACTCTTTTTATGTCTTTTGTCATTTATGTAAGAAGAAATTATAAATGCAAATTTTATCTAAAACAAGATTTCATTTTGAAATTTAAAGGGAGGGAAAATGGCTAAAAATCAAAAGCGAAATAATCGAGAAAAACAACAAAGACAACCAAGGCAAAAAGTACAAGTTAAGCAGATTCTGAAACAAGACTTGCAAAAAGAAGAAATTCAGCAATTAGAGTCTATTGATACTTCGGATTATCAAGAAGTAACATTGACTGATAAGGTTTTGAAACAGCTTTATGAATTAAATTTGATAAATAACCCAAATAGAAGAACTTTAACAGAAATAGATATTCCTTTTACTTATACTTATGATGGAAAAAATTACAAGATTACAAAAATAGGGACACAGGTTTTTAAAAGTTTTCATTATTTGAAAAAAGTTATTATTCCAAACGGAGTTAAAGAAATCGAATTGAGAGCTTTTATGTCTTGTCAAAGATTGGAAGAAATTAAATTGCCTGAAAGCCTTGAAAAAATTGGTGGTGGTGTTTTTGGTGATTGTGTTTCTATGAGAAGTATTAAACTCCCAAAAAATCTTAAATACATAGGTGATTGTGCCTTTTTAGCAGCTAGATCATTGAGAGAAATTACAATTCCAGATAATGTAGATTTTATGGGTATAAATGTTTTTTGGAGATGTAGTGATCTGAAATCTATTAAACTTTCAAAATCTTTGAAAAAGATAAATAAGTTTATGTTTTCAGACTGTACATCATTGAAAAAAATCACAATTACTGACAATATCACATTTATTGATTCCCATGCTTTTGAAAATTGTGAGTCTCTCGAATATATAGATATTCCTATTTCTGTAACAAAAATAGGAAGTGAAGCTTTTTCTTGTTGCTTTAATTTAAGAAAAGTTTATTTTCCAGAGTCTATAAATGTAAAAATAGGCAAAGGGGTATTTGCTGCTTGTAGTTCTCTGCGATATGCAACAATTCCAAATTGCCTAAAAAAAGTAAGTGCTGAGATGTTTAGGGATTGTAAATCTTTGGAAGTTATAGACATTAATGACAATATTACTGAAATAGGTGATTCTGCTTTTGAAGGGTGTTCTTTACTTTCAAAAGTGAAAAATTGTAAGAATCTTACAAAAATAGGGGAAAAGGCTTTTTGGCGTTGTAGTAATTTGAGTGATTTTCCTTTTTTAGAAGGTCTCAAAATCATAGGAACAGGTGCTTTTATGAGATGTTCTTCTTTTGAGCAGATAACTCTTCCAAATAGTTTAGTGGAAATAGGAGACCATGCTTTTTATGCTTCTGGTCTTGATACTCTTTCAATTCCAAAAACTGTTAAAAAAATTGGAAAATTTGCTTTTCTAAATTTTAAAGAAATCAATTATGAAGGTTCTGCAGATGGATCGCTTTGGGGAGCAAAAATAAGAATAAATGGAAATATAAGAGAAGTTCCATTGACAAATACTGTTTTGCAACATCTACATAAATTAGGGCTTATTGAAACAGAAAACAAAAAAGAATTGGTTTCTATAGATATTCCAAACGAATATGTTTATGAAGGTGTTACATACAAGATAACAGCTCTTGAAGATGAAATTTTTGAGGATTGTAAATTATTAAAAGAAGTAAAATTTTCAGAAAATATAAAAGAAGTAAGAGCTTCTGTTTTTGAAGGTTGTGATGGCTTAGAAAATTTTGTACTTCCTACAAATGGCATAAAATTTGGACCAGCTGTTTTTAGAAATTGTAAAAATTTGAAAAGTGTAACACTTCCAGATGATTTGGATTTGATAGAGAGTAACTTTTTTGAAGGTTGTTCTTCTTTAAAAACTGTAAATATTCCTGAACATATTGCTTTTATTGGTTTGAGTGCTTTTTCAGGTTGTGAGTCTTTGGAAACAGTAGATATTCCTGCTGGATTAGATGAAATACAATTTCAGGCTTTTGAAGGTTGTAAATCATTGAAAAGTGTGATTATTCCAGACGGAATTAAGGAAATAAAAGATAAAACTTTTGCTAATTGTGAATCACTTGAAGAAGTAAAAATGCCTGATACTATAAAACACATAGGAATGTTAGCTTTTGAAAATTGTAAATCTTTGAAAAATATTGTTTTTTCAAAAGAACTTGAAGATATTGGAGTAGGTGCTTTTAAAGGTTGTATATCTTTGGAAAGTGTCGTTCTTCCAAGATATGTGATGAATATAGAATATGCAACTTTTTATGATTGTCAGTCCCTAAAAAGAGTCAAATTTTCAAGAATGATTCGCAGTGTAGGTAATGATGCCTTTGCTTATTGTTCTTCTTTAGAAAAAATCGAATTTTCAAAAAATTTAAAAGAATTGGGAACAAGGGCTTTTGGTCAATGTAAATCATTGAAAAAAGTAGTTTTGCCAAAAGGAACTATGGTTATAGGAAAGGGTGCTTTTAGCTATTGTGATTCATTAGAACAAGTTACAATTCCTGACACTGTTATAAGGATAGAATATGCTGCATTTGGTTATTCAAACTCATTAAAGATATTGCGAGTTCCTGACAGTGTAGATGATATAGGCATTTTTGCTTTTGAAGGCATAGATAAGGTTTATTATGATGGAAAAGCCTCAGGAACTCCTTGGGGAGCAAAAGAAGTTGTTTCAACTCCTAAATTGGAATATATTGTCTCAGATAATGCAAAAGAGGCGTTTGGTCTCTTTATAGACAATTTTAAAGATTTGAAAAATTCTTTCCAAGAATTGAGTGATTATGATGATATGTTAGACCAATGTAGAGTTATGGATTTTAAAGACTTGAAGAAAATCCTTGATTTAGGCGTAGAAAATCTTGTAAAAGATAAATTTTCATATTTTGAGGCAATATCTGAAGAGACAAAGGAACTTGTTCAGAGTAAAGAATTTTTGGAAAAATTTGATAATGTAGATGATTTGAAATTAGTAAAGAAATTTGTTGAACAATTGGAAGAACTTTTGGGAGATTTTGATGTAATCAAAAGAAGATTGCTTGATAGATTGTCATTTTTGGAATATATGAGGGAAGAAGTTGAGGAGAAATTAAAAAAGCAAATTGCAGAAGCAAATCCAGATTTAATTTCTGAAATGGAAGATGACGATGATTTAGATGATGAAGAATTTGAAAATAGATTTTTTGCTGACGAAGATAAAGAAGATGACGATTTAGAATAGATATTTATTTTCAATTTAAGGGGCTGTGAAAAAAAAAGTAAATAGAGGCGATGTCATTGCGAGGGAGCGAAACAAATAGTTAAAAACTCTAAAGAGTTTTTAATTTTTTATCCCCTAAGGGGGAAGCGACCGTGGCAATCTCAATCACTTTTTTATTAACTAACACAACGAGTTAATTTACGAAAATTATATAAAAAAATACTTTTTTCACAGCCCCAAATTAAGTTGCAAAAATATTCAAAAAATAAGGATATTGAAAAATGAGTGAAGCAAAAAAGTTAAAAGCAAATTATTATGCCTTAGATGATCGTACAGCTCAGATGGAATTATTAGCTGATAATTTGGATAAAATACCTTCATTGCCAGATGATTTATTATTTGAAGTTGTTGATCTATATAATTGCTATAATATTGATTATCAAACAGAAGACATACAAAAAATATTTAAAATTGCTTTGGATGAATTATGTAACAGAAAAAAGGCTATAGCTATTCAAAAACGAGGTTATTGTTATTATGCTGGAACAAAAATATATCCAACTGATTGGATTAAAGCGAGAGATTCCTTTATTAAACATTATAGTATGACAGGCGATCCAAATTCAGCAAATACACTTGGATATATATTTTATTATGGAAGAACAAATAATGGAATTCCTGAATATAAAAAGGCATTTAAATATTTTAGTATAGGCAATTTAGGCGGTGCAGTTGAAAGTAAATACAAACTTGCTGATATGTTTTATCATGGATATTATGTTAAAAAAAATGTAGCTTTGGCATATAATATATATCGTCAAATGTATGGCTCTTTGTTAATATCATTTTTGGAGAAAAAATATTGGTGTGAATTTGCAGATATTGCTTTGAGAATAGGTCGCTATTTTTATGAAGGACAATATTCAATTTTAGAAGAAGCTTATAAATATTATCTTCAAGCAGATTTAGCTATTCGCAAAAGAATGGCATATAATAAATATTATGGAGATACTTCTGTTTTTCGTAATATTCAGACTTCATTAAATGAGGTTAGAGACAAGTATTTTAGAGAAAATCCAAAATCATTGAAATATTATTTGTATGATTTTGAGTTGATTGAAAAAGTTTTAGTAAGTGGAAGAATATGTAAAGCAACTTATAAAATGTTAAAGACAGGAGAATTGCAACTTACTTTTACACTTTTGAGGGATTTAAATGCCTATGGAGTTGATTCTTTAAGATTTTTAATAACTATTCCATCTGCAGATTATTGTGAAGTTAAAGAAAAATTGGAATTAAAGACAGAAGGTTTTGAAAATATTTTTATTGCTTCTGATAGATTCTATTTAGATGAGACAGATGAAAAAAGATCATTTATTTTTACAAGTATTTATTATGAGGATTTTGGTGATTTTGAAGAGCCTATAGAGTTTTATTTTTATAACAAAAGAGTTGCAAGTATTTCTTGTAGAAATATATATTTTACTGCTCCAAAGAAGAAAAATAATACAATAAAACATCATTTTGTTCGTGTTGTTTTTGATAATGGTTATAGAACTTATGATTACCTTTGTGATGACTTGACTGTAAAAGTAGGGGATACTGTTGTGGTAAATACTGACAGAGGTGAAGTAAATGTAAGGGTTGTTGAGGTTTTGGATATGCTTGAAAGTGAATTATTATTGCCATTTGAAATGTATAAGAAAATTGAAAGAAAAATTTAGAAGGAAAAGTTAAGCACTTAAAAAGAATATATTAAAGAGTGTTGAAATAAAAGAGGATAAATAAATTTTTGAAGAGCTTCAAAATTGAAATTAATCCAATTGAAGGACAAAAACTATAATCAAGAGAACTTTTGGAGGGTAACATGAAAGCAGATAAGATTATCAAAAACGCAAAAATCTTCACAGCTGACAAGAACCAGCCGATGGCCACAGCTCTGGCGGTGAAGGACGGCAAATTCGTCTATGTTGGCAACGATGCTGGTATTGCGACCTATGAGGGTGAAGTCACTGATCTCGGTGGAAAATTCATTATGCCAAGCATTCTTGACACCCATGTGCATGTGACTAGCAGCATTGGATTTGAGTATGCGGATTTGGGTGTGCGTTTTGAGTGCGATGGTAAGCAGGGAGCCTTGGACTTTATGGCAGAGTATATCAAGAAAAATCCAGGTCTC
>CADASF010000044.1 GCA_902790465.1 uncultured bacterium | reverse complement strand
TTTACTTATTTTTTTTGCATTTAGCACAACGAGTTAATTTACGAAGATTATATAAAAAAAAGGCTGTGAAAAAAAATACTTTTTTCACAGCCCCTTTTTTGATGATATTAATAAGCCTTATATAGGAGGTGCTGAAAATGCAGGAATTTCATTATCAGAATCTATTTTTTCTTTTGTATTTTTTTGTTCTTCTTTTTTATTGTCTTTTTGTTTGATATCTTGTTTTATTTCTTCCTTTTTGTTTTCTTCTGTAATCTGATTTATTTTTTCTTTTTCAGGTTCCTTATTTTCTTTTACTGTCTCTTTTGTCTCTGGTAGTGTATTTTCAGTTTTTATTTCAGGCTGTTTTTGTTCTTCTTTTGTTTGTTGCTCTATTTTTTCTGATTTAATATCTTCTTTTTTAGATTCTTCTTTATTTTCATTTTCAGTCTTTATTTCAGTCTGTTTTTGTTCTTCTTTTGTTTGTTGTTCTACTTTTTCTGATTTGATATCTTCTTTTTTAGATTCTTCTTTATTTTCATTTTCAGTCTTTATTTCAGTCTGTTTTTGTTTTTCTTTTGTTTGTTGTTCTATATTATTTTCTGATTTGATATCTTCTTTTTTAGTCTCTTTTTCAGATATAGTTTCTTCTGTTTTTCTTGGTTCTGTTCTATCTATTGGCAAAAGTGCATTTATATATTGTGGATATTCTCTCACGATATAAGCATATTCAACTGCTTTATCTCTATTTTTCATATATTTTGTTGCCATTTGATATAATTGTATATATACATCAGCTCTGTCATATCCTTTTTGCAATGCTTTTAAATAGTATTCCTCGGCTTTATCAAAATTGCCAAGTTTTGTATTTAATGTTCCTAAATTATAATAAGCATTTGGTTTTTCAGGATCTTTTTTTATTGCATCAAACCAACAGGATAAGGCATCTTTATATCTTTCTATTTTGAAATAAAGAGAACCTAAGTTATTTAAGATATAATAGTTATTTTCATATTTTCCAAGTGCTTTTACATATATAGATTCACCTGTTAAAAAATCGCAATTTTTTCTATAGGCTCTTCCTAATCTTGAATATACAGCTATACTTGTATTTCCACCTTTTAACTGTTTGTTATATTCCTCTATGGCTTCTGCATATTTGCCTTCTTGCTCTAATTTTTCTCCAATATTCCATTGAGTAAAATCTTTTATTTTGTCAACAATTTTTTTATCTTTGTCTGTTGCTTCTTCAAGATATAGATTATAGTATTCGAGAGCTTTTTTATAATCATTAAATCCACATTCATATATTGAAGCTATATTTAGATGACATCTTTTTTTATCAAATCCATTTTTTAAAGCGATTTGAAATATTTCAAGTGCTTCTCTAAATTTTCCCTCTTCTTGAAGTGTTCTTGCATACATAAATGCAATATTTGCATTTTTTTTGTCTTTGTTAAACACTTTTTCGAATTGCTTTTCTGCTTCAGCATATTTTTTATCCTTAAAATTCATCCAGCCTGCATTTACAAGAAAATATTTGTCATCAGGATTTACTTTTAAGCCATCATCAAAAATTTGTTTTAATTTTATTTGTTCTCCAGTGTGTCTATATATGATGGCTAGTTCTCTATAAAAATTAAAATTATTTGGTGTTTCTTTTAGAGCTTTTAAATACAATTCAGCAGATTTTTCATAGTTTCCATTGTTTTGGTATTTTCTTGCTTCTATGATTGTGCTTGCATCTTTTACTCTTGAATAGATAAAGAAACCAAATGCTAAAAATGCTATTAAAATTATTGTTATGTTTAAATATATTTTTTTCATTTAATTTTTTAAAATGTCTCTGACATTATGTCATGCATTGTGTCATTAAAGGATTTAGAAAATATAAAAGGGCTTATTTCTGAAATTACATTTTCATAATCTGTAAATTCTGTAACAAAGCATGTAATATCACCATATTGTAAATTAGTTTCAAATTTATCAGATATATATCCACATTTTATAAAAATAGGATAGGGGAAAATTTTTGTTTGTTCAACATATTTTTTGTATGCTTCTGAAAATAGAATCTCTCCATTTTCATTTCCATCGCCAATTATTATTATAACATCTGTTTTCTCTGCTTTTTCGCCCATTTTTAATAATATACTACTTGGTGAGGAACCCAATGTTGATATATTTTCTGGGTCTATACTAGGAAAACTTTTCCATTTAGGATCTTTTATATTTATTTCATTAGCTTCTGTTGAGAATGTCCAAACATGTAATTTATTTATGTCAGACATCAAAGATGAAAAAATATGTACAAATGCCTTTCCTATTTCTTGGTGGGCATACATACTACCAGATATGTCTATTAATAATGTAATGTCTTTGTTTATTGAATATCTTTTTTCAAGAAATTGTAGTATATAGGCATATATTTGACTTTTTAAATTCATATCTGGTTGGCGTACATATTTTTTTACTCTCCTTGCTTCCATTTTTGGCTGTTTTTTAGGAAGTGTATAAATTTTTTCTTTTATTTCCCATAAAATATCCTCATCTTTTAGCATTTTAAGTCTTTTCATTTTTGGATACAATCTTAACATATCTTCTGGTTCTAACATATCTAGTATTTTTTTAGATATTTTATAAGAAAAGTGAGATATCGTATTTAATGCATCTTCTGCTGTCAAGGAATATTTGTCTATTATCGAACATATTAAATTTGAATCATATTTTGTCGTTCTCAATAATTTTAATGCTTCTGCAAAACTTCCTTTTGGCATTTTGTTTTTGAATAATATATTGTCGGCTCTTTCAGAAGGCTTTATGTGAAGAGAAGCATATATATATTTTAATGGATTTTTGTCATAAATGAGCAATCTGTCAAATTTTTCTTCATCTTTTTCGATATTTTGTAGATGATGTTTTATTGCATTAACCGCACTTCTTGGAAATTTTTTGTATATAATTTTACAGTAATTTATTATTGAAGCAATTCCTCTTATTGGAATATTTGGAATATTTATAATACCAAGTTGTCTTAGATTTAGATTTTCTTCTGTTAAGAGATGAGACATTAAAATATCTCTATGCCTTAGTATTTTTTCTTCATTTGAAAATATGTGTTCGAAAAAAGAAAATTCATCTTTTTTTTGTCTCAACATTTTTTTCTTGATAAAATATTTTGATGCTTTTGCATAAACTTCTGGATAAAGAATGCTTATTTTTTTGTGTATTTCTTCAAGAATATTCATTGGTTGAAGAGAATTCATTGCAAAAGAAGTTATCAATGACATAAGTTGTATATTGTCATTGATGTCTTTATTTTCGAATAATTCAAATGGATATGTTTTATTTATTTCTCTTCTATTTACCACGAAATATGAGTTATTAGAACATTTTAATATCATTTTTATCTCTTTAAATTCGAAAATTTATTCGATTTTTAAAATTAAAGCCTGCACAAGTAATAAAAGCTCTTTTGTTTTAACTGAGGGTTCGAACCTCTTCCATTATATGGATGCCATAGCGTTTTAACAGCTTTTATGTATGGGTGCAGGCTCACTTATTATTATAGTATCTTATTTTAAAGATGTCAAATTATTTTACAATATTATTTACAGCTTAGCGACTTCTTCACTTCCACCCATAATTTCAACCATTTTTTCATAAACTTTTCTTGTTTTTTCCATGAGTGGTAATAGTTCTTCTGTTGTCTTTGTAGCTGATTTTTCAGTGTCTTTTATGCCTTTGATTGCTTTTATTAGATAGGCGAGATCGTTTCTATTCTCGTTATCTTCTGTATATGACGCATCTGCTAAATCGATGAGTTCGGCATTTAGATGCCCCAAATATGACTGTCTCTTTTTCAATCTTGGATCGATTTCTGCAAGTGATGAAGGAGCGATCTGCATGATACTGCTTTTAAATGTCTTGTTGCTCAAACTTTTTGCCATGTTTGAAAGTGTGATTGCTTCTGCAATAACTCTCTGTACATATTGTTCAAGCTGAACCATCTTAAATGCTTTTACTGTTTCTTCAGTGAATATTCCACTTTTTACTAAAAATGCGGTTGCTTCTTTATCATCAAATACAGTCAGAGCGTCTGGCGTATTTGCAGGTACTCTACATCTAAATCTTTTTTCAGCTTCTTCTTTTGAGAGTTCATATACATTTTCAGATACGATGAAATGGTCAACTTCTTCTCTCAATCTTTTGTATTCACTGTCGATAGCTTCTTGTAGAGTTCCGCCATTAGCAATTATTTTTTTGACGGCTTCTGTAATTTCATCTATGACTTGGGCTACACCTATTGACAAAAATGCCAGTGGATAATACATGACTGTATTAGCACCAGGGGTTCTTAGTTCAAGTTTATTTCCAGATAGACCTATTGATACAGAACGGTTTCTATCTTGTGAAACTGAATCTCTATATTCAGATGTATTTCCTATGAATGCAGATAGATAAATAGGAGCTTCAAATCCAGGTCTTCTCCTCATATCATTTCCTCTTGAAGAAATAGAGGCATCGAGAACCTGCCAAATTCTGCCCATAGCTGCGAGAAGTGCTAAGCCTATTACAGAAATGTTTTCATGATATGTTGTTGGACAAAATTCTTTTGTCTCAAAGAAATTTTCTGTAAGTTCTTTTGTTGTGGAATCAAATTTACCTATACTTAAATTTGTGTGTTTTCCACTTCCATTTATTCCGCTACCATTTGTGTCATCTGTAAATGATTTACTTCCTATCAATGCTCTAAAGCCATGTCTATCACAGGCATCTTCTATAATCTGTCTTGAAATAAGATCGTTGTCTGTTGCATTTACAGCATCTGCATATTTTAGAACGATTTCGCATTGTCTTCCTTTTAGTTCATTGCCAGTTTGACCTACTTCAAGGTGTTTTTGAACAGCTGTTATTCCAACTTTTGCGAGATCTTTTACTATGTCAGCAAGAAGTGCTTCTTCATTTCTTTTTGGAATTGTGAGATATACGCCTCTTAAATTTTGGTTTATTGCACCGTACCCACCTGCAACTGTCTGACCTAAATATCTTATGTCAGGACGACTTTCAGACTCTTTTGGAACGATGAAAAATTCTTTTTCATATCCGACAGTAAGTGTATATTTTTCATTTGGATGTCTTTTTGGTAAACCAGATGCAATCATCAATCCATCTAGAGATTTTTCGAGATATTCGACTGCTTCTGTTAATGGTTTTCTTGCACACATTGCATAACCCTGTGGGGATTCCATGTCGGACATTATGAAAAGACTTGATTCTCTTATTGGGTCTGGAAATACAAACCATTTTCCGTTTTGATTTGGTTTTGCTATAACTTTTGCTCTGTGTACAACTCTTCCGCCACCTGTTGAAAAACTTGAGCCGTCAAGCTCACTTCCTTCTTTGAATATTTTTTCTGAAAATTCTTCAATATTGATTGGCTTACATCTCAATTTTGAGCTTGCAAGAGGAGCTACTGTATGACCAATTTCTTTTATGTTGTTTTTTATACACCATTTTATAAAAGTATGGTAATCGCTTTTTACATTATCTGGAACAATATGATTGTTTTCCATAATTTTATCCTTCATTTCTATAGTTTTTTTAGTTTTTTTCTTATTTATGTTGCAAAAATCATAAATATATTTGTCATAATATTTATGATTTTAGGGACTTTACTAACATGTCCTAACATTCTAAATATTGTTTGAATTTTTTAAAAATAATATAATTTTATAAAAATAAAAAAAATCCTGCAGATTATATTGTCTGCAGGATTTTTAATCATTTTTTAATTATCTGTGATGTGGATCGACAGGTTCATAGTCATTTATGATTTTTGCAACATTTTGATTTGGCTTTACTCCATAAGTTTCAACTGGATATTGTTTGAATTTGAAGTCAAGAACTTTGTGAGTCTCTGGGGCTATTGTTAGTTGTGAAAGACCAACCATTTTACAATGTGAACCATTTTCGACTATATATGTTTTTGATGGGTAGTTACCGACAACTATTGGCTTGCTTGTTGATACATGATCATGGGCTGCTAAAACAAGACTTATGTCTTTGATGTGGCTTGCCATTCTCTCATCATCACCAAGTCCTTGATGTGTTAGAGCAATTACGACATCTGCCTCTTTCTTAATTTCTGGCATTAGTCTTTGCATTGCTTCTATTGTGCTTTCTTTTACGAGGTCTTTACCGACATTTGGATGAGCTTTTGTGTGCATTTTTGGCTTTACTAAACCTACGAATGCAACTTTTAATCCATTTACATCTTTTACGACATAAGGTTTTACACCATCTAAATTATCTTTTAAACTCTTGTCATGGACATTTGCTGAAACAACATCAGCATCTAATTTTAAAGCAAAATCTTTTGATGTTGATTCTTTGCCATATTGAAATTCATGGTTTCCAAGTGTTATCACATCATATTTCATCTCATTTAGTACATCTGTTATTGGACCAAATTCATTTACTTCACTGAATGGAGGATTATAAGTGGAATCACCTCCATCTACTACTATTGCATCTGGATAGCGTTCTCTCAATGCGTCTATGACACCAGCAACTTTTGGCATAAGTTGATATTGACCATGCATATCATTTGTGCTTATAATTGTAAGTGTTATTGGATCAGATGTTGATTTTTCACCGACTTTTGATGTAGCAGAGGCTTGTTTTAGCTGATCTGCCTTGGCAAAATCATCATCAAGTGATTTTGAACTTGGAGTAAATGAATCGCTTGATACAGAACTTGTACTTGTTTGCTCAGTTCTTTGGCTACTTGATTGATTTATGGTATATGATGTATAATTTGATGTGAAACTTGGATTTATAGAGTTCATTTTTTGCCTCTTTAAAATTATATCTAAAATTTTTGTTTATTTTATCACAAATTTTAAAAATTTGATATTTAATTTTTGTTAACTTTTTTATAATATTATTTCAAAATAATAGAAATAATATTTTTCGAGATTCGTCTGTATAAAAAAATAAGAAATGGGATTTTGATTTATGAAAAACGATAAAAAAGATAACACATTTATTTTTACTTTTATCATATCTCTTATAATTCACATAATTGTTTTTTCTTTTGTGTTTGGACTGTATAAAAATCAGGGGAAAAAATTAAACAACAATTCTGATTTTAATTTTAAAGTTTCTTACGCTGTAAAGAAAAGTAATAAAAAAGTTCAGACAAATAATACATCTAAATCAACTCCTAAGAAAATATCTAAATCAAAAGTTGCTTCTACTGTAAGAAAAGTTACAACATCGAAGCCTAAACAAAATATTAGATCAGGTGTTTATAAAAAGAAAGAAAAAAAGAGAGTTTTTGCAGAAAAAAAATCTTCTTTTGACTCTGCAAAATATAGGGAAGAGCTTAGAAAAAAATATCTTCCAACAAAAGATGAGAAAAAATATACTTCAAATATTCCTAAGACAAATACAGAATTTAAAAAAGATGATTTAAAAGAAAAGCAAGAAGATTTAAATCCAAATGTTGAAATTTTGACAGGTAATGAACAACAGACAGAACCGTTTAACGAGATTTCACAGATAGAAAGTCAACAAGATGAATATGATGAACAAGATGATAATTTGATTATTCCAGATGTTGAATCTCTTTCTAATGAGGGCAAGTTATCAATATTACCTGCATTAAGTGAAGAAATTACTAGAAAACAAGCTATTCAAACTTATGAAGAAAATAATTCAAAATTATCTAAACAGGATTTAAAAAGAATTGTTTTTGTTCTAGTTTCATTTAAAGTTTCTGATTCAGGAAATCCAAAAGATATTAAATTTATTTCAAAATCAGGAAGTGAACAAGTTGATAATGCTATTTCAAGTCTTGTTAGTTTGATGACTTTTTCTAATGAAAAAAAATATCTTCCTATTTTGATATTTGCTTCAGGTAAAGAGCAAAAAGAAAACAAAAAAACTGAACAGCATAAAAATACTATTCAGTTAAAAAAAGTTGACAATATTAGAAAAGTAAATACTGTAGAGATACCTAAAAACTAACATAAAGAGTTAATTTTATTAACAAGATAATTAGCTTCTCTCTTAGATAACATAAAATTTAATGTCTTTTTAAAAGAAATTTTTTCTTGTTTGAATATGATACTAAAATATTTTTCTTCAATTTCGATAGTTTCAATTTTTAATTCTTTTCGTTTAAATTTTTTTTCTTTAATTGGTATAAATAAAATTTTTTCTTTAATCGTGAGTTCATCATGATTGACCTGAACTTTTGTTTCCATATCATTTTTTATCGAAATAAATAAAAAATAACACATCAATAAGATCATAACGATTGTAATAACTTCGCAAATTATAGAAAATATATCAAATTTATTTGTAAGTATGATATGCCTAAATGAATATTTACTTTGAGCATCTCCAAAAAAGTGTACAAGTAAGAAAGTAATGGGTATTAAAGGAAAAAAAGAATTAGCTATAACATTTGAAGAATTTCTTTTAAAAATAAAATTGTCATTTGTATCTTCAATAATATCAATTTTATTCTCTTCTTTTAGTTTTCTAATAGTTCCCTCTTTTATTGGTAACTTTGTTTTTTTTTTATTTTCCATTTTTAGTTTATAATCCTTTATATGCTGTTTTTATAAATGTTTTAGCAACATCTGATTTGAAAAATCCCTTGTTTGCAGTTATCACTATTATTGCATTTCTATTTGGTGATTCTTTCGATACCAAACAATACATTGTTTCAAGTGGTATGTTTTTGTCATAAGAATCTGTTGATAAATACATAATTCTCTTAGTTCCTACATTTACATAACCTTGACCTATAATTTCTGATTGTGTTGTTCTTGAAAATTTTTCAAGCATTGACAGTAATTCTTTTTTATGTTCGAAAACCATCTGTGAAAAAATCATCTCGGTAAAAGCATTGTCTTTTGGAAGTTGTTTTATAATAAATCTTTGATTTGGAGCTGATGAAGCCTCCCAAACTCCAGCATTTCCATTTTTGGGATCATTTAAAACTTCTGTTACATGGAAAGTTATGGGAAATTTGCTTTTACATATACTTTTTATAATATTAAGTTCTTTTTTTGTCAAATTTTTATCTTTATTTTTAAATTCTATTCTTTCAATATTTTTTTTCGCTAATCCACTTGGATCACCTATTTTATCGGCTTTTTGATAGTATTCAAGAGCATCTGCTATTTCTCCATTTAATTCCATTGCATATCCTAAATTATTAAAAAACAGTGGATTTTTGGGATCATTTGCTATTGCTTGTTCATAATATGATGAGGCTTTTTTTACCATTCCTTTTTTTAACGCAATATTTCCCAAATTATTATATGCACTTGCATATTTGTTGTCATCTTTCAAAGCTCTTAGATAATATTTTTCTGCATATCCCAAGTTATTATTTTTTTCATGCATCATTCCTATTATATTTTTAGAAATTGGACATTTACCACCAGCTTTTATAGCTTTTTTTGCTGTCTCTTCTGCTTTTTTTCTATCATTGTTTTTCATTTGTATATATGAAATTCTGTCGAGTGTTTCTGAAGATGTAGGGTTTGTTTTTAATATTTTGTTATATTCATTTAAAGCAGATTTATAATTGTTTTTATGTTCGAATTTTAGAGCTTTGTTATATGTTTTTTGCTCTTTTTTAGATAATGGTTTTGCAAAAGATATTTCTGTTAAAGATATTAAAAGAATAAATATAGATATTATTGAAAATATTTTTTTACTCAATTTATTTCTCCAATTTTTTTTTGTTTTCAGCTAGAAAATATTTTTCGTTTTTTTCTAATATCCTTTTTCCTTTTTAAAGGACTGTTTTTTAAAATATAAAATATAATATTAATATATATTTAATTATTTGCAATTTTTGCTAATATTTTAAGGGGAACTCATATGAAAAAAAATGCTTTTTGCCTCTTTTTTATTATTTTTTGTGTTTGTATAACTTCTGTTTTTGCAGATGATGTTAAAAAGCCATATTCTGCTCAGGGAGATTTTGTCTCTGATGAAGTTGTTATTGAGTTTGAAAAAAATAATTCTTCTGTACAGATGTTAAATTCTTTGTCAAAAGATAAAAGATTCAAAATAGAGAATATAAATGAATCTGCTGACATTGCAGTTGTAAAATTAAATGATATTGATGTCAATTCGGCTATAAATGAATTGAATAAAAAATCTTTTGTAAAAAATATAGAACCTAACTATATTTACAGGGCATTTGCAGATTCTCCTAATGATCCAATGTACAAATATCAGTGGAATTTTCAAAAAATAAATATGGAAAAGGCTTGGAGACATTCAACAGGCAAAAATATAATTGTTGCAGTCGTTGATAGTGGAGTAGCTTATAAAGATTATGACAAATTTAAAAAAGTAGAAGATTTAAATAAGACAATTTTTGTTTCTCCTTACAATTTTATAGCAAATAATGAACATGCTTGTGATGACAATGGACATGGAACACATGTTGCTGGCACTATAGCACAGTCAACAAACAACGGAAAAGGTGTTGCTGGAATTGCTTTTAATGCTAAAATAATGCCTGTAAAAGTTTTAGATAATGAGGGATTTGGTAGCCTTGCAGACATAGCAGAGGGAATAAAATATGCTGCTAAAAATGGTGCAAAGGTAATAAATTGTAGTTTGGGTGGAAAATATGGAAGCAGAATATTAGAGAATGCCTGTAAATATGCACATGACAAAGGTTGTGTTGTTGTATGTGCAGCAGGAAATGATAAAGGTACAGTTCCAAATTATCCTGCAGGTTATAAGTATTGTCTTTCTGTTTCATCAATAAGATATGACAATCAGTTAGCCCCTTATTCAACTAGAGGAAAAACAATAGATATTGCTGCTCCAGGCGGTGATATGTCTGTTGATCAAAATAATGACGGAAAGCCAGATGGAATCATGCAAAATACTATTTTGGAAGGAGACCCTTCAAAAAGTGGTTATCCTCTTTATCAGGGAACTTCGATGGCTTCTCCTCATGTGGCAGGAGTTGTTGCACTTGTGATGTCAACAGGTGTTACACATCCTGATAAAGTTGTAAAAATTTTAAAAGACAGTGCTTATAAAAAAGGATTAAAACTTGAAGAAGGATATGGAGCAGGAATTGTCGATGCTGAAAAGGCTGTAAAAATGGCAAAAGGATTTAATAATGAAGCATACTCAGATATGAAAAAAGGCAAAAAAGGATTTTTGGGGAATTTGCTGTCATTGATTATTTCTTTTGTAGTTGCATTTTTGATTAAGAAATTTTTAGGAAAGAGATCTTATATAAATAAATTTGTTGGTTCGATTTCATTTACACTTGGTATGTTGATTGGTGCTTGTGGCTTGTTCTTTATTCCATTTATCGGAAATTCAAGTAATATCTTTGTAAAATTGGCTTCTTGTGGAGTTTGTTCTTGGGGATATATACTTTGGGGAAATTCTAATTTTGTTGAGCCAGTATTTTTTAGTGCATTTATACCATTTGTTTTAATGATTATTTCTCTTCCATTTAAATTTTTGAGAAGGTTATCTTCTGGTATTTGTATTGGAATGGGAGCTTCTATGTTGTCAAGTCTTATTAATGGAAAATTTGTTATTTCTATTTTTAGTTCATTTGCTATTGTTTCTAATTTATGGCTTTTACTCGGAGCCGTAATATGTTTTATTTTGTCTTATATTTATATAAATAATGTACCTTGTGAGGATTAATCATGAAAATTACTGGAATTATTGAAAAAGTTGATTTAGATGGTGGTGTTTGGACATTGAAATCTGAAGATGGCACTTCATATAGATTGAAGGGTGGAGATAGTTCACTTTATACACAAGGGGACAAAGCCACTATTGAAGGAAAAGAACTTCGTAATGTTATGGGTATTGGAATGAATGGACCTATTTTTGAGGTCAAAAAATACAAAAAAATGTAAAATGGAGTGATCTATTTTGAAAAAGTATTTATTTTTAATATTCTTATTTTTGTGCTGTTTTTCTTTTGCTTTGGTTTTTGCTGATTCATTGGATTCAGATAAGGAGACTAAAGAAAATAAAGAAGTTCATCCTGATTATAAAAAGATAGTGGAATCAAAAAAAGATATAGGATTTAATCCAGATGATGAGATTTTTTATAGGATAACAAAAATAATATTACATCAGTTTTATGGTTCTGTAACAGAAAAAGGTTTGGCAAAAGCTGTTTCTGATGAGTTAAAATCTCTTTGTGAGGCATCTGGAGAAAGATATTTTTTTGAAGGTGAAGAGTTTGATAAACCTTCAGATATATATGAAAAGGTTATTAAATTAGACACAAAGATTCCTAAGAATTTGATACGATATTGCTGTATTTCAGGACTGTTTCATGGAACAGGTGATCCTTATTCATCGTTTTTGACACCAGAAGAATATTCTTCAATGATGGAATCACTTCAAGCAGCAAATTTTGGTGGAATAGGGATTTATCTTGAACTCGATAAATCAAATGACAATATGTTAACTATCATAGAGCCTATTGAGGGAACTCCTTCTTGGGTACAGGGGTTAAAATCTGGGGATATGATTGTTGAGATTGATGGAGTTCCTACAAAGGGAATGGATTTAGATGTATGTACATCTAAATTGAGAGGACCAAAAGGAACTGTTGTAGAGCTTTCTATAAAAAGAAAGGGAATTTTTGGACTTCGCAAATATAAAATAGTGAGAGATTTGATAGTTGCTCAACCAATATCTTCAAAAGTTGTATTTAGAGATATTGGTTATATAAGGATAAGAAGTTTTGGAAGAAATACTACTTCTTCGTTTATAAAAGCACTTGATGAATTGACTAAACAAAATATAAAGGGTCTTATAATTGATCTCAGAAATAATGGTGGAGGTTATGTTACTTCAGCTATTGAAATTTCTGGAATATTTATTGGAAAAGATAAGCCAATTATGGCTGTCAAAAATAAATATGGAAATACGACCCCTAAACAGTATTCTGGCAAGCATTCTTCTGATTTGCCTGTTGTAATTTTGGTAAATAAATATTCTGCAAGTGCTTCTGAATTGACAGCAGGGGCTTTTCAAGATTATAAGAGAGCTGTTATTGTTGGAGAAAATAGTTTTGGAAAAGGTTCTATTCAGCAACTTTTGCCTTTGAGAGACGGTTCTGCTTTTAAAGTAACTGTTGCACATTATTGTACTCCTTCTGGAAGAGATATAGATAAAATTGGTTTAAAACCAGATGTCATTGTTGAAAGTGATACTTCTTCTGCCAACATAACTTTAGAAACTAATGTTGTTATGCAAAAAGCTGAAGAAATACTGAGAACGAAAACAAAATGAGTAATTCTGCGATTATATTTAGGCGTACACAATTTAATAGATATTCACTTCCACTCTTAATGGGAATTGTTGAAAAGGCTTCTAAAAATATTCCGATATATTTGTTGGATTCTATTGATTCTTTAGTCGATTTTAAAAAAATTTACAAAAGACCGATTTTGGCTTATTCTTTTACAACTCTTCAGATGATGAAAGTATATGAAGAGATAAAAGAGATAAAAAGTAGATTTAATGATGTCTATTTTATTGCAGGAGGACCTCATGCTACTGCAGACCCAGAAGGTACTCTTGCACTTGGATTTAATACTGTTTTTGTTGGTGAAGGTGAGAGAACTTTAACTGATTTTGTTGATATTATTGAAAAAGGCGGAGAGCTTCCTGACGGAGAAATAATAGAAGATAAGAATGAAGAGCCTGTAAATATAGATGATTATTATCCTGTCTGTAAGAGACACAATTTATGTGGACCAATGGAGATAACAAGAGGTTGTTTTTATAATTGCCATTTCTGCCAAACTCCGAGATTGTTTAGAAGAACTATTCGACATAGGTCTATAAAATCTGTGATAAGAGGAATCGAGAAAGCCGAGCATTACAATGGTCAAAGATTATATTTTCTTTCTCCAAATGCTTTCTCTTATCAGTCGATGCGGGCAGGAGAGATAAATTACGAAGCTATTGAAGAACTTTTGAAATCTGTAAAAGATTGTGGAGTTAAGGATTTAGATATAGCATATTTTCCTTCAGAAATAAGACCAGAATGTATAAATGATCGCACATTGGATTTATTGGAAAAATATTGTTCTAATAAGAAAATAGCTATTGGTATTCAATCAGGCTCTAAACCTGTTTTAAAGAGAACTTGTAGGACTAGCGGTATTGAAATTCCGTTAAATGCCGTTGCTCTAGCAAGGAGTAGAGGATTTACATCACATTGTGATTTTATTTTTGGATTTCCAGATGAAACTCAAGAAGAAGTTGATGAAAGCATAGAAATAATGACACTTTTAATAAAGAAATACGATGCAAGAATTCACTGTCATTTTTTTATGCCACTTCCAATGACTCCATTGTGGAATTCAACTCCTACTCATCTTTCAGAGAAAACAAAAGATACTTTGAATAAGATGAGAGATTGGGGAAAACTTGACGGTTGGTGGGAAGAACAAGAAATTGAATCTTTTAACATTATAGAATGGAAGAAATTGGGATTTATAAAAGTTTAGAAAATATGAGGTTATAGTTTAAAGATGTCTATTCCATATTGTGATTTTATAAAAAAGTGTATTGATAGGGCTTATCAAATTTCAGGCGAATATGAAAATGGTTTTCTTGGGGCAGAACATATTCTTTGGGCGATGATCTATGAAGAAGGATTGCTTTTTAATACATTGTCTGAAATGTCTGTTGATATTGATGATATAAGTAGGAGACTTGAATCATCAATGGAGGATTACAAGGGATTAGCTAAAGGTAAAGGACCTCAGACAAAGAGATTACAAAAGATTTTTGAGCTTGCTAATGGATATGCAGAAAAATTAAAACTTAAAGAAATTGAAGAAGAAAATTTGATAACTGCTCTTTTAAATTCTGGACTTAGCACAGCAGTTAGAATTATTAGTGTTAGAATTCCTGATATAAAATCATTTAAAAGAAATATAAATAAAAAATATGGTGATGTTGATATAGATTTTGAACAAGAAGTAAATTCTTCATCTGATTTGACATCTGAGCTAAAAAAAGTTGAACCTAATAATATTGAAAAAGCTCAAACAACAAGACCATTAAACTATATTCCTTTGTATAATCCTGCTCTTCAAGGTGTTATATCTCCTGTTATGAATACTGGAAATTCATTAAATACTCTTGGCAAGATTAATGAAGTAGGTAATCAAATTCAATTTTTTACAAGAGATCTTTCCATGTTGTCATTGACAGGAAAATTAAAAAAGATACAAGGCAGAGATAAGGAAATTGCAAATATAAATCTTTGTTTGATGAAGACAAAGACTAATCATCCTGTAATCGTAGGAGAGAGAGGAACAGGGCGTACAGCTTTAGTTGAAGGCGTTGTTTCTTATATTCGTTCAGAAGCATCTCCTATGATAAAAAATTCTCGTGTTATAGAGATTACGAGAAATAAAATTTTTCAAATTTTTGGTGATTCAAAAGATAATGGTCAGAAATTTAAGGATTTTCTAAAAAATGCAATGTTCCCTGGCAATATAATTGTTTTTGATTCAGTAATGGAAATTGCTATAGAAGACAGGGTTACTTGGGGAGTAATGTCTGTTTTGAATGATATCAAGCAACTGATTGAGGAGCAGAAAATAAGAACAATAATGATAACTACTCCTGAGGCTTATGAAAAAGTTTATGTCAAAGATCCTATTTTATCTGTATGTTGTGAAAAAATTGATTTGAAGGAACTAGATATTGACACTACAGTAGAAATATTAAAAGCCGAAAATGAGACTTTAGCTTCACATTATAATATAGATATCCCTGTTCCTATTATTAATAAATCTATTAGGTTGGCAGACGAATTTATCAAAAATTCTTATTTTCCTTCAAAAGCATTTTTGCTTTTAGATGAGGCTTGTGCTATGTCAGCCATGGACAATGTAAAGACATTGTCTATTGAATATGTCGAAAAAGCAGTTGCTAAACAGGCAGGAATTTCAATAGATAATGTAAGGCGAAAAAATGTTGCTTTAAAATCTATGAATGATATATTGAAAAAGAAGATAATAGGTCAAGATAATGCAATAGAAAAAGTCTGTGATAGGATTAGGCTGTTTATGGCTGGACTAAATAATGACAGAAGACCACTTGGAGTTTTCTTTTTTGCTGGACCTACTGGTGTCGGAAAAACAGAACTTGCAAAGATTATTGCAAGTGAGATCTTTGGTTCTGAAGATAAATTGTTTAGATTTGATATGTCAGAGTATTCACAGCCACATGAAGTGGCAAGATTGATTGGAGCTCCTCCAGGATATGTTGGATATGCCGATGAAGGTCAACTTACAGGGGCAGTAAAGAGAAATCCAAATTGTGTTATTTTGCTTGATGAATTCGAAAAAGCTCATGAAAAGATTTTTAATATATTTCTTCAAGTATTTGATGCAGGTAGATTGACAGATGGAAAAGGTCAATCTGTTGATTTTAGAAATACTCTTATCATTATGACATCTAATATTGGGGCAAATCTTGCAACTTATTCTGAAGAAGATAATGAAGATAGAAGGGCTCATTTGATAAATGCTCTAAAATCAAGATTTTCTATGGAATTTATAAACAGAATTGATGATGTCGTTTTGTTTAACAAACTAAAAGAAGAAGACATATATAAAATCTGTAGGATGATTACAGACAATCTCTGTGAGAAAATAAAGAAAAATAATATTGGAATGATAATTGAGGACGATGTTATAAAAGCATTATGTGCTCAAAGTTATGATGAGAGATTTGGTGTTAGAAATATGAAAAGGATAATAGAGGATACACTTATTATCCCTGTTTCTAAAAAGATTGTCGAAGGTGATATACCATCAGGAATTACATTACGAGCTTCGCTTAATGGAACAAGGATTGAATTTTCTGAGGAAGAAATAAAAGGCGGAGTGGAAGATTCTACAGCTTTTGCAAAAAATGCGGACGGAACAGCGATGAGATAGAAAGTTGTTTTTGGGAAAAAATATAAATTTGTCATATTGCTTTCAAGCAGTATGGCAATTTTTTTTATTTTTTTATTTGAAAATTTTTTTAAAATGACAGACTTTGTCATTTATATTATGTTATAATACTAGTTAATGTTATTTTTTGAGGTTGGCAATTTTATGGAAAAAAAAGATTGGTTTAGTGATTTTATAAGTATTGAGTTTTTTAAGTCTCATTGGATGATTTTATTTGGTATTTGGATTATCTTATTAGAAGTTGCTTTATCTTTGGGATTGGAGACATATTTTAAAACTATTAAAGATTGTAAGATAGAGACCTATATTGAAAATACTAATTTTTGTTTTGATGTACCTACTTATATAATTAATAGTTTTTTATTTTTTTTAGCAGCATTGTGTTTTGTTTATTCTTGTTCAAAGTTTAAAAAATTAAAATCTTTAATAAATGATTTTAATAATAACAATGACCCTAACAATATAGATTTTTCAAACGAAGAACTGAAAAAAGTATTTAAAAAATATAAAGATGATAAAAATAATTTAAGAGCTGGTTTGAAAAATGAGTATACTTGTAATATACATGATTATATAAATAAAGAATTTATTGATTCAATAGCAAATAAAAATTTGTTAAATCTAATTCCAGGAGTTATGATAGGTCTTGGAATTTTGGGAACATTTATTGGTTTGACTTTTGCTTTGCAATCATTTAGTCTTGATTCTGCTAAAGCAATAGATGAAAGTGTAAAACCACTTATGAATGGAATTAAAATAGCATTTCATACTTCGATATATGGAATGGTATTTTCTCTTACTTTTAATTGGATTTTAAAGGGAATTTTTGGAGAATCTTATTCTGCTTTGGATGAATTTCTTTCACATTATGATGATTCAGAAAGTAATAATCAGAAGAATTTTCTTGTTGCGATAGAAACTTTGTCTGATAATGTTATAAATAACTTATCAAAATCTGTTGTTGACAAAATAGGAACTCTTATTGATGCAGTAGAGAAACTAAACACAGATATGTCGTTACGAATAAGAGAGGGACTTAATTCATCCTCTGAAATTATAAAAAATCATATTCAAGAAATATCTATACCTGTTAAAGATGCCTTGGAACATACTATAGAACCTAAATTGATAAGTATAAATGGCAATTTAATTGAATTACTTGAAAAACAGGATATTTTAGAACAAAATATTGGAAGAAAATTTGATGCTGTTGTTGGTTCAGTAGGGAAACTAAACACAGATATGTCGTTAAGAATAAAAGAAGGTCTTAGTGCATCATATGAAATTATAGGAAATCATATCACAACCATATCTACACATGTTCAAGATGCCTTGAAATATACAGTAGAAAAGAATTTGACAACAATAAATGGCAATTTGACACAATTGATTGTTGGGCAATCTAATTTTGATAAAAATATTGGAAATAAAATTGATACCTTTGGTAACAATTTGGATGATACACTTTATTTAATAGATAAAAATATTGAAGAAAAAATAGGTGATCTTGGTAAAAATATAGGAAATGAATTAAAATTTATATTTAAACCTTCTCTTGACAATATGAATCAAACATTAGAGAATTTGAGTAATAATTTTAATGAGAACCAGATGCGTTATTTGTCAAATATTGTTGATGAATTTGTAAAACAGATGAATATTTCTCTTGGCAATAATTTTGCTGAGTTAGGAAATAAAATAAGAGGTATATTAGAATTCCAAAAAGAGAACAATGATTCAATACTTAGAATGTTAGAACAATTTAAGAAAACAACAGATGATATCAATCAAATAAACGAATACTCTGGAAATACAATAAAGGAATTTTCTAATTATATGAGTGAAGTCGAGACTTTACAAAATAATATAAATGAAAATATAAATCCTATTATTGTGCAGTTGAAAGAACAAAATATATGTAATATTGAGTTACAAAATCAAATAAAGAATCTAATTAAATATGGTGATAATATTTCTGTGGCATCAAAAGATTTTACAGAAAAGATAGTTGAAAATATAAAGGTATTTTCTTCATTGAATGAGACTATAAATGAATCTATTAAACAAGTTCTTGATAAATCAAAAGAATATGCTCAAAAAGTATCTGATTTGTCAGATAAATTGTCAGAGACATCAGAAGAATATGCTCAAAATGTATCCGATTTGTCTAATAAATTGTCAGCCACATCATCTTTAACAATAGATTCTATGGCTAAACAGAATAATGCACAATTTGAGCGTATTTCAAATAGAGTAGAAGAAGTGATGAAAAATGTTGAAGAAAACAGTAAAGAATATGCTCAAAAAGTATCTGATTTGTCTAATAAATTGTCAGCTACATCGTCAACAACATTGGATTCTATAGCTAAACAGAATAATGTACAATTTGAGCGTATTTCAAATAGAGCAGAAGAAGTGATGAAAAATGTTGAAGAAAACAGTAAAGAATATGCTCAAAATGTATCTGATTTGTCTAATAAATTGTCAGCCACATCATCTACAACAATAGATTCTATGGCTAAACAGAACAATGCACAATTTGAGCGTATTTCAAATAGAGCAGAAGAAGTGATGAAAAATATTGAAGAAAACAGTAAAGAATATGCTCAAAAAGTATCTGATTTGTCTAATAAATTGTCAGCTACATCCTCATCAACATTGGATTCTATAGCTAAACAGAATAATGTACAATTTGAGCGTATTTCAAATAAAACAGATGAAGTGGTTAAAAATGTTGAAGAAAACAGTAAAGAATATGCTTTACTGGTATCTAAATTGTCTAATGATTTGTCAGCTACATCCTCATCAACGATTGAACAGTTGAAAAATATTGTAGAAGAAAGTGAGAAGTATAATCAAAGAGTTTCTGAATTATCAGGAAAACTTTCGGATAAGTCCTTGGCAACAATAGATTCTATTGCTGAAGAAAACAAAAAACAATTTTCTAATATATCAAAAACAACAATCGATCTTTTGGACAATATAGAAGAAAGAAGTGAGAAGTATAGTCAAAGAGTTTCTGAATTATCAGAAGAGTTGTCAACAAAATCTATAACAACTCTTATAGAAGCTACAGAAACTCAGAAAAATGAAATTATTGAAGCTAAAGAATTTTTGAATAATTTAGCAACACAAGAACTTAAGAAAATAACAGATACTTCGATTAATACTTTACAAGATTTTGCTCGTACAGATGAAAATAATAGAAAACAAGAAATTCAAAAAGTTACTGATGCTTCTGTTTCTATTTTAAACAATTTAGTAGAGTCAGATGAAAAGAATAGAATTAGAGAAATTCAAAAAGTTACCGATTCTTCAGTGGCTCTTTTGAATAGCTTAGTTGTTAATGCTGAAAAGAATCAAACTCAGCAAATTCAAAAAGTAACAGATTCATCTCTTCAGGTAATAGAAAAGGCAGATAAAACATTCCAAGATATAATGGAAAATATAAAAGATTTTTCATCATCAAATTCAGAAGAGATAAAAAGAACATCAACAGAAATTAAGCAAATTTCAGAACAAACATTGAAAAAAACAGAAGAAACATTCCAGAATATAGTTGACAATATAAAAGATTTTTCAGAATTAAATTCAAACGATATGGAAAAAGCTGCAAAACAAATTAAGGCTATTTCGATTGAACTTAAAGACAATTTATCTGAATCATTGAAAAAAATATTTGAGCAATTTACAGAATCTTTGAATGGTATAAATAGTAATTTGGAAAATGTAAATAAAAATATATCTGCTCTTGAAGAACTTGTTAAATCAAAGAAAGATGAATCATCAAAATCATCTCTTTTATTAAAGTCAGCAGAGAAGAAAGATGAATCATCAAAATCATCTCTTTTGTTAAAGTCAGCAGAGAAGAAAGATGAATCATCAAAATCATCTCTTTTGGCAAAGCAAGCAGAAAAGAAAGATGAATCATCAAAATCATCATTGTTAAATCAAGCAGATAAGAAAGATGAATCATTGAAATCATCTCTTTTGTCAAAGCAAGTAGAGAAGAAAGATGAATCATTGAAATCATCTCTTTTGTCAAAGCAAGTAGAGAAAGATGAATCATTGAAATCATCTCTTTTGTCAAAGCAAGCAGAAAAGAAAGATGAATCATCAAAATCATCATTGTTAAATCAATCAGACAAGAAAGATATGGGGTTAAAAAAATCACCATTCCAATTATATTTGGAGAGGAAAAAGCAGCGTGAAGAGTCAAATTCATCAACAAATAATCCTAAAAATAATGATGGAAAAGAAAAATAATTTAAGGAAAAATTATTATGGCTAGAAGACAAAAAGTAGATGAAGAAGAACATAATTATTGGATGTCATATTCAGATATGATGGCTGCTTTGTTTTTGGTTTTTATTTTGATAATAAGTTTTACATTAGTAAAATATGAACATGGTCAAAAAGAATTGTTTAATCAAAATAAAGAATTACAAGATGCAAAGAAAAAAAGTGAAGAAAAAGAGGAAAAACTAAAAAAAATTATTGGCGTAAAGGCTGATATAATAGATGCACTTAATAAGAGATTTCGAGAGAAAAATATAGGAATAACAGTTGACGAAAGTGGAGCTTTTAACTTGGAATCAAATATTCTTTTTGATGTAGATAAGTCAGAATTAAAAAAAGATGTTAGAAGTAGGTTGGAAACAATTTTGCGTGAATATTTAGAAGGGCTTTTTGAGTATGAGAATGAGATATCTGAAATAATTATTGAAGGACATACTGATAAAGATGGAGTGCCAGGAAGAAGTGAAGATGAAAATTATCTATATAATTTAAAATTGTCACAAGACAGAGCTTTGTCTGTTGCTAAATTTTGTGTTGATTCTAATAATAAGATATTTAGATTTAAGAAAAGGGAAAGAATTGAGAAGTTAAAGAAAATTTTGACAGCAAATGGAAGATCTTTTATTGTCCCTCCTAAACCTAATGAAAAAACTGGTAAAGTTGAAAAGAAAGATGCAAGGCGTGTTGAAATTAAATTTCGACTTGGAGATGATGAAATGATCGATGAAATGAAAAAAATAATCGAAGAAAAGCACTAAACTAACAACAAATAACAAATAAAAAAACAGGTGTGAAAGATTTTTCACACCTGTTTTTACTTACTTAAAATTAACTATGCCTGTTCTGCCTTTGGAGCTGGTTTGCCAGTTATCATTTCGTCCCACTGAGTATCTTTTGCAAATTGGAGGTTGTTATAGCCATATCCTAAATTGCTTGGATTGTTCATTGGAGCATAAATTGTCAAACCTTGTGAACCTGGGTGTTGGCTTGGGTTTACTTCGTTGTGGATAATAGCAGCATTTAATGCTTCTTTTGCTTTCTTTGCTGCTGCAACGATTTTCTTGTCTGAAGCGTTTGCAATGAGGTTATCCATCATTTGACCTGCATCTCTGAGATCACCATATGGTTTGTAACCGTCGCCATAATTTTCTGATTCTCTTATAGCTTTTTGAATACTCTTCTTGTCATCAGAATTTTGAATTGTTTTTGCAAGTTCATTGAATGCGTCTTTTACGCCATCCATTTTTGACATATCTGTTATAGAGAATGTTGGAATGTAGTGATTATCATGTTCATTTACATCTATAACGATTTTTGCAAATTCTTCTGGTGTTACATTGATTCTGTTTGTTGCTTTTTCCTGCAATTTTTCAATAGCTTTTGCCATATTGGCTCCACCTAAAATGCTGGTGTAATCCCAACCTGGTCCCATTTCTGATTCTTCAGAAGCCATATAGATGTTTGCATGATCTTTTAATTCATAAGCAACTTCTGTTTCAGCCATAAGACAAGCATCGAAACCGAGAACATCAATCTTCTTTCCTGTGATTGCTTCTGCATCAGCAAGAGCTTTTTTGAGGTTTGGTGTACTCATAATTCCATTGCCTGAGCCGTCATCTGTCATAGCACCAACGAAACCGCCACCATGATCATTGAGAACGAGACATACATTGTCTGCAGGGAATTTGCCCATTGCATCAACGATAAACTTTGTCAATGTTTCTGGTTTTGACATATCTGTTTTTCCAAATTGATCAATAACTTCTGAATTGAGTTTGCCAGGTGTATTGTCTTTTGTTACATAGTATGATCTGCAATCTTTCCAGTTGCCATAATTGTGATATTGATTACCAACATCAACATAAGCTACGACATGGGTATTTTCATCTGATCCGACTTTTTCTTGCTGGTCAATATTGCCAAGCTGATATTTTGTGAGGTTACAATCTGCTGCAATGTAGTTCATGAATAACCATTTTTTGTGTGGTTTTACAGCAGCGGGCATTTCTTGTTTGCTTGAGCCAAGCTGTACTTCATCTTTAGCTTGTGCATTGTGTTGTGGCTTTGCTTCATCTGTCTTTGCTTCTTGAGCTTGACCAAAATCATTTTTTATTTCATCTGTTGGTATATAAAGATTAGGATTATATCCGCTAATACCGTTCATTTATAAACCCTCCTAAAAACCTATATATTAACTTTCATTAATTTTTCTCAACTCTGTCCTTAATATAATATCACTATTTTTTTAAAAAGTCTTTTCTATTTTGTTAAATTTTCTTTAAATATAGTCAAAAAATTAATTATGATTTTTTGTTATATATAATTTCTTTTTTTTAAAAAAAAGGTCATGATTATAAAAAAAAATAATAAAATTATATAGTGATAATAAAATTATATAGTTTTTAGATATTTTTTATAATGACATATTTTGCTATAATATAAATATAATATAAAATAGGGTATTAATTTTTGTAAGGATATAAAATGGACGGTAGATCAACTGGAAAATTATTTTCAGATGTTAGTGATTTTAAAGTAATTCGAAAGAAAAGAAATGATGTTCTGAACAAACTCTTAATTAGTGCTAAAGAAGACCCTGTTTCACAATTTCAACTTGGAGCTAAATATTATATTGGGGACGGTGTTGAGCAGAATTATGAAGAGGCTGCAAAATGGTTTATGATGGCAGCAAAACAAGGCTATTCACAGGCTCAATATAATTTGGCTGTCATGTATGAAGATGGTGAAGGTGTCAAAGAAAATATTGACGAAGCCTTAAAATGGTATAAAAAATCAGCAGAACAGGGAAATAACGATGCTATAGAAGCATTAAAAGAACTTGGATATGAAAGTAATGATTACCTAAAACGAGATACTAGTAAATTAGATAAGAATATAATTACCAATTTGCCAGATAATGAAAATCAAGAAACTATTGAAGAATCTATTGATCTGTATAATATAGGCATTCAAGAATATAATCAGAAAAAGTTTTTTAAGGCTTTTGACTATTTTACAAAATCCGCAGAACTGGGGAATCCTTTAGCTCAATATTATCTTGGTAGAATGTATGCTGAAGGTCAAGCTGTAAAGCAAGATTTTGATGAAGCTATAAAATGGTATAGAACATCTTCTATTAAAGGCTGTGAAGCTGCCAAAAAAGCATTAAAAAATATTGAAATAAAGATAAAAAATAATATTAATATAAGACAAGAAAAGTCAACAAAACAAGAAAAGTCAACGATTCAAGAAGATAAAAAAATTGGACCTGTCGAGCTGTATAATTTAGGTATTCAAGATTATAATCAAAAAAAGTTTTTCAAGGCTTTTAATTCTTTTACAAAATCAGCAGAATTGGGACATTCTTTAGCTCAATATTATCTTGGTTTAATGTATGCCGAGGGGAAAGCTGTAAAGCAAAATCTTGAAGAGGCTAAAAAATGGTTTCAAAAATCTTCTGCACAGGGAAATAATGATTCTATTGAAGCCTTAAAAAAAATCTCTTTAAATGTTAAAAAAGAGCCAGTAACATCTGAGGAGCAATATGAATTTGCCCTTGGTTATTATAAAGAAAAGATATATAGTGAAGCATTTAAGTGGTTTAAGAAATCATCTGATCAAGGTAATAATAATTCTTTATATTATTTGGGAATGATGTACCAAAAGGGAGAGGGTATAGATAGAAATATAGAAGAGGCTAAAAATTTATATCAAAAATCATCTCTTGGTGGTTGTGTAGAAGCTCAAATAGCATTGGAAGAACTGGAAAACAATTTAAAAAATAACAATATTACAAATAATAGACAAGATAATCCAAAGACGCAACAGGTAAATAAAGAATCTATTGATTTGTATAATTTAGGTATTCAAGATTATTCACAAAAAATGTTTTTTAAGGCTTTTAATTCTTTTAAAAAATCTGCAGAGTTAGGAAATCCTTTATCCCAATATTATCTTGGTATTATGTATGCCCAAGGTAAAGCTGTGGAACAAGATTTTGAAGAGGCTAAAAGATGGTTTCAAAAATCATTTTTAAATGGTTGTAAAGAAGCCCAGAAAGCATTAGATAAACTGGCAAATATTGTGAACTTACCAGTAAATGAGAAAAAAGAACCAGTAACTCCAGAAGAACAATATAAATTTGCTTCTGAGTGTTATAAAGCAAAGAAATATGATGAAGCATTAAAATTGTTTAGAAAATCTGCTGAACAAGGATATTATAAAGCATCATATGCTATTGGCTTGATGTACAAAAATGGTGAAGGAGTCAGACAAGATATAGAAGAGGCTTTTAAATGGTTTGGTAAATATGTAGAAAAGGCTACAGATAAAGAACAGTATAATTTTGGAATGAAATATTATAATGGAAATCCTGTTAAACAGAATTTTAAAGAGGCATTTAAATGGTTTCAAAAATCAGCTGAACAGGGAAATGCTAAGGCTCAATACAATCTTGGTGTGATGTATGAAGATGGCGATGGTGTTGAAGAAAATATAGAAGAGTCTATGAAATGGTATAAAAAGGCGGCTGATCAAGGGGATGAAGATGCAAAAGAAGCATTAAAAGAACTTGAAAATAAACAAAATAGTGTTACTAATCTAAAACGAGGAAATACAAATATACAACAATATACAAATAAAGAATCTATTGATTTATATAATTTGGGTCTTCAAGATTATAATCAAAAAAAGTTTTTTAAGGCTTTCAATTCTTTTATAAAATCAGCAGAATTGGGATATCCTTTATCTCAATATTATCTTGGTATTATGTATGCCGATGGTAAAGCTGTTAAACAAAATTTTGAAGAGTCTAAAAAATGGTTCCAAAGATCTTTACTTGGTGGATGTAAAGAAGCTCAGAAAGCATTAGATAAACTGGCAAATATTGTGAACTTACCAGTAAATGAGAAAAAAGAAGAAAGTCATAAACCTGTTACTGTGAATCTAAAGAAAAATACATATTCCCCAAAAGAAGATAAGACAAAATTTGATGATACAGCAGCATTATATTTGCAGGGGCTTAATTATTATAATTCTAAAGAACCGAATTACAAAGAGGCTTTTTTATGTTTTTTACAAGCCGCAGAAAAAGGAAATATTACAGCTCAATATAATCTTGCCGTAATGTATGAAGATGGTCTAGGTGTTCCTGTAAATAACCAAGAAGCTATAAAATGGTATAGAAAGGTCGCTGAACAAGGAGATGAAGATGCAATAGAAGCATTGAAAGATTTAGAAAATCAGGAGGAAAAAAAAAGAAGTAGAACCTAGCTCATATAATTTATTAAAATCATAATTATATTTTAGAAGATTATTGAGTTGTTATAAAAAGTGAATTTGACATTAAATAAAATATAAAATACAAAAAAGTCTCCGTAATTATTTAAAAATATTGTGGAGATTTTTTTTGCTTTATTTTTTAGAAAATGACAGATTTTGTCATTGTTGTTTTGTTATAATATAAAATAGGGTATTGACATTTTTATGGGGATATGAAATGGACGGTAGATCAACAGGGAAATTAACTTCAGAACTTAATGATTTTAAAGTAATTCGAAAGAAAAAAACGGATGTTTTAAATAAATTCTCAATTACAGCTAAAGAAGACCCTATTGCCCAATTTCATCTTGGAGCAATATATTATAGTGGTGATGGTGTTGAGCAAAATTATGAAGAGGCTGCAAAGTGGTTTACAAAATCAGCCCAGCAGGGGTATTCACAAGCTCAATATAATTTGGCTGCTATGTATGAAGATGGAGAAGGTGTTAAACAAAATATAGATGAAGCCCTTAAATGGTATAATAAATCTGCAGAACAGGGAAATAAGGATGCAATAGAAGCATTAAAAGAATTTGGATATGAAATTAATGATTCACTAAAACAAGATACTGACAAATTATACGAAAATAGGATTATTACCTTACAAGATAATGAAGATCAGGGAAGTATGGAAGAATCTATTGATTTGTATAATTTGGGTATTCAAGAATATAATCAAAAAAAGTTTTTCAAGGCTTTAAATTTTTTTACAAAATCTGCAGAACTGGGTAATTCTTTAGCTCAATATTATCTTGGTAGAATGTATGCTGAAGGTCAAGCTGTAAAGCAAGATTTTGAAGAGGCTAAAAAATGGTATAAAACATCATCTCTTAACGGTTGTGAAGTTGCCAAAAAGGCATTAAAAAATATTGAAATTAATATAAAAAATAATATTCCTACTATAAAACAAGATAAGTTAACCTTTCAAGAAGATAAAAATCAGGGAGATGTTGATCTGTATAATTTAGGGTTGCAGGATTATAAACAAAAGAGATTTTTTAAGGCTTTAAATTCTTTCACAAAATCCGCAGAATTGGGCAATCCTTTATCTCAATATTATCTTGGTGTAATGTATTCAGAGGGTAAAGCAGTAAAGCAAGATATTGAAGAGGCTAAAAAATGGTTTAGAAAATCATCTGAACAGGGAAATCAAGATTCTTTAAAAGCCTTAAAAAAACTATCAACAGAAATAAAAAAAAATCCAGTAACATCTGAAGAACAATATCAGTTTGCCTCTGATTATTATAAAGAAAAAATATATAGTGAAGCATTTAAATGGTTTACAAAATCTGCTGATCAAGGAAATAATAATGCTTTATATTATTTGGGTATAATGTATCAAAAAGGAGAAGGTGTTGGAAAAAATTTTGATGAAGCTAAAAAATATTATAAAAAATCTTCTCTTGGTGGTTGTTTAGAAGCTAAAACAGCATTAGAAGAATTGGAAAATAATATAAAAGATGGTAGTAATATTAATAATACAAAAAAAGAGAATGTAAAAATACAACAAGAAGAGAGTAAAAAGATATCACAAAATAAAGAATCTGTTGAGCTATATAATTTGGGAGTACAAGATTATAAGCAAAAAAGATTTTTTAAGGCTTTAAATTATTTTACAAAATCTGCAGAAATGGGAAACCCTTTAGCACAATATTATCTTGGTATTATGTATGCCCAAGGCAAATCAGTAAAACCAGATATAGGAGAAGCTAAAAAATGGTTTCAAAAATCATCTCTTACTGGATGTAAAGAAGCACAAAAAGCATTGGATAAACTGGAAAATATAAAAGTAAAAGAACCAGTAAATGAGAAAAAAGAAGAAACTCAGAAAGTTGTTTCTGTAAGCCTTAAGAAAGATACATATCCTCCTCAAGAATATAAAACAAACTCTGATGATACTACAGCATTATATTCTCAAAAAAAGATTTTGGTTAATTTAGAAAAAAATACAGAAGCAAAAGACGATAATAAAAAAGAAGCGAAAAATGATATTGAATTATATTCACTTGGACTCAAGTATTATGATGAGCTAAATTATGAAAAAGCGTTTAACTGTTTTATGGAATTGGCAAAAAAAGATGATTCACAGGCTCAATATAATATTGGTGTGATGTATGAAAATGGTGAAGGTGTTGAATTAAATATAGAAGACTCTAAAAAATGGTATAAAAAGTCGGCAGAAAATGGTGATGACGATGCTAAAAAAGTATTACAAGAATTGGAGTTAATTAAAAGTAAATATAAAGAAAAGGAATCTATTATAATATATAATCTTGGTATGAAAGATTATAGAGAAGGATATTATAGCGAGGCTTTTAATAAATTTTTAAATTCTGCTAAATTGGGTAATTCGCAAGCTCAATATAATCTTGGGGTTATGTATGAAAATGGTGAAGGTGTTGAGGTAAATATAGAAAAAGCTAAAAAATGGTATTCAAAGGCTTTAGAAAATGGCGATAATGAGGCAAGTGATGTATTAGCAGAATTGAATGGTTATAAATCAAAGAATTATGAATCATCTCAACAATTAAATATTCCAAATTTTTCTAATATAAAATGTGATGGTTTAATAGAGTTTTTAAGAAATATTTCTAACTTTATTGCAAGAAAAGCAGGAAATTTAGCTGGGGCTATTGTTTATAGTACACCAGATGATAGAAGAAAATGGCTTAGAAATACAAAAATTATCTGTTTTTTAGTATCTATTTTGTGGACATTTATACTTGTAGTAGCTGGTCAAAGAGGAGCTTTTTATACTGGTGGTGAGGTTAGTCTTGGAGTAATATTTACATTTCCAGACCCAGAAATGAATCCATTTTTGAGAATATTCTTGAATTTATTTATTGTTGTTGGTCTTTTTACAGGTGGAATAGTTGAAATTTTTAAGTCAGCAAAAACTGGATGGAACATTGGATATTCCTTAGGAAAAATTGTTGCACTGGAGTCTAATAGAGATACTTGGCCTTGGTTAGTAGGTGCTTTTTGTGGTGTAATTTGTGCACTTATTGCTTTATCATTTGCGATTACATTTATTTGTATTCCATTTGGAATTTCAGCTTTTAAAAAAGAAGATTAGAGATTAAAAGAGGTAAAAAATGGATTCAAATAAAAAAATTAGAAAATTAGTTAGAAGAAAAAGTAATAGTGACACTAATTTTTCTCAAGAAAATTTGGTACAAGAACCAAAATTACAGAGAAAAAGTGCAAATATTCAAGAATTTGGAACACAAAATAATCAATCAATAGTTAATAAAAATATTTTAATTTTTGTTTTGGTTATAGTTATAGTTCTATGTTTTTATAGTATTATAAATAGTATCAATAAAAGTTCTCGTCGTTCTTCTATTCCTTCTAATTATAATTCTTCTTATAGTTCATCAAATTATACATATAGTTCTACATCATCAACTTCTAATTCAACTGACACCAATGTCATAGATATATCGGATGATTATACTGAAGTAACATTGGATAAAAATCTCCTTAAACAATTGGGGTATGATGTTTATTCAGAATATTCTTCTTGTGATTTAATAAAAAATGGAGAAATTCTTTCATCTTTTGATATTCCTGCAAGTTATGAATATAATGGTAATAAATATAAGATTACAAAAATTGGAGATGGAGTTTTTTCTTGGTCTTCATCTTTAAAGAATATTACAATTCCAAATAGTGTTGTAGGTATAGGATCAAGAGCTTTTTTTAGATGTCGTTTATTGAAAAGTATAACTATTCCTCAGAGTGTTATAATAATAGAAGATGAAGCATTTTATTTGTGTGATTCTTTAGAAAGTGTAACTATTTCAGATGATGTTCAGTACATAGGAACAGATGCTTTTAAAGATATACCAATTGTTTATTATAATGGTTCTTTAGCAAGTGGAACTCCTTGGGGGGCTAAAAAAGTTATTTCTAATAAAAAAATATCTTCTATAAATAAGACATCATCTCAGCCTCCAAATTTAGATCAAAAGATAAAATACACAGAAGTTGTACTTGATAAAAAAGTTCTATATCAACTTGGTTATAATCCAGCTGATAAGAAAAAATTTACATCTGTAAAAATTCCATATACTTATAAATTTAAAGGCAAAAATTATAAAATAACTAAGATCGGAGAAAAAGCATTTTATAATTATGGTTCTTTGCAGAAAGTAATTATTGATGAAGGAGTGCAAATTTTAGGTGTTTCATCATTTGAAAATTGCATTGGTCTTACAACAGTAAAACTTCCAAATACAATAAATAAAATAAATAATAATGCTTTTGCAAATTGTAAAGCATTGAAAACAATAAATCTTCCAGATGGATTGACGGAATTGAGAGACAGTATATTTTTTAATTGTATCTCTTTAAGAAATATAGATATTCCAAGTAGTATTACTAAAATAGGGGATATGGTATTTTATAAATGTAAATCACTTGAAAATATAAAAATTCCAGAAAATGTTACATCTATAGGACAAAGTGCATTTGCAGGGTGTAAAGGACTTAAGGATTTAAAGATTCCAAGTAATGTAAATACAATAAAACAATGGGCTTTTTCAAATTGTGTTTCATTAAATAGAGTTGATATACCAGATACAGTTACTTCAATAGGTGAAGAGGCTTTTGCAAATGTTGGATATGTATATTATGACGGTTTTATAAGTGGTCAACCTTGGGGAGCATTGGATTCAAATAAATTACCTGAAATTCCTTTTACTTTAGATGATCTTTGGGAAAAATCACTTAATAATGTGAATTTAGGAAAATTTTTTGGAAAATCAACAAGATATGAAAATTTTTATTTAAAATTTAAGGATGCTAATAAATATAGAATACCTGCACGTTGGTATGGGGATTCATTAATGTTATGTTTGAGTAATGATTGTGGTTCGCCTTATATAGTGTCTGTTTTGTGTTGTGCAAGAAATGGTTTAAAAACTAATGCTGGAATTCAAGTAGGTGATTCGGAAAGCAAACTTTTAAAAGCTTATCGTAATAGATTGACAAAAACAAAGAATGGTTATTATTATGTACTTCCTTGTGATGCAGAATATACTTATTCTATATACTATCATATTAAAGATGGAAGGGTTAGAAAAATGTATATTGGCAGATATTTTGAGCCAAACTCTGAATCTTCTATTTTTTCAAAACTTTATGAAGAAATTGCTAAGGCAGAAGGATTTTAGGAAATAGGATTTGATATAATAATATTATTGCTACTATAAATGATAGCAGACAAAAATCTGAATCAGCAGAGCAATCACATAAAAAGTTGACTCAAAGTTTAGTAAAGGTGCAATCTGATTTGACAGAGATTCAAAATAAAATTTTTGCCTAGATAAATAGTCTTCATCTTTGTGAAAAAAGGTGGGGAATTTTTTATTTAAAATACGGATTTTGTCATATATAATTTTATATAATATAAAATAGATTTTTGTTTTTTTTTGAGGATTTTTAAATATATGGATAATGCTGGAAAACTTGTTCGAAAGAAAAAAAAAGATGAGTTAAATAAACTTTTTATAAAAGCACAAAAAGACCCTACAGCTCAATTTCAACTAGGTGTAAAATATTATGCTGGGAAAGGGATTGAACAAGATTATAATAAAGCATTTGAATATTTTAAAAAATCTGCAGAAGCAGGAAATGTAAATGCTCAATATAATCTTGCCGTTATGTATGAAGATGGATTAGGTACTGAAAAAGACATTAATAAGGCGATTAAATGGTACAAAAAATCTGCAGAATATGAAAATGAAGATGCAAAAGAGGCTTTAAAAGAATTAGGAAATGAAAAAAGTTATGAAGAACTTGTTATCTTCGTCGATGATGAAGATAAGAAACAAGAAGAAGAGCAAAAAGAAGAAAATTCTAATGAATTATTAAAACTTGGTCAAAAATATTATACTGGTATTGGAGTTAAACAAGATTATAAAAAAGCATTTGAACATTTTAAGAAATGTGCCGAAAATGGAAATGCACAAGCTCAATGTAATCTTGCTAAGATGTATGAAAAAGGTTATGGAGTAAAAGAAGACTTTGAAGAATCTATTAAGTGGTATAAAAAATCTGCAGAAAAAGGAAATAAGTATGCCAAAGATTCACTAAATTTTTATAAATTTAAATGTCCAAATTGTAAATCTTCAGATTTGAGAAAATCATCAGACGATGAATATAAAAAAGAAGAGAAGAAAAATAAAAAAAATGTCATTTTATTTTCTTTAATAGCTCTAATAATTGCAATTGTTATAGCTATTACATTAATAAAGTTTTTTGATGTTATTGGTTGTACTTATTGTATATTAATTTTACTTGCTATATTTATAATAATTCTTATATGTGTAGTAATGTTAAAAGATGAAAGAGATAATTTATATACTTGTAATTCTTGCAAACATGTGATTGTTGAGGAAGATTATAAACAATTATTTGATTGTTTAAAAAAATCTGCTGAAAATGGAAATGCACAAGCACAATATAATATTGGAGCTATGTATCAAAAAGCGGATGGAATTGAAGATCCTGATGAAAAAGGAAAAGACCTTGAAGAAGCGATTAAATGGTATAAACGAGCTGCTATACAAGGAAATAAAAGAGCAGTAGAAGCCTTAAGATTTAATAAGAAATGTCCAAATTGCAACTCTTTAAATGTAAAATCAGATGATGGGTATTTATATACTTGTAATTATTGTAAACAGAAATTTACAGATGAAAATTATAAGTTGGCATTACAAAAATATGAAAGTGCTTCAGAAAAAAGCGATGAGTCTAAAATTATAGAATACAAAGAAGCTCATAATTATTTTTTGATATCTGCCTATGATGGAAATGATAAAGCTCAATATTTTTTAGGATTATTGCATTTAGAGGGTATAACAATTTTTAAAACCAAAGATTTTAGCGTAGAAAAAGAAGATATTATAAAAAAAGATATAAATCAAGCTGAAAATTGGTTTGAAATATCAGCAGAATATGGAAATGAAAAGGCTAAAATGGCTTTAAAGCAATTAGAAGAAAGCGAGTTGAATGAAGAAAAGGAGGAAGAAATAGAAAAAGAAATTATGAAAAAACTTCAAAAAGAGGCTAATGCTAATGGTGCTTTAAACTTAACACTTGAAATAATATCAAAAATAATAGGTGGATAAAATGGAAGATATCGATAATTTTAAAATTGTAAGAAAGAAAAGACAGGTAAAACTAAATTTAGAAACTGAAATGAAAAAAACTGAAGAAGCAAAATCTGAAGAAATTCAAAAAGAGCCTGTCAAATTGAAAAAAGAAGATTCAATAACAGAAACAGAATTTATAAAAGAGAATAAAGAAATAGAATATGGGCATAAAGAAATACAGAAAAAAGAAGACAATTCTGTTACTACTGTTCTTGGGTGTGGTTATCTTATTTTTCAGGGAATTGGAATACTTATCTGTATTTTTCTTGTTGTTATGTTTATTAAAGATGTTGTTCCACAAATAATAGATAATTCTAAAAAAACAAAAATAAATTATTCAGTAGAACAAAATAAGGGTGTTGATTTATATAATCAAGGAATACAATATGCTAAAGATAAAGAATATGAAAAAGCGTTTGAAGCATATAAAAAAGCCGCAGTTGATTATGATATTGCAGAAGCAATGCTCAATTTAGGATATTGTTATAGCAATGGAAAAGGTTGTACAAAAGATGAAGAAACAGGATTTTATTGGACAAAAAAAGCTGCTGAAAAAGGTATCGCTATGGCTCAATGTAATCTAGGAGTAGATTATGAAAATGGTTTAGGTTGTTCAAAAAATGAAGAAGAGGCTTTTAAGTGGTATCAAAAATCTGCCTCACAAGTATATATAACTGCAATAGTTCAATTAGGATTATGTTATAGAGATGGTATAGGAGTTGAACCAGATCAAAAAGAAGCATTTAAATTATTCAAGCAAGTGGCAGAAAAAGAACATCTGGAAGAGCCAGAAAGGGATAATGAAACTCAAGCATTAGCAAAAAGATTATATGCTATGATGTACTATGAAGGAAAAGGTTGTGAAAAAAATTTAGGCAAAGCTAAATCTTGGATGAAAAAATCAGCTGAGCAGGGGGATGAGACTGCTAAAAAGGCATTAAAATTATTATTTGAAGAAAATAATGAAAATACATATTATGAAGATACTAATTCTTATATTCCTGTGCAAATAGATAATCCGATTGCATTAGGGGGTATAAATATAGATGATGATGTTGAAAAAGTTATTCAAATTTATGGACAACCTGATGAAATTTCAGATACTGGAGGAGCATATTTTAAATATTACTGCTATCGTAGAAATGAATTAATGTTTCAAATAATGGATAATAAAAATATTGTTTTATCAATGGAAGTACACTGTCCTGGAATAAAAACTCCACATGGTATTCAAGTTGGTGATTCTGAATTTAAATTATTACAAGTATATGGAGATGATTTAAAACAAGAAGATCCAAGTTATCTATATACTTTATCTGAAAAAAATGTAAGAGGTTATCCAAAATATTTAAGATTTGTTATTAATAATGGTAAAGTTTCAACAATTTGGTTAAACCAAGATATGCCATAAAAATATTATATACTAAATAAATTTCTCCGTAATTATTGTGATTGCGGAGATTTTTTTGTATTTTTTTTTAAAAAAAATTTAAAAAATGACAGTTCTTGTCATAGTTGATTTTGTATAATATAAAAAGCTGAAGATACAGATTCAAAAATGGAGGTTGTAAAATGAAATTTAAATTTTTTATTGCTATTTTTTTGCTATCAATATGTATTATTTCTACTGGTTGTATCTATAAAAAATCAATGACAACCAAGAAATTTACATCAATTTCTGCTAAATATGGATATAGACCTTTGGAAGAATTTCAGATGATTGATAAAACTCAAATAGATAGTATGAAACAACAATTTTCAAATAATCCAAAAATAGATTATATGGGGAGTGTTGCAAATGTTGATGTTGCAAATGGAATAATGTCTTTTGTTATATATGTTAAAGATAATGATTATTCAAGTGTAGATTCTTTCTATAAAATTCTTCAAATTGGAGCGTTACAGGGAAATAATGAATTTACCATGAGAGAAGTAAAAAGAGGAAAAGCAAGTAGAATGATAATGGAATATAAACAAGAGTATAATGGATCAAAGATGTTTATGATAATTTCAAAGGTTGACAATAGTATTGTTATGGTTACACATATTGGAAAAGATATTTCTATGGCTGAAAAATTGTTGAATGCTTTGAAATATTAAAAAAATAAAATGGGGGATATTTTTATGAATAGTGATGAATCTGCAGATGGTGTAAAATATTTGCGAGTAATATGTTTGATTGGAGCTATAGCTTGGTCTATAATTTGTTGGAAAGCTATGCAAGAAGGAGCTTTGTCTTACTCAAGTTTGGCAGAATATCCTGATCCTCGTTTGGAAGATTGGGTAAAAATTACTTTAAGAGTATTGGTTATAGGTGGAATTATTTTAGGTGGTCTTGTTGAAGGATTGAAAATGTTAGGTGGAAGTTGGACATGGGGATATGCAGCAGGTGGATTTGGTTTGGCTTTACTTGCTTTTATTATTTCACTTGGTTTAGTTGTATGTTTTCCTGTAATTCCTATAGGTATTTCTACCTTTAAATCTTTCGCAAATACTGATGAATAAATTTTAGAATAATTTATAAATTATAATTATAAAGATGTGTTATGGTGGAAATTTTTGATAGTTATCCCCATAGTTATTACATTAATTTTCGAAAAAAAATATTAAAGTGTATTAGTATTATTGAAAATTAATGTAAGTAGAAAAAGCTTTTTTACCGTTGTGAAAATTTACAATTATTTTTTCAACGGTTTTTTTATTTGCATTTTTTTTATAATTTGCTATAATATATCAGTTTCTAAAAAAATACGATAGAAAAAAATATCGAGGATAATGTAATGATTTCATTTCTTATAGCATTAGCAGTTCTTTTGATTGGATTTTTGACTTATGGGCGATTGGTTGAGAAAATTTTTTCTCCAGATGACAGACAAACTCCAGCCATTGCAATAAATGACGGTGTTGATTGTATGCCTATAAAAACTTGGAAAGCACTTTTAATTCAGCTTTTAAATATTGCTGGAACAGGTCCTATTTTTGGAGCATTGATGGGAGCCTGTTTTGGACCTGTTGTTTTTCTTTGGATTGTTTTAGGTGCTATCCTTGCTGGAGCAGTACATGATTATATGGTTGGTATGATTTCAGAGCGACATAACGGAGCGTCTATTGCAGAACTTTGTAAAATATACATTGACAAAAAAATAATGTATTATATTATGAGAGTCTTTGCTATTCTACTTCTTCTCTTAACAGGTACAGTTTTTGTTACAAGTCCTGCTGCACTTATTTCAAGTCTTACTCCAGAGTTTTTTGGTAATCACTTTTGGATTATTGTAATTTTGCTTTATTATATAATTGCAACATTGCTACCGATTGATAAGGTTATAGGAAAATTATATCCAACATTTGGTGTTATCTTGATAATTATGGCAATCTCTATTGCAGGAGGTATGTTATTTATACCACAATATCATATTCCAGAGATTAGCTTTTCTAATTTGCACCCTAAAAATCTTCCAATTTGGCCTTTTATGTTTGTTACTGTTGCATGTGGTGCAATTTCGGGTTTCCATGCTACACAGTCTCCAATGATGTCAAAATGTATAACGAGTGAAAAAGAGGGGAGAAAGGTTTTTTATGGAGCGATGATCCTTGAATCGGTGATAGCACTTATTTGGGCAGCTGCAGGAGTTGCCTTTTATGGTGAGACACAGATTTTACAGGAAACACTCAGCAAACTTGGTCAATCAGGTGTAGTTTATGATATTAGTACAAAAATGCTTGGAGGTTTTGGAGGTCTTCTCGCAATCATTGGAGTTGTTATATGTCCTATTACCTCTGGTGATACTGCTTTTAGATCGGCAAGGTTGATTTTGGCTGAATGGACAAATCTTGAACAGAAAAATATCAAAAATCGCTTGATCCTTACAATTCCGCTTCTTTTAGTAAGTGCCGTTTTGACACAGCTTGATTTTAATGTTTTGTGGAGATATTTTTCTTGGAGCAATCAGACACTTGCTATGGTTGCACTTTGGATGGCAACTATATATCTATTGAAGAATAATAAAAATTGGATCGGTTCTTTAATTACTGCATTACCAGCTTCGTTTATGACAGCAGTATCTGTAACATATATTCTTTTAGCCCCTGAAGGCTTTAAATTACCTGCAAGTATAGGATATCCAGTTGGAATAGCTGTTGCTCTTATTGCGTTTGTTTTGTATGTGATAAAAGCAGTGAAGGAAGAAAAGATAATAAAGGAAAAAGCAAATAAATAGATAATAAGTATAAAAACAATATCTTTTGATGAGTGCAAGCACTAACCTTTGGGTTAGTGCTTGCCCTCTGCTTTTTTTTATAAAAAAAAGCAGAGGGCAAAATAAAAAATATTAAAGTTGTAAGAAAAAAAATAGGAGGTCTTATGAACACTAACAAGAAATATTTTGCCCTTATGGCAATCTGTCTTTTATGTGTAGCTATTTTCACATCTGCATGTGGTAGCGGTGGTGGAAAATCTATACCTGCAGACAATTCTGCACTTTACTATCTATTAGCTCAACAAAACGCTAATAACAACCAGCAAGAAGAAAATAATCAGCAAGAAAACAACCAACAAGAAGAGAACAATCAACAAGAAAATAATGAGCAGGAAGACGGAATAATTGAAGTTACACTTGATGATGATGTACTCAATAAATTGGGTTATCAAAAAGAAGAAAAAACATATGAAGAACTTCCTGGAATGGAAAAGAAATATTATGTTCTCAAAAAAGGGGAAGAAGAAATTACTTCTATTACAATTCCTGCAACTTTCACACATGAAAATAAAACATACAAAATAACAAAAATTGGAAATAAGGCTTTTTGTGATTGTTCCTTGCTTACAAATATAACTATTCCTGATACTGTAACTGCTATTGAAGATGGTTATGGGGATGAAAGTGGATCATATGGAGCTTTTGTTGGAGTAGGTAGATTCTCAACAGAAGAAACAACTATAAATATTCCAAATGGTATAACAAAAATTGCAGATTGTGCTTTTTTAGGTTCTGGAATAAAAACAATAGAAATTCCAAGCAGTGTAACAACTATTGGAGTAGATGCTTTTTCATCTTCTCAATTAACAACAATAGAAATTCCAAGCAATGTAACAACTATTGGAGAAGGTGCTTTTGTGAATTGTAAGAAATTAACAACTGTAAATATTTCTGAAGGTGTAACAACTATTGGAGCAGATGCTTTTTTTCATTGTCAAAACTTAGAAAGACTCGATATTCCTGATAGTGTTAAAACAATTGGAGCAGATGCTTTCAAATCTGTTGGCAATATTTATTACACAGACTGTGAAGAATTAAAAAGTCAAACAGGTTATCCAAGTTGGGGAGCATATCATTATAATGAGCCATTAATTTAACGACTTGTACTAATTGATTAATATTTTAATATCTATCCAAACAGCCTCTATTTAGAGGCAATGTCATTGAGAGGGAGCTGTGCGACCGTGGCAATCTCAACCGCTTAATTTAAATTTAGTAATTTATTAAACAGATTAGGCAGAAATTGGGGAAATAGAGACGATCGACTTAATTTTTAAGTAAATAATTATTTACAGGCTTAGATTGCTGGGCTTCCCCCTTGGGGGATATTTTTTTAAAAACTCTTTAGAGTTTTTAACTATTTCCAAGCCTCGCAATGACAAAGTG
>CADASF010000043.1 GCA_902790465.1 uncultured bacterium | reverse complement strand
TAAAAATAATGCAAGTTTTTTATTTAAAATAAAGGCATTGAACCTTTATTTTAAATGCACCTTATATCCCCATAAATAAATTTAGGGGCATTACGGTGCGTTTCGGTAAAATAATTTTTAGTTGTGCAATGTAAGCTAAATATTTTTATAGTGTGAATTGGGGAATTTTATGGAACAAATTAAACTTGAAGATTTGAAATTTCCAAAAGATTTCAAATTTGAATTTACTTCAAATGGATTTAAAGTGAATTCAACAGGTGGAGAATTTTTTCCAAATAAGTCAACGGATATTGTGATTGTACTTGTTATTATATATGTTATCTGTTTTATATTTGGATTTCCATATTTGGAACAATTGTGGCATGATTATAATTCTCCTTATAATACAAATTATTTTCCTCCTGAAATTGATTTATTAATTATTTGTGTTATTCCTGCTTTGATATTTTGTTGGCCTGCATTTGTTACGCCTATTTTATTTAAAATGTGCAATGTAAAGACTGAATATAATTTTTCTCGTTCTGGAATAAATATAAGTTCAAAAAAAGGTTCTTTGTTTATACCAAGAGAAAATATTTCTAAGATTTATTATGAAAAAGAAAAGGAACAGAAAAGCAAGGACAATTATTATATAAGAAAAGATAATTATTATATAAGATATTATATATTGCTCGATTTTAAAAAGAAAGTCTATATACCTGATACTAAATTAACGATAGATAAAGTATGTCTATTTGGAGATTCAATATTTAAAGATAAAAAAACAGCTTTATTTCTTTTTAGAGAAGTAAAAAAAATACTTATATAAAAGAGGCTACCTTACAACAAGATAGCCTCTTTTTTTGTTATCTGCTTTCACAACTTTTTGGGTGCAATACACCACACAAAAGTTGCTCATTTAGAGTTTTTTCACACTCTTTTTTTGTTATTTTATGCGTCTATTGTGAGGAGTTCGTTTATTATAGAAATATGCTCTTTTACAAATTCTTCTCCTCTTGCTTGCATTGCAGTAATTAATGCAGGTACAAAATTGAATCCATAGCCGTATTTTTTGCTATTGTTCAATTCTTCTTCAAAATTACTTGGAATCCTCAATTTCCAGTTTCCTGCTTCAGGACTACCTGGTAGGTTATATACTTCGTGGATTCCCCAAAGGTCTGCAAAGAATATTTGTACATTTTTGGCTTTTGAAGTAAAGAGTTCTGCCATTTTTGTATCTGCCAAAAATTTTGGATCGTTTGTCAATCTTACGATTGTATCATCTCTCTCTCTTCCATATATGTTAGGATATACATCTTCCATTAAATTGAGTGCATGTAGATAGCCTTCATGTGTGTGTACAAGGTCTTCAGCCCACATACAAATTGGCACACTGTCATGTGTTCCAGCCATAATCCAAGCATTTGCAGGAACATTTGATGATCTATATTTGCTTCTCTCTTTGTGTGGATCGGAAAATTGAATAAGTCTCATTCCGTTTAATTCGTACTGTTCCATAACTGATTCAACAGGATATGTCTGAGAACCGAGATCTTCACAGATGATTTCATCTTTTGTAAGTCCACACTCAACAGCTGTGTCAATTATGAGTTTTTTCATAAATCTTGCATATTTATCTATCTGCTCTTGATTTAGTTTTTTGACTCTAAATTCTGAATCAGCTGGTACATTGTCTCTTATGTCATCTATTGTTGCTATTGCATATTTTCCAAGTTCTGGGTGTTCAGGTGAAGAATATAATCTTCCTGCACCTTCTTCAGGTTTTGGAGTAAATCCTTTTTTATAGACCCAAGGATCGATTAATCCGACAACATGGTCGATTCTAACTCCTCCAGGATTTTCTGTGAACATTTTTTTGTATAGTTCTTTTATTAGTTTTCCTGCTTTTCCAAGAGAGCCGTTTTTGTTGAAGATTTTTTCAGGATCGAGCATAGGGAATCCCCAAGCCTGTCCATCTTCTGCAAATTGATCAGGGGGACAACCGAGGAACCAGTCCTGCAAGAACAAATCTTGATTTGCCCAAATATCTCTATCTGAAAATGCAACTTGCCTGTCTGCAATCATTTTAATGCCATATTTGCTTGCAAACTTTTTTGTCTCATTGTTCTGTTTCCAAATTACAAATTGTCCAAAATAATAAAAGTCGATTTCTTCTTTGTTATTTTTGACTATTTCTTCAATTCTATTTTTGCATTTTTCTTTTGAAAATTCGCCACTTGGATCAGGGCAGAATAATTTTTTATCAAGTTCATTTGGCCATTCAGCCCAAGGTTTTTTATATACATTTACAACGATTTCATATATAGAATCTCTTTCAAGCCAAGTTTTATTTTCTTTGACAAAATCCAAATATTCTTTGTTGTTGAAATCAAAATTTGAAAAAGCCTCTCTCATTGCCTCTTCATGTTTGTCATAGGCATAGTCATAATTTCCCATATTTGTGCCTTTATTTGGATTTTCATCACAAATTCTTCTGTATGTTTCGACACTCAATATTTTGTTCCATTCATCTGTTGTTAGTTGTTCAAGGTCGATGAATAGAGTATTTAGTGAAAATATTGTTGATGTGTATGGAGAAGGATGACCTTTTCCTGTCTTTCCAGCTGGTCCAAGTTGAATTGAATCAAAAAGTCCTGAGATAAGTTTTATAAGTTCTTTTCCTGCTCTTGAATTGTATGTGCCAAATCCATAGTCATTATCTGGCATTGCAGGAAAACTTCCACCGTGTGCGATTAGTGTTAAATTCTTTTTTCCAAGTGCATTTAATGCTCTTTTTAATATTTTTTTGTTTTCTTCTGTAAAAGTTTGCATATATTTTTTATCCTTCGTAGAAGGAGCTTAAATGCTCCTATTAATTTTTTTTCTCCTGCTAAAAAATATTTTTAGGAGAAAATTCTCCTTATTGTTTTTCTTTTTATTAGGGCGTGTTGGTAAACCTATTTTGGTATATTTTAAAATATTAATCAACTAACACAAGGCGTTATAATTATATCGCTTTCAAAATTTCAGAAACCATGTGAGATTTATTCAATGTATAGAAGTGAAAACCTGCAACTCCACATGTTTTTAAGTCTTCAATCTGCTCTATGGCTATTTCAATTCCGACTTTTTCCCAATCTTCTTTTTTAGTGTATTTTTCGAATTTTTGTTCGAGTTTTTTAGGTATTGAGGTGCCACACATGGTCGTCATCTTTTTACCTTGTTCAAGATTTGATATTGGCAAAATTCCTGGAATTACTGGAGTATTTAAATCAGAAATTTTTTCAAGAAAATGAAGAAAAGGAGAATTGTCAAAAAACAACTGTGTAAATATTGCTTCTGCCCCTAATCTAACTTTTAATTTTAGATATTCAATATCTTTTTCAAATGATTCTGCTTCAATATGTCCCTCTGGATAACCTGCTACACCTATTGAAAGTGATGTATTTTCTTTTACAAATTTTACCATTTCAGAGGCATATTTTAAATATTCTCCTTCAGGTCTTACATAGTCTTTGGGAATATCTCCTCTCAATGCAAGTATATTTTGTATTCCTATATTTTCCATATCTTTTATTTGATGTTGCACAAGTTCTTTTGAAGAACGAATACATGTTAGATGTGGCATTAAATTTGCATTTAATTCGCTTTTGAGTCTTTTACATACAACTTCCGATCTATCTCTTACAGAGCCACCTGCTCCATAAGTTACAGATATAAGCGAAGGATTGAACTTGTTTAATATTTTTAAATTATCTACCAGTTCATTTGTTTTAGCTTCATCTTTTGGAGGAAAAACTTCAAAAGATATTGGAAGATTTTTACCTCTCGATTCTTTTTTATAGATATCTCTTAATCTCATATTTTTAATCCTTTTCACTATTGTTACTATATTGTTTTCTACAGATTTATATTAATTTCTTTCAAAAAATAAAAAAACTTATTAAGTTGTCCGTTAAATAATTTGATGAGCAACTTTTGTGCGGTTTCTTTTTTATGGAAATAAATATTTTCTACATTGGAAAAATAATGCGAAGTAACCACAAAAAGGCTCCGCTTATACAGGCAGTTATTGGAATCGTTATAAACCAAGCTGTTACAATATGACCAGCGATTCCCCAACGAACAGCACTTAATCTCTTTGTAGCACCTACTCCTAAAATACTTGATGAAATGACTTGTGTTGTACTGATTGGAGCTCCTATAAAACTTGAACCAAATATGACGCAAGCTGAAGATGCTTGGGCTGCAAATCCGTGTATCGTTTCCATTTTAAATATTTTATTTCCCATTGTTTTTATAATTTTCCAACCACCTGAAAGTGTTCCACAAGCCATTGCAATAGCACAGGCAAATTTTACCCAAAGTGGAACATTTGGAACTGCTATAAAACCTGAGATGAAAAGTGTCATTGTTATCAATCCCATTGATTTTTGGGCATCATTCATTCCATGGGAAAGTGCAACAAGTGCAGATGACAAAATTTGGAATTTTGCAAAAACATTTTTTACTTTCATTGGGTGCATTTTATATACTATCCAGTATAAGGCAACCATTATTATGAATCCTGCAATAAATCCCAAAATAGGGGACATAAAAAGTGGAATTATTACTTTGTTTGTTATTGATGAAATTTTTAAAAATTTGTGCCAATCGGCTCCATGTAAAATTCCATATACCAAAGCAGAACCTATCAATCCACCTATTAAAGCATGAGATGAACTGCTTGGGATTCCAAAATACCAAGTAACAAGATTCCACAATATTGCGGCAAATATTGCTGCCAATACTATAAATTGAGAATTATTTAATAATTTCATATCAATAATTCCCTCAATAATCGTGTGTGCTACTGTTGTTCCTATTAATGCACCTACTAAATCAAGTGTTGCTGCCATTATGATTGCAGCTCTTGGAGATAAGACTCTTGTTGAAACGACTATTGCTATAGCATTTGCTGTATCGTGAAATCCATTTATATAGTCAAAAATAAGGCATAGAATTATAATTATTATTCCTAATATTGCTATTGAACTCATATTTTATTTAAACCTCACTAAAATTTAAATTAGAGAATGCTTTAAATTTTCCTTTGAAAAAGGGAAGAATTTATATTTAAACGAATTTTTATAATATTATTTGAAAGGATTTTATTTTTATGAAAAAGATTTTTTGTTCACATTATTTGTGTTTTGTTTTAGTTTTTTTGTCTATAACTTTTCTTACTGGTTGTTTTTCGAGTCCTGAAAGTACATTACAGGAATTTAAAAAAGCAATGGATAGCAAAAATGGAGAGAAAATGTGGAATTTGCTTTCATCAAATGATCACAAATTTTATGAAAAAATGATTGAAAATGAAAAAGCAAATGCTCCTAAAAATCCCGATCATTTAAAAAATATGGGATTGACACAAGAAGAATTGGCTAAAATGACAGCAAAAGACTTTTTTATAAAAATGATGTCTAAGGCTCCTGATTCAAAATCTGCAGGGAAGCCTTTGGAAATAAGAAGTGTTACAAAATCAAAAGATAAAGCTGTTATTTTTGTAGAAAATAATCCAAATGGATTTACACTTATAAAAGAGAATGGATTTTGGAAAGTTTCAATGGTAGGAGAAGCTAAATAAGGAGTCTGTTTTTATGAAAAAGATTTTTTGTCTAAATTATTTTTGTTTAGTTTTTCTATCTATAATTTTTCTTGCAGGTTGTGGTTCAACTCCTGAAAGCACATTACAGGAATTTAAAAAAGCAATAGACAGCAAAAATGGTAATAAAATTTGGAGTTTGTTATCATCAAAAGACCACAAGATTTATAATAGTGAATATATGGCATTGGACAAAAAAAATAGCAACAAACAAAATTTTATGATGTTTGTTGAAATGTTAGATGATTTACCAAATGCAGGAAAGCCATTGGAAATAGAAAGTGTTACAGAAAAATCAAAAAATAAAGTGGTTATTTTTGTGAAAAATAATCCAAGTGGTTTTACACTTGTAAAAGAATATGGAGTTTGGAAAGTTTCAATGCTTGGAGAAGATGGTTTGCCTACTACTACTATTTGCGATTGTTTTACAACTCCTGAAGATATATTGTGGATATTAAAAAAAGCAGTAGATAGCAAAGATGGTCATAAAATATTAAGATTCTTGTCATCAAAAGACGAGACATATTATATTAAATATTATAATGAAATTTTTGATAAAGAAAAGCTAAATCTCTCTAAAAATTCGGATAATGCAAAAAATAAGGGGGTAATTGGAAAAGAAGTAATCAAAAAGATGGACGAAGCTCTTTTTGCAAAAATAATGAAAGATATCTCTTATTTACCAGATTTAGGAAAAGAATTGAAAATTAAAAATTTGACAAAAAAAACAGAAGATAAAGTTCTTGTTTTTATAGAAGATAATCAAGAACCTTTTACATTTGTAAAAGAACATTTTGCTTGGAAAATTTCACTAAATAAGAAGGTGAAAAATTGAGTTCAAAAAAAAATCATGATGAATCCAATATTTGGGATATACTCCATATAGTATTTGTAGTTGTATTTATACTTTCTGTTTTAGGAGCAGGAGGTTATGCTTACTATTACTTTTTTTACAAAGATAAGGAAGAAACAGTAGCAATTCCTTCTTTTATAGGGCAGAATATTGAACAGGCTGAGGTGTCTGCTCAATCAATGGGATTTTCTATAAAAGTAAAAAAAGAGGTGTTTTCAAAAAAGAAAGTTGGAACTATTGAAGACCAAGATCCATTGCCAAATTCAACTGCAAAAGCAGGAAGAGCTATTTATGTTATTGTAAGTAAGGGAGAGGAACAAGTAGAAATTCCAGATGTTTTGGGTATGGATTATAGGCAGGCTTCTAATATACTAAAAAATGTAGGTTTTAAAAAAATAAGTGTTGTTCAAAAGTATGATGAAAATGTTTCACCAGGTACAGTTATTTCGCAATATCCTTCAGCACATTCACTTATTGGGGTTGATAAAGAAATTGTTTTGGCATCTTCCAGAATTGCCTCTTTTGAGGCTACTATCCCTGATTTAAAAGGTGAAAAAATTGAGGTTGCAGAAGAAAAATTAAATGCCTTGAATGTGAAATACACAAAAACAGAAGTGCCTTCTAAGGAATTTAAAGCAGGTACTGTGGTAAGTCAAGATGTAAAACCTGGTACTTTGATTGACTCTTCTTTAATTGTCAATTTAAAAATTTCTTCTTCTGAAGCAGTTGGAATGTCTATTGCTCCTGATTTAGTTGGAAAAACGGTAGAAGAGGCTTTGGAAATATGTAAATCTCTAAAATTGGATTTAGATATTAAAGGTGATTTTTCTCCAGATTCTATGATTTCTGGACAAATTCCAAAAGCAGGTGGAAATCTTGCAGAAAATTCGAAGATTTCTGTTTCAATAGGAATGCTTTCAGTCGTTCCAAATTGTGTTGGCAAGAGTTTAGGGGAGATAAAGAAAATACTTGAAGATTCAGGGTTTGTTGTAGGTGTCATAAATTATGTTCAAAATAACGATGTTGATGAGGATATAGTATTGACACAAGACCCAGCTGGTGGTGTTTGGCTTCCTGAAAATTCCAAAATAAATTTGACTGTTTCAGGGGCTTTGGAATATAGTGTTAAAGAGGTTATAGAAGTTAAGGGAGAAAATCAACAGTCAGAAAAGGTTGTGGAAGAAGATAATAAACATAATACCAAAGAAGATGACAATTTTATAGAATATCAAGGAACTAATGATAATAAAAATAATGTTGTGATACCCGACAATGATATTCCGTGGTAATAAAAAAAAGAGTGTGAAGAAATTGCTCCACACTCTTTTTTTTCGCCTAAATTTTATTTAGTAAAATTACTTTCACTTTAGCCCAAGTCTATTTACTATGATCCAGTTGATCCAGCGATTTCGCCAGTTTGTATGTTATAATTTGGATTGTCTTCTGCTGTTGCTGTAATAGTTCCTTCATTTGTGCAGTCTTCGGCAATTTGTGTATTATCCGTGTTGCTTATAAATGCAATTCCATAGGCATATATATATCAATCAATTTCTTCTGTAACAGTATTTTCTGCCATGGTGATATTACGTTTGTTTGCACATGTTGTTAAATTTACAGTATAAGCACATGCAATTATTCCACCACTTTTGAGAGATAAATTGCTATTGTTTTTTACAATAATATTACCATTATTAGTACAGTTTGTTATTTCTGCGTTGTTATTTTGATTGGAGGTTTCACCAATAATTCCACTTATTTTTAAATAGAGATTATCATCATTTACTATATTTTTGTTATTTGTGATTGTGATATTTCCATTATTTATGCAATTGTCTATTGTATTTTGTTGTTCATCAGCACTAAAAGAAGTAGTTTCTCCAACTATTCCATTTACAAATAGACAATAAAATTTGCAGTTATCTACAGTGATATTTCCATTGTTAGTGCAATTTGTTATTTGTGTATTATAGCCTCTAGCACTTATTCCAGATATGGTATGATAGGAATGATATTCATCATCTATTTCTAAGTTTTTGATTACAACTTTTGCATTATTTGTACAGTTTTCAATAGTTGAATTAACTGGATATGCAACTAATCCACCAATATAAATACAATAAGAATAGCTTTCGTTGTTTTTGTCAATAAAGAATATTGAATTTTCTCCAATGGTCAAATTTTGAAGTGTTCCATTATCTAATCCTGTAAATAGACCTATCATGGCTTCTTGAGGATTTACAAACATAAGTCCGTCTATTGTCTTTTTATTTCCATCATAAGTACCTTGAAAATAATATAGGTAAGATTCTTCTCTTGAAGTTGCTTTTTCATTGTCTTTTCCAATAGGAATAATTCCTTGACCATCATTATATAAAGGTGCATTTTGGTTTACAGCCTCTATTGTTATGTCTTTGTCTTCATCTGCTTTGTTAACTTTTAATCCTGTTAAATGACTGAAATCAAGGTCTTCAGTCTGTTTGAAGTTTTTATTCAAATACAGATAAGTTCCTTGATCGTCTTGTACCCAAAAAGTTGCGAAAGCAGATAATAAGCTATTTAATTTTTCCACACCCTCGAATTTTTTGTAACTAATTATCGCCTCGATTTTTTTGAATTGGTTAAATTTTTGAATTTTTGCCAATAAAAAAATCGAGGCGACGGCCGAGGCCGTCGCCCCAGTTAGCTAAATTACTCAATATTTTATAACTACAAAAATATAATAGTTTAGTATTAAATTTTAAATAGATACTTCAATAAAATATATAAATATCCTTTTATTTGCTTTTCTAAAAGGGAGATAATAAAAAAAAGAGAATAAAAGAGGTAAAGAAGAGGAAAATAGGGGCAGGGCTATAAGCCGGGTTCTGTATCTAATTTAAAAAATTAGATGGTGATCATTTATCTAATCCGAAAATCGCTTTTCGGCTTTAGCGACCTTACCCGAAACATTCGACGGACAGCCGATGGAGATAAACTCCGTTTCTGTTAGGTCTTGCTACGAATGGGGTTTACATAGCCAGCATATTACTATACTGCTGGTGAGCTCTTACCTCACCGTTTCACCCTTACCTATATAAATAGGCGGTTTACTTTCTGTTGCACTTGCCTGAGAGTTGCCTCTACCAGATGTTATCTGGCATTCTGTCCTGTGTAGCCCGGACTTTCCTCATTATATGCCAAATTGACATATACCGCGATCACCCGCCCTGCCGTCTATTATAATATTATTTAGTTGTTCTTTTGTCAAGTCTTTTGTCTGTCTTTTTTGTCGTCAGTCTTTTTGTCTTAAAGAAGTGTATCAGTGAATAGGCAGTTATTTATTAATTAGATTGAGCATTTCATTCTACGATATAGTCGATCGACTCAATTTTTAAGTAAATAATAATTTACAGGCTTAGATTGCCACGGTCGCACAGCTCCCTCGCAATGACAAAATGGCAGTGTACAGGCTTATATTGGATAATTTACAGCAAATTTTAAATATTTAAAAATAGTTTACTAACAAGCCTAAAAATAAAAAAATAGTATTTTTGAAAATTATTATGAACTAAATAAATTTTATAAAAACAAAATTTTAGAGGTTTTAAAATATATGTCATCAGATGAAATTTTGGAAAACATTTTATTAAATCCCACAAAAAAGAATATTGAAAATTCTTTGTCATATATAACAGCACTTGAACATTTCATAGATACAGTTCTGTTATATTGGGATTTATACACCTTTTCAAATAATAAAGAGGGAATAGAATTGATGTTTAAAATATCTGATTCTATTCGTAAAACTTTTTCAGAATCACCGCATATATTTAAAATAATCTTTAAACAAGCCGAATATTATTCTGAAAAAAATAATCTAAAAAAAGCTCTCAATTTATATTTTTTAGCACTTAAAAAATCTGATGATTTTGAAAATTTATTTTATAAAGCACAGGCTTATTCAAAACTTGGTCATTTCTTTAAGAAAAATGCAACAGCTCCGCCAATTTTAAAAAAATTTGAAAAAGAATTTGCCAAATTCTCTAATTTTTCCCAAGGTATGTATGATAAAGCATTTGAATATTTTTCAAAGGCAAATGAATTATTTGTCGAATCAAATCATAAATATAATTCAGCAATAACGCTTTTTAACAGTGCAATATTAAAATATAATCTCGGAAATTTAGATGAATCATATTTAGATGCTGTATCTGCAAGAGAGACAGGGGAGGAATTAAAAATAAATTCGCTTCTTGCCGAGATCTTTTTGCATATGGCAAATATTCATTGTGATAAAAAAGAATATTATATGTCAAAAATTTATTATCGTTCGGCTTTTGATTTCTTTAAAGCTGATAATAATTATTTAAGAGCATCTGATATAATGCACAAAATAGCTTGGCTTTTTGGCAAAGAAAAAAATATGACAAGAAGTGAATATTGTTATAAACAGGCAATAGAGATGAAAACTCTTATTGATTATAAACAGGCACTTGGCGAATTTTATTTTTTGCGTGGAATCATTGCATATTCTCTAGAAAGTTATGACAAAGCTGAGAAATGCTTTCAAAAAGCCTCTTTTATCTTTAGAGGAATTAAGATTTATGACAAGGATTTACTTTCAAAATTTTATATATTTAAAATACATAAAAAAGTCGAGCCTGATTTTGATTTTGAATTGTATAATTTTATTTCTGCATATAAAGCACCTGTTTTTAGAGACCTTGTAAAGGCTTCGTGTGATGTCAGTTATTTTTTTAGAAGTAAAGATTCAGAATTTAATTTTGAACCTTATTTGATTCCAAATAAAAATTTCTGTGTTTCAAGAGATAAATTAGCACCATTAATGCGAGATATGGCTATTGTTTTAAGTTTAAATGGAGATAGGGAAAAATCTATGTTTTTTAAAACACAGGCAAATATAATTTTTGAAAGTATAGAATAGGAAAATTTAGGATATAGAAAAATGTTTTTAATGGATACACATTGTCATTTGTATGACAAACAATTTAATGATGATTTTGATGATGTAATAAACAGAGCTTTTGAAAATAATGTAAAATTGATGATAATCCCAGCCTCTGATTTGGAGACATCATTTTTGGCTTCTGAATTGGCATCTAAATACAAAGAAGTATATTTTTGTGCAGGGATACACCCTCACGATTCAGAAAAGGCTTTTGTTGACGATTTAAAAACTATTGAATCACTTTTGGCAAAAGAAAAAGCAGTTGCTATTGGTGAAATTGGACTTGATTATCATTACAATTTTAGCCCAAGAGATGTTCAAATAAGAACTTTAGAAAATCAGCTGTTTTTGGCTAAAAAACTAAATTTGCCTATTGTTGTTCATTCAAGAGAATGTTTTGATGACTTATCAAAAATTTTAAAATCTTCCGATTATGGAAATGGTGTTATACATTGTTTTTCAGGTGATAGAGAAGAAGCTAAATTTTATCTCGATTTAGGATTTTATTTGGGATTTACTGGGAATATCACATTTAAAAATGCAGAAGATATTAGAGAAGCAGTAAAATATGCCCCATTGGATAGAATTTTGACAGAGACAGATTCTCCTTATTTAGCACCTATACCCAAAAGAGGAAGAAGAAATGAACCTTCTTTTATTCCATTTATTGCAAATAAATTGGCAGAGTTAAAAAATGTATCTGTTGAGGAAATTACAGAAAAAACTACCGAAAATGCTTTCAGATTGTTTAACAAGATAACAAATGGAAAACAAAAATAAGTCTTTTCATACTGTAATTATTGTGAAAATCATATTATTTATATTTGGTTGTATCTCTATGATAGGTCCTTTGAATATTAAACACGATAGAGCAGATTTTTTGGAATATCAAGATTCTGAAAAATTAACTGTACTTGCCGAAATTAAATCTATTCGTTTTGTGCCGAAATATCAAAAAATAATGAGTTATATTCCAGCTCATTATGATTGTTTATTTGAATATTATGTAAATGGTCATAAAATACAAAATAATGGATACATTTTTTTAGCTAAGGATAAATTGTTTGTGCAGAGAAAAAATTCTGTTGTAATACAATATGATTCCAGTGAAAAAAAAGTAGGTGATAAAGTCAAACTAAATGTTTATAAAGATGGATACGGGAATTATAAAATTGCAAAATTTCGTTTTGTAGAAGATAATAGGTGGGGGGATTTTTGGAGTTTGCTTTTATGTGCATTGGGATTTTTAGCATTTTTTATAGTTCGTTTTTGTTAATATTTTGCTTCTAAAAAAAAGAGTAATGAATTTTAAAAAAATAACAAGGATATAAAAAAATATGTCTAAAGATAAATCTTCTCCTAACGAAAAATTTTATGTATTGATATTTGGCTTGATTTTTTTGTTTTTGGGCATTTTTAAGATTATAGACACTAACAAAGAATTTAATAGATATAAAAATTCTGAAAAATTAACTGTAGTTGCAGAAATTAAATCTGTTAGTTTTGTGCCAGAACTTCCTGATAATCCTGAAAGTAATATGGTTGGACATCCAGCTTATTATGACTGTTTATTAGAATATTCTGTAGATGGTTTTAAAAGGGAAAATAGAAAGAAAATTATTGTTGATAAAAATAAAATGTTAATAGAACAGAGAAAATCAGTGGGTGATAAATTAAAAATTGATATTGTGAAAGATAAATATGGAATTTGTACACTTGCTGAAGAATATAACCCAAATGATCAAGAATATTTTCTTAGTATTGGATATGTTTTTATTGGAATTGGATTTTTGGCATTTATAATATTTTTTATAGCTTATTGTTGTGAATATTTTGCTTCTAAAAAGAGCAAGAAATTTTATTAAAAGGAGGTTTTAAAAAAATGAGAAGTGGCACTCGAACCACAATTATGGATAAAATAGGGGCAATTATCATTGGTATTTTTCTTATAATTATTGGAATTCTACTTATTCGAAGTAATAATGAAGCACTTAATGAATATAAAAATTCTTCTGATAAACAAACAGTAATTGCAGAAATTAAAGATGTTCATGTTACTACTGAAACGAGAAGGTCTGGTGGTCGTCATTCAAGTACAAGGAGAGTTAAAAAATATGAGTGTACCTTAGAATATACTGTAAATGATAATGTAGTACGGTATAGACACACTTATTACGATGAAAAAAGTGTAGGTGAAAAAATAACTCTAAATATTTATAAAGATAATTATGGAAATTATCAAATTGCAAGATTTACTTCTGAAGAAGATAAAAATAATGGTAATTTAATTTCATATATTATGATTGGCTTTGGAGTTTTTGCATTGATATATGGTGCTCTAATTAAATTAGATACTTCTTTAAATTAACAACTTGTGTAAGATAAAAAAAAAGAGGCTGTAAAAAAATACTTTTTTCACAGCCCCTTTTAAAATTTACTTAGATTTCCAAATGATTTTGTTTGCTACATCTGCTATGTGTTGGTTTTCATCTTTTGTTCTTGCATTTATGGCATTCATAGATTTTTCATCACCATATTGTGCCAATAGATTAATTGCTGTAATTACAACCGATTCATCAGTGTCTGTTTTTACTGTATCGAGAAGTATTCCATAACTTTCTTCTTTGGCAGCAGAATATAGACATTCGAGACTTTCTTTTCTAATTTTTGTCGGATTTCTCTTGTCATTTATGAGATTCCACAACATACCGAGAAGATTTCCTCTTTGACTGCCAAAATCGAAATTGCCAAGCCTTATTTGTGCAATTAAGGCATAATATACAACTCTCATATCTTTGTGCTGTTGGAATTGCTTTAGGACAGTTACTACTTGATTTGCATATTCACCTTGTTGAATTTTGCCAAGAGACTCAATTAGTGTAAATATCATTTCGGGTTCTTGTGGAGAATTTAACATGGAAATTAATGTAGGAGTAAGTTGTTTTCCATAAATTTGGGAAGCAATTTTCACAAATTCAATTTTATTTCCTAAATGCTTCTCTGCTTGCATTGCAAGAACTATTAATTCATAATATTGTGGCTTTTCATATTCACATATAGCTTTTGCTGTCTGCAATCTCGTATAATCAGCAATATCTGCAATCATTGATTGAAGATAGACTTCACCTCTGAGAGATTTTATTTTTGCGAGTAATAAAATACTTTTTCCTCTCATTCGAACATCTTTATTTTGTAGATTTTGAAGAAGAAATTCCTCTGCTATCAAATCGTCTGTATCTGATAAAAATCTTGCTGTTCCAGTAAATATTCTATCATCTTCTCTCTGCATAAGACTTGGTAGGGAGGCAATTACAACATCACTATATTTTGGAGAAAGTCTGTCAAATATAGACAATATTACACGATCAGGTGTTTCTATATTTTGCAGAATCTTTTTTAAATATGGTCTTGTTTCATTTATGTTTAATCTTGCCAATAGGGCAGCACCTAATATTTTTTCACGATCAGCCCCTTCTGTTATGGCTTTATACAGAAATTCAAAAATTTCGCTTGTATTGTTGCTTAAAAAATAATTTATAGCCATATTTCTAAGGCGTTCATCAGAACTATCTGTCAAATAAAATACAGCCTCGGCAACTTTTACATTGTGAATATTCATTACAGGTATAAGCCCTCTTATTGCCATATTTGGAGCTTGTTCTTTCATTTCAGATATGAAAATAGGTAAAAATTTTTCAGGTGTATTTAGTGATATCAATGCCTGTAATGATTGTAATCTTAAAGCATTTTTACCAGATTGAGATTCATTACATAAATAATTTATTGCATCTTGATCTTTATCTGTGTATGCAGCAATATATGCTCTTAAAATATTTTTATCAACTTCTGAGCCAGAAGCAGTGCGAAGTTGTTGCTCCATCATCTCTGAGAGCATTTCTTCTCTTTCTTCTTCTGTCTGTTTTATCTCTTTTCTTGTTTCTTTGGAAGGAGTTACAAAATCATCATCATTAAATTTGTAATTTATTGATTGAAGATTTATGTCATCATCATCTTTTTTATTTTTGGAAGATCTGACTGTAGGTGATTCATATATAACTCTTTCATAAGAATCTTCTTCTTTTTCTAATTTTGTAGATTTGTTCGTTTTTGAAGTGTCAGATGATTTTGATGTTGATTCTATATTTTTTATTTGTTGTATGTTTAATGTTGATGAAGGAGATTTTTCATCTTCAAGACCATAGTTGAGCATTGAAGATGCTCTTTCTTTCTCTTTTAATGCTTTTATTATATTTTTGGTGTTTTTAGCAGTTTCTGGTTCGTCATCATCATCTAAAATTTCATAGGATAATTTTGATTGAGTATCTGGACCTTTTTCTCCAGTTGTTTCTGGAAAATCAAGCATTCCTGAAATAATGTTTATTTCTCCTGTTTTTGGATTATCTTCAACTTCTTTTGGTTCTTGAGATATATCCAAATCATATTCCATTTTTTCAATAGCTCTTTTTAGTGATTGTTGAATTTCTGGTCTTACTGTTTTGTAAATTTCTTTTAAAGAGTAATAAGCTCTTACATTTTTCATTCCTGTCAACATATTTATCGCATTTGCTCTTATATATTGATCAGGACTTGTTATCATATATGCAATGGCTTTAATACATTCTTCTGTATTTATTTCTCCGAGAATGTTCATAGCTATTTTTTGAGCCTGCATATTGTCATCATTACGCATTATTTCAGCAAAAGGCTCTATATCTGTTATTTGGTTTATGTAATTATGTAAAACATTCTCAAGAGCTTCTATTCTTTTATATGGATCATCATTTCTAATTGCTTCAAGACAGTCATTAAAAGATGATATATCTGTACTACTTGATTTTTTAAATAAATTGCCAAAAAATGGAGTTTTCATCTCTTTCTCACAATGCCTTTCTCGAAGAATTAAATTTTAACCTGCAAATTTCAATCTTAATTAATGTTATTTTGCCTTGAAAATATTTATTCTGTAGAAAAAATCTTTTTCCTACATTAATTTATTTATTTTCTATTGCACTTATTATTTTTTTGTGTTAATATACCAAAAAATAATTTTTTTGGAGTTTTTATGGTTTCAGCAATTTTAATTATAATTGTTTTCATAATTTTATGTGTTTTAATGATAATGAAAAAAATATCGGCTTTGATTGCTATGCCACTTATGGCTTTTTTCATTGCATTAATTTCAGGATTATTTTCAGGTCTTCCATTTTTTGGAGAAAAGGGAAAATGTGTTGCCGATTTTATTTTTGTCGATGTTATTTCAAAGGGATCGTTTAGACTCGCAGAAGCAATGATGTATGCAGGTTTTGGAGCTATTCTGTCGAGAGTTGTTATGACAACAGGGGTTGCAGAAAAACTTGTAAAAACAGCTGCTGAACTTGCAGGTGATAAAAAGTTTGTTGTTGCACTCATTTTAACTGTTGCCTCTGCCATCGTGTTTGGTTCTGTTAGTGGCTTGGGGGGCTTTATTATGATTGCCTCTCTTGTACTTCCAGTTATGACAGCCTCAGGAATATCTGCTCCTCTTTCTGCATGCCTTTTGTTGTTTTCACTTTCTATTGGTGGAATATTTAATCCAGCAAATTGGGGATTTTATAAAGATGCACTTGGTATAGACCTCGAAGTCGTAAAAAATTTCAGTATTTCCTATGCAATAATACTTTCAGTTGTTGCATTGATTTTCCTTATTTTTGAACTTAGAAGAGAAAAAAGAGTTGTTTTTTGGGCAGTAAAAGTAGATGAAAAAGAAAAGACACTCTCTCCATTTGCTCTTATAACGCCTATTTTGCCTATTATTTTGATAATAAATCCACTTTATTCTGTTCCAGTTGTTCCTGCTTTTATAATATCTGCACTTTATGGAGCTATGGTATCTGATTTAAAAAATACAATAAATACGATTACATCTTCTACCATTGAAGGGCTAAAAGATATAGCTCCTGTTTTTGGATTATTTATTGGGATTGGAATGCTTTTAAATGCTGTTTCAGCTCCTTATGTTACATCTATAATGCAACCACTTTTAAAATCAGTTGTTCCTTCAAATCCTGTTTGGTTTATTGTATTTTTCTTTTTGCTTTCTCCACTTGCACTTTACAGAGGACCATTCAATTTGTATGGATTGGGTAGTGGATTAGCAGCTGTTTTGGTATCTTCAAATATTTTACCTGCTCCAGCTGTTATGGGTGCATTTCTCTCTGTCGGTCAGATTCAGGGAATATGTGATCCAACAAATACACAAAATGTTTGGATTGCACAATATATGAAAGTATCTGTTGAAGATTTGATGAAAAAGACAATTCCTTATGTTTTGGGATTTGTTTTGATTTCTCTCATTTGGGCTGTTGTCTTTGGCGGAATTTTAAAGTAAATCTAAATTTAGATTTTGTTTATCGAATATTGTAAAAAAAGCAAGATAAAATTTATATTTGTAGAATATCTTAATTATTTTATTTTGGAAATTTGAAATAATATTATAAAAAAAGATAAGGAGGATTTCCTTTTTGAAATTATACATAGATTCAGCAAATTTAGCAGAGTTAGAAGCATTGACAGATTCACCTTTTGTTGATGGAATAACTATTAATCCAACCCTTGTTGCACATGGTATGGGAAAAGAACATGTTGCAGATGTTGAATATTTTGACTATCTGCAAAAGATAAGAAAGTATAGCCCAGGTGAACTCTTTATTCAGTTGATTTATGATGACAGAGAAACTGTTCAATATGAAATTGCTAAGATCAGAGAATTGATAAGATGGCCTGTAGTTATAAAAGTTCCTGCTAATCAAGATGGATATTACACCGTTTCAAAATTGACCAAAGAGGGAATTGCTGTTGCTGTAACTGCTGTTTACTCACCAGGTCAGGCTTGTTTGGGTCTTGCTGCAGGAGCAAAATATATCATTCCTTATTATTCAAGAATAGAGAGACAAAAAGAAGGCGAAGGTCTTAAAGTTGTAAAAGAAATAATGAACATCACAGGTCCAGAAAGACTTTTGGTCGCTTCAATAAAAACAGAAGAAGATTTTTGTCTTTTACTCAGTAATGGTGTTAAAAATTTCACTGTTCCTTATTCTCTTTATAGAGCTATGGGAAAAAATGAAATGACCGATGTTGCAGTTCAACATTTTTCTGAATCATTTAGAGTTGATTGGAAGAGAAAAAAATAAATTGTGAAAATTAAAATAGCTGTTTTATATCAATTTGATATAAAACAGCTATTTTGTTATTAACAAGTAATGTCAAGACCTGTTCCTATGTATTTTGAGCTTGTTATTTTGTCTATCATTGTTTTGGGAAGTCTTATGATTTGTCCACATCTTGGACAAGATATTTTATTCTCATCAATTATAGATGTTTCATATATTTCGTCTATAATATTTCCACAATTTGGACAAGCCATTTTTTGTACGCTTTCAATTCTGCCTAATTCTGACATAATTCCTTAAAAACCCCTTCAAAATTTTGTTATAATATACTTTTTCAAAAAAAATGTTTATCCTTTTACTCTTTTTAATAATTTTAGAAAGGTTTTTTTCATTATTTGCAAAAATAATAAAGTTGAAGAAATATAAAATTTTGTTTATTTTAAAAAATATTCTAAAGGGTTGTTTTTTATGGAATCGAAAAATTTCGTTCTTGAAGTTATAAATGGAACACAAAAAGGACAGACTTTTGATTTAGAATCTGACAAAATTACTATTGGCAGAAGAATTGCCCCTAAAGAGAGAAAAAGAGATTGGATTCTGATTGAAGATTCTTCTCTTGCAAGAATACATGCTTTTCTTGAATGGGATTCAGAGAAAAAGTTATATAAAGCTGTATTAAAAGCAACAAATAAAACTCTTATTATAAATGGTGAATCTGTCGCTGAAGGTTATTTATATCATTCAGATAAACTTCAATTGGGAGAACTTATATTTAGGATATGGGATGGAAAACCAGATAAATCTTTAATTATTGAGGAAGAAAAAAGAAATCTTCCTGTTAATAATATAGATGTAAATGAAAAGATTCCTGCTAGTTCTTTGGGTAGAGATATTGATAATTTTGATGTAAATGATAAAAGGTCTTCTGTTGAAAATTTCAAAGAGAAAACAAGAACTTTTGGAAATCCTCCTGTTGAAAGCCCAAAAGAGAAGACAAGAACTTTTGGAAATCCTCCTGTTGAAAGCCCAAAAGAGAAAACAAGAACTTTTGGAAATCCTTCTGTTGAAAGCCCAAAAGAGAAAACAAGAACTTTTGGAAATCCTTCTGTTGAAAATCCAAAAGAGAAGACAAGAACTTTTGGAAATTCTCAAAATGAAGTTTCTGAGATAAAACCATTTTCCTTTTTTGGGAAAGCTTCTGAAAAGCAACAAGAAGATTCTTCATTGAGAAAAGATAGAAAACCTAAAGTTTTTGGAAATGTCAATAATGAAGAAAAAAAGGAAGAATCAGAATTTAAGCCTATTAGTTTAACTTCTAATTCCAATAATTTTGTAAAACAATCTATTTCTTCAAATGAAAGTAAATTTAATTCGGATTTTAAACCGATAAGTTTGACTTCTTCTGTTGTAAATTCTCAACCTTCTTTTAAAAATAGTTCTAAAGTTAGTGATTTTCCAGATATGAAATTTTCTTCTTTTGAGGAAAAATCTCTCCCTAAAAAAGAGGAAAGATTTTCTCGTGTGCGTTCAAGGGAAGATAGAATAGAAGCTCTCGCAGAGAAAAAGTTTAAAGAAGAACAGGAACAAAATTTTGATAATGTAAAACAACCTGTTATTGTTCCAAAAGAGATAGAAGATATCGAAGTTAAAGTTCCTGAAGAATTAAATGATGATTCTCAATCTCAAGTTTCTTCTAAAGTTCCTCAGAGATTTTTAGTCGAAAATAGATTTATGTCTGCACTTACTTCTGCTGATTCATCTGAAAGTGGAATTGTCAGAGCAAGAGGTAATGATAGAAGGCAGAGAAGATCAAATATAGAAGATAATATTGAAAAAAATAATATAGATCCAATTCAACCCTTGCAGGTTAAAAAGTTGACTTCTCTTGATGATGAATCAGAACCATTTGAAGCAATAGTAAATAACAAGTCTTTTCCTGTTAATAATAATTTTACTTCAAATGAGCCTCCAAAAATAGAAGAAAAGCCTTTAAATATAAAAGCTGGTTCATTTTTTGAAGAAAATAATGCAAGAAATTCTATAATGTCGAACTACCAAAAATTTGTCAGTAGTTCTAATGTTTCATATTCTGAACTTGCACTTCAACAGAGAAGAATGGCTAATTTTAGTAATAAACATAAAGGTTCTTCAAAAGTTCCTGAAAAATTGCAATTAAAAATTTCTTCTAAGAAATCTGAAGAGCAAGTTTCAAATATTGATGATAAATCAGTAAAAGTAGATAATTCGTTAAATAATAATTTTAAGCCAAATCAGAAAATTGCAGAACCTAAACCTTTTGCAGAGCCTAAACCTTTTGCAGAGTCTAAACCTTTTGCAGAATCTAAACCTTTTGCAGAGCCTAAACCTTTTGCAGAATCTAAACCTTTTGCAGAGCCTAAACCTTTTGCAGAATCTAAACCTTTTGCAGAGCTTAAACCTTTTGCAGAACCTAAACCTTTTGCAGAACCTAAACCTTTTGCAGAACCTAAACCTTTTGCAGAATCTAAACCTTTTGCAGAATCTAAACCTTTTGCAGAACCTAAACCTTTTGCAGAACCTAAACCTTTTACAGAGTCTAAACCTTTTGCAGAATCTAAACCTTTTGCAGAATCTAAACCTTTTGCAGAATCTAAACCTT
>CADASF010000042.1 GCA_902790465.1 uncultured bacterium | reverse complement strand
ATTATTTAAAGATAGCATAAAAAAAAAGCCATCAAACGATTGAATGATGGCAAAAAAAATTATATTATTTTAAGTGTCTACTTTAAGGGTAGCAGTTCACTTAAATCTCAGAGGATTTTTATCATTTTTTTACTAAACTACACCATTCTCTTCAAGGACTTTTACATCTTTGATATTTTTTACAGCAATAGAACTTATTGTATCAAAATTTTCTGTAGTGATACCAATTTCTTCTTCAGATGTCAAAGAATTGTTTCCAAAACTTATAACATAACCAATAACAGTTTTACCTTCGACTGTTGTCAATTCGATTTTATCACCCATATATTCTTTAAAATTTTTCATATTCTTTACTCCTAATAACTAAAATTAGTTGTATTGTATTTATACAATTTTGTATAACTTCCAAAGTTTACATTGAAATCAAAAACGGCTACATTCCAAGATGTGAAAGGAAGTGTGATATCTTCTATTAAAAAAGACAAATATCCTGTTGTAAATGGAGCTATTATCTCCGAATTATCTTGTGCAGAAAACATTGCATTTCTTCTACCTATATTTACGCCATCCAATACAAGATCTAAATTTGGAATTTCTATAGAATATATTAAATTTGCTGTATTGTTTTCAACTTTCATTTTGACACTAACAGCTGAATTCCCAATACGTTTAACCCCAATAATTTCAGCCTTTACATTTGTTTCTGGCGTAATCTCACCTGCGACAAATTTAGAAGCATAAAGATATTCATTATCTGCGTTTTCAGGCTTTTTACATAACAAAAACTTTTCGAAGCACTCTTTAGCTATATTCTGATCTTCAATATCGTCAGATTTCATAACATGAACTTTACCTTTATAAAAATAAGCCCATGCAATTTCATCTCCGATATCTCCACCAAGTGGAATTCCTGCATAAGATGAAATAACAAAATCGAGATCATTTTCTGCTTCTGACAATTTTCCTGAAGCTATATAAGTTTGAGCTCTATTGATAACTGCTTTATTATCGTTTGGCGAATTTTTTATGGCTTGATTAAAATCTGCAATAGCCGATTCATACATTCCTTTTTTGAAATAAACAAGCCCTCTTTCATTATAGGCATCTGTATAATTAGGGTAATTATTGATGACAAAATTTAAATCTTTCATTGCATCTATATATTTACCTTTTGCAATCAAAGCCCTTGCTCTTCCAACATAAGCACTACACATATCAGAACGCTTTTTTATGGCAAAATTATACTCCAAAATTGCTGAATCATAATCTTTTTTCAATCGAAAAACTTCACCTTTTAAAAAATAAATTCTCGCTTGAGTATTATCCATTTTTTCAGCTTTATCAAGAACCTCAAGAGCACACTTATAGTCCTTTAACTTCATAAACGCTTCAGCAGATGTCAAAAGCCTATAGACATCTTGACTTTCGCCAATTTTATCTTTAGCAAAAGAATCAACAGGACAAATAAATAACAAAAATCCCAAAAAAATGAATGAATAAATTAAATATTTCATATAGCTTAAATTACTTCTCCTGCTCTTGTTCTGAATCAGTCTCTTTCTCAAGCTCTTCAACATCAAGCTCAACAATATTAATAAGATTATATTCACCCAAGAACTCATTTAACTCTCTTTGCCTACGCCTTTTCTCATCATATATCTGGAAATATTGAGGAAGAAATTTATATGTCAAATATCCAATACTAAATGCTACAGGGATAATGATGTACAAATAATAAGCAATCTGTTGAGCATTAAATCCAAATCCATTTATCATACCCTGTATAGCAAAGTAGATCATAACAAGTGTAAATATTCCAGAACCTATGAAGAAATTACGCCTAATAGACTTCTCTTTATTTTCATGCTCTTTTTTCTGTGGGATATCACCACCACAAAATATTCCTTTAAATCCATCTACACCACATTTATATAAATTTCCATGATATCTATATGTAACAACCCAAAAAGGAATATAATATGTCTGAAATTTTCCTTTTTTTATCTGTGATTCAATATTCAATTTATATTCATCAGATTCATGTTTTATATGAGCTTTATTTTTTACAATTCTCCTAAAGTTTTCTTCCAATTTTTCTTTTATTTGTTCATCATATACTGTATCTATATCTGAAGTAAAAGAAAGAATAGGAACTTTCTCGAATTTGTCAACATCTGTGATAGGAGTTACATCTGTTACAGGTGTTTCAAGAGAAAGACAAAACAACTTATTTAAAACTTCAGGTGTATTTTCACAAGCCTGTTGAGCTATTCTAAAAGCTTCAGAAATTTTACCTTTTTTAAGTCGTCTTTGACCTTTAAAAGCATCATAACGGAATTTATATTTTCCCTCATAGACATATACAGGAATATAAACAGCATCAATAAATTCTGGTCTAAAATCATGAAGAGCATCTTCAGGAACATCTTCATTATTCATAAGCCAAGTTGCCATCAATTTTGCAGCCAATTTTCTACTTACCCTAAAAGGATATATTATATCAGGCATTGGAGACATAACAGAATCTTGCTTTACATAAGTATATTTCAAACTACATTCAGGACATTTGTAATCAACACCATCTAAAGGCTCTAAATTGACATTTTTTCTCTTCCTCGAATGACATGAAAAGCATTTAGGCATATTTCTCTTTTCTATCTGTTTTGGATTTTCATGCCTACTCGCCAAAAAAAACTTTCTGCAGAAAGGACAAAAACTTGCTTTAGATTTACTTGGTGTATAGTACAATACAACACCACAACCTGGACATTTTGTAGCATATCTCTGAACATTTAAAGGCATAATATCATCCTCTTCGAATATTTTTTTTAGTGTCATCAAGGGAATTATTTTACAAAAAGATTTTGGACATAAAAATATGCCCAAAATCTATAATATAATCTTATTTACCAAATGCTTCTTTTTTCAAAATTTCGGCTTTGTCTGTTTTCTCCCAAGGCAAATCAAGATCAAGCCTTCCAAAATGACCATAAGAAGCAACCTGTCTATATATAGGTCTGCGAAGCTCTAAGTGGCTAATAATCCAACCTGGTGTCAATTCAAAGTGTTTCTTTACCAAATCAAGAATAACTTTTTCGTCAACATGAGATGTTCCAAATGTTTCAACATTAATACTTACAGGTCTTGCAACTCCTATAGCATAAGCTACAGCTATTTCACATCTATCTGCAAGTCCAGCAGCAACTATATTTTTAGCTACATAACGAGCAGCATAAGAAGCTGATCTGTCAACTTTTGTTGGGTCTTTTCCTGAGAAAGCACCACCGCCATGTCTTCCCATACCACCATAAGTATCAACAATTATCTTTCTACCTGTCAAACCTGTATCAGCAATAGGTCCACCGAGGACAAATCTGCCTGTTGGATTTACATAAATCTTTGTATTTTCATCCATATAATTCTCAGGAATTACTTCTTTGATGACTTTTTCAATAACACCTTCTCTTATTGTTGCGAGATCGACATTATCTTTATGCTGTGTTGAAATAACAATTGTATCAATTCTGACTGGCTTTCCATTTTCATATTCTACAGTTACTTGTGCCTTACCATCTGGTCTCAAGAAAGGAAGAATAAGAGCTTTTCTAACATAAGAAAGTTTTTTGCAGAGTTTATGTGCAAGTGAAATAGGAAGAGGCATCAACTCTTCTGTTTCATTACAAGCATAACCAAACATCATACCTTGATCACCAGCACCAAGTTGGTCTTCAAGTTGTCCATTTTTTTCTTCTATTGACTTGTCAACTCCCATAGCTATATCAGGTGACTGTTCATCAAGTGATACAAGAACAGCACATGTATCAGCATCAAAACCAACTTCAGATTCATTATATCCAATTTCTCTTACAACTTTTCTGACAAGTTTCTGAATATCTGAATAACAATGTGTAGAAATTTGACCTGCAACATGTACACAACCTGTATGTACAAATGATTCTACAGCAACTCTACCCATTGGATCTTTTGATAAAATATCATCAAGTATTGCATCAGAAATCTGATCTGCTACTTTATCTGGATGTCCCTCTGTAACAGATTCAGATGTAAACAAATATCTTTTGTTATTCATTCTAAAAAAACTCCTTATTTAACTGCGAGATATTCACATATCTACAATCTTAGAAATCAAGATTTTTCATATAACAATAATTATAAAATCTTAATTTTTTTTACAAATTTACATTAAATTACAAATTCATATTATTATAATATATTTAATCAATCAATGCAAGATTTTTTTATATTATTTTTAAAAATCAACAGATTCCTGATTTTTGGGATTAAATTTTGGTTTTGAAGGTGCAGAAAAAGAATTTGAATCATCCTCTTCTTCTCCTCCTTCATCTTCTTCAAAACTTCCATCATTTTTTATAGGAGCAGAAGGTACTGGAACTACATTTGTAACTCCACTATCATTACTACTTGAAGAAGATTTAGTTGTTGTCTGAGTTTTTGTCTTTTCTTCAGATTTTTTATCTTTAACATCTTTTTTAGATTCTTTAGCTTTTGGCTCAACTTTTTCTGGAGGAGCTTCATCTGGCTTTACATCCACTTGTGGAACAAGAGTTGTTGTATTATTAGAATTATTTTCTTCACCAATACCAGATGAATTTTTGTCTTTAGATTTATTATCTGAAGATTTATCATTTATTTTTATATTATCTGGCATATTCCAATATGTCATCTTTACAATCCTATCATTACCAGAATCTGCTACATATATATCTTCATCTTTGGTAACAAAAATTGAAGCAGGAGCAGAAATTTGATTATCTGAATTTCCTTTTCCTCCCCATTCGCTCTTATGCTCACCACCTGAAGTATATTTTGAAATAGTACAATTAGAAGAATCAACAACATATAAAAATTCTTGCTCATTGCTAAAATAAACAGCCAATGCAGAAGGAGTCATAAACTCCCCTTTATTAGTTCCTTTTATTCCCCATTGTGTTATAAACTGACCTTCTGAATTAAATTTCTGAATCCTACTATTTCCAGTATCTGCTACATAAATATTTCCAACAGAATCAACAGCAACGCCTTCAGGATGATTGAAAACACCTGAACCAGTTCCAAATTCACCAAAAGCAAACACAAAATTGCCATCAAGGGTGAATTTTTGTATTCTGTTATTTTCTGTATCAGCAACATATAAAAAATTATCTTTGTCTATATACATACCTCTTGGAAATGCAAGTTGACCAGTTTCCTGTCCCAAAGAACCTATTTCAGATATAAATTTTCCATCTGGAGAAAATTTTTGTATCCTACTATTTTGTCTATCTAAAACAAATAAATCACCATCTTTAGAAAATGCAAGAGCTATAGGCTTATCAAATTGACCGACATCACTGCCATCTTCTCCCCAAGAGTAGAGCAATTTTAATGTTTTAGAATCATAGACTTGAATTCTATTATTTCCTGTATCAGCAACATATATGTTACCTGAAACATCAAGAGCAACACCTGAAGGAGATTTCATCTGCCCTGGATTTTTACCTGAAACTCCAAAAGGTCTATATGAAGATGGAATTCTTGAATCTTTATCTTCCCCCATTTTTAAACAGAGAAAGCCAACAAGTCCAACAACTACAACAACTACAATAACGGTGATTACATTTTTCGTATCCACTAAAAAAAGCTCCTTTTTAAGCTAAATCATCAATTTTTAACCCAAAGACTTTTAAGTATAATTACTCCAGAAGGTATATATTTTACATTGTCTAAACGATCAGAAAAAACAACTGCATTTTTCTTATAAAATAAGGGTACTGAAGGCATATTATCAAACAACAGATTATCTGCAGATGAATATATAATTTTCCTTTTATTTTGATTTATTTCAGCCCTTGCTTCCAGCATTAAAGAATCTAAATCATATACCCAATTAGAAGAATTTCCAGTCATCTTCCTAAAAACCCTAACTGAATATATAAGTGGCAAATAAATATCTGGTGTCCCATAAATATCTCTCTCAACCCAGAAGGCCATGTCATAATTTTTATTTGAAAGAGCAGAAATATATTCATTATAAGGCATCTTTTTTAATGCAACTTTTACACCGCCAGCTCTCAAATATTTTTGAATTTTAATTGCAAGACCTTCTTGATATTGAAAACTAAAAAAATTATCTTCAGGATAAATTAATGTAAAAACTCTATCAGAGTCTATTGAAGCAATAAATGAATTTATATCATCTTTATTATAAGAAAAATTCTTTTTTACATATCCTAACATTGAAGATGTCAAAAAAGAATAAGCTTCTGTACCATCATATTCATTTGCCAAATCCTTTTTATCAATCAAATAACTTACAGCACGCCTTGAAGAAGCATTTTTAAACTCTTTTTTTTCTGGATTTAAAAGTAAAAAGAAAAGTGATTCTGAAGGAGAATTTACAGAATCAAAATTGGAATCTAATGATTTCTTTTCAAAATCTTTAATAGATATCCCAGTAGATATATCTGTTATTCCTCTCAACATCTGCCTTACACAGTAATCAATATCTGTATAAGGTTCAAAAATAATTCTATCTAAATAGACGGAATCATTATATCTCACATTTTTATTCAGTATAATTCTCCCACTTCTTCTCCATTCAGAAAAATAGAATGGGCCTGTACCAACTGGATGATAAGGAAATTCTGAACCAAATTTCTTCAAAGCAACTTGACTTGGAATTGCAGAGGCGGGCATTGCCAATTTATATAAAAATAAAACATCGGGTTGTGCAAGAATAATTCTAACTTTATATCTTTCTGGAGTTTCTATTTTAACTATATAATCCCCATATTTTCCAAAAAGATTTTTATAAACACTAAAATTGGAATTAATTCTATTATTAAGTTGACGATCAAAATTAAATTTCACAGATTCAGAAGTAAAATCAGTCCCATCATGAAATTTAATGTCTTTTTGTAAAAAAAATGTCCATGTCTTATAATCAGATGTCATCCATTTCCGTGCAAGTGCAGGTATTATTGAATTCGATTCAGGATCAAATTTTACAAGACCTTCAAAAATTCCAGAACATACTTGTAAAGAATTAAAATCTTCACAGTTAGCAGGATCAAATGAATTCATCCGATCATAAAATGAAAAAACTGCAACTCCTCCATATTTTGTTGTTTTTGTATAAGCAACTGAGTAAGAGAAAAACAAATAGAATAAGAAAACAAATAAGATAAAAAGGACAGCCTTATTTCTATAAATCACTTTTTTCACTTTCTTCTATTTTTTCGCACTCTTCTTCTATAATAGATTCTTTATGAGCATTATCTTTTCTCATAACTATTTTGTCTTCTGCAATTTCTTTTAGAGCAATACCAACTGGCTTCAAGTCTCCAACTTTAATAAGAGGCTCCCAACCTGCATTTAACTGTCTAACTCTTTTTGAAACCATTGAAACAACACTAAATTTGCTGTCTGCCTTTGTTAGAAGAACTTCAAGACTTGGATCTATTAACATATTTTTTTCTCCTTATAAAATATTACCATTTATATTTAGATAAATCAAAATTTCTGATCAAAAGACGAGAGGCTTTTATAATTGTTTTCAACTCATCACAAGCCTTATCTAATTCGTCATTTATCAGAAGATAATCATATTCTTTAGCTTTTGACAATTCCCAAGAAGATATAGAAAGCCTTTCTTCTATCTTTTCCAGTGTTTCAGTACCTCTGCCAATAAGACGTTCTCTCAAAATACTTATATCAACAGGAGCAACAAATATATATACAGCTTTAACACCAGCTGATTTTAAATTCAAAGCCCCTTTTACATCTATTTCAAGAAATACATCTTTTCCTTCAGATAATTTATCTTCAACATCTTTTTTTAAAGTCCCATAAGATGTATTATAAGTTTTTACATACTCAAGAAATTCATTTTTTCCTACAGAATCATAAAATTCTTCTTCAGTCATGAAATAATAATGAACTCCATTTATTTCACCAGGTCTCGGTGAACGAGTAGTAGCAGAAACAGAACGATATACATTGGAATCTTCTTCCATTATTTTGTCAAGAATGGTTCCTTTTCCAACACCAGAAGGTCCAGAATAGACAAAAAGATTTCCCTTCTTCATTGTTTTCTCCTTTTTAACTAAACTATAATATCATCATTGCATCCCCAAAACTATACATTCTATATTTTTCATTAACCGCCTCTTTATATGCGTTCATTATTCTATCAGTTCCTGCAAAGGCACAGACAAGCATTATAAGTGTAGATTTTGGAAGATGAAAATTAGTTATAAGACCATTTATAGTTTTAAATTTATAGCCTGGATATATAAATATATCTGTACTTCCACATCTCGAAATACATTTTCCATCATTTCCCCATGCAGATTCAAGAGTTCTTACAGAAGTTGTTCCAACTGCTATAATTCTCCTATTTTCAGACATAGCCTTCTCTATCTTAGAAACAGAATCTTCAGAGATATGATAGAATTCAACATCCATTTTATGATCTTCTATATTTTCTGTTTTTACTGGACGAAATGTACCTGGTCCAACATGAAGTGTAACAAAAGTATGATCTATTCCCTTTTCTGCCAATTTATTTATCAATTCATCTGTAAAATGCAATCCAGCAGTTGGAGCAGCAACTGAGCCCTTTTCAAGATGATCAGAATAAACTGTTTGATATCTCTCAGAATCTTGTAACTCTGCTTTAATATATGGTGGCAATGGTATTTGTCCTTCTTTTTCCAATACCTGCCAAAAATCTCCTGTTGTCAAAATATCAGCAAAAACAAAGCCTTCTTTTGTTTTTCTTTTAACAATTACTTTGAAAGAACCTTCTCCTGCTGTCAATACAGTACCTTCTTTAGTTCGTTTAGCAGGTTTCATCAAACATTGCCACTCATTATCTATAGTTCTTCTTATCAAAAAAACTTCAATATTTACTCCATTTTCCTTTTTGCATATAACTCTTGCAGGAATAACACGACTATTATTCATAACAAGGAGAGAATCTTTAGGGATCAAATCAACTATTTCATAAAATCTATGATGTTCAAAGGAATCTTTTTCTCTATTTACAAAAAACAGACGAGAATTACTCCTCTTTTCAGAAGGCTTCTGAGCAATCAATTCCTCTGGTAAATCATAATTAAAAATATCAGTAAGCATTATAACTCCACAAACTTCATACTATTAAAAATAACAAGTTAAATTTGTTATCACGAAAAAAGCGCCCATAAATTATGAGCGCCTTATTTTATATCGGGACGAAAGGATTTGAACCTTCGGCCCCAGCGTCCCGAACGCTGTGCGCTACCAAGCTGCGCTACGTCCCGCTTACGCTATCAAAAAATATCAATCAGATATTTCCATAACTTTTGACATTATAACAAAAAGAATAAAAAAAGTCAAACAATTTTTTATATATTTATTTAACAATATTTAAAAATTTAAAGTTGTATTTACTTGACTAGTTTTAATATTTAATATATAATAAAATGTGTATTATTAATATAAAAATTATTAAGTTAGGACATTTTAAATAAGTGAAACATATAGAAAAACCAAGATATTATGCACAAAGATTACATCAACTCAGAAAAGAAAGAGGGATGAGTCAAGAAGAACTTGGGAATCTTCTTGGTATTCAAAAAACAGCAATATACAAATATGAAAAAGGTCTTACAAGCATACCACAAAACAAAATTGCAAAAATTTGTGATATATTTAAAGTACCAGCAGATTATCTTTTAGGTCGCTCAAATGAATCTCCTGACGATTTAAGAAGATTTATAAAAATAAAATTATATGATAAATGGACAGCTGATGGTCCAATAGAAGCAAAAGAATCAAATATAGGTTATGAAGTATCAAATGAAGAATCAAATAAAAAAGAAAGCTCTTTCTTTGCCATAAAGTTCATGGGAGAATCAATGTCGCCATTTTATATAGATGGAGATATAATTATAATAGAAAAAGGTTCAGATTTTAATACAGGAAATGATATTTTATTGACCATTGGAAAATCAGATGCAATAATAAGAACATGTTCTAAAGAACCAAATGGAATTATAATAAAAGCAACAAACCCTATATTTAAAACACAATTTTATAATTTTGATGAAATGGCTTCGATGCCAATAAATGTTTTAGGAAAAGTAAGACAAATAATAAGAAAAATATAATATAAAAAAAAGGGGCTTAAATTTAAGTCCCTTCTTTTTATGTTACCAAGGAGTTACATATAAATGTTTATAGCCATAAAATGTAACTATATTTTTTATTTTTTTCCAATCTTTTCCACTATTTGTAGAAGAATATACAAATGAAGCCTTTGCACTATCTTCTGTTCCATACATAACTGGCTCATTTGCAAAATAGCATATAAAAGACGGATTAAAAGGATTTATTGCAAATAGAGGAATTTCATCTTGAGTTGCAAGCAATGTCCAACGTGTTCCGCCATTTGTACTGATTCTCAAAAAACATCTCCCATATTCCATTGTATCAGAATCAATAATATATATGACATTATTTACGCCCCAAAACATCTTTTGAGTAACTATAGAACCATTCTTATCAATAGTTCTATCTTTCCAAGATGCTCCTCCATCAGGCGTATAAAATAATCCTTCTGAAGTCAATACATAAAATTGTGATGGATTTGATGGATTTGCAGAAATATCAGTTATATTGGATGACAAAATCTTTTTAACACCTATTTTTTTCCAATCCTTGCCACTATTTCTTGAAATATATAGACCATCATTTCCACCCATATATATAATACCTGAATTATAAAAAGGAGCAATAAAAAAAATCTGAGTTGAAGGTAAAGCAAGAGATTTCCAATTATTTCCACCATTTGTGCTTACATAAAATCCAGTATCAGAAAGTGCATAAACAACATCTGCTCCATCAAGGCTTGTTTTTATTGTTCTAAAAACTTTATCTTTTCCAAAATGAATTTTGCTCCATCTTGTTCCTCCGTCTGAACTTTTCAAAATCCCACTTGTTGTTGACAAATACATGGTTTTTGAACTTCTTGAAAAACACATATCAGTATAATGAGCTGTCCCAATAGATTCAACATAAATAGCAGACCACCCTTGTCCTAAGTTATTACTTACATATACAGCATCATCAGTTAAAGAAAATAATTTTTGTGCATAAATTGGATTAACTATACAAAAAATAAAAAATAAAGATAAAAATATTTTCTTCATAAAAACTCCTAAAAATTTATATTATAAAATATAGCAAAATTTTAAAAAAAATAAAAGATGTTTAGACAAAATTTATAAATATTATTATAAAAAAAATACAGGAAAAATATTTTTCAATGACTAAATTTAAAATTTGTAATTTCAAATTATTTAACTTTCTAATTAATAAATTCTTCAAAAAACAACAAACTACAGAAAAATGCAAAAAAAAGAAATATCAAATATAATTTCAAAATATAAATTACCTATAACTTTCGCATTACTAATATTTATAATATTAATAGCTTTAATGATAGCAACTCAAGTACGATACATAAGTAAGCAACCATGGTTAACTTATGGAAATATAACTTGGACAAATGATTCAAAAGAAATAATATATACAAGAGAATCTATATCTCCTGAAATAGACGAAAATTATAAAAAAATATTTGAAATAAGAAAAATAAATGTTGAAACTCAAAAACAAAAACTACTAGCTTCACTTGACAATGATTCTTCCTCAATAAAACTAATTAAATGTAACCCAGAAAATGATAAAATATATTTTACAAAAATAGAAAATAGAAAACCACAATTATACTATTGTAAAACAGACGGAAGTAAAATCATAGAAAAAATAAATATACCAAGTGAAAATATAGAAAATCTAATTCAAGATGGCGATGATATCATATTTTCAGAATCAATAAATAATAAAGAAAAAAATAGAGATGAATTTAAAATAAAAATTTATAACTCAGTTACAAATGAAATAGAAGAAATATTTAATACATTTTCAGATGCAAATTCTATTGTTGACAATTATAAACTTATAAATGGAGATATATCACCAGATAAAAAATTTTACTGTATCGGAATTTGGCATCAAACAGAAGACAATTTAGAGGGAAAAACATCATTCCTCGTATATGATAAAGATACAAAAATATTAAAAACGACAGAAATTGTTTCCTATGAATCAAATATAAAATTTGAAATATCAAAAAATTCAGAAACAGTTGCAATAAAAACATTTGCTGTAGATAAAGACGGAATAAAAAAGCCGTTACTTCACTTTTATAACTTGCTAAATAAAACTTATAAAAACTGTTTTATAGGGAATAACATAGACCCAAATTTTACAATAATACAATCAAATGACGGAAAAACATTACTAAAAACAGATGATAAAATATACTTAGTCATAATAAACGGAAGTGTAATAAGTGTAAAAATGATATTTGATAGAGAAACTATTCCATTTCCTACAGACGAATTTAATATATCACCTTCTGGGAAAAAAATAGCATTGATTAGATATGCAAAAGGTAGAAACTTAAAAAGTGAATTGAGAATTGCAAATATTGATGGAACAAACTGTATAGAATTAATCACCCCTGAAGGTCGTAGAACTATGGAGGGAAATCCTTTTTACATATATTTGAGATACTGTAAACTTGTCGTAATAGATTTTATACAATCGATAAAATGATGAAAAATAGATGAAAAAGGAAAATATAATACAACACAGAATTTATAATATATAGGGTTTATGTGAAAAAATTTCCAATTTGGAAATAAAAAAACTGAAAGGATTTTTTTATGAATCTAAAAATATCATTGTTTGCATTCATACTTTTTTTAGCATCAATCGGAATAGGTATGTGCAATTTTGATGAAAATTCCATTTACGGTACAGTTATAGATAGCAATCCTCCACCTCAACCAAAAGTCGTCAAAAGAGACTTACTTGAAAATAGACAAAAAAGAAATGTTAACAAATATCAACAAGCACCTGCAAATACATCAAATGTAAGAGAATTAAAAGTAAGAGTAAGTTCATATTGTTTAGGTGGAATGACTTCAAGAGGAGTTCAAACAAGAGTTGGGGTAATAGCAGTAGATCCAAATATAATACCTTATGGCTCAAAAATTTATGTTCCAGGATATGGTTGGGGAACAGCTCTAGACACAGGTGGAGCAATAAAAGGAAATACAATAGATATATGGATGCCCACATATGGCCAATGTATGCAATGGGGTGTAAGATATCTTACAATAAAAGTTGTAAAACCATAAAAATAGTTAACCCTGAAGACGAAGTTAAAATTTTAACTTCGTCTTATTTTATTTTTTGAGTATTTGAAATAAAATATTTATTTAAAAAAGGAAAAAAGGTTAAAGATAAATAAAAAAATAAAGAATCCTCTTTTAAATGGAGTTTAAAAATGAACAAAAACCTTTTAATTGGTATAGCAACAGCAATTTGTATGTTTACAATGACACCGAAAGGATGGGCTAACGAAGTGGACAAAAGCAAATTTGTTCCAGAATGGGCAAAAAAGGCGGTATGGTATCAGATATTTCCAGAGAGATTTAGAGATGGAGATGTCTCAAACGAACCTACCATAGAACAAGTAAAAGGAGCTTGGCCACACGACGGTATATCACCTTGGGAAATTCACCCATGGGGCAGTGATTGGTATAAACTTCAAGACTATGAAAAAAAGAATGGAAAAGACATTTGGTATAATCTTCAAAGAAGAAGATATGGTGGAGATTTACAGGGAATAATAGATAAACTTGATTATATAGAAGAACTTGGAATAACAGCAATTTACCTAAATCCAATATTTGAATCTCCTTCACTTCACAAATATGATGCAATAAGATACGAACATGTCGATCCAAATTTTGGACCAGACCCTGATGGTGATAGAAAATTAATGGAATCAGAAACAGATGATCCAGCTACTTGGCATTGGACAAGTGCTGACAAATTAGCTCTTGAACTCATAAGAAAAGCACACAAAAGAGGAATCAGAGTTATTTTTGACGGAGTTTTCAATCACATAGGCATAAGAAGCAGAATGTTTGAAGACCTCAATAAAAATCAACAAAATTCTAAATATAAAGATTGGTTTGTAGTAAAATCTTGGAGAGACCCTGCCAAAGGAATAGAATTTGACTATGAATGTTGGTATGGATTCAAAGAACTTCCTGAATGGAGAGAAACAGAAAATGGATTAGCTCCTGGACCTCAAAAATATATTTTTGATATAACGAAACGCTGGATGGATCCAAATGGAGATGGTGATACTGTCGATGGAATAGATGGTTGGAGATTAGATGTAGCATTCTGTGTCGGTCATCCATTTTGGAAAGCTTGGTCTAAACATGTCAAAAGCATAAATCCAGAAGCATATATGACTGCTGAAATAATAGATACTCCAGAAGTCAATAAACCATATTTAAAAGGTGATGAATTTACTGCTGTTATGAACTATAACTTTGCATTTGCAGTAACAGAATTCTGTGCAGGTAAACATGGCAAACAATTATCGCCAACAGAATTTGACAAAGCATTAAAAGAATTGCGAGATTCTTATGAACCTGATTATACTTATGCAATGCAAAATTTGATAGATAGCCATGATACTGCAAGAGTAGCTTCAAATATTGTCAATAGAAAAAATCTCGACAACAGAACTTGGGATCAATATTGCCAATTTTCACAATCAGGAAAGGGTAAATTCAAAACAGTAGCCCCAAATTCTTATGAAAAAGCTATTCAAAAACTTATGGCACTTATCCAAATGACTTATGTTGGTGCTCCAATGATATATTATGGAGACGAAGTTGGAATGTGGGGAGCAAATGATCCATGTTGTAGAAAGCCTATGTTGTGGAGAGATATAAAATATGAAGATGAAGTATATCTTCCAGATGGAACAAAAAGAGAACATGGAGATAAAGTAAAACCAGACCTTGATATGCTCGAATATTACAAACAAATAGCCAATCTTAGAAAATCTTCTGAAATCCTTCAATTAGGAGATTATGAGACAATATTAACCGATGATGAAAAAAATCTATTTGCCTTTAAGAGAGAATACAAAGGTAAAAAAATAATCGTAGTTATCAATAATTCTCCTGCTGCTATATCAACAGATGTTCCAGCTTGTGGAGAAAAAATGGCTTTTGAATATCTAACAGGTAGAACAATACCAGAATTTAATGGATATTTTACATTTATGACAATGCCCAAAACAGGTTATATTTTGATGTTTAAGTAATTTCGCAATAAGTGGGGAAAAAAATCGACTAAAAAAAAGACAAACAAAATTGAAAGGGGAAATAACATGAAAAAATTAGCAATTTTCTCAATCATAGCTTTTCTTTTAGCATTTGCTTTTGTTTTGACAAATACAACAGAAGCATGGGCAGGAAACAATCATGGTGGCAAAACATGTAATGATTGTTACACATTTAAAGGTTATAAAGACAAATGTGTAAAATGCAATAAATGGAGTCCTTCAAATAATCACACAGCTAAATTATGCGATGATTGTTATACATTCAAGGGTTATAAAGACAAATGTGTAAAATGCAACAAATGGAGTCCTTCAAATACTCATCGTGCTACAATGTGCAATGACTGTTACACATTTAAAGGTGGAAAAGACCACTGTGTAAAATGCAACAAATGGTGTCCCTAAATAATATTATAAATAATATTAAAGGATAAACAACATGAAAAAAATGGCTATCTTATTAATACTTATTTTTCTTTTCGCATTTGTTTTTGTCTTAGCAAATACTAAACCAGCAATGGCAAAGTATAAGATAGCTAAAATATGCAAAGATTGTCATAAAGCTAATAAAGGGATAAAATGTTTAAAATGTGGAAAAGTATCAACTAATGAAGCTGATTATCTTACTGCAAAATGTTGTAAATCCTGTGCAGAAAAAAGAAAATGTACACAATGTGGTAAGAAATTTAAGCCATTTAGTTCTACATATAATGCTTATTTTTGCAGAGATTGTATGGAATCTGTAAAAGTTGATGGAAAATATGCCAAATGTGTACAATGTGGGGAAACAATATATCCTGAAAGATAATTTGATAGTTCGATAATATTATGTGGGTGGGGAATAACTTCCCTACCCTTTTTATTTTTGTTTCAAATTTTCTTTTTTTGCAATAAATAAAAACATAGTACATGCAATATATTTAAGTTTGCAGGGTAAAACAGGTTAAAAATTGAATTTCAAATATTCTAAAATTATTTATTAACTTGTATCTATTTAAACAACTATAAAAGACGACATGAAATCTTTTCTTACAAAATGGAGATATTGGACAGCTATTGCATTTGGATTATTAACCCATTTAAATTTATTTGGATTAAGAATGCAAAAACTCTGTGCTTTTGGATACAGTTGTCATGGCTGTCCTTGGGCTTCTTTTGGCTGTCCAATTGGAACAATTTCATATCAGCTCTCAATTAAAAAATTACCATTTACAGTTATTGGCTTGCTTCTTCTGATTGGATTTTCAGTAGGTCGTGCTGTATGTGGTATTTTATGTCCTTTTGGATTAATTCAAGATTTGCTATATAAAATAAAAACTCCAAAATTAAAACTTCCAAAATATGCAAAATATATAAAATATGTTATTTTGGCAATTCTCGTTATTGGGATTCCCTATTTTATGGGTCAAGACATATCTGGATATATAAAAATTACAAATATCGAAATTAAAAAAAATGAACAAAATAAAAAATATCCTGAAATTACTGTTACAAATACAAGTTTTAAAACAGTAAAAAATCCAACAATAAGATTTTTTCAAAGGAATAAAGACGGAAGCATAATAAATTATTATGATAAAGAATTTGATATTGAAATAAAACCAAATGAAACTAAAATTTTAAAAGGAAATAGGATAATGTTACCTCGAAAAAATGTAATATATGAGGCACATTCCCCACAAGGTACAATATCAAAATCTCTTCCAATTCCGCTGTTGTATTTTTGTAGGATATGTCAAATAGGTACATTTACGGCAGCAATTCCAGTAACAATAGAAAATAAAAATTGGTCAAATTTCTTGAAAACATCTTATTTTAGATTAATACTTGGAATTTTAACATTTATATGTATAATATTTATATCTCGCTTTTACTGCAGGGTATTTTGTCCAATAGGTGCAATTTATGGACTTACAAATAAATTTGCACTTTATAAACCATATTGTGATAAAACAAAATGCGTAAAATGCGGAAAATGCTCTTCTGTATGCCCAATAGAACTAAATGTTCCAAATGAAATTGGAAATAGTGAGTGTATTACATGTGGAGACTGCATAAAAGTATGCCCAACAAAGGCTTTAAAAAGAAAGGTAACAATTTAAAAACGAAAAAAAAATGGAACACTACAAAAGACTAAAAGACATCACATTACACATTCCCAAAAAGACATTTCCTTCTCCAGAAGATTGGAGAGATGAAATCATCTACTCACTTATAGTTGATAGATTTTCAGACGGAAAAGAAAGCACTCGCCCACTATATGATCCTAAGAAGCACAAAAATAATGCTCTAATAGAAGACGGTGGCAAAAAATGGGCTGAAGAAGCTCTAAAACACCAAGGAGGAACATTCAATGGTGTAAAATCTAAACTTTCATATCTAAAAAAATTGGGAGTAACTGCTATTTGGCTTTCACCTGTATTTAAACAGAGAAAAGAAACTGAAGAAGCATTAAAATATGGTCAATACAACTATCATGGCTATGCTATACAAAACTTTTTAGAAACAGACCCAAATTTAGGTACAAAAGAAGAACTCAAAGATTTAGTAACCGAAGCACATAAAAAAGGAATTAGGATTATCCTTGATATCGTACACAACCACACAGGTAATAACTGGTATTACAAAGGTTATGAGGGATTGGAAAATCTAAAAGAATCGCCTGATTTTAGACTTGAAGACAGAGAATTTGGCGGTTGGAGAACAGAAGACCCTGATGGGAAAATAGTTAATGAAGAAGACGGTGTTTGGCCTGAAGAATTTCAAAATACAGAATGGTACTGGAAAAAAGGGGCTATAAAAAATTGGGATACATATCCCGATTATATAGAAGGAGATTTCTTTGAATCAAAAGCTCTTAAACATGCAAATCCTGAAGTTCTCGACGCAATCATAAAAGTATATAGATATTGGATGTATTACACAGATTGCGATGGTTTCAGAATTGACGCAACAAAACATGTAGGTTTTGAAGCCTCAACTAAATTCTGTAATGCTATAAGAGAATATGCAGAATTAATAGGAAAAAAGAATTTTCTACTAATGGGCGAAGTTGCAGGAGCCGAAGACTTAGCAAAACGCTATCTTGCAGGAACTACAACAGCAGGGCTTTCCGCCATTCTCGACATAAATGGACCACCAAGAGCTTTGGAAAAAGTCATAAAAGGTTTTGATCACCCTTCGAGTTTATTTGCCTATTATATTCCACAATATAACTGCCCTCTTGCAAGCCACAGAGAAATTGGAAAATATCATATAACAATTCTCGACGATCACGATCAAGTTTGGAGATATCCTGACGAAGGAAAAGCAAGATTTAGTGCAGATAATCCATTTGATCAGCAAATTGTTCTTGCAACAGGTTTTCAAATGTGTAGTTTGGGAATCCCAGCAATATATTATGGAACTGAACAAAATTTCGATGGAAAAGGTGGTAAACCTCACTTTGACAGATGGATCAGAGAATGTATGTTTGGCGGAGAATTTGGAGCAATGAGAACAAAGGGAGTTCATTTCTTCAATGAAAAAAATCCAACATATTTACAAATATCTGAACTTTGCAAAATAAGAAAAAATGAGCCTGCATTGAGATATGGAAGACAATATTTCAAAGAAATTTCTTTTGATGGTGAACATTTCTTTATTCCAGATAGAAAACAAGTAATAGCTTGGTCAAGAATTTTGGCAGGAGAAGAAATAGTAACTGCAATAAATACAAATGCAGAAGATCCAATGACAGTATTTTTAACAGTTGACAGCAGACTTCACGAAACAGGAGCAGAATGGAATACACTTTTTACAAACTGTTTAGAAAAAGACAAAAAAGATGTCGTATTGACAGAATCAAAAGGAAAATATAAACTGTTAAAAATAACACTATCACCTTGCTCAATGATAGTATTAAAAAGGAAAAAATAACTTTTGTTTTTCTAATTTTTGGAGGATATTTTGGTTAGAAAATTGCTTCAGGTACTTACTGCTTTGATTGTAGGTGCTTTAACTGTAACAACAATGTCTTTTGCCTGCCTTTTTGGTGTAACAATATATGAAACTTTTTTTAAAATTCCTGATGAAATAACAGTACCAAATGTAACAGGCAAAAAACTTGAAGAATCTCTCTCTTTTATAGATAAATTTCATTTAAGAGCAAGTGTTGAAAAAAAATATAGCAATCTAATTTCAGCAGGTAAAATCATAAGTCAAGACCCTGCACCAGGTGAATTTGTCAGAAGTGGAAGAGAAATTCGTATCGTTTCGAGTATGGGTCCAGAAATGATAGCAGTTCCTGATTTATATGGAATGTCAAAAAGAGATGGAGAAAATACTCTTTGGAATCAAAAATTAAAAGTTGGAAAAATAACTTATACACAAACAGGAGATGAAAACGAATCAATAATTGAACAAAATCCTCCTGCTGGTTCAAGGGTTGAAAGAGGCACATCTGTTTCTTTAAAAATCAACGAGGGAAAAATAACAAAATATGAAATCCCTATAGTTGAAAATAAAAGTATGGATGAAGCATTTTCCATATTGTCAGACAGTCCATTTAGAATAGGTAAAATAAGGTGGATTTATCACGATTATATAGAAAAAAATCAGATCATAAGACAAAATCCAATTCCTGGTAGTTATGCGGCAAAAGATTTTCCAATTAATCTCGACATAAGTGCAGGAAAAAGGACAGATGATCTATTTATAAAACAGGAATGTGTTTCATTTATCGTATCAGATGATTCAGGAAATAATCTGCACAAACTCATAGAAATACATCTAAGAGATAGCAGAGGAGTAAATGTTTTGTACAGAGCAGAACATGCACCTGGTGATTCTGTTGAATTGATGATAACAACTTATGGAAGTGGAGAAGTAACTATATATTCAGACAAAAAACTTAAGAACAAATTTTTAATATAAAAATTTGTTCTTAAGTTTAGAACCCCCAAAAGCCTTGGAAAAATATGTTTTCTAAGGCTTTTTTTTATTTATACTCACTAAGATATAATTCAATAGTCTACCTATAAATATAAAAAGGCATTTTGTAAAATTCACAGAAAAATTTATAATATTATTTCAAATTTTCAAATCCAAAATTTAGGGGGTAAAATATGAAAAAAAGCTTGTTATTTTTAATAGCATTTTCATTTTTTTTAACACTTACTGCCTACACTATTGAAGCTAAAGAAGCATTTCGTTATTTCACTCAACCTGCCAATGTAAAAGGAAGTAAAACTCCTTATGGTAACAATACTGCTGTAGGAAAATATCTAAAAGTTGATGATGTCAATATTTATTATGAAATATATGGAGATGGAAAAACTGTTATTGTTCTTCATGGAGGCGGTGTTGGCACTCCTTATGAAATGGGAAAAATAATAGACAAATTAAGAAAAAACTATAGAGTTGTTGTAATATCTACTCGAGGGCATGGGCGTTCTGAAATAGGAACTAAACCTTTGACTTATGAACAAAAAGCAAATGATATCATAGCTGTTGTGAAAAAAGTCTCTGATGAACCTGTCGAAATTATAGGATTTAGTGACGGAGCTTATACAGCATATAAAATTGCATCAATGTATCCAAATAATGTTGAAAAAATTGTAGCAATAGGAGCTGGTTCTTTAAAGAAAGGATATTTTTCTGGAACTTTAAAAGTAACTGATATGGAAAAATTTGATAAACAATTTATAGAACAACAAAAAAAGATAATGCCTGAGCCTGAAAGATTACAAGAATTTTGGGATAATTATATGAAGTTTTGGAATGAAATGGAAGTTGGAAAAGAGTTGTTCTCCTCTATACAATGTCCCGTTCTTTTGATAGCAGGTGATGAAGATGATCACGCTCCTATAATTACGATGCTTGAAGCCCATCAACTTATACCAAATTCGAGACTTTGCATAATTCCAAAAGCTTGGCACAGTTGTTTTCTTGACAATTTCAAATTAACTTGGAAAGCTATTGATCAATTTTTGAAGTCAGATGTCAAAGATTTAAAACCAAGCAAAAAAATAGATTATAATAACAAATTTTAAACAAGGAAAGGAGAAAATAAATATGATTAAGATATCACCTTCAATACTTGGAGCTGATTTTGCTGATTTAAAATCAGAAGTACAAAAAACAGAACTTGCAAATGCAGATTCTATACATTTTGATATAATGGATAGACATTTTGTCCCAAATTTGACATTTGGTCCTCTATTACTAAAAGCAGTAAGAAAATATACAAAATTGCCATTTTCAGTTCATCTAATGGTAGAAAATCCCGATTTATATATAGATGAATGTATAAAAAATGGGGCAGATTTAATAACTGTTCATCAAGAAACTTGTCATCATCTACACAGAACACTTTCTGCAATAAGAGAAAAAGGTGCAAAAGCTGGAGTTGCTGTAAATCCTTCGACTCCCCTATCCTTTTTCAAATATGTTGCAGATGTAACAGATGAAATTTTGATAATGACTGTAAATCCAGGTTTTTCAGGTCAAAAACTTATAAAAAGTTGTATTGGCAAAATTGAAGATGCAAAACAACAGATAGTAGAACTTGGAGTAAAAACAGAAATCAATGTTGATGGTGGAGTAAATGAAGAGACTATAGAAAGTGTTATAAAAGCTGGTGCAGATACTGTTGTAATGGCTTCTGCTTTTTATGGTTCGCCAAATTCTAAAGAGTTGGTTAGTAAAATTAAAGGAATTGTTATTAAATAGAGCGTGTTGTGCTATTTGATTAATATTTTTAAATACACCCAAATAGCCACTATTTAGAAGCGATGTCATTGCGAGGGAGCTATGCAACCGTGGCAATCTCAACCACTTAATTTAAATTTTATTAATTTATTAAGTAGACTACGCATTTAATTTTAAATATAGGCGATCGACTTTACAGGCTTAGATTGCTGGGCTTCCCCCTCGTGGGGATATTTTTTTAAAAACTCGTTAGAGTTTTTAACTATTTCAAAGCCTCGCAATGACAAAGTGGTAGTATACAGGCATATATTGGATAGTTTATAGCAAATTTTTATTTACTTATTTTTTTAAAAATTAACTAACACAACTCGTTTTTTAGGGCTTTTATAAGCACTTTCTATGGTAAAAATAAAAGAAATTAAACAATAATTTAACAATTTTTAACATTTTGTACATTGAATAAATATTTTTCTTGTGATATAATTTTCAAAAATTTAAGTAAATTGGCGTATTTTAGCTAAAAGAAAAAATCGGAGGTAATGGAATGAACATACAAAATATACAATCATATTCATCCATACCGGCCAGAACGGAAGTAAATAATAGCGTTGTCCCTAAACAAGCAGAAGAGGCACAGCCAAAAGCAACATCCGATCAAGTGTCGTTAGGTGAAAATACTCAGCAAATGCCAGATGCAATAAAACCACATAAAAAATGGTTATTTATGAACTACATTGCTGCTGACTGCAACTTGACAGATTTTCAGCTTGCAAATATAGACCAACAAGAAAAAGTTGGTTCAGATGAAAATACACATGTTGTAGCTTATGTCGATGTTGGCAATCAAAAAAATTGTATGGGCGATTGGCAAGATTGCAGAACATATTATGTCACAAAAGACGATCAAGATGGCAAACTAAATTCAGAAGTAATTCAAGAATTTGGCAAGACAGATATGTCTGACTACAAAACACTTACAAAATTTGTAGTTGATGCAATGGGCAAATTCCCTGCAGATCATGTATGCCTCGTACTCAACGATCATGGTGGTGGCTTCACTGGTGCTATGTCTGATGATGGTGCAGGAAAAGGTTCAATGAGTGTTCCTGATATGAAAAAAGCTCTTGCTGAAGCAGAAGCTATAACAGGAAAGAAAATTGATGTCCTCGGTTTTGATGCATGTCTTATGGCAGAAACAGAAGTTGCTTATGAATTGAAAGACCATGCAAATATATTTATGGCTTCAGAAGAGACAGAAAATGGACCAGGTTGGGCCTATGAATCAATGCTCAATGGTGCAAATATGTCAAAAGTCATTGAAAGAGTTCAAGAATCTTCAACAGGAAGAATCAATGTCGATCCAGAGGCATTTGCAAAAATAGTCATAGATATCAACAATGAACATATTGATGACATACCAACATTCTCTATCACAGATATGTCAAAAATGGAAGGTTTCAAAGATTCTCTCAACGGACTTGCAGAGACAATAATGAAATCTGATGACAAAGACACTATAAAACAAGCAATTCAAAGTGCTGAAAATTACGGTCAAGGTTGGGCTCCTTATGGAGATATAAGAGATGTAGGTAACTTAGCAGATAACATCATTGCTTCATCAAAAGATGAATCTTTAGTGGAAGCAGCAAAGAATGTAAAGGCAAGTTTAGCTGAAGCTGTTATGTACAACTCAGTTGGTAATCAACATCCAAAATCACAGGGTTTGAGCATTTATGCTCCAACAAACAAACCACAAGATTTAGGATTCAGCTATGAAGATCTCCAGTTCACAAAAGACACAAAATGGGACGAAATGTTAAAAGAACTCGGAGTTGGCTCAAAACAAGAACCAGTACCAGCAAAAGCAGAATTCTGGCCAAGTGGAGAAAGAAGATAACTTCTAAGTAATAAAAAATCCTCGATTTCATTTGAAACCGAGGATTTTATTTTTTCATTTTTTTATTAGGGTGTGGTGGTAAATTCAATTTTGCATAAATAGAAAGTTACTATAAACTATCCAATATATGCCTGTTTACTGCCACTTTGTCATTGCGAGGCTTGGAAATAGTTAAAAACTCTAAAGAGTTTTTAAAAAAATATCCCCCAAGGGGGAAGCCCAGCAATCTAAGCCT
>CADASF010000041.1 GCA_902790465.1 uncultured bacterium | reverse complement strand
ATATTACACCTGCACCACGAAGCAACATCACAAACATTGAACGATACCAAGATTCTTTTCGTTGGTCTAAATATTCTTGTAAAGATTCTTCTAATTTGTTATTTTCACTAAAGTCTTCATAGGGTATCCCTGAAATTGCCAAATTAAATGATTTTACTAAATTTTCTATATTCTCATCTTCTAAGGATTTCCAAATTGCATTGCCTAAACTAACATAACCTTCAATATGGTAAACATCATCAAGGTACATATCGGCTAAAGAACTGCGAACTTCTTCATTTGGATAACCAAGAACAAATTCGTTTAGCAATTTCTTTTTTATTGTCAAATAACCAGCCTGAAATAAAAAACTTTCTACACTTGCACTTTCTATTTCTCGTTTATCTGCAAATTTTTCAGGTACTGTTATTCCATCATATTTATCTGGATTTTTTATACGATGATTTTGTAAATAATTGAGAAGAAAAGAAGGAGAACCAGACATATACCAAAAATTTTTAAAATCACTTTCATCAAAAAAATTTAATACTGAAAATGGATTATATACTCTTGTTATACCATCAAATGAGAATCCATCATAGAATTCTCTTATTTTATCCAAAAGTTCTTTTCTACTCATAGATAAATTTTGACTTGAATTTTCTATCCATTCACCAAAATTATCTTCAAGTTCTTGTTGAGTATAGCCAACTATATCAGCATATTTGGGTACCATTGATATGTCTTTCAAATTATTAAACCCTGACAATATACCTGCTTTGCTAAATTTTGATACACCTGTTACCATTAAAAATTTTACTTGACTGCAACCTTTTAAAACACTGTAAAAGGAACGAAGAGTTTCTCGCATTTCATTTGCTTTGTCTAAATTGTTTAGATTGTCAGTCATTGGTTTATCATATTCATCAATGAGAACTACTACAGGTCCAAACTGCTTATATAATTTATTTATTACATCAAGGAAAACATCATCTGCATTATCTTTAACAACTATATCAAGTTTATATTCTTCTATATAATATCTTACAAGATAATTTATAATTGACTGCTTTAACTCTTTTTTATTCTCATAAGAGCCTAAAACACTCATATCTATTTTTATAACTGGATTGTGATTTTTTGCCTGCTCTTTTACCCATTCCTCAGCATAAAGTCCCTTAAATAATTCTGCTTTACCTTGAAACATTGCCTCTAATGTTGATAAAGTAAGAGATTTTCCAAAACGACGAGGACGAGAAAGAAAAAAGATTAAATAAATGTTTGGTTTTATCAACATAAATAAAATCTTCATTTCGAATATCTTCAAATGTTTGAATACCTATTGGTAAGTCTTGCATATATATCCTCCTTAATTTTAACTCGTTGTGTTAGTTGATTAATATTTTAAAACACACCCAAATGGTCTCTATTTATAGGCGATGTCATTGCGAGGGAGCTAGGCGACCGTGGCAATCTCAAGCACTTAATTTAAATTTAGTAATTTATTAAGTAGACCACGCATATCATTCTAAATATAGGTGATCGACTTAATTTTTAAGTAAATAATAATTTACAGACTTAGATTGCTGGGCTTCCACCTGGTGTTTTATCCTAACAGTTTTACATTTTATCGTTTCATTATAACATTTTAAATAAAATAAAGCAATAAAAATAAATCCTTAGTTTACAAGAAATATTTTTTATTGCTTTTATGGGGTTTGAAAATCAAAAATAAAAACAGCCCCTGCAGATATTCTATCTATCCGCAAAAGGGGCTGTGGAAAGTTGTTAGACCCTGTTGATTTATAGATTACTAATTTTATTTTTCAATAAGTTTATAATATTATCAAAAAAATCTTTTACTTCTTTTATAACTTCATCTTGAATTTTATCATTTAGCTGTTTCTGTTCCATTATTTCGATAAATTTATCTATTAATCTACCGTAATAACCATTTCCTGTTTCTACTTTCTTAAGAGAAGACCAAGAATCTACATCACGATGTTTCATAATATTGTCTGTTTCACTATGATCCCAATCTCCTCCATCAGTAAAAATATCTACCAGTAAATTATGTGATTTTTGAGCGATAGAATTTAAAAGTTCTCTATATGATATATTATTGATTTTATCCTTACAAGAATCAAAAAATGGTTTTAGAACTAAAAATTCTTCACAATTAAGATAATTTATAAGACTATCTTTATATGATTGAATAATATTATGTGCCAAATTATAAGAATAATCATATGATGCATAATATATTTGAGCTCTATCCCAAGTTCCTGCAACATAAGTTGTTTTCTTTGCACTGTTCCATCTAATACCATTTTTATTAGATGTACTATACTTAACTGAATGCCAAAATTTAGATGAATAGTTACTAAATATTTCTTTTATCTTTCCACAACTATTTCCAAAACCTATCAAGCCATTTCTTAATGTTTCCAAAGAAATTATCTTTTTTTTCAAAAAATCAGCTTGTTGTTTGTTTAAAGAAGGCACAACTATATCTTGATATAACTTTTCTACTCTAATTTTAAGTTCTTCTGCTTCTTTTTTTAGATTTTCCTTGAAATTATCTATATTGCTTTGAATATGCTCTGAAATTCTATTTCTCTCAGAAATAATTACTTCTTCATCATATTCACTTATGTATGTTTTCTTAGGTTTTTTAATATTTCCATCTTTTGTCTTGATAGTTATTGTCTTATTCTCTGTAGAAATACCATAATAAGAATCCCAAAATAAAGTATTTTCGAGATTATAATTTAATTTCCAATTATGTACTTTTTGTTGAATCTCTTCTCTTTTAATTTGTTCCCCTTTTTCAGCATCCCCATCTGCTTCATTTACATTTTCAAGTTCATTATCTTTTACTTTGACAAAAATAAAAATTTTAGGTATTACATCTTTTTCTTCTTTTAAAACCCACTCCCCTAATATTTTTTGTAATTTCTCATTTGGAACATCTGATACTTTATCAATCAAGATATTAATTGTATCATCGTCATGAATCAATTTACGCAAATCAGGACGCTCATTTTCTTCAAATCCTCTCGTATCAACAACCTCAGATATATAATCAGGAATATCAATATCAATATTCATTGGATTAAAAAAAACATCAACTCTTTTAGGGATTGAAACATTAGTAATTTTGCCATAGTTAATATTTGTAAATGTCTTTTTAATCCATTCTTTTTCACTTAAATTTGAATCATCATATACTATTTCTTGGCAAGTACGATGTGGCAAATCTATTTTTACCAACATCTTTTGATAGAACGATTCAAAATCCAAATCAAAATAATCACTTATGATTAATTCTTTGAATTTATCATTTGATTGTACACCTAACATATTTCTAATAATTCTATTTATTTCAGTACTTCTTTTAGACCTATCACTTCTATCATCATTCTGGGATAATTTAGAAAATTCTTCATCATTTTTTAATGACTTAGCAAATTCTTTATTATTCTGAGATGATTTAGCAAGTTCCCAAACATATTCGCAATATTCTCTTATCATCAATTTTTGATATTCTTGTTTTTCAGGATATATATAAAACCTTGTTTGTCCACCAATGGAATAATGAACCTCAAATGCAGTTGTATTCCCAGAAGCAACATTAAACAATTCAATATTTGTAAATTCTCTACCTTCTAAATTGTCATCAATAAGCCCTAAATAATGGCAAATTGTGGTTGTCTTTCCACTCCCAGGTTTGCCAATAAAGACCAAACGATATTTATCACGCAATAAAAGCTCATTAATTTTCTGAAGTCGATTTAAATCGTCATTCAATACTTTCAGATCACTTGATAAACTTTTATCACTACAATCAGATATTTTTTTGCGATATTCACTTATAAAGCTATCTATTTCCATATTTTAAACCCCAAGTATAAAAATGATAACAATTTTTCTAATAATAAAGGATTTTAGCAGTAAAATATTAAAATCAAAAGAAATTTTTGTTACAATTTCATATTAAATCAATGACAAAATCTATCATTATAACCAATAGATAATAAATAAATCTTCTATTACCATGATAAATAAAAATTTAGTATCTTTTTAAGATTCAAAAAAAAAAAACAGATTTTTAGGAGATTCTAATCATGGACAATTTTTGAAATTAAAGGCAACAAATAAGAATATCTACATATCATTTACATAGACATATTCTGTCTATGTAAACCAACAAATAAATAAAAAAAAGAAGCCCTGATGTAATATACTCAGAGCTCCTAAATTCACTTAAAACAATTCTTACTTCGGTAATCTATTATGTGTTCTTACATATTCAGTGATTTTTGAAGTACCTATCTGCTTTTCCAATTTGATCATCTTGTTAAGTCCTTCATTATACAAATCACTTTCTCTTTCCATTTTATCTTTCAAATATTTTGTTTTCCCCATATTTGTAAGATATTTATAACTACACCATTCAGCAAATCCTTCTGTAAAAAGTAAATCAGCACCTTGTTTTCCATATTTATACATCCAAGAATGAGCAGATTCATGTGTTAAAATATCACAGACAGTTATTCTCGACATTCCTTTTTGAATATAAATAGACATATCATCTTGCGAAAAAAGCCCTATTGTATTATCTCCATATTCATTAGGAACATCATACATATTATTTCTTATCATATCTGACATTATGCTCATATCTGAAAATTTTACATTTTCAGGTTTTACAGGAACGGTCAAGCCAAATTCTTTTTTCATATATCTACAAATTTCATTAAAAACTTGTCTCAACTGCTCTTTTGTAACTATTATGTCTTTCGAACATTCATCACAAGTTACATAAGAACCATACCTTGAACCAGTTTTTTGTGGAACAGGAATATTGCAAGTCATACATCTATCTGGATATTTGTTATAACAATTTTCACAAACAGGTCTATCATCTAAAGTAAGATAATATCTACCACTCATCATTGTTTTTTTACAGACAGAACATTTACTTTTACCAGCTTGTATTTTATTAGTTTTTGGAGAGTTAATCTTATTTTCAAGTTCAAGAGAAGGCTTATCATCATCTTGATAATAATTACCTTGTTTTAGCAATATATCTGCACAAGAACCACAATAAACATTTGTTCCATCAGTAAAACCGCCTCTTGTAAATTCAGTTCCACAAATCGAACAAGTATAATGTCTTGCAGCTAAAACAGATGTAGGTAAAAATACAAACAATACTAAAAACAGAATCAATATATATTTTTTTTTCATTTATTACTCCTCTGGAAAATCATTGTGAGTTTTAACATATTCCAAAAGTCCCTCAGCTGTCATTTTCTTTTCAAGCTCAAGCATTTTTCTTAGCCCCTCTGTATAAATTCTATTTTCTTTCCAATGCCAAGTTTTTCCTATGCTCATAACATATTTATAAGCACACCAATCAGCAAAACCTTCCTTATACATAGGACTTGCCTCCTCCACATAACCAAATTGATGCATGCAAGCATGACCTGATTCATGAATGAGAGTTTTAATACTTTGATATTTAGACATACCCTTTTGAAATAATATATTTTTTCCTTCCGAAAAAAGCCCAGAAGCTTCTGTTACATAAGCACTTTTAGGATTCATTTTCACCCTCTTAGTCATCTCGGATATATCAGAAAAATATACATTTTCAACAGGAACAGGAACATTTAATCCTAAATATGATTTCATAAATGTACAAGCCTCAGAATAACACTCTTTTAATTGAGAATCTGTTACAACAATATCTTTTGAACAAGAAGTACAAACTAACCAACTACCATTTCTAACTCCTTCATTAGGTGCAATTCGAAATCCACAATTTCTACATTCATCTTTGCAATTTTCGTAACAATTTAAACAACAAATTCTGTCAACAGGAGTAGAATAAGAATAATATTGTTTTCCAACTTCACTAAGAGGTCTATGACAAACATTGCATATAATATTATTTGAACAATATTTACAAGTTAACCAAGTTTTATCTTTTTTAACTTCTCCATTGAGAGGAATTGGCAACCCACAAGTGCTACATCTATCTTTATATTTTTCATAACATTTAGAACAAAACGGTTTATTATCAGTAGTAAGATAATATTGCTTTTCAGTGTCAATATTTTTATTACAAACATTACATATATCACTTCGTTGCTGTTCTTGCTTTAATTGTTGTTTTCGTTGCTGTTTCTTCTGTTGCTGTTCCTGTCGTTTGGTCTCTTGTTGTATTTGTTGTTGTGTCTGCTGTTCCTGCTGTTGTTTTGACTGTATCCACTGTTGTTTTGTACTATTACAAGTTTTACAAAGATAACCTATTTTTGTCTTTTTTCCAAGATTACTATAAGTTATAGGTACTCCACAAAAATCACAATGTATTCCCTGAGCCTCTTGTTTGGTCTGTTGTTGTGTCTGCTGTTCTGTTTGTTGTTGTGTCTGATGTTCCTGCTGTTGTTTTGACTGTCCCCACTGTTGTTTTGTACTATTACAAGTTTTACAAAGATAACCTGTATTTGTCTTTGATCCAAAATTACTATAAGTTATAGATGTTCCACAATGATCACACTGTGCTCCCTGTGCAAAAACAGGCAATGCTTGGAAAAATGACAAAAAGACTAAAATAAAAACCCAAATATGTTTTTTGGTCATTTATTACTCCTCTGGAAAATCACTGTGGGTATAAACATATTTTAATAAACCATTAGCTGTCATCTTCTGTTCAAGTTCAAGCATTTTTCTAAGACCATCTCCATAAATTCTATCCTCATCTTTTGCTATTCTCATGTAATATTGAGTTTCACCAATACTTGATAGATATTTATATGAACACCATCTTGCAAAACCTTCTGAATATGCAAGACTTGGTCTCTGTTGATATCCAAAATGAGCCATACAAGCATGAGCTGATTCATGAACAAGAGTTGATAAAATTTGTAATCTTTCCATTCCCTTTTGAACTTTTATAGTATTCTTTCCATGGCTATATACTCCTATTGGATTTTGACCATAACTACGAGGAATGTCATCTGTTCGTGATTTATTCATAGTATCTCTCATTTCAGCCATATCTGAAAATGATACATTTTGAGGAGGTACTGGAACATTAAGTCCTAAAGTGCCTCTCATAAAAGCACAAGCCTGAGCGAATAATTGTTGTAATTGTTCATCTGTAACAACAATATCTCTTGAACAATACTTACAAGTTAAATAACTGCCATTTCTTCCTCCCTCTCCTGGTGGAATTGGCAAACCACAAGTTTTACAAGTGTCTTTATATTTTTCCTTACATTCTAAGCAATAAGGCTTATTATTACTAGTCTTATAATATTCATATTGATATGATTCACCATTTGCCTTTTGCTCAGCATAATCACCAATACCCTTTCCACATACGGCACATTTTGCTTCAGATTTAAATCTATTGTTTCCTGTAGCACACCTTGCACATGTGTAAATAAAATTGCCGTATTTATCTTTTTCAGCTTTATATCCTGCTCCTTTTATCACTTGATTACATTTTACACATTTAATCGTCTTACTAAGTCCACTCTGTTGAGCACAACCGACACAATAAACAACAGGCTTTCCATAACCATCTCGACCCTTTGCATACTGCTCAGTAGGTCCTATCTTTCGATGACATTTATCACAAGTCAATTCACCTTTTAAAACATCATTACCTTGTAATTTAGCAAGACATGAAGCACAATAATAATTAGTACCATCTGTACCACCTTTTCCCCTAATTATTTGTCCACAAGCAGCACATTTATATATTTTAGCTTGTTGCGGTGGCTGTGCCTGTTGTTGAGGATTTCTGCCATTCTGTTGCATATTGGAAAGTTTTATATAACAGTTCCTACAAAGATAACCTCTTTCAGTTCTTGCCCCAACATTGCTGTTGTTTAAAGGTGTTCCACAATATACACATTGCGGACCTTGTGCCAAAACAGGCAATGTTTGGAAAAAGAACAGAAAAGACAATAAAAACAAAAAAATAAAATTCTTTTTCATATACCCCCCTTTATATTTTTATTTAAAGCAATTTTCAAAATTAACGCAAATTTATTTTTTCTTAATATTTACGAAAATTGCTGTAAAATCATTACTAATTAATTTATCTCATTCCCAATTTTTTCATTTCTTGTTCTACCTGATAACTAACATATCTAACATTATGAAATTTACTTCTTGTCAATCTATTATAAAACAAGTGCATTTTTACAAATATACTTGTATTCTTTTTCAATCTAACTCTATATTCTTGTGGCATAAATAAACGCCCACAATGAGGGCAACAATAAGTATTATAATATTTTTTCCTAGCAGAACGACAAGTCAAATAATTCATTAAAACAATTATAAAAAAGATAAATGTAATTATAATCAACTCCATCTTAAACACAAATGGAAAATTATCCATGTTCGCAAATATTGAATAAGGAATAATTGAAGATATTGGTACAATAGCAATAAAATAAAAAAATGCCCATATAGAATTTATTAAATCAGATTTTGTTTTGTCATATGTAATGTCCATAAACAAAATCTTTTCTTTTAATGAATCACTAATTTTTCTCAACACAAACCAATATTTTTTATAATCATTCTTCTTATTTTTCTTATCATAAACGACTATTTTAGGAATTTGATAAATATTTCCAGAAGCACATTTTCCACAATATAAATCATTTTTTTTAGCTACTAAATTATTTTTTCCATTATTGTCAAGTATTATTTTAAAAAGTTCTTCAATATCTTCTAATAGCCAAACTCCAGTAAGATTTTTAGAATCACTATTAACAGAATATAAATCGCATTTTTTATTATATTTATCTTTATTTATTATTTTTCTTTTTTTTGACATACAATATCTTCTTTGTGAAAATGGGGCTGTAAAAAACACAGCCCCAAGTAAATTAAAATTTTAAACTATTATCTATTTCATCTAAATCAGATGTCAAGAAATTACTCTTATCCTGTGGACAAATCAAAACAATTAAAAGCATTTTATCTTTGTCATCATTTTCTGTGATATATGTCATACAAGTATAATCTTGACCTGTTTTTGAGGGAAAAGAAGAATACAAAAGACTTCTTCTTCCATTGCTCAAAGTCCTTGGAAACATATCTGCAAGATAAAAAGACTCAACTTTAAAACCTGTCAAATCAGAGACAGCAGAACCAATATCACTATTTTCAGATGCCAAAGGAGATATAAAAATAAGTGCATCCCCTCTTTTTCCCTTTAACGATACTGATTCAGAAGCAGTAAATTTCCACTTTGCAGGTATTTTAAATCTAATTCCCCAAAGTTTTTGCATTGCAATATTGGATTTTACCAAAAAATATTTTGATGTATCTTCCATTTTGATAACTTTATTTTTGACATAGATAGAACGAATATTTAAATTTATTCCATTGACAATGTTTAATAATTTTAATCCGTCCTCTGGAGATAATTCTCCATTGTAATTATAAGAAATCTGAAGATAACAGGCATTTAATCCAACTTTTTTATAAACGGGATCAACTCCATACCATCTATTATTAAAATAAGCCTCTGCCCAAGAATGTAAGACAAATTCATATCCATTATAAATAAGTCCTGAAACGATTCTTGAAGGGATTCCAACACTTCTTGCCATTGCTGCAAAAAGAAGTGCATTTTCAGTGCAATCGCCTTTTCCTGAAATCATAGCCTCAGAAGCTGAAAGATATGTTCCTGATTCATTTTCTTTTATGTGCTCGTGAACCCACGCACATAATACTTTTACTGTTGAAGCTGAATCAGATTTCTTTAGTTCAAAAGCCTTTTGTTTTATAAGACCATTATCACTTTGTATATATTGTGAAGGCTTCAAGGCATCTTCTGAATATTTTTCAGTCTTTCTATTTTTGGCTTCAGAAATAAGTTTTATAAATTTAGCATTTCCTACTTTTGATATAGTCTGATATGCACCTGTTGGTATAGAATTTTTGTTTCCCTTGGATTCGAAACATTTTATATTTATTGAATCAGAAGCATATACAATTTCAGGGTCTATCTTCTGAGAAGACATTATTGAACCTGCCACTGCTTTTGCATTATTTTTACTTTCAGCATGCTGTTGATCTGTTTGAACAATTTTCATTCCAGATGTCTCACACATACATGCATTTCCGTGTGAATCGATCCAAATTTTTATTTCAGAATCAGGGAGAATTGAAGATTTTACAATATATTTTGAAGCATAAATATTGCCTGATTCACAAGAAACATTCTCATTATCCAAAAACTTTATACTAACATCATATATCTTTTGATATTTTGAATCCACACATTTTATTTCTCTGTAGTCTTTTACTTTCGATATAAAAAGACTGTCAGGAGGAGCATATATCTTTTCCTCTGGAATCTCCAATTTTATTTCAGATGAAGATTCTCCTATAGTGGATTGAAAAACGAAATTCCTATCCTTTTTATACATTGAAAAAGAATTTTTTGAAGTGCCAATTTCTGAAATTACTTCTTGTACAGGTTGAAAATCATATGTATAATAAGTTTCTGCTATTGTCTTATCATACCCAGTTGAATTTCTAATGTAAGTTTCACTTCTGAATATAACTGTTGGCTTCCCTTCAAATTCCGTCTTATCCCTTTTTGTCTTTATATAACCGATTTTTCCTGAATTATCGTAGATATTAAACCATAATTCGCCAAATGCTTTTTCATCAGGAATATCAGCAGGGTCTATTTTATTGCCACCAACTACTTCACAACCAAGTAAAAACAGAGAGAATAAAATAAAAAATATGAAAACACTGTGTTTAAATAGATTGAATTTCATATTAGACTTGCTTACGATTCGGCATTATCTGAAATCCTTTCTCCTGATTTTTTCAGATATATCATAATTGCCCATATTGCGGCAGGAGTTACTCCAGATATTCTTGAAGCCTGTCCAAGGGATATCGGATTCATTTTTTCTAACTTCTCCACAACTTCGTTAGAAAGCCCACTCACCTCCTTAAAGTTGATGTTTTCAGGAATCTTTATTTTTTCAAGATTTTTAAATTTCTCAATTTCGGCTTTTTCTCTCTCAACAAAACCTTCATATTTGATGTTTATCTCAACTTGATCAGCTTCATCTTTTGAAAGAGCCAATCCTGTATCATAAAGTTCCGTTATTTTTTGATAATTTATTTCATTTCTTGAAAGAAGTTCAGAAAGTGCCACTGTCTTTTTAAGTGCAGGACTTCCCCACTCTTCAAGTTTTGAATTTACTTCTTTTTTAGGAGTTATTTTATTTGTCTTCAAATAGTTAAGTGCTTCTGCGATATTTTCTCTTTTTTCGCAAGTTCTCATATATTCTCTTTCAGAAACCAATCCAACTTCAAATCCAAGTTTACGCAATCTCAAATCTGCATTGTCTTCTCTCAAAATAAGCCTATATTCACATCTTGAAGTAAATATTCGATAAGGTTCATTAGTTCCCTTTGTAACCAAATCATCGATCAAGACACCTATATAACCTTCTGATCTGCTTATGGTTATATTTTCCCTATCTTGAGCCCTTAAACCTGCATTTATTCCTGCAATGATTCCTTGTGCGGCAGCCTCTTCGTATCCTGTAGTTGCATTTATCTGACCTGCAAAATAGAGATTTTTTACAAGTTTTGTTTCAAGTGTAGGATATAGTTGGCGAGGATCGGAATAATCGTGTTCAATAGCATATCCAGGTCGTATAATTTCCGCATGTTCAAGCCCCTCTATGCTTCTTACCATCTCAATTTGAACATCGACAGGAAGACTATTTGAAAGACCATTTGGATAATATTCTGTAGTTGCAAGACCTTCTGGTTCCATAAAAACATGATGTGAAGTTTTATCTGCAAATTTAGTTATTTTGTCCTCAATAGATGGACAATATCTGACACCAGTTCCAGTAATAACACCTGTAAACATTGGAGAAAATTTACTTCCTGCCCTTATTATATCGTGTGTTCTCTCATTTGTATGTGTTATATAACAAGGAATCTGTTGTTTATTTATAAAGGCATTTTCAGAAAAAGAAAATGGGTGTACATTTTCGTCACTGTATTGTATCATCATTTTTGAAAAATCAATACTTCGTGCATCAATTCTTGGAGTTGTACCTGTTTTAAATCTTCCCAATTTAAATCCAAGTTCTTCTAAATTTTCAGCAAGACCTACTGAAGCAGAATCCCCCATTCTTCCACCTGGAAAATGACATAATCCAATATGTAACAATCCCCTCAAAAAAGTACCAGGTGTGATGACAACACATTTTGCAAAAAATTTATAGCCTGTCATATCTTCAACTCCACAGGCAATACCATTTTTTACAATTATTTTTGAAGCTTGTCCCTGTTTTATATCCAAATTTTCTTGATATAAAAGAACTTTCTTCATGTGAGCCATATAAAGAGCTCTATCAACTTGAGCTCTAAGTCCTCTTGCTGCTGGACCTCTGCTCATATTTAATTCTCTAAATTGAATACCTGTTGCATCGGCAGCTTTTCCCATTTCTCCGCCAAGTGCATCAATTTCTTTTGTCAAATGCCCTTTACCTACTCCGCCTATTGCAGGGTTACAAGAAATTGCACCAAGTGTATCAACATTCATTGTAAGTAAAAGTGTTTTCAATCCCATTCGAGCAGGTGCAAGACAAGCCTCAGTCCCAGCGTGTCCACCACCTACAACGATAACATCATATCTATCTGACATTTTTTTATTTTTTCCCTAAATAAATCTAATTTTACATAAATTGATAATATTCTTTAAATGATAACTTTTATCCTTTGAATTTTTGTTATTAAGGCGTGTTGATAATTTACCAACACGCCTTAGTTTTCAAATTAATTTTCCTGTGGAAAATCGCTGTGAGTAAAAACATATTTCAATAATCCATTAGCTGACAGCTTCTGTTCAAGTTCAAGCATTTTTCTAAGACCATCTCCATATATTTTATCTTTTCTTTTTATTTTTCGATAATAATACCTTGTTTCTCCGATACTTACAAGATATTTATAAGCACACCATTCTGCAAAACCTTCTGAATAGATTAAATTTGTTTTTTGATTATAACCAAATTCAGACATACAAGCATGAGCTCCTTCATGAACAAGGGTCTCAAGTACATTAAGTTTAGGCATACCTTTTTGAACTCTTATACACTTATAATCTCCACGGCGAGAGAAAAGACCAACTGGATTTTGTCCATAACTTCTTGGAATATCATCAGTTCTTAAAATACTCATAATATCCCTCATTTCAGAAATATCAGAAAAAAATACATTATCTGGAGTTACAGGAACGGTTAATCCAAAATATTCTCGCATAAAAGCACAAGCCTTAGCAAATAATTGTTGCAATTCCTCATCTGTAACAACAATATCTTTTGAACAATACTTACAAGTTAAATAACTGCCATTTCTTGTTCCATCTCCTGGTGGAATTGGCAAAGTACAAATTTTACAAATATCTTTATATTTTTCCTTACATTCTAAACAATAAGGCTTATTATTTATAGTCTTATAATATTCATAACGATATGATTTACCATTTGCCTTTTTAGAAGCATAATCTCCAAGACCTTTTCCACATACAGTACATTTTGTATCAGATTTAAATTTATTATTTCCAGTTGCACACTTTTCACAAGTGTAAATAAAATTGCCATATTGGTCTCTTTCAGTCTTATATCCTGTTCCGCCTATTACTTGATTACATTTTACACATTTGAAATTTTTAAATAATCCATTTTGCTTTGCACAATCAACACAATAAATTAAAGTTCTCTTATAGGCATCTCGACCTTTTGCATATTGTTCAGCAATTCCAATCTTTTTATGGCAATTATTACAAGTTAATTCTGACTTAATAACATCTTTACTCTGTAACTTATCCAAACAACTTGAACAATAGTAATTAATGCCATCTGTTCCACCTTTTCCCCTAAATATTTGTCCACAAGTAGAACATTTATATATTTTAGATTTTTGATGTGCTTGCTGTTGAAACTTGGAAGCATTTTGTTTTTTATTATAACTTTTTTTATAACAATCTTTACATAGATAGCCTTTAGGTGTCTTTTTTCCAAGATTACTATAAGTTATAGATATTCCGCAATAGTCACACATTGCCCCCTGTGCAAAAACTGGCAATGCTTGAAAAAAAAACAAAAAAGACAAAATAAATGTTACAAAAAGGAATTTTCTTCCCATATCTGCCCCCAATTTTTAAGGAAAAATTAGTCCCATTAAAAGCCAAGAAATACCAGAAACAGACATCACAACAATTTGATCAACTTTAAATCTAAGTGCAGTTACACAAATTACAAAAAATATACAAGATTTTATGTCAAAAGTGCTGAATGTTGGAGCAGAACTATTGATAAACAATGCTCCTATAGCAATTGAAAGACCTGCGGAAGCTATCAATCCTGCAGAAGCAGGTTTTAAACCAAATAGAATGCCTTTTGAAACATCAAGATTTCTATATTTATAATATAAAATTGCAAGCAATGCAACAATTATACAGGAAGGAGCAACACATCCAGCAGTTGCACAAACTGCTCCTAAAATTCCTCCTAATTTCATTCCAGTAAAAGTAGAAGCATTTATAGCTATTGGTCCTGGTGTCATATTTGAAATTGCAACCAAATCAATATATTCCTGCATTGTAAGCCAATTATGAACTTCAACAGTCTGTTCCTGAATCAAAGGAAGGGCAGCATATCCTCCACCAAAACTAAATAAACCAACTTGAAAAAAGGCTATAAAAAGCTGTATATATATCATCAATAAATACCTTTACCTAACACACCTATTTTTATGATAAGTTCGCTTTTTCACTTATCTTCTTTTTAGCAACATCATATAAAAAGCCAACTAATCCTGCAATGGGAATAATCCAAATCACATTTATTTTTAAAACAAATGAAGCAATAAAAGCAAGCAATATCATAATTATAGAAAAAACAGGGGATGTTTTTACAGAAGAGGAACATATCGAAAAAACAGCATCCGCTATAACTGCAGCTGCTCCTATTTGAAGACCTTTTAATAGAAGTTGGGCATAAGTATTTTCTTTAAACATTATATAAAAGAAAGAGATAATAGAAATGGTAATCAAAGGAGGTAAAACTGTTCCCAAAACTGAAGCGACAGTTCCCCAAAATTTAGCAACTTTATAGCCAACTAAAATTGAAGCATTCACAGCAATAGGACCAGGGGCAGATTGTGCTATTGCTATCAGATCAAGCATTTCAGGCTCATCGATCCATTTTAGCTCATCTGAGAACTTCTTTTTCATAAGTGGAACAATTACATATCCTCCGCCAAATGTAAATGCACTTATAAAAAAAGAAGTCAGGAATATTTTTTGTAATATCTTTTTATCTTTCATATCTACTTTGCAAAAAGTGCTGAAATGCGATATATTGTCAAATCAAAAACAAGTTTTTCATTTTGTCCTGATTTAAAATCAAAATCAGCACTCATCAAAATTTCAGATATTTTTGGAAAAACATCTTTTGAGGCACTTGAAGCTATTTCAAGATTCTTTTTTATGACAAATTCATGTTTTTTAAGTTCTTTTGAAATCTCTAAATAGTCCATTCCACTTTCTTGTAATGCTTTTACTTCAGCAATTCCGTCAAAAAAACGCTTTAAATAAGTTAAAAAAGAAATAGAAGGATAATCTGTTCCAATCATTTTATAATACAATTTTAAAGCCTCTGCAGAATCACCTTTTACTATACAATTTGATATATTATAAATCTGTGTTCCACTTGAAACAGATACTATGTTTTCAACATCTACAGCAGTTATCTTTTTCTTACCATAAGTATAAGCCTGCAGTTTTTTTAACTCAGATATTGCAAATCCAAAATCAAGCCCAAGTTTTACTTTTAAAAGCCCCAACGCTCCAAAATCTATATCAATTTTGTATTTTCTTAAATATTGTTTTACCCAAAGATTCCAATTTTTGTCATTTATTCTACAATCAATAAAAGCACCAATTTTTTTTAAATCATTTTCAGATTTCTTTTTTACCTCAGATACTCTTCCCTTCTGTTCTGAAGTATTTGACAAAACAACAAAAACGGATTTTCCAATTCCACCTTTTACAAAATTTACAATTTTTTCCTTTTCTTCTGCAGAAACTCTTTGAAAAGCAGAAAGAACAATTATTCTATATGGAGCTAAAAATGGTAATTCTGAAAGTGCAGAAATCACAGAATCAGCCTTTAATGTCTTAGAACCTTCAAAAAATCCCATATTAAAATCAGAAAATTCATCGAGACCTAAATTCCGTTTAAGTTCTGCATAACATTCATTTATAATTATATCATCTGTCCCTTCAAGATAAAAAACAGGAAAAATTTTATTTGGTATTGATAGAACCGAAAAATCCGTCATAAGATCTCCTAAATCTTTTTAAGTCCTTCTGTAAATGGCGGTCTAACTATGCCTCTATCTGTTATTATTCCTGCAATAAGTTCTGCAGGTGTAACATCGAAAGCAGGATTTAGTACATCACAATTTTCAGGTGATGTTCTAACACCACCAAAAGCTCTCACTTCTTCTGCTTTTCTCTGTTCGATAACTATTTGTTCACCGCTTTTTATAGACAAATCCAATGTTGAATAAGGAGCAGCGATATAGAACGGTACATTGTGATATTTTGCAGAAACTGCAAGTCCATAAGTTCCGATTTTGTTTGCACTATCGCCATTGCCTGCTATTCTATCTGCTCCAGTTATTACCAAATCAATTTTTTTGTTTTTCATAACATAAGATGACATTCCATCACAAATTAGAGTAAATGGAATAGAATCGTGGGCGAGTTCCCAAGCTGTCAATCTTGCCCCTTGAAGAAGCGGTCTTGTCTCATCAGCAAAAACATGGATATTTTTTCCTGCTCTGTGTGCTGCTCTTATAACTGCAAGTGCTGTTCCATCTCCTGCAGTTGCAAGACTTCCTGTGTTGCAATGTGTTATGATATTTGCATTTTGTGGAACAATTTCAAGACCATATTCCCCCATTTTTCTGCAAAGCTCAATATCTTCATTCCAAATATTCAAAGCCTCTTTTTCCAATGCAGAGATATATGCTTCTGAATCAGAAGGGTCTGACATAATAAATGGCATCATTCTATCCAAAGCCCACATCAAATTTACAGCTGTTGGACGAGAAGCTCTCAATTTCTTTTCGGCTTCAATGACATATTGTCTCAATTCTTCGCCTTTTTTATCTGTTTCTTTGGAAGCAACAACAATTCCCATTCCTGCAGAAACGCCAATCAGTGGGGCCCCTCTAACTGCAAGTGTCTTTATTGCGTCAATTATCTGATCATATTTTGTACACTCAATATATTTTTCTGTTATTGGCAATAATCTTTGATCGAGAAGTGTCAAAATATCATTTTTCCATTCAATCTGTTTTATCATTTTTCTATCCTTTTTATTTTTTAAATTTTGTAAAAACATTCAATAATTTTACAATAGCCTCAATAAATCTAATAAGAGAATTAAAAGGATTGCTTCTTCTGCTCTTTCTAAAAATACTATTCTTTCTCTTTTTAGGAAATAAAGTAGATTTTCTTCCTATTTTAAATATACTAAAAATGCTTTTTTTACGCCCCAATTTTTTATTCCTTTTTCAACAATATATATGCAACAATTATGGTTAAAGTAACTGCTAAACACATCACAAAGACAAATCCAATCTCATTTTGTTGCCAAGGAACAGGGACATTCATCCCCCAAAAGCTCGCAACCATCGTAGGAATTGCAAGAATAATAGTTATTACAGTCAATGTCTTCATAACCATATTCAAATTATTTGAAATAACTGAAGCAAAAGCATCTAACATACCTGTCAAAACTTCTCTGTGAACATCGACCATCTCGACCGCCTGTTCATTCTCAACTATTGCATCTTCAAGCAAATCTTCATCTTCTTCAAATACAGATAAAAGATGTTGATATGAAGGTGTTTGTCTTATTCTCAAAAGTTTTTTCTGTACAAGTCCATTATCTTTTAAAGAAGTTGTAAAATAAACCAAGCTCCTTTGTAACTCAAATAGTTGAAATAACATTTTATTTTGCATAGACTTTCTGAGTATTAACTCAATTCTATCAGACTGCCTACTTATATATTTCATATATTTTAGATATTGTTCAGCTATTTTATATTGAATTTGAAAAAGAAATCTCGTCTTTTTATTTGTATCAAAAAGAGTAGCTTTTTCAGGATTAAATCCATTTAAAACATCACAATGTTCTCTTGAAACAGTGATAAAATAATCAATAGTAACTACAATTCCAAGAGGTCTTGTATCAAAATTATTTTCATCAATTAAAACAGGAGTATTTGCAATAACTAAAAGGCTGTCATCTTCAATTTCAATACGAGAACGCTCTTCATCATCAAGTGCATTTCCAATAAAATCAAAAGGAACTCCGCAAATTTCAGCAACATTTTTTATTTCCTCATTTGTTGGATTTTCAATATGAATCCAAGAGCCTTTTTCCAGTGTATCAAGGGTTAATTCTTTAAGAACATTTTTTTTAGTTTTCCAAATCGAAATCATAAGCCCCCCCCCTTTGTCCTGTTAAATCTATTCTATTTTAAAGAAAATCTGCTGACATATGTTACAAGTTTTAACATCTTTACTTTCTATGGCGATTATTTCTAAATTTTCAACATTTCTTAATTATTCCCCTTCTTTATAAATTAACTCGTTGTGGAACATATTCAAATAGAAAAAGGGGGCTTTGAACAAATTCACAGTCCCCTTAAATGGATACTATTTATATATTTTTTCTCTATCCTTCTTGAGTTGCTTCTTTCTTTTCTGCAGTAACTTTTGCAAATATTAAAAGAGCTATAAAAGCCAAAAGTCCTATGCCTGCAAAAACAAACCATATATATTTTGCATTGTCATAAACAGGTGGCAACCAATTTATAACTCCATTTACTGTGTTTTCTGCTATTTTCTGTTGAACATCTGCAGGCAAAAGAGCAGGATCAGGACACCATTTATTCAAAAGATAACCCGAAACACCAAATCCCAAAAGATTTCCAAAGAAACTATTTACTTGTGCATATCCCATATAAAGTGCAGTTTCACCTTCTGGAGCTTGTTTAGAGGCATATTCCAAAAATCTTGGTGATAAAAAGCACTCTGCCAAGGCTTGAATTGCGATTCCGACAATAAGTGCAATCGTTACAGGATGAGCATTAAAGAATCCCAAAGACATTGAATTTCCAAAAATAGATGTTAACCAAGAGCCTGTACTCATTACAAGTGATGAAATAGGAATCAAAAATAATGCCGTTGCAATGGAAGCAAGAGCAGACATTTTAAATTTCTTTGTTGTAAGAGCAGTTATTGGAGCAACTAAAAATACGACTATAAGTGGATTTACATTTGCATACCATTCAGGAGAAGCAGAAGCACCTATTGTTCTGATGACGAATTTTGGCATAGTTGCATAAAGTTGAGTTTGTATTGCCCAAAACCCGCCTGAAATTATGATCAATGCCATAAATTTAAAATTTGTCAAAACTTTACGAAGTCCGTCTGTAATCTCTTTAAAAGTTCTATTCTCCCCTGCTTTGTCAGGGTCTTTGAAAGCAAATAAAACGACAAAAAGAGCAATCAAACAAAAAATTCCTGACAAAACAGAAATATATTGTACACCGACTGAAACTCTTATGAACTTTGAAAGTGTCTTACCTGAAAAAGAACCAATATTAACCATCATATAAAATATTGAAAATGCAGCCGCTCTGTTATCTTCAGAAGAACATTTTGCAACAGTTCCAGTTATGACCGATTTTATAAAAGCACCACCTATCAAAATCAACGATAAATTTAAAATAGTCATAGGCTTTGTGCATAAAAACGCCATCAAAAAATAACCTACAGAAAGGCAAGTAAATGCTATTAGAAGAGATTTTTTATAACCTATCTTATCTGCAATAACACCTGCAAAAGTTGGTGCGAAATATAACAGAGCAGAAAATGCTCCTGCAATCCAACCTGCATCAATATCTGTAAAACCGACAACATCTGTCAGGTAAAGCGTAATAGAGATAAACATGCAATAATAAGCGGCACGTTCAAACATTTCGGCAGTATTTGCACTGTAAAACGCAGGCGGATATTTTACTTTTGTTTTTACATCTTGTTCTTTAATTTCACTCATTTAATATAATCCTTATCTTTTAGCGTTGTGAAGAAAATAATATTTTCTGTAAAAAATAATATTTATCCTTTGAATATTAATATAATAAAGACTTTAAGAAAAATAAAAAGAAATTATGATGGTTTTTCATTTGATGGAAAAACAAGAGTATATAATCCATTTTCTATTTTAAATTTCTTCAGCGATCAAGAATTTAATAATTAATTGAATTTAAATTCGCAAAAAGTTCAAAAGGAGTTCCAAAAGCAAGGGTAGAAGGCGAAAATTAAAAGTAGCATTGAAGCTCCTTAAAATTTCATTTTAAGGAGAAAATATATATACAAAAACTTATGAAAACGAAAATAAACAAATAATAACTGTTGTTTTAGTTGCTGATAACAGAAAAAGAAAAGTTGCTTTATTTAAACTCTAACTACAAAAGAAAGAACGCTTGCTCGGGGATTTTCTGAGCAAACGTTATTTCTTTCCCTCTCTCTCTACTCTACATAAATTGTAGCACCTTGTGGAGACTCTTCAATATAACCTATATCTTTTGCAGGGATTCCATCTGCATTTAATTCAGATAGCATTTTTTCTGAATCATTTGAATTTACAAACATCAAAAGTCCTCCTGATGTCTGAGGATCGAACAATGCCATAAAATTCAAATCTTCAGTATCACCTGCAAAATTTACATGTTGACCATAAAATGCTTTATTTCTATACAATCCAACAGGCATACAACCATAAGAAGCATATTCAGTAACACCATTAAACATTGGAACAGATTTTAAAGAAATATGAGCAGAAATATTTGTTTCATTTATACATTCCCAAAGATGACCTAAAAGACTAAATCCTGTTACATCTGTGCAAGCGTGAACATCAAATATCTGCATTTTTTCTGAAGCAATCCTATTTAATGTCTTCATACTCAAAAACATTTCTTCAACATATTTTTTCTCAGCCATTTTAGTTTTTAATGCTGTTGAAATAATACCTGTTCCTATTGGTTTTGTCAATATAATTCTATCTTTTGGCAAAGCTCCTTTTTTGGTTTTTATCTTATTTGGATTTATGATTCCAGTTACAGCAAGACCATATTTTATTGGAGAATCATTTAGAGAATGACCACCGACAGATGTACAATCAGCTCTTTTTAAAGTTGCCATTCCACCTGCTATTATCTGTGTTGCATATTCCTCTGGCATTTTACCTATTGGAAAACAAAAAATATTTAATGCCGTTAACGGTTTTCCACCCATTGCATATACATCACTGAGTGCATTTGTCGCAGCAATTTCACCAAATAAAAATAAATCGTCAACAGGAGGAGGAAAAAAATCAACAGTCTGCACAAGTGCAATATCATCAGTCAATTTATATATTCCTGCATCATCAGGCTCTCCCAAGCCGACAAGAAGCCTTTCATCTTCTGGAAAATCTATTCCACACAATATACGCTTTAATTCAGCAGGTCCAATTTTACAAGAACAACCACCTGAAGATACAACATTTTCAGCCATAAGTCCCCTTACCTCTCTACGATCTTTTATGTCAATATAATTTCAATAAAATCAATATCATAAATAATGTTGCATTTTTTTTCTTTTAATTCCTCCTTTTTTAAGCATAATAAAGGAAATAAAAAAAATTATTGAACTATAATTCAAGATTTCAAAATATATACAAGGGCTTGTTGGTAAACTCCCTTATGAAAGGAAACAATAATGAAATATTTTTACAAAATTGCAGTAATGAGTATTTGTCTAATTATTACTGCATTATTTACAAGTGCATGCGGTGGTGGTGGAGGTAAATCAACTCCACAAAATAATTCTTCTCTTTATTATTTGTTGGCACAACAAAACAACCAACAACAAGAACAAAATAATAACGAAAACAACAACGAAGAACAAATTACACAAACGGAAGTTACAATTAGTTTGACTGATTCTTTAAATGCTGACAAAATTGCAAAAGCCGATATTTACTATAAAGTCGAATCCACAGCAAAAACAGCTGAAGAACCAAAAGACCAAGAAATTTTAAAAGCAGAACCAACAGCAAATGACAAAACTAAATTTACTCTTCCAATAAATGACAAAGCAGAAAATGTAAAAATAAAAGCAGTTCTAACTTATGACAGCGAAGGAAATCTACTTGATTACTTTTCAAGTGCCAACGGTGTAATTAGTGAAAATGGCAATTTTAATGTTGATTTTGAAAATAGCAAAGACAATGAAGCTGGATTTGGTGGAGGTTCTGGGACAACAGATGATCCATATATAATTTCTAAACCAAGACATTTTATAAACATAAATAAAATGGTTATCCCAAAAGAAGTTTTAATAAGAGTTTTTTCCAATGATATACCAGAAAATACATCACAAGATAATCTCCCAGATGAAGTTTTAGATAAAATTTTAGCATATTATTCATCAGAACTTCCTAACGATTCTCCATACTTATATTTGGACAAAAAATTTAAACAGACTGAAGACCTTGATTTTACACATTTGACAGGATTAAAAATTGTAAAGGCTGAAAACGATAAAAACATCACAATAGAAACAACTAATGAAAAAGCCCCATTCTACAATAATGGAAAAGGAATAACCCCTATAGGACATTATAATCCAAATATAGCAACTTTATATTTGTCGTCTGTATTTGGACCTATAACAATAAACCAAGAAGATATTGCTGTTTTCCTGGCACAATTTTTCTTTAAAGGGGATTATGACGGAGACAATCACACAATAGATGGACTAATTTTTGCAAATGGAAAATCTATTAACATAGCAAAATATCTACCAAATTCTATGCAAATTTTTATTGATTATATACCTAATTACATGACGATATTATCGCTATTTGTTGGTTCTTATGATGGTAATTTCACAAATATAACAATTGGAGAAAATTCTATATATTTTATAGACAATAGTAACACAGATAATACAAATAATGTAGCACCTCAAAATTCTCTAAGAAAAGCTGTTTTTATTCCTATAGATGAAAACACTGACAATTTTGCAAAAACATATTTTGGTATATCTGGACTATGTTTTCAGGCACATGGGTCAAATTTTGAAAATTGTACAAACAAAGCAAAAATTGTTATAAAAAATACAAATTATTTTGGATTAAAAATATCAGGTTTAATCGAAAATTGTCAATCAACAACACTCACAAATTGTACAAATAATGGAAATATTACAATAGACAATGTAACAAAAACAAATGCAAGCTCTTTGATACATACATTTAGTGGTCTTAACATAGACATGTTAATAGGTAATCCTGATAACAATGTAACAGAAGAAAACTGCACTTATGATGGAGTAATAACTGTAGAAAATCAAGCAATAAATGGTCGAACATATCCAGCAAATAATTAAATATATAAAGCTTGCTGATAAAAAAGGGGCTGTGAAAAAAGTATTTTTTTTCACAACCTTTTTTTTTATATAATCTAATATATGCCTGTATACTGCCACTTTGTCATTGCGAGGCGTAGCCGTGGCAATCTAAGCCTGTAAATTATTATTTACTTAAAAATTGAGTCGATCGCCTATATTTAAAATGCTGTATTTGATCTATTTAATTTTTTCACAGCCACTTTTTTTTTATTTTCTTCAAAAATGACAGTTTCTGTCATTGTCAATGAGTATAATAAATATATTATCAAAAATGGAGGGATTCTAAAAATGTATTCTCAAAACATCAATACATTACACAAAGAAGTAAATAAACTAACAAAGCAAGCTAATAGATACAAAAAACAAGCGAAAAAAAATTTAATCGAAAGCAAGAAAAAAAACAACAAAACTTATAAATTCCGTGCAGATAGAAAATATCAGATTTATAAAAAATTGAAAGAAAAATCAAAACAATCTATGTCTATACTAATAGAGGAAATGCAAAAACAATTTGAAATTATCGAAAAATCAATATCTGTTAATCAACAGATTGTAGAAGAAATTGCAGAAATATCTGATGAACTAGCTGAAAATATTGAAAAAGATGTAGAAGCATTAGAAGAATTGTTTAACAATCTGGAAGATAATGATGAAGAAGATGACGATGAAGATGACGATGAAGAAGATGATGAAGAAGATGATGATAATGATTAATAACAAAAAAAGGCAGGAAAAAGCAATATTTTTTATAACATCAAACAACAAAAATTGAATTTACCAACACGCCATACTTACAGCAACTTTCAAAATTAGTGCAAATTTACTTTGGTGTATAATACACTCACTAAGACATTCGCTCTGCTCATGATTTCGTTTCATAGACCAATCTCCTTTGCTTGCAAAGAAGCGAAAATGCCCGCATTACACACCAAAGTAAAAGTTATTATTTTTTTTCTTAATATTTATGAAAATTGCTGTAGTGATTATTGTTTTTTTGTTATTCGCCAAAGGTTTTATCAATAAAGAAATTGTTCCAACTCTTCTCTGTTACTTTCTCTTAATGAAATAAAATAGCGATCATCACCTTCCAATTCCTTGCGATAGTATTCTTTATCATCTTCATTTTTGATTTCAATATTTAAACTTTCACTATCAATTCCCTCGTCTTCAAAACAATCAAGATATTTATCACCATCATCACTGTCATAATTATACCATAATTCTCTCAATATTTTTAAATACAATTTTAAATCATTTTTGACTTCAAAAAATTTAGAATAAATACTTTCAAATGCTCTAAAAGTTCTGTCATCAGACAAATCTGACAATAGTAAATTTTCAAGAGGTTCATCCCATTTAAACAACATAGATTCAATAAATCTTGCATCGTTATTCAAAAAATATTCTATATCTACAACAATTACTTCTTCATCTTCATCATATTCAAAAATATAATTAAGGATAGAACCCAAATATTTTGCACGGTCTAAATTGGCAAGCAATAAATTTACTGTTTCTTGTATAGAATAAAAGAACTTATAACCAATCGCTAAATCAGAACTAACTTCTTTAGCCCCCCAAGGAGAACCACAAGCAATTCCATTATATACAACTTTTTCAATGTTTAAAAAGGCATCTTTGCCTATTTCATTTACTTTTTCAGGAATTTCTATGGTTTTTAATGATTTGCATTTATCAAAAGCCCCAGATAAAATTATTTCCAAATCATTTGGAAGTTTTACTTCACTCAAAGATTTACAATTCAAAAAAGCATATTTGCCTATAATTTTTACACATTTTGGAATTTCAATTGATTTCAAAGAAATACAATCAGCAAAAGCAAAATTACCTATTTCATTTACTTTTTCAGGAATCTCTAGGTTTTCTAAAGATTTACAAAAAGCAAATGCTTCTCTCGTTATTTTTGTCAATTCTTTAGGTAATTTTATGTTCTTTAATGATTGGCAATTCCTAAAAGTACCAAAATTTATTTCTTTCACTTTTTCAGGAATAACAAGATTATCTAAAGAAACACAATCTTTAAAAGCACCGCCTAATATACTTTCAATTTCACTTGGCAAGTCAATTTTTGCCAAAGATTTACAATCACCAAAAGCAAGATTACCTATTGATTTTAATGTTTTTGGAAGTTTAACATCTGTCAATGATACACAGCCCTTGAAAGTTTCCTTATCTATTTTTGTTATGCCTTCAGGAATTTCTATGTGTTTTAAAGAAATACAATTTATGAAAATCCCGAAATCAATAAATTCTATATTATCTTCAATATTTACTTTTTCTAATGATTTACAACCATAAAAAGCACAAGATTCTATTCTCCTTACAGAATTTGGAATCTCTATATTTTCTAAAGAAGTACAATTCTCAAATAAATATGAACTCAATTCATAGAGATTATTTGAAAGAGTAATGTTTTTTAAAGTACTACAACCACTAAATGCTCTTTCACCTAATCTTATTACAGTATTTGGGATTTCTATGTTATCAAGTTTTTTACAACCTTCAAAAGCTCCCTTTTCTATTGCAACTATACTTTTTGGAAATTTAACACTTTTCAATGCTTTAAAATCACGAAAAGCATAAGGGAAAATACCAATAATTTTATAATCTTCATTATTATAGCTAAAACATTCTGGAATATCAATCGAAGCAAGTTTAGTTTTTGATATAGTGTCAATTACTCCCAACTTACGCAAAATATCCAAAATATCACTACTTAAATATACCTCTCTTATAAATTTGCGACCAGAATGTATTGTATCTGCTATATATTCTTTAAGAGGCTTCTTTAAATAAATATCTGCTCCCCAATCTGAAACATCTAAATTTCCATTATAAGACAGGTGATTAATGCCATTAAATGCTCTTTTACCAACTTTTTGTACACATTCAGGAAGTACAAGTTCCAATATCTCTACTTTATTAAAAGCAAAATCTCCTATTTCAACAATACTACTCGGCAATTTTACTTTATCCAATGCTTTGCAATCAGCAAAAGCATTATCTCCTATTTTCTTAAGAGAATCTGGTAAATAAAGATATTCCAACCTTCGACACATTTTAAAAGCCCTATTACCTATTATTTCTAAAGACAAAGAATTATCAAATTTGATATTTTTTAAACTTAAACAAGATAAAAAAGCTTTATCTTTAATTTCAACAACTTTTTCAGGAATTTCTATTTCTTCCAAGTTAAAAGAACCTAAAAAAGCATCCTCACCTATTGTTCGAAGATTTTTAGGCATTTTAAAATTTGTCAAAGATGAACATGCTTCAAAAGCCCCTGTTCCTATTATTTCTATATTATCATGCAAAACTATTTTTTGAAGCTCTCTACAATTGCAAAAAGTAGCTTCTTCAATTTTAGTAACAGAATTTGGAATTCGCACATTATCCAATGAGAAACAACAAGCAAAAGAATACTTACCAATATCACAAACAGAATCAGGAATACTTATTTTTTTCAAAGATTTACAATTATAAAAAGTATAATCAGATATTTTTTTCAAAGATTTTGAAAGTTTTACTGATTTTAATGATGTACATAGCCCAAAAGAACTAATTCCTATTCCTTCTACACCATTTGGAATAAATATTTCTCTCAAATCAGAACAACCCATAAAGGCACAATTTCCTATTGTTTTCAAACTATTTGAAAGTTTTATCTGGATTAATGATTTACAATCACAAAATGCACCTGTTTCAATTTCCTCAATAGTGTTTGGCATTTTAATTTCTTCTAAAGATAAACAGCCCATAAAAGCTCTTGCTTCTATTTTTTTTATACCTTCTGAAATTAAAACTTTTTTCAACCCTTTAAAATCTTTAAATGTCTCTTTTCCAATACTCGTTATCTTGTATTTTTCACCATTATATTCGTAAGTATAAGGAATTTCCAGTGAATGTAATAATATCTTATTGTTTATTTTCCCTAAAGTAATTTCACAAAGTTGATTTAAAACATCTGCGTTTAATATAACTTCGTTATATTCACTGTAATCGACTACATTTTGCTTTTTATTATTTTGTTTTTTCTTTTTTGACATTTTCTCTCCAGCAAAATCTAAAAATTAATCATTAGTAATTTTCTTCTTTGAATTCTAATTTTTCTCCTTTGATTATAAGGAAATCAATTTTTTTCTAAAATTTTTTCAAAAAGACTTGACAAAACAAAATCAATTATATATAATGTTTTAGCAACCGCAGACAGTGGGTATATGTTTTATATCCTTTAAGAGGAGCTTATTTTAAAACATATTTAATATTTCCCACCGAGGTGAAAGATTCATTAGTTTGTTATAAAATGAACTGCCTTGTATTTCTGCATGGCAGTTTTTCTTTTTTAAAGTACACGGGAAAGGAGGCCACACCTTTGAAAGGCACACATAAAGAGTTAATGGCAAAAAAGGGTGCAATTCTCGATGAACTCAGAGAGAAGGTAGCGAAAGCTGAAGTCATCATTTTTGTCGATTATAGAGGAACTGGCAAAGGTTTGAGCGTAAAGGATATTTCCGAACTTAGAAGAGCAGTAAGAAAAGAAAATGCAGAATTAAAGATTGCAAAAAATACTCTTATTGCAAAAGTTCTCAAAGAAAATGGAATCGAGGGTTTTGAAAAAGTTCTCGAACATCCAACAGCTATATATTTAGGATATGGCGATCCAGTCGCTGCAACAAAAGCTATAGTTGATTTTGCAAAAAGCAAAAAGAACAAAGAAAATCCAGACGGACTTCCAGTAATCAAAGCAGGAAGATTCGATGGTGAAAATTTAGATGCAAATGGCGTAAGACATCTTGCAACAATGCCTTCAAGAGACGAAGTTCTCGCACAACTTATGTCTCTTATCAATTCACCTGCTCAGAAAGTTATGGGCGTAATCAATGGAGCTGGCAGAGATATTTTAAGTATTCTCGATCAATACAGCAAAAAAGAAGAATAATTTAAAAATACAATATAATAAAAATACGGAGGATTAATATAATGGCAATCGATAAAAACGAACTCGTAGAAGTTATTTCTGGACTCACACTTATGGAAGCAGCTGATCTCGTAAAAGCTCTCGAAGACAAACTCGGAATCAAAGCATCAGCTCCAGTAGCAGTAGCAGCAGCTCCAGCAGCAGCAGCTGAAGTAAAAGAAGAAAAAACATCTTTTGATGTAGAACTCACAGAAATCGGAGCTCAGAAACTCCAAGTTATCAAAGTTGTAAGACAACTCACAGGTCTTGGACTCAAAGAAGCTAAGGACCTTGTAGAAGGTGCTCCAAAGATGGTTAAAGAAGGCGTAGCAAAAGAAGAAGCTGACAAAGCAAAAGCTGACCTCGAAGCAGTCGGTGCAAAAATCACCATCAAATAGTTTTAGTTTAAGTGTATAAAAATGTGGTGTGAAAATTTTATTTCACACCACATTTTTTTATTATTTTTACTTTGTTATTCCATTTCTTTTATCGCCTCAACCAAACGATTTACTCCGTCCTCAACATTCTTTCTCGATGTTGCCAAATTCATTCTGAGAAAATCAGTCCCCATTTTGCCATAAATATGACCAGCTGAAACAAAAAGACCTGTTTTTTCTCTTATTCTGTCTGACAAATCTTTTTTATCTCCCTTTAATGCTGAACAATCGATCCAAAGAAGATATGTTGCTTCTGACTGATGAGCTTTTATATGTGGAATCTCTTTTGCTATCCTTTCACAGACATATTTTTTATTTTCACAGACATATTTTCTCAACTGATCGAGCCATTCATCACCATTGTTAAATGCCTCTATTGCAGAAATTGTGGCAAAAATATTTGGTTCTGCCACTTCATCAGTATTTAATGCTCTCCAAACTTTATGCCTCAAAACTGGATTTGGAACAAATGCTGCTGCTGTCATTATTCCTGCAATATTAAATGCCTTTGTTGGTGCAATACAATTTACAGAAATATCTCTACAAGTATCAGAGACAGAGGCAAAAGGTATGTATAATTTTTCAGGGCAAGTGAGATCACAATGAATTTCATCAGAAACAACAATTACCCCATATTTTTTACACAATTCCCCTATTTTTTGGAGTTCTTCTTTTGACCAAATATTCCCAGTCGGATTTTGGGGGTTACAAAGAATCATCATAGATGTTTGAGGATTAGAAAGATCTTTCTCAAGTCTTTCAAAATCTATTGAATAAATATTATTTTCATATCTCAATGGACTTTCTAAGACATTGCGACCATTATTTACTATCGAATTGAAAAATATATTATATACAGGAGTTTGAAGCAGAATATTTTCAGCAGGAGTAGTCAATTTTCTGACAACACTTGAAACAATAGCAACAACACTTGTTGAAAACATCAACCAATCTTTGTGAATTGTAAAATTATGACGACGCTTCCACCAAGAAATATAGGCATTATACCATTCTTCAGGCAAAACAGGATAACCATAAATAGCTTCATCAGCACGCTTTTTTATCGCTTCTGTGATCTGTGGAATTACCTTAAAATCCATGTCTGCAACCCACATTGGTAATTCATTTTCTTTTACATCCCATTTTACGGAATCAGTATTTCGCCTATTTACAGGTGTATCAAAATCGTAAATCATAAATTTCCCCCAAAAATTAGAAAAACTCTAAAGATATAATTTATTCTTTAGAGTTTTAGCTTCTTTTTACCTGCTAATTTTTCAACAAATCTTTAGGCATTATGATTGATTTTAACATTACTGCCAAAATAATACAAACCACGCCTTGAATAATATTAGGCAATAAAACACTTATTGCAGTTCCAATACCAAAACAAAAATATTCAAAAATAAAATATCCTAAAACCATAACAAAAGCACCTGCAGAAGAACTTAATATAATGGCAATAATATTTTTATTTTTAAATAAATAGAATAATGTCCCAACGACAAATCCTTCTAAAAATTTTATTATAAGTGTAGCAATCACAAAATTACTACTTCCACCAATTAAATCAGCTATTGCAGAACCAACCCCGCCTATAATGCCTCCATTTAAACCTCCCAATAAAAAAGAGGCTATAAAAATAACTACATCTCCTAAATTTATGTTTCCACCAGTTGGAGTAGGAATCCTTACAATTAATGTTAATGTTGCAGTTAATGCAACTAACACAGCCATTTTTGTCAGTTTTTTTATATTTTCGTTATTTTTCATGAACATATTATAACACAATATTTTTTAAATGACAAATATTTTATTTTTAACAATATTTTAGTATAAAAGGAAATTTTTATAAAAGTAAAAATAATATAATTGATACTAAAATAAATAATTATTATGGGGCTGTGAAAAAAGTAAATAAAGGCGATGTCATTGCGAGGGAGCTATGCGACCGTGGCAATCTCAGGCACTTTTTTATTAACTAACACAACGAGTTAATTTACGAAAATTATATAAAAAAAATACTTTTTTCACAACCCCGCAGTTAATTTTTACAAAATTAACTGCGTTAGGAGATATAACATGAGAGCAAAGAAATTTTTACTTTTTGCACTTTGCCTTTTTATCCTCGGCACATTTATTTCTGCATGTGGTGGAGATGGCAAAACAATACCCTCTGATAATTCCACATATTACTATTTGTTAGCCCAACAAAATTCTAACAACAATCAAAATAATAATCAAAACAATAACGAACCCCAAGAAAATCCAACTTTACCAACTCTTGAAGTAAATCCAACAGAACTAAATTTAATTATTGAAGAAGAGGCAACTGTAACTGTTACACTTGAAGGAGAAGATGTTACAGAAGATGTTACCTATACTGTTGATGAAGAATCTATCGCAACTGCTGAAAATGGAGTAGTAAAAGCAAAATACAAAGGAGGAACTGCAAATGTTACAGTTTCACTTGAAGGTGCAAATAGTGCTGTTTTCAAAGTAAATGTTACAGATGATTCTACACCTATAACATTAAATGACGATGTACTCGATAAACTTCATGAACTTGAAATAATTACAAAAAGCTCTGCAAATAAAGCAGAACTTACAGAAGCAAATATCCCTGCTATTTTTACTTATGAAGGAACAAAATACAAAATAACAAGCATAGCAGAAAAAATCTTTAAGGAATGTACATTACTTAAAACAGTAACAATTCCTGACAGTGTTACAACTATCGAAACAGGTGCTTTTGACACTTGTAGTTCTCTTGAAAATGTAACTATTGGAAATAGTGTTGAAAATATTGAAGATGGTGCTTTTCACACATGTAGTTCATTGAAAGAAATCATTATTCCTGACAGTGTTACATCTATTGGAAATGCTATTTTGGGTTTGTGTAATTCTCTTGAAAGATTAACTATTGGAAAGAATGTTAAAACTATTGGAAATGGTGCTTTTAGTGGTTGTAGCTTATTAAAAGAAATAGTTATTCCTGACAGTGTTACGACTATTGGAAGTGGAGCTTTTAGTAGTTCTCTTGAAACAGTAATTATTGGAAATGGACTTACTGAAATAGCAAGCGGGTTATTTTCTGGGCTTACTAAATTAACAAAATTAACTATTGGAAAGAATGTTAAAACTATTAGAAGCGGAGCTTTTAGTGGTTGTAGCTTATTAAAAGAAATAGTTATTCCTGACAGTGTTACGACTATTGGAAGTGGAGCTTTTGATGGTTGTAAAGCTCTTGAAACAGTAATTATTGGAGATGGACTTACTGAAATAGCAAACGGGTTATTTTCTGGGCTTACTAATTTAAAAACAGTAACTATTGGAAAGAATGTTAAAACTATTGGAATCGGTGCTTTTAAAAATTGTAATTCTCTTGAAACAGTAAATATTGGAAAGAATGTTAAAACTATTGACTCTGGTGCTTTTTCTGGTTGTACAAATTCTAATTTGACTATTGCAATTCCTGATGATGTAACTACTATTGGAACAAATGCTTTTGAAAATGTTGAAAAAATAACTTATACAAGCAAAATGAAAGCAGACAAAACAGACTATCCTTGGGGAGCTAAAAATGTAAACGGAGTGTATTTATTCCATATATAAATTACAGCAACAGGTTCACCTTGGGGAGCTAAAAAAGTAAACGGAGTAGTAGTACAGCAGTAAAAAAGGACAAAAAAACAGCTTGTGAAAAATTTCACAGGCTGTTTTTTTATGCTTGTACCTCGTATTTTTTCAGCCAAGATTTTTCATCTTTTAGACGATATAAGAAAAGAATGCCACGAACGCATAATTCAATCGTCATTGCTATCCAAACGCCCTTTATTCCATAGGTGCCAACCCAAAGAAGTGAAAGTGTTATTCTAACTCCCCACATTCCTGCAAGGTTAAATATACTTGGGATAAGTGTATCTTTTGCTCCCCTCAAAGCTCCTGCACAGACGATAGAAGCTCCAAAAAGTGGCTCTGCCAACATCTCTATTCGCAAGATCTCTGTTCCAACTCTTTGAACTTCCAAATCAGGACTAAATAATGCAAATATAAAGGGAGCAGTTATATACATAATCACAGCACACAAAGTCATTATTCCCATTCCCATAAAAACAGCTGACCAAGCAAATTGTTTTGCAAGTTCTATTTTCTTTGCCCCCAAACTCTGACCAACCAAAGCAGTTGCAGAAGCAGAAACACCATATCCTGGCATATAACAAAGTGCCTCAGCAGTTACTGCAAAAGCATTTGCAACAAGTGCAACAGCCCCCAATGGAGCAATAATTGCAGTAGTAAAAATAATAGCTATAGACATAACTGTCGTTTCAAGACCCATTGGAAGTGAAATGACAAGAGCAGTTTTTACATCTTCTTTGTTTATATTAAAAAAAGATTTGATATTTACAAAATTGAAAAAAAGCCAAAAATTCAGCCAACCATTTTTAAATTTTACATTAGAAGCCAATTTAAGACCATTATCTAAATCTTCTTTTGAAGGTTTCCAAGATTTTTTTAAACTTAAATATGGAGAACGCAATGCAAAATATACTAAAAAAATACATACAACAAATTCTGCCACAGCTGTGCCAAGTGCTGCTCCTGCAACTCCCCAACCACAAGCCTTAAAAGAAAAACCTAAAAAATTTATTTCTTTAAAAATAAAAAATAGATTAAAAACAACATTCAGAACACATATTAAGGCATTAAAAACACTCGGAACTTTCATATTGCCCGTACTCTGTAACATATTACATGAAAGATCATTTAACTGCACAATAGGAATAGAAAGACAAAAAATCAAAAAATAAATAGAGGCCTCTTGCCAAAGTTCCTGCCCTCCCCCAAGCCATTTTGGCAAATGAGGAGATATTACAGCCCCTATTGTCGCAAAAACACAAGATACTGCAAGTACAACAATCAAAGATTCACGAAATAGAGTTTTTGATTTAACTTTGTCATTTGCTCCAACAGCTTGGGCAACTTGGACAGAAAATCCAGAAGAGCAAGCTCGGCACAATCCATATAAAAACCAAGTGGAAGTAGCAACTAAACCTATTGCTCCTGCTGATTTTACCCCCAAACTTCCAACCATTATTGCATCAATATATTCCATTACGATATATGTAAGTTGTGCCAAAATAGAAGGAGTACTTAGATTCCAAACAAGTTTATATATTTCACCTTTTGTGAAAGGTTCTTTTCTGTTAATAGTTTCTGATAAATCCATTATCTTTCCCTCTTTATTATTTTCTCCTCAAAGGGACTGTGAAATTAAGGAGATTATTTTTTGAAGGAGGTTATTTTCTACTTATAATCTTACCACATAACAAAAAAGAAATCAAATAAAATATAAAATACAAAGGAAAATTTTCACAATTATTTTAAAAAAAGTATTGCATTAAAAATTTGAATGTGTTAAAATAGCTTAAGTTTATTTTTAGATATTTTTTAAGTGTTAAAATTCATTTAACACACTAAGATTTTTTGAATAATATTCGGAGGATTATTTCAAATGGCATTTAATCCAGAAAAATCTGTAACAATTACAGGTAACCAAGCTGCAAGTCATATCGCTTACGCTTTCAGTGAAGCTGCAGCTATCTATCCTATTACTCCTTCATCAGACATGGGTGAATTTGCCGATTCTTGGGCAAGTGAAGGAAGAAAGAATGTTTTCGGAGAGGTTCTCAACATTGTAGAAATGCAATCCGAAGCAGGTGCTGCAGGTGCAGTACACGGATCACTTTCAGCAGGTACTTTGACAACAACATTTACTGCTTCTCAAGGTCTCCTTCTTATGATCCCTAATATGTATAAAATTGCTGGTGAAATGCTTCCAACAGTTTTCCATGTTGCAGCAAGAGCTTTGGCAGCTCAGTCTCTTTCAATTTTTGGAGATCACTCTGATGTAATGGCTGTAAGAAATACAGGTTTTGCACTTCTTTCTTCAACCAATACACAAGAGATCATGGATCTTGCAACAGTTGCACATTTAGCAACATTAAAATCACAAGTTCCTTTTGTACATTTCTTTGATGGTTTTAGAACATCACACGAGATAACAAAAGTTAATGAAATTTCTTATGATACTTTGAGAGAACTTCTCGAACCAGAAATGGAATATGTAGAGAGATTCCGTCAAAGAGGTCTAAGACCAGAAAAGCCATACATGAAAGTAGGAGCTCAGAATCCTGATGTATATTTCCAAGGAAGAGAAACTGTAAACAAATATTACGACGCACTTCCTGGTATTGTACAAGAATATATGGACAAGGTCGCAGAAAAAACAGGAAGACAGTATCATATATTTGATTACTATGGCGATCCTGAGGCTGAAGACATAATCGTAGCAATGGGTTCTTCTTGTGAAGCAATAGAAGAAACAATAGATTATTTAAGAGCAAAAGGCAAAAAAGTTGGTCTTGTAATCGTAAGACTTTATAGACCATTTGCTTCTGAATTATTTGCAAAAACAGTTCCACAGTCAGTCAAGAGAATTGCAGTTCTCGACAGAACAAAAGAACCAGGTTCAACAGGCGAACCACTTTACCTCGATGTAGTTGCAGCTCTCAAAGGCAGAGACATTAAGATCATCGGTGGAAGATATGGACTTTCAAGTAAAGAATTCACATCTTCAATGGTAAACGGTGTATATAAACACTTAGCAGGCAAGGGAACACACAACTTCACAGTCGGTATTGACGATGATGTAACACATCTTTCAATAGATTGTTCAGAAGAAATCATCACTGAGCCAGAAGGCACAATAAGTTGCACATTCTGGGGACTCGGCAGTGATGGAACAGTCGGTGCAAACAAAGATTCTATTAAAATCATTGGTGATAACACTGATCAATATGCACAGGGTTATTTCGTATATGATTCAAAGAAATCTTATGGTAGCACAATTTCTCACTTGAGATTTGGAAAGAACAAAATAAGATCAACATATACAGTAACACACCCTGATTTCGTAGCATGTCATAATCCTGCATACTTAGGCAGATTTGATATGATCGGCGGAATCAAAGAAAATGGTGTATTCCTTCTCAACTCTGAATGGACAGCTGAAGAAGCATTCAAGCACCTTCCAGCAGATATGCAGAAGATCATCATCGACAGAAAGATTAAATTCTACACAATAGATGCTTTAAAGATCGCAACAGAACTTGGTCTTGGTGGCAGAATCAACACAGTTATGATGACAGCTTTCTTCAAGGTTTCAGGCGTACTCGAAGAAAATCATGCTATCGAACTTATCAAAAAGTCAATCAAAAAGACTTATGCAAAGAAGGGCGATGAAGTCGTACAGAAAAACTGGACTTGTGTTGACAGAGCATGTGAATCTTTGATCAAAGTTGATGTTCCTGCAGAAGTAAATTCAGTATATGTAGAACACAAACTCATTCCTGAAGATGCAGACACATTTGCAAAGAATATATTTGAACCAATCGCACATCTCAAAGGCGACGGAATCCCAGTTTCTCACATGTCCTTTGATGGCTCACTTCCAACAGGAACAGCAAAATATGACAAGAGAGGAATTGCTCCAAGAGTTCCACAGTGGATCAAAGAATCTTGTATCCAGTGTAATATGTGCGTAAGCTCATGTCCACACGCTGCAATCAGAGCAAAGATTTTGACAGATGAAGAATTAAAGAATGCTCCAGCAACATTTAAGACAGCCGAAATCAAACCAAAGGCAGTTGAAGGCAAGAAATTTGTTCTTCAAGTCTATGTTGATGATTGTACAGGTTGCGGTGTCTGTGTTGAAACTTGTATCGCAAAGAATAAAGCTCTTGAATTTACAACACTTGAAAAAGCAAGAGAAAATGGCGAAACAGAAAATTATAAATTCTTTGACAATGCAACAGATAATATCGACGCAAACACAAAGACAATCAAGAATCTTGGTTTTGTAAAACCATTATTTGAGTTCTCAGGTGCTTGTGCTGGTTGTGGTGAAACACCTTATGTCAAGATGCTTTCACAGTTATTTGGTGAAAGAATGATTGTTGCAAACGCAACAGGTTGTTCATCAATTTATAGCGGTTCATTCCCAAGCATTCCATATACAAAGACAAAAGAAGGAAGAGGTCCAGCATGGGCAAATTCACTCTTTGAAGACAATGCTGAATATGGATTTGGTATGAGATTGGCTGTTGATTCAAAGAGATCAGCTTTGAAGAACGCTGTAGAAGCATTTATTGCTGAAGTTCCAGAGGGTGAATTTACAGAAGTTCTTAAAAAAGCTCTCGATCGTTGGGATTGCAAAGAAAAATCAGACATCGAAGCACAGGCTGAAATTGCAAAAGTCGCTGATGAATTTATCAAGACAGCAGAAGGAAAAGCAAAATGCTTGGCAATGACAATTAAGAGTTTTGCTGATTACTTTGTTGATAAGAGCGTATGGTGTATCGGTGGCGATGGCTGGGCTTATGATATCGGTTACGGCGGTCTTGACCATGTAGTAGCTTCTGGAAAGAATATCAACATTCTTGTAATTGATACAGAAGTCTATTCAAATACAGGTGGTCAGTCTTCAAAATCAACACCAATCGGTGCTATTGCTAAATTTGCAAGTAATGGTAAGAGAACACCAAAGAAAAATCTTGGCTTTATGTGCATGAGCTATGGCAATGTATATGTAGCACAGATCGCTCTTGGTGCAAATCGTCAACAGGCAATGAAAGCATTTGCAGAAGCTGAAGCCTACAACGGAACATCTATAATTATAGCCTATGCTCCATGTATTGCTCACGGTATCAATATGCAGAAGACTCAGGTCGAGCAGAAGAATGCTGTTGACAGTGGATATTGGCCACTTTATAGATACAATCCAGCATCAGACAAGCCATTGACTTGGGAAACTCCAGAGCCAAAATCAGAGTTCAACGCTTTTGTAAAAGGTGAAAACCGTTACAAACTCTTGATCAAGAAATATGGTGCTGAAACAGCTGAGAAGATTTTTGAAGAAGCAGAAAAAGATGTAATCCGCAGAATGAATGCTTTCAAAAATGTTCTTGAAATGCAAAAGTAAATTATGTTCCTAAATAAAATTTAGGATAAAATATATAAAAATTCCACATAGAATTTTGTTCTATGTGGAATTTTTTTTATTATGTTAATTATGGCAATTTTTACACACTCTGTAAATATAATTAAAATAACTTAAAATAATAAAAGGGATAAAATTAAATAATGGAAAAATAATAGAATTAAAATAAATATTACGAAAATAAGGAAAATTTTTATGAATTATTGGACTGAAAAAAGTATAGAATTGGCTAATCAGAGAAATTATTTGGATTTATTATATAAAATTTATCCTATGTCTCATAATTTGAGAAGAGAAATAACAGCTGAAGTTGAAGAAAAATTAGTTAAATATCATTCTGAACGGAAAAAGAAAAAATTGTTAAATCTGTTATTAGATCAGGAAGTTTTTCCTATTAAGGATTCATATATTGCTTATTTAAAAAGAGATAGAACAGCTATAGAACGCAATCCTAAGACTGTAAATAGAATAACAAGTATATTATACGAAATGGGAATTTCTGAAATAATAGAAAAAATTACTGTTCCTAAAGAGACAAATAGACAGATAGGTCCTCTTTTTAAGAAATGGATATCCGAAAAATACTTAGGTTGTGAGGTTACCAATAATATAGAAAAATTTTTGGCTAAAAATGATGATATTATATTTAATGCCTCTGATCAAATTATGAAAAATTTTGCTAATGAATATTTGGGATATAAAAGAGATAAAGGTGTAGATTTTATTGCTAAATTTAATTCAAAATATATTATGGGCGAAGCTAAATTTTTGACGGATTTTGGTGGTCATCAAAATGCACAATTTGACGATGCAATGTTTACATTGGAAACAGCTTTAGAGCCTATAGATAAAGAAGTAATAAAAATCGCTATATTGGATGGAGTTTTATATATACCTTCAGAAAATAAACTCTATAAAAATATAATAAATAGAAATGATGTTATTTTATCTGCTTTGTTGTTAAGAGATTTTTTATATAGTTTATAGGGAAAATCAAATGAAAATTTTTTATGAAAATAAGAAAACATTATCTGAAATTATCGAACTTGCAAAAAATGTCAAGAAAATAGATTTAAATATTTTTAAAAATGATAATATTTTTATAGAAGGCGATAATTTTAATGTTATGTCTAATTTACTTGATTTTTATTCAAATAAAATAGATTTGATTTATATAGATCCGCCATATAATACAATGTCAGATTTTATGTATTCTGAAAATAAAATATCAACTGTAAGTTTTTCACAAGAAGATAGTATTTTAGCATATAAGGATAAGATGTCATTAGATGATTATTTAGAATTTATAAGAGAGCGATTGGTTTTAATTTATTTGCTTTTGAGCGATAAAGGAACATTATATTTTCATATTGATATAAAAATAGGGCATTATATTAAAATTTTACTTGATGAAATATTTGGTAAAGAAAATTTTGTAAATGATATAACTCGTGTAAAATCAAATCCCAAAAATTTTTCACGAAGAGCTTATGGAAATCAAAAAGATGTTATTTATATTTATTCTAAAAAAATTAGAAATAATATATTTAATGATATAAAAATTCATTTAGATGAAAAAGAAAAAATAAAATTATTTCCTAAGATAGATGAAAATGGTAAAAGATATACTACAGTTCCATGTCATGCACCTGGGGAAACATTATGTGGCGAAACAGGTAAACAATGGAAGGGAGAATTTCCTCCAAAAGGTAGGCATTGGAGATATTCAGTAGATGAACTTGATAAATTAGATAGTCTTGGATTAATTGAATGGTCTAAAAATAAAGTGCCACGTATTAAAAAATATTTAGATGAACATTCGGGGAAAAAAATACAAGATATATGGTTGGATTATAAAGACCCACAATATCCTATATATCCTACCGAAAAAAATAGACAAATGCTTGAAATGATAGTTGAACAATCTTCTTATGAAGACTCAATTATTTTAGATTGTTTTTGTGGATCAGGAACTTTTTTAAAAGCTGGATTAAGTAAAAATAGAAAAGTTATAGGTATAGATAAATCACCAATAGCAACTAAAGTTATTTTTGAAAACGAAGAATTAAAAAATAAATTAAAATTGATTAAATTTTGCAATTCTACAAACAATACTGAAATACAAAAACAATTTTCTTTTGAAGAAATTCAAAATTGATTAAATAAATTTAGCAGATTAACAATGCGAGGGAAATATGTATATAACTTCAAGTTCTGGGAAGCATTTTGATCCCATAAATCCTGACAAAAATTTGATAGATGTGGCTGATATAGCACATTCACTTTCTTTGATATGTCGTGCAAATGGTCATTTTAAGCATTTTTATTCTGTTGCAAGTCATTCTATAGCTTGTTCCATAGAAGCAGAAAAAAGAGGCTTTGATAAAAAAATTCAGCTTGCATGTCTTTTACACGATGCAAGTGAGGCTTATTTATCTGATGTTACAAGACCAATAAAAGCCCTTTTGGATACTTATTTGAAAGTAGAAGATAAATTGCAAAACACTATTTGGGAAAAATATTTAGGTAAAATTCCTGATGAAGAAGATAGAAAAAAAATATTTGGTGTTGATGATGATATGCTTTCACTTGAATTTTTAAATTTAATGCCAGAGAAATTGGGTGATAGGTATAAAAATATTTTGTCTGATGTCAATTTTGAATTTGAACAAATGGAATTGACAGAAAAACGATTTATTGAAAGATTTAATGAATTAACTCATTGAGTGAAAAATATTTATCACAAGAGGAACAGAGACTATGTTTAAACGTTTTATTTTATTGACATTTGCACTATTTATAGCAATGTCAATAGCTGTTTCAGCACATACTAAAAATGTTGTCATTCAGGGACATCACGGAAAACTTTTTGCAGTTATTCAAACTCCCAAAAATAAAAAAACATACCCAATGGTCATAATTTTACACGGATTTTTGGCAAATAAAGAAATGCCCTTGTTAAAAACATTGGCAGACAATCTTGAAGAAAAAGGAATTGCTTCAATCATTTTTGATTTCAATGGACACGGTGAAAGTGAAGGAAAATTTGAAGATATGACAATTTCAAATGAAATTGAAGATACAAAAAAAGTTTATAATTATGTTAGAAAAATTCCTGAAGTAACTTCAATTTCAATGGTAGGACATTCACAAGGTGCAATCTTAGCAGGTATGGTCGCAGGTGAACTTGGAGAAGATAAAATAAAGTGTATTGCTCTGATGTCATCTGCTATAAGCATATTTGATGATTCAGTCCGTGGCATTTTTCTTGGTAGAAAATTTGATCCAATAAATCTTCCTGAATATTTAGAAATTCACAAAGGAATTAATGTTGGGCGTGCTTATCTTAAAGATATTCAAACTCTACCTGTTGAGACAATATCACAAAAATTTAAGGGCAGAGCTTATATGATACATGGAACTTCCGATTTTTTGATTCCATACACAGACAGCATCAGGTATCATTTCATTTTCCAAAATAGTGAAATTCATCTATTGACAGGTTTTGATCATAATTTCACACAAGACATAACAAGACCTGATAAATGTGTTACCGATTTTTTTGTTGAAGAATTATTAGAAAAATAAAAAAAAATGGTTAGTATGATATAAAAAATCTCATACTAACCAATTTTTTTTATAATGAATTCCAAGCTCTATTTACTTCAGATATTCTTTGTGCTCCTGTTGGATGGTCTCTATTTTGAACATTTAATGTTCCTGCAACACTCTCGAAAATATCTGCAAATCTAAACCAAGCAACCATTCCTTCTCTTGAATATCCTGCTCTCTTTAGAAGTTTTAACCCATATAAATCAGCTTCATATTCTTTTTCTTTAGTAAAACTTCCATTTATATATTGCTGTATTTGATTCATATTACCTTGACCTTGTTGCCAAAGTTTTTGTTGTGTTAACATCTTTTGTTTTGTATGTTCGCGGAAAACATGAGCCCCTTCATGAGCTAAAATAGCAGCTACAAGATGTTCAAAATATACTTCAGCCAATTTTTGCTGATTGGGGCTTAACTGTCCCTGAATTTCTGGCAAATTATACATATTATATGGATTACTTTGGTTTAATCTTAGGCTTCCATTTTGTGACATTCGTGTAGCCTGCACTGCTGCCATCGCTAATTGTCTTGTATAAGGTGTATCTATTTTTCCATAATATGCCATTCCCATTGCAAGTCTTTTATCTACTTCTAAAAGTAAAGAATCTATTACAATAGAGCTATGAAATGATACAGCATTATATCCAAATACCCCTGGCATTACGACATATTTTGAATCTTTTGAATCATAATTTGGAAAAACATATCTGCCAACATTGTTAAATTTATTTGATATAACATTCAAAAATTGATCATATCTATTGTCAACAGGATGAGTAGCAGCCATTTTATTTATCATCATTTGGTCTTGATAATTCATCTGCATTTCAATACTATTGGCATTTTGTTGAAATTGATTGTTATACTGGTTATTATATTGATTATTATAATATTGATTATTATATTGGTTGTATTGGTTATACTGATTGTATTGAGGTCTATTTTGTGGTTGACTTCTCTTATAATAAAGTTGGGCATAAGATGGAATTATTGAACTTATTAAGAACAATAATACTAATATTAATATTTTTTTCTTCATTTCTCCCTGCTACTCAAAATGTGATTAAATATACTCACATAATGGACTTGAAATCCTCACGGATATTTCTTACTGCTTCTTTTATTTATTCTAAACATTAAATTT
>CADASF010000040.1 GCA_902790465.1 uncultured bacterium | reverse complement strand
ATTACTTATAATTTTTTGTACAGTAATATTTTGAACAACTAAAAAAGGATTTTTTAAAATTGTTCTCAATATAAACTGAGCAGGTTTGTAAGTTTGATTTTGAAGAAAAATCTTAAAATATTTATCTGAAAATAGAGAAGCCATTTCAAGATATTCTTGTAATTTTTCAACATCAAAACTGATATTGTTTTGTCTTTCTATTTGCTTTGACATTATTTTCTCCTTTCTTATTATAATATATTAATGACTAAAAATCAAGTTATTTTCTAACTCCTTGCTTACAAGGAGAAAAAATATTTCTAATTCCATTGTATTTGCCAAATGTTAAAAATTCTACTTAACTTTTATTAAAGAAAATCAATTTTTGTAAATTTTTTATTAATGAGATGTTAGAAAATGTTAACAAAAAGTATATTTCATTTGTGAATTTACCAAATGTTTACGAAAAAGCAAGATAAAATTTGCATTTGTTGAATAATTTTTATTGACAATATACAGCTGAAAAGATTCTTCAGGATTCAGAGATATAGGGAGTAGTTATGGAAATACAAGAAACAACCAAGAATGTAGAATTTGGTAGTTATCCTCAGACTGTAAATGGTGATATTCAGCCTATTGAATGGCAATTTTTGGCAATAGAAAATAATAAAATGCTTTTGCTCTCGAAATATGGTCTTGATTGTAAGATTTTTGATGTTAGTTCAAATGATTGGAAAAATAGCGAGATTCGCCAATGGTTGAATGGTGAATTTTATAACAAATCTTTTAGTGAAAAAGAGAGGAAAAACATAAATCCTTTAAATTTGTCTGATGTTGGCACAACTGATAATGTATTTCTTTTGAGTAAGGAAGAGGTAGAAAGATATTTTGCTAATAATAAGTCAAGAAGATGTAAAGCAACTGCATATGCCGTGAAAAATGGTGCTTGGGTAGATGAAGATTGTTCTTATAGTTGGTGGTGGATTCGTTCTCCTTATCCTAATCTTAGTAGTCAAGTTTATTTTGTCAATACTGTTGGAGTTGTCGGCGATTATTATCATGTTAACTATTATTGTGTTTTTGTCCGCCCTGCTTTGTGGGTTAATCTTTAATCTTATATTTTGGTTCGCTTTATGGCTAAAAAAAAGCCCTTGTATATTCTGAAAATTATACAAAGGCTTTTTGGGTTTTGAAGTTTTTCTTTATTTTAAGGATTACTTTAAGGGGTATAATAGGAATATGATACATAACCTAAAGCATATTGACCTAATGTTATACCTTGTGGTATGCGTAATGTTAAATTTTCACAGAGACAAAAAACATAAGTTTCAATATTTGTTACTGTGCTTGGAATAGTATTTGTTGTGTCACCAAGAACATTTACCGATGTAAGAGCAGTACATTTATAAAATGCTTGTTTTCCAACAGTTGTTAAATTGTTTGGAATAATTATAGATTCAAGAGCTGTACACTCTCTAAATGTTCTATCTGCAAAACTTGTTATGCCATTTCCAATTTTTGCAGATTTAAGAGATGAGCACTTGATAAAAGTAGCATTTTCAATGCTTTGAACTTTATCTGGAATTATTACAGATTTAAGTGATGTACAATCTCCAAATGTCCAATGTCCAATAGTTTCTACATTTTCTCCAATACTTACTGATTCTAGTGAAGTACAACTCTTAAATGCGTCTATTCCAATTGTTTTTTACACCATTTCCAATAATTGCAGATTCCATTGATGTACAATTTGCAAAACACCAGTCACCAATTGTTATAACGCTGTCAGGAATTACTAAATCAGGAATTGAATAACATTTATCAAAAGCGTATTTTTCTATAAAAGTAACAGTATCAGGAATTGTTAAAGAGGCAATTAAATCACATTCATAAAGTGCATATTCTGCAATACCTATAATTCTGTATTTTTTGCCATCAGTATATGTATATATATCAGGAATATTTAATTCTGTTAACGATTTTTTGTTTGCAGAATTAAATTCGATTTTACCTATTTCGTATAATTGATCTAATATAGTGTCATCAAGTACAACATCAGTTGCATCGGCTTTTACTATTACATTGACATACTCCCCATAAATGATGAACTGCACCCAATTTTTAGTACAAAACTAAATTTGGGGTTCACTTCATAAATTTAGGGGCATTACGGTGCATTTCGGTAAAATGATATTTGTTTAAAGTTAGTACCATTGGGTCTTTTGTTGGTTCTACAGTTGGCTCTATAGTTGGATATCCATAAAACTCATAATCTCCGCTACTGCCTCCTGAGCCACATGCAGATGTAAAAATAAGTGCAATAAATAGGCATAAACTTAGGAGTATAAATTTTCTATTCATTTTTTTCTCCTTTTTTAAAAAAAAATAAATATAAAAATAACTTGTCATTTTAAAGAGTAAAATTATAACAAAAATAAAACAAAATTTCAATATTTTTTATTATAATTTTATAAAAATAATATTTAGAAGGAAATTTTTTTTGAGTTAACAGAAAAGCAAGATAAAATTTGCATTTGTAGAATTTTTTTTATTAATTAGCACAATGAGTTAGTTTATTACAGATTGAGAAGAAAAAATATGACAAAATATGGTTTTACAGAACAATTTAAAAAACATAGAGAAATAACAGGGCTTTTTAATACTTTAAAGGCATTGACCAAAACAGATATTTTACAATCTTTGGAAAAAGGCACAACAAAAGAAGAACTTTCTCAAAAATATAATCAATATTTAATTAATTTAGTAATTGAAGTTTTGAAAAAGGGGAGAATTATATCGGAATTAAATAAAAAGTTATTTTTGAATGAAAAACATTTGCCGAAATTTCCATTTTTTGATAGATTAGATGTTATTTCTTCATATCTTCCGCAAGATAATGAAATATCTGATTTGATATTTGAAAAATTGATTTCAAATAATGATGATATAATTTCACCTGAGCCTAATTGGAATTCAAAAAGACTTTCTAAAATTGGAGTTTTTGCTTACAGTGAAGAAATCAAAAGTCTTTTAAAATCACTTGAAAATACAAAAATAGAGGGTTCATTATTGGATTTAGGGGCTGGACACGGTTTATATAGTATCGAATTTGCAAAAAAATATCCTGATTTAAAAATTTTTGCTTGTGATTTGGAAAAAGTTGTTCCATTGACAAAACAAAATGTTCAAAAATATAATTTAGAAGATAAAATAAATATATTTTCTTTAGATTTTTTGGCGAATCAAATTGAGGAAAAATATAATAATATTTTATGTTCAAATATTTTACATAAGGAAAAAAGGGACATTGTTTTAGAAAAAGTATATAATGCACTATATTCAAATGGAAAAATTATTATAAATACAAGGGTATTGAATACGATTAATAAAAATTTGTATAATGCTGTATCTGCTCTTTATTGGTATATTAACAAAGGCAAAATTGAAACGATAGATTTTTGGAAGGATATTTTATTAAAATATGGATTCAAAAATATAAAAGTATGTGGTTTTTATGAATTGCATGCATTTATTGTTGGGGAAACAATTTAAAATATTTATATATTTTTACTATATTGCCTATTTAGTAACAACTAACTTTATTTTTTTGTTTTCAAATCCTTCGTTTAAACGAACGAAAAACATTTAAAAACAGTCACTAATGCTGACTTTTTGTTGACCACAATTTCCAAAAAAAAATAGCCTATGAAAAAGAATCATAGGTTATTTTTTTTTAGTAAATTCTTTGTATATATCCCATTTTATAATGGCGACTTACTACTGATATTTTTTGCTGTGTATTGGAATTTAATTTAACTGTGCCTGATATGCCGTGTTTGTGAGTTGCCTCAAAACTAACTGTTACCTTGTGTTGATGCTTATTGGAAACTCCAGAGGTATTTCGTCCTCCTTCAGTTACTCGTGCTTGTACAGATATACCACCTAGCAAAGGATATCCTTGAGCTTCAGCTCCATAAGAATTTTCTGGGTGATTATGGTCTGCAGTTTCATCTCCTGTTTTAAAAGTGCCTGAAAGAGTTTTCTCCCAATTATTGCAAGTCAAATTTAATCCAAAATTATCTGTTGGCAAATGTTTTTTCTCTATTGCAACTTCATCCGTGCCACCTTCTCCATTATTTGCACCACAGGAATTTTTGCACATCAAAAATCTATTTCTCATATCTATTGTGCTAAACCCACCAACAGTCTGTCCATCACAATACCTATAATCAATCATTTCCAATCCTGTCTCATGATGAATAGGGATATAGTAGGTTTTTGCTATTCCACTCTCAAACACTTGATGTTCTACAAATTGACCATTAAACGGAATTGGAGTATTTAAAGGAGAAGAAAATCTTTTTGCACGCAAACACCAAATGGCAGTGCCATCTTGAATTTGTAAACCTATAGCATTTATAGTTGAAGGTAAAACAGAGCTAAAATCTGAATCTGAAGTTGTTCCTGCTGTTATACATTCCAATTCTCCCCACAAAGGAAGAGAAGCATCTGTTGCTATATCGCCTTTTTGATAAAGTTTATTCTTTTCTCTTGCGTGTGGAACTCTTGAATTTATTTCACTTGTTACCAATGAAATTATTGAATCTTCAAAATTTTGTGTAAATTGTTCAACTATAAAATCATTTGCGTTATAGCCTTGATTTACCATAAAATCTGCTATTGCTCTACAAACTAAAGAGGCTTGATAACAAAATTTATTAAACACATTGGCTCTTGCTAATAATCCTAAAAAGCCATTTCTGCGTTCTTCACAATTTGTATATTCACTATCTGTTAAAGTGTGATTTCTATTTTTATTAAATATTTGAATATTTGTACTTGCCATTTATTGCCTCCATATTCCTTCACCAAATCCTGCAAGATTAGGTGTTTCATATTCATCATCTTTATTTACAAGACCAAATGATTTTTCTTCTCCTGTTGAATACCAAACACCACCATAGCCTGTGCATATTTCATTTTCCAAACCATAACTAAATATTTTACCTTGTGCGAAACGATAATAATTGACTTTTACTCCCATTGGTTTTGGAACTATTTTGTCTGCTTTAATTAGCCTTATCATATTGTCCGAGTATTCACCAATTAGATAAACACCAATAGACATATCTTGGTTATCAACAATTCCAATGCGTTTTCCAAAAAGTTCAAACCAAACATTTTGAAGAGAATCAATTTCACCATTCCAAGCGTTTTTGGCTATCTTAGATTTTATATAAACTTTATAATCTTCATCGCTTAAAGTATATGCTTCAGTATCTGATATTGAAACAATACGAGAAGCACCTACTATTTCACCTAAAATATCAAGTTGTTTACCAACTGCTTTATCTAAATCAAATTCTTGAGGCATATTTAAAACCAAATTTATTAAATCTTTATTTATTGAAAGTTTTGCTTTTAAAAATGCTTCAGCTTTAGGTTTTTCTCTATATTCTGAAGTAACTATTTTGGCATATTCATTATCCATTTTTACGCTCCATATACTATTAAACTAACATCTCCGTAAGTTGCTTTTTCATTAAATAAAATATCTGTATCCATATCTGCTAATTCATAGCCTTCTCTTGCTGTCAATATAGGTAGATCAACTTTAAAAGCAGGATTATACACATCATCAATCATTTTGGATAAGACGGTCATTATTGACCCTCTTGTTATATCCATTTGCTTTTATCGTACTTTCTGCATTTGGCTTCCAATTATTTTTTGGATTATCAAACCAATCAACAGAGGCAGTAAAAGCCATTAATCCAGCTCGCTCATAATTATCATAAAAGCCTTGCATATCTCCTTCAAGTCCTTTACTTGCACCTTCTTTAATTTCATTGCTGATTACTTCAAATTTATCTTCAATAGCAGGTTCAAGAACAGGGCGTGGTGGTATATTTCTTGCAGGGCTTCCTCTGCTATTGATGAATAGCTTTTGAGCATTTGTCAAATCATTTATTTTTCTGTTTTTTAGTTTCTTTATTTTCTTTTCGTCTGTTATATTGTGTTCACGAATAAATTCATCTGTGTGCTTTTGGTATGCTTCGTTTTCTTCTTTCTTTCGTTGTTCTGCTGATTCGCTGTCTTCTGGAATACCTACAAGAATACGAGTTTTTGCAATTTCTTCAAGTCGCTTTTTTATTTCTTCTATTGAACCGCTTTCTTGTATGTTCATAAATACCTACTTTTAATCAAAAAAATGATTGAATCTTGCTCAAATTAATGTTTTTGGGTATGATTCGTGCAATCTGTACACTATTTTTTGAATATAAATTGCATTTTTTGTTACTTTTTATAACAAAAAATCTAATCTTGATAATAAAAAAAAAGAGCCTTTTAGCTCTTTGGTGTGTGTATAGTGTTAATCATATAACCAAGATTCATAATCTTCATTAGTTGCAAAATATGGCTCAGGGTCCATTTCAAATTTTTCTGCTCTAAATTTTAAAGCAGATATATAGTCAAGTGCTAATGTTTTAACATCTGTAATATTATATTTTATTTTATTTTCTTCTACTTTATCAAGAGATTTATTAATAACTCTTTGAAATTTATCTAAATCTAAAAAAGCAAATCTTACTTCCCATTCATTCACATAAGAAGTGTAAAAATCTTCTACCAAAAAGCCTCTTGCTTTTTTTATTTTTTCTGCTTCTTCTTTATAATTCTTTATTTTTTCTTCATATTTCTCATCATCTTCTAATTTTTCATCTTCGATGTAATCTTCCATTATAAATAAACTCCCTTTAAGGTTTATATTTTTTTATCATCTTTTTAACTTCATCCCATACAGCAACTGCTATAGGTCTTGCTTTAAGTTTTTTATTTAATTTTTTATTTAGTTCTTCAAGCATTAAAACTTCACAAACAGCTTCTGCTATAAATTCTCCAAAACGACTTTCCTTTGGTATTTCAGGTTTAAGAGGTAAATTTTGTTTTTTTAGACTTCTATTTTCTTTTATTCGCTGTAATCTATCAAATTCTTTTTTTTCCCCTGCTTTAAAAGCATATTGACATAAAAAATCAAATGTTGGGTCAAAAGCTCTTATTGCTTGTAAAGTTTGTTGTTCATTTCCATTATGATAAGGTAATTCTCCTATAAATGTATCATAATTTTGTAAATCTTGCATATATAATGCTTGAATATTTTTATTTTTTCTTAATCCTAACTTATAATCTAATATATGCACTAATTCATGGATAATATTAGCTTTATTATCATAACAATTTGGAGGGTGATATTGTACATCTTCTCCTTTATCCTTATTTGTTTTTGTATCATATCCATTGACATTATTTTTTACGAGATATACACCTATTAAATGTTCTAAATTATATGATTTATTATTTATTGTTAAACCATTTTTTATTATTCTGTAAGCATTTTGAGGCACAGCAAAAGCTAAAGTACTTGAATTTTTTAAGCCACAAATTTCTATAAAATCATTTTCATATTTTTGTTTTTCAGTTTTTTCATTAGCTGTTATCCAACTTTTCACTTGAGAAGAAGTTCGTTTTATTTTATTATTTATACAAAAATCATTAATTTCTTCTTCCCATTTTTTTTCTATATAAGCCTCTTTGGCTTCATTAAAATATACATCAGAAGTACCAACTGACTTTAAGCGGTCATCAAATTTTATATCATCTTTTCCTCTTACTTGTACTATTGCATTTTTAAAACAACTAAAACCATCTTTTACAGAAGTTAAAACATCGTTATCTAAATTTTCTAAATGTATATCTTTTTTGGGTATTCCAAAATCATTATGTAAATAATTCTCTGCACTAATCTTAAAACCATTTACAATATTTAAATTATTTTGAGGTTGTACATTTTGAGAAATATTTTGTTGCTGTTGTTGAACTGCTTGCTGTACCTGTATTGGTTTTCTATTTAACTGTTTTTTCTGTGCGTTTTCTGCCTTTAGCTCTCCTACCTTTGCATTGTACAAAGCCAAAAAGTCTTTTTTGGTCATTGTCTTTATCATTCCCTGTGTATAAACTCTAACAGGAAATTTCAAGTCATCAATAAAGATAACAGGAGAGGCTAAACATCTACAATTTGGACAGCAACCTGCGTGATAATGTCCGAGTGTGTTTTTATATTTCTGTCCATTTTGTCCTATTATTGGAAATAGGTCTTCAGGTGCAGGTGGGTCTTCCCAAAATATAATCACATCTGACATCTTGCAATGGCTACTTCTTGTTCGTCCATCACCTTGTCTGCCTCCGCTTGCTTTCCATTGATAGCAAGGGATATTATTCTTTTTACTTTTAAAGCCTGTAATAGCAACAGATGTTTTGCTTGTTTCTGTTCTTGCTATTGTTTTTACTTGATACTCCAAAAGATTGGGAATATCTTTTGCTAATTCATAAGCTACTGTTTTTGGTGTTGCACCTTGAACAGTCAATTTTTCTATTTTAGGAACTATTGTATTTGCTAATTCAACAGGAATGCTTTTAAAGAGTTTTGCTTTCTCTTCAGCTTGCTTTGCTAAAAAGCTCTTTAACTCATTATCTGCACTCAATCCCTTGTAAATAAAAAAAGCATTTTTTGCATATCCTGTTTCTAAATAATTTGCAAATGCTACACGATTCCAAGTATTTACTTCATTGACAAATCTTGCACCTAATACCTGTGTAAATTTGTCAAATTGTTCTGTTTGTGATATTTGCTTTAATAGATTTGGGATTCGATAAGGGCTTGTTATATACTTTTGACACATTTTTATTAGCTCATTTGTCAAAGTCCTTATCTTGTTTCTCTGATTTATTATTATTCGCTCATAAGGCTTTAAGACATTAGAGGACATAGAAGATTCCGCCTCCATTTACTGTCTTCATAATGTCTATTAATTGTCTTCCATATTCTGTATCTTTTAGAGTACCCCAACCATTATAATCGGCAAGGGCAGAGCCTGTATCATAAGAAACAGAAAGGCTTCCAACAGATTTACTCTGCTTGAAGCCTTTTGTCTCTGTTTTATTAAGGAGTTGTTTTAAGGAATCATCAGCACTGCCTGCCAATCTTAGTTGTAATACTAAATTATGAGCAACAAATAAACCCATTGAAAACTTCCAATAACCCTTATATCTGTTATAGCCGATAACTCCGTTTGCCATTGTTATCCACTCATTTATTGTGTCATCACTTGCTTTGTTTGTAAAGATAGGAAAAGCACTTAAGAAATCCTCTAAGGTATAAGGTGGGTTTTGTGAATTGTCAACTGCTCCTGCTCTTGAACGAAGAGCATTTACTGAAGGCAAATTGCCATAGATTCCATTAAACATTGTTACTCCTCTTTCTTTTTCTTCTTAACTGTTTTTTCTTCAGTCTGTTTTACAGGCTGACTAAGAATTGAAATCAAATCTGATTTTACAGCTAATTTGAAATAATCATCTTTTTCTATTTCATCTGGTATATCTACACGCTCTTTAAGAGGTAAAACAAAAAGGCTCCCATTTTTCAAACGGAAGCCAAATTTCTGTTTGCTTATTACTCGCATATTAGATACCGTCCTTATAAAGGATTGGCTGGGTATAGTGAGTTCTTACTGAACCGACTAAGGACATATAAATTGTATCAAAAGAAATATTATTTACATTCCAACCTGTGCCAACACGATTTAAAGCAACTGGGATTTGGAAATCAATAAAGCGTGGGTCGTGGTTATAAACAATCATTCTGTCGGTGCCACCTGCTCCAGCTCCAATGCAATGACGAGATGGATATATTTCAAGATACTGTCCAAGAGTATTTGCCATATTGTTATTCTTGATATAATCAAGAACTGAAGCATTTGTAATAACTCCATTTACACTCATTATAGTTCCCTGTAATAATGCAAATTGTTCAGGAGGAATGAGAATGTGATTAGGAACTGCTGAATCATCATATTCTGTTGCAGCCCAAGCTGTCTCAATGGCGTCATTGATATCATTCATTATTTCTTGTGGGGTCTTATCTTTCCATTTTCTCGAAGTATTACCAGCGTTTATTGCTACATTTGTTGCAGTAACATTTGGATTATTTACAAGTCCAAAAATATTTTGGTCTGGAAAACCTTTATAAACTGCTTTATCTATGTAACGGTCATAAAGAAGACGAGTGCCTTCTTCAAGCATTGATTGAAAATCTCTTCCTGTCATTTGGTTAAACTGTATATCAACATATTTTACTGAAAATGTTGATTGGAAAAGATTTGTTTTTATTGAATCTTTGGAGAGGTTTGCTTGGATTCTTGCGATTTCATTTTGAATACCGCCTTGAAGATTAGCTAAACCACCACTAACTGCATATTCAACATTATAATTAGAAAGCTGTTGAATCCAACCGCCTCCTGTTATAATTTTGATGTCTCTATTATAATTTGTTTTTCCAAGGGGAGAACGAATGATAGGGTCAAGTTTTTCAAGCTCTCCACGAACAAAGGTTAGTCCATTTGATATGGCTTCATCTGTTATCATAGTCATAGCTTTTATACTCCTGTTCTTTCTAAGATTACAAGCTCAGCAACATTGTCGCTGTCTTTGGTTCCACGCCATTTACAGTTTGGAATCAAGAGGTTATTATAAGTTGTTGTTCCATTGTTTGTTACTGTGTCTGCTACAGCTTCAATATCTCCTACTTGGGCATCTGGATAATCAGTAGCATTTGCAAGAACTCTTATATATACAGCTCCACCTGGTTGAGGATTTCCTGTTGGACAAACGACAGAAATTGAGCCACGAACTAAAACATCACAAATATCAGTATCATAATATTTGCCAAAGTTTTCATCTGCTACACCTGTTGACTGTTTTACTTTTCTGCAAGCAATTCCCATAAAATCACTTGCAACATTAGTGGCTCCAAAACTTACTACTGTTCCATCGGTTGCTCCGTTGTCTGCATAAAGAACAACAGGAGAACCAAAAGGAATAGGGTTAGCATTTGCATGAACTGGTCTTGATTTTATAAGCTCATCTCCATGTCTTGCTATTGTACTAGGGAAACCAAATTTAAAATCTGTTCCTATTGCACTTCCACCCATAGTTTTATCTCCTTTATCTATTTTATCTATTTTCTTGCATTTCTGCGATATTCTTCAAATTGGTCTGCACAATGAGTTATAAATTCATCATTGAGGGTATTTGTTTTTATTTTGGGTCTTGCAAAACTATCATATGCACTTTTTGTTTTCTGTGCTGGTTTTGCATACATCAAATTTTGTCTGATTGAATCAGAAATCAACTTATCCATTTTTGCCCTTAAAGCCTTGTCAGGAACTTTTGCAATTAAAGGCTTTATTGTTTGAACAACCTTACGAAGTGGTGAACAATCGCCTATTGGTTCTTTCGGTTCTTCTTCTTTTGGGGCTTCATCTTTCTTGGATAAATCTTCAGCAGGGACTTCATGTTCTTTAATCTGTTCTGATTCTGTCTCTTGTGCTTTTTCTCTCTCTGCCAACTCTTCATCAAGTTTTTCCATTTCTTCTTTTGGCTTGTTCTGATTTTCGAGAGCTTCTACTCTTGCTATAAGAGTTTTTAATAATGCCCCAATGTCTTCGCCTTCGTCTTTGCAAGTTTCTTTCTTTTCTTCTTCATCTTGCTTGACTTCTTCTTGTTTGACTTCGTCTGCCATTTTATACTCCTTATTTTTAGGGTTTTCATCCCTTATTTTTGCCTTCGCTCCTGCTCTGCCTTCCCATACTACTGCTATATGATTGCAAACTATATTCTTTTGAACTAATTCGCCATTTTCAACAATAATATCACAGGCATAACCTGCAGAAACTCCAGTCTTTCCACCTTCAATTTCATCAATTAAATTTTGGTCATATATTATCAAATCTGCTAAGATGAAATCTTTTAAATTTCCTGTCCCCTTCTGAATATTGCTAACAGTGCCTTTTACATACTTTTCTGAATTTGCACTTGTAACGGCTTCTGTTGGATGGTCATTTGTTACAGGTTTTCCCTTAAAACTTAATAAGGTCTTTTCAGAAAAAACTTCTTCAGGTGGTCTAAAGATGTTACAACCGCCATTTTCAATTTTTACTTCAGGAGGAATTTCTTCAAGTTCTTCTACTGCATAAAATTGATAACCAGTTCTTGCAACAGGAACTTCACTGCAAATTAAAAAGCCCTCATTTGCCATTTTTAAGCGGTGAGGGCTTATTTGAGTAGCATAATATAGTTTTGCCATTGCATTTTCCTCATTTTGTTATTTTTAAACCTATTGAGAGCTTTCTCAATAACTCTTCCTTGTTTGTGAATGGGAAAGTAAACTTACTTCCATTATCTAAAACTACAGAGAGCTTATTATTACTCATAAATACTTTTACATATTCGTCTTTTGGTGTGTTTGAATTTGCTATCACGCTTCCAAGTTTTGAATAAAGATTTTTGCCTGGGCAAGCTGTTGCGTTTAGGTCTCTATGTCCAACAACTTGAACATTGCCATATTTCTGTTTTAGATATTGAAGCAATTCAGATAAACTTTTTAATTGATTGTCTGTTGGCTTTTCTATTTCAAAATTACCACTTAGACATATACCAATAGATACAGAATTATAATCTAAAGCATGTGAACCACTCATTTCTTCTGGTCTTCCACGCCATATTATTCCTTGTTTATCTATATAAAAATGATAGCCAATGCCTTTCCAATTTTCACCTTGATTTAAATGTAATTGATGAATTTCTTGCACTGTCATATCACGAGTTGAAGCTGTGTGATGAATTACTATATATTCCAAAACTTTAAAGCGTTTTTCCATACCTTCTCTAAATTTTAATTTTGTTTCCTTGATTTCCATTTAATCACTCCTCACTTTTCGTTTTTTAGGTTTGTCCAGTGCTTCTTGAATCTTAATTAAAGTCTCTGAAATCTTTTTCAGCTGTTGGTTGTATTCGCTGATTAAATTTTGGAGTTGCTTTTCACGCTCTGAATTTTGTTTCATCGTGTAAACAAACAGCATTACAAATAATATACAAAAAATGCCATTTGGTATTGCTGTGTCAATTATCGGCTTCCAATCCATTTTTATCAACTCCCTTAGTATTTAATAAATGGACGAAGATGAACATTATAAGGTCTAACATGATTACTTCGTCCATAAATAGCATTAGAATCACTGGCATTAAATGTAATATCTGAACTTGCTTTGATTGCACCACCAACAGCTGAAAAAGAAGCATAATTAGCTTGATTATTTAAATTTTTCCAATAAATTGCTCCCGTTTTAGTCATATTACTTGTTGCTGGACCACTTTTGATATAACCAAGCGAACCAGTTATATTAGGCAAGGATTCTTCTTCTACATAAGTGATATAATCTTCACTATCTTGCATTTTTATAAATCTATCATCTAAAGAAACAACAGTTATATCTATAGCACCACTTCCTGCTAATATATCCGTAAGGAGCGTTTGAGCCGTTTGTTTATATTGAGCTTCGGTATAAGAAACAGAATTAGCAGTATTATAAGCTGATATGTCTATATAATCTTGAAGTGTTATGTCTTCTATTATAGTGAGTGTAGTTGGACAAAAATTACACCACTCGTTCATTATAACAACTCCTGCTCCATGGAGTAAAATTGGGTTTGTACTTGCTGTGTTTGTACTTGCTGTTACAGTAAAACCAAATAGGGAAGATTTTGAATATGTATAAAGTGCTTGATTAAGAATTAATCTAAATAGTCTTAACAGTCTCCAGTTTGTCGCATTCTCAATAGGAGTTTGTTTGTCAAAATGTAGAATAGTTTGATTGTCTTTAATATATCCTGCTAAGTCAGTGTTACTTATATGTAATTTAAAATCTCCTGGCTGAAGTCCGTCTCTCATATCACAGACAAGCCATATAGCTGTTCCGTCTTGTGTTGCATGTCCTGTGGTTCTATTAAAAGAAGGTAAACTACTTGCACTTGTACCAGTTGCTATACATTCAAGATACTGAAAAGGTGATAATCCTGCAATCTTTACGACATCTCCAACTGCATAAGGTGTTGAATCTTGACGAAATGGAATTAAAGCACTTATACTTAAATTGTCTATTTGTGTTTGAATATTAGAGCTTGCACCATCTAAATAATTAATCTCTGTAGATGTTACTGTTACTCCGTCCAGTGTGTTTAATTCAGCTGTACTCGCTGTTATTCCATCCAATGTGTTTAATTCAGCTGTACTTGCTGTTACTCCGTCCAATGTGTTTAATTCAGCTGTACTCGCTGTTATTCCATCCAATGTGTTTAATTCAGCTGTACTTGCTGTTATTCCATCAAGCGTGTTTATTTCTGTAGGTGTTGCTGTTATTGATTCTTTCCAAGTATCTATATTGCCAAGCGTTGTTATTTCAGTGCTTAATTCATCTCTTGCTAAACCCTTGACAGCTGTTTTTAAATTGTTTTTCAAATCGCTTGCACTTGTATCAAGTGCATCATATCCCTTATCACAAATCATATCAGCAATGGCTTTTGCCATTATACTCCATTGCCTAAACATTTTATTATGTGCTATAGGGTCGGCAATCATTGGAATAAGACCATTGATTCTATATAAATCACTGGCATAATCCGCATCGCTCATTGTTGTAAATTCGCTATTTGCTTCATTGAATATCAAAAAATTATTTTGTGGGTCTGACATTTTTCTTCTCTCCAATTAAAGAGTTTCTAAAATACTTTTTGTCATTTCTACTATATTTGTTATATCGACATCTTCTGCTTTTATTACAGGCATATAATTAACAGCTCTTATTTTATAATAATCTTCATTCTTGTTTATATTTAGATATTCAAAACCATTATTTTTTACATCTAAAATATCTAATGAACAATTAGAAATAAAAATAGTTTTATCTTCTTCTTGCTCTTCTTCTAATGTTTGTATCGTGCCTTCAAGATATATCCTAATGTTTTGTATATCTCCCTTTGGAATACAATAAAGAGAAAGTTTCTTATCTATTGCTAAAAAATCGTTATCTATTATTTCAAAATTTAGTTTCACTATCATTGAATTTACAAATTCTCTAAAGTCTTTATCTAAATTTGGAAATTCAAAAGATACTATTCCTAAATATTGATTATCAGAATCATAAATTATATATTTATTTTCTTTCATTTTCTTCTCCAAAATAAAAAAGAGCCTTTCAGCTCTTTTGGTGTGTGTGGTTTATTTATCTTCTTTCACTATTAATTTATATGGTTTTATATACTCATTCAAATTAATATCTGAATATAATGTTATATCTCCTAAATCATAATCATTTACAAGAACAAATTCTTTATCTTCTTTTTCATAATATATTAAAATTGAAGAATCAACATCTTTAAGAGTTTTTTTATAAATAATAGAAGGTATTTGCTTTTCTATTTGTTCTTTAAATTTATAAAATGTTTTTTCATTAGGTGTTAAAGATAAAATATATTGATATTTTTTATCATAAATACTCATTTTTGCAATCCTAATTGTTTATTTACTGCTTCATTTGTTTTACAAGCAGTTTTTATTACATCTAAATATGCTTCTTCTTCTGTTAAACCTTTATCTTCTATTTTATGTTGTATAAGTTCTTGTAAAGTTTTATGAGGTTTTTCGCTATCAAGTTCTTTTCTTGTTCCTTCATCTGCCATTATGTCTCTTGCCCTTTTTCTAATAAAAACCCTTATATCACAGGCCTGTTGTGCTTTTTCTTTTAATGGTAATAAATCATCAAGCATATTCTTTATATTTTCAGCATCATTTATATATGCTTCACGAACTGTTAAATTATCAAATTTTTCACCAGTTTTATATAAAGAAAAAAGTTTTCCATTTTCAAATTCTTTTATTGTCTTTTCTGTAAAAGAAGAAGGATATTTTATATTTATTTTCTCTTCCTGTTTCTCTTCTTCCTTTTCCTCTTCTTTACTTTCTTCACCTTTTCCCTTTTCTGTAAACTGTCCATTATCTGGGTCGTGATTTTCGTTAAAATCTAAAGAAAGGGGCTTATTTAAAAAGGGAGTTCTTCTTGTTCATCAGGCATTGGCATTCCTTCTGGAATTGCCATTCCTTCACCTTGTTCAACTTCTGTTTTTGCTTTGTTTATCTCTTCATCTGTGATATTACTAAAATCACCAGTTAACTCTGTCATTTGTCTAAGCTCTTTTAAAGCTGTTTGTTGACTGATTAAACCTGCTTGATATACTTGAGTAATATTACCTGTTTTCTTTGTTGCTAAATCGGATTTCTCCATATCATTGGGAGATTCAAGAGGATTAAATTCAAAATTTAAATCTTCAGGTACTTTTCCAAAAAGAGATAAAAACATAATAGGCAATAACTTTTCATAGATTGGACGCAAAATACTTTCTTGCTTTTCTCTAATCATATCATAATAATTAGTTAAATCACTTTCACCTGTGGCATTCATTCCTGCAGGACTTCTGCCAAAAAGTTTAGTTACAGGAATTTCACAAGCTCCGCTTATGTCCATCATAAATCTATCATAACATTCACCAAGACCTGCAAAAGAATATTGGAAAGATTGAAACTCATCATTTTCACCAAGAACCAAAAGCCCATTGCTATTCATAATGGCATTTGTTGCCTCAATTCTATGTTGAAGATTACTTATACCATCTGCATTTGCTCTACCTTGAAGGCTTTCAAGACCAAATAGCTTTAACACACGAAGATTTGCCATAAATGTTAGCATTGAAATATTCCAAGAGACATTATCACGCTTTGCTAATTCTTCTCTTATATGTTCAATCTCTGAAGCTCCCCAATAATTATTGGAGGCTCTTTCAACCATAGGAAGTTTTCTACCTTCAAAGCGAATTATTCTTGAATGATGAACCTTTACAGAGTGAAAATTATCATTTGAAATATTGTAATATTCAGGAAGTCCAAAATCTATATTATCAATATCATCAATTATATCACCTGTTGGATAAATTCCATTTTTGCAATCAAAAATTAAAATTCCCTTAAAGCTGTCAAGTTCTACTGTGTCATAATCTAAAGGCAAAGATAAATCTTCATCTCCTTTTACAACAATAAGACCACCAGCACCGCCAAATAATCGTCCCCAACAAAGACCTTCATTTAACTTTTGATTTATTCTCAATGACCTTGTTAAATTCTTCAATGCGTTTTCTTCTTCAGGTGTTATTTGTGAAGTTATATCATAGCCTTCTCTTAACATATCACCAGCTACAACATCTATAATCCTTTTTACAACCCAATGACTTTTATATAAATTCAAAAGCTCTTGATAATTAGATGTAAAGTTTTGGTATAGATAAGAACTATAAGAAACAGGATTTAATGCACCTAATCCAGTTCTTGTAAGGGCATTTATAAAGCCGTCATATGTTAAGGTTGCAGGCTTTTTGATTCGTCTTATATTTGTTGGTCTTGTATTTGTTGAAGGTCGTTTTAACATTGTTCTTTCCTACATTGAATAAATATTGTTATCTCTGAATATATCTTCAAGAGCATATCTTACAGCGTCTATACTGTGATTGTTTTTATCAGGATAAATAGACTTATAATTTCCATATCTATCAAGCTCATATTCATAAGAGCAGAACTCTCTAACAGTGTTTGGACAGCGTACAGGGTCAATTACTATTTTATTTAAATCCTGCAAGCTCTTAAGTCCATGTTCTACTGAGCCTGGTCCTTTTTTTGCTCCTACAATTCTACAACCTCTTTTCTTTAATTCATAAATACTGCGAGGTTCTGCAGAATCTGCAATCGTATAAGGATTACCCATTTTCTTTAGCTCTTGGGCTATTATGTCAAATGAAGCACTGACTTTATAAAATTCATCAAATATGTAAAGCTCTTTCTTTGAGCGGTTGTAACTTGTCTTTATTATTGCAACAGGGTCAATAGCAAATCCAAAATCTAAACCTGTGTAAAGATAATCAAATCTTTTAATCTCTTTGTCTGTTATTTCTCTTGTCTCTACATTGCCAAAAACTTCTCCGCCTGTTCCAGTTACTTCTCCCAAATAAATATGACGATACTGCTTTTCATTTGTTTGCTTCTTGTACTCAGCTATTTTTATGAATTGCTCACCAAGTAATTCAGCAGGAATATCTAAATATGTTGAATGGTGGATGTATCTATTTTCTTGCTTGTTTAATACTTCAGCATTAATCCAATTTTGTACGCTCTCAGGTGGGTTGTAACTCAAAATAATGGCTGTTTTGCCTAATCCACTTCTTGCAACAGATTGAACAATATTTTCTATTTCGTCTAATCCTTGGAAGTCCGTTGCTTCTTCAAACCAACAATAGCCAAAATATCCTTTTTTGGGCTTTATGGATTTCGACTTCTGAGGGTCGTCGCAACCTTTGAATAAAATTTCTTGACCTGTTGGCAAGTATATCATTTTCATTGGTTGCTTATAGAATTTAAACCAATTCAATAAATCAAGCCTGTCTATTGCCCATAATATTTGAGTATAGACAGAATCATAAATAGTGTCATTTACTTTTCTGTAAATAATAGCATTAGCATTGGAATCTTTCATTAATCCCAAAACGATTGCAAGGGAAATAAAAGAACTTTTGCCACTACCTCTGCCACCTTTGAAGAAATAATAGTCAAAGGCTTTTTCACGAATTTTTTTAAAAGGCTCATCAAAATTCCGTCCCCAATATTTTGTGATTCTATTTTTCATTCTATATCATCAATAAATTTTGGAATGTCTTCAAAATCAACTTTTTCTTTAGGCTGTTCACGCCATTTATCAGGGCGACGATTTTTGAGCCAGTATATCTGAGCAACTACATTTCCTTCAAGTGCTTTTTTTAGCAAAGCGTTTTCAACTTCATAATCTGAAATTTCTTTCCCTTTTTTTAGGGCGTTAGAAATGTTAGGATACTTTTTTTTCCAATCATAAAGAGTTTCTCTTCTTATCCCTATATTGTGAGCAATCTGCTCATCTGTTAATCCATCTCTTGCCCAGCCTTCAAGAAGTATTAAATTGTCTTTAGTTTGCCATCTTTCATATTGACCTTTTGCCACATTGTATCAACTCCAAAATAAAATAAAAACAGACAGTGAGCGGTAACAACACTGCCTGTCTTTTAGAGGTAATAAACATAATGTTAATTATATTTTTACAGTTTACATTATATTACATCTTGACGAGTTTTTTTTGTCCCAAAAAGTTTTTTTTGTCCCAGTATTAAAAAAATTTTCAAAAGTTCTATAAAATACACTTTTTGACCAACCAAAATCCCTAATTATTTCTTTTACTGGTTTATTTTGGATAAATCGTTTGATTATAAATGCACGCTCTAAAGGGTCTGTTATTTCTTTATATACTCGCCTTGTTGCTTCTACTTCTACTGCCAATAAATTATCTTTTTGAATGTTTAATTCATTGATTAGATTTTGCATTTCTAAATATACATTCTCTGCAGGTTTCTGAGTGTGATTGCTTTGAACCCTTTCACCTTGTATAGTGCTGTTAGGATAATTTGAAGGTTTTTCACGCTCTATCAAATCTGCAATTAAATCTTCTAAAGTCTTTCGTTCTATGCGAATGGCTCTAATATTTGACAAAAGGTTTAATAATTCCATTATTTAACCCTCACTATTATTTTTATTTGGAAGGTATTAAAGGCTTTCCATTCAATATTCTATGAACAAAATTTAAAGCAGGTTTTGGAAAAAAGAAATCAAAAAAATATTCGTGAACATATAGATGTTCTTGTTCACCTTCACTGCCATTTATTTTATCTATGTAACAACAACGATTGAATATTTTCAAAAATGCAGTATAACCATCTAAATCTGCTTTTTCACAAAATGCTTTTGCGTGGTTAAAAATATCTTCCCATTCTTCCTTTTCCATAAGTAGAGCAGAAAGTAAATCTTCTACATTGTAGAAAATACCATTTTCATTATCTGGAATTATTGCTCTAATTCTTTTCATCTCTCATACTCCTTAAACTCACTTTCTGCAAGTGCAATTATTTCTTCAGCCGTAGCCGATGGTGAAGCCTCGAAGAATTTTTTCACAGTCTTTACACCAAGTTTATTGAAGTTTTTATCATAAACTTTTCCTAATGCTTGCAGATAATCAAGAGGCACGCCTTCTTCCATTCCTCGTCCTCTTACTGTCATTCGCTCTTTGCATTCTGTCGGTGGAGTGTCAAGAACAATAGTTAAATCGGGTAGGGGATTTTTGCAAATTTCAAAATGATGTTTGTATGTATCAACTTCTAATTCATCCAAATTTCCCTGTTGTTTTATTAGCTCTACAAATACAAAGCGGTCTGTGTAAATTGAACGCTCTACAAATACAATTTTGCGAGTGCTAAAATCAGCGTTCTTGTATTGTTTGAATCTTGAAGACAAGAACCAAAGCTGAGTATTCAAAGCATATTTTTTAGGGTTTTGATAATAAAGAGGTAGCCAAGGATTTTCCGAAAAAGGCTCATAATATACAGGATAACCTTTTTTCTCAATCTCTTGCAGGACGGTTGTTTTTCCTGCTGCAATGTTGCCGTCAATACAAACTATAAATGCCATTTTATTTACTCTCCTGTTTTTTACTATATATATAATTTCAATTTTGCAAATTTGATTACATGCTAAACAAAAAATATTTTTTTAAAAAAAATTAGCATGAATTTAAGATTCCAAAAGAGAAATATATATTACAACATTCACGGAGGTAAAAATGGCTACATTAAAAGATTTAGAAGAGTTGGAAAAACGACTTGAAAAACTGGAAAACGAATTGAAAAAATATAAAAAAGAAGAAAATGAAGAAGATGAAAACACATTGTTGCAAAAAGTAAATACTCTTAAATTTCACTTCTTTCAAATTCCAGAAAATAAAGAAGAATATAAGACTTGGAAAGAAAAATTTAAAGAATCTTATACTGATTTCACTGATTATATTTATTCTATTGCTGAACCTGAAGAAGAAGAAGAATTTGATGAAGAAGAATTACTTGAAGCTGAAGAAGATGTTGATTTTCTCTTTGATGTTATCAATTATTGTTTTTCTGTAATACCTCAAAACGAAGAACAACAGGAATGTATTAATAAGAGATTTGCTTCAGCATTGAAAAACATAGTGCAAAAACTAAAATATAAAATCAACGAAAACGGAGAAATAGAAATGCCATTTTAAACAAGATACAACAAAATTCTTTATAAGATAAATGTATTATGGAAATCTGCAATTTAATTTGCAGATTTTTTGTTTTTTTGAAGTCTAATTTAGATCTATAACTATTTAATTTATATATATATTTTTAGTTATATATATATTTATATATATAATAATATAATATATATAAGAGGAAAAAATAAAAAAAATGACAGCTGGCTAACCGCCTATTTACTATTATTTCCGCCCTGCCAAAATCATCATCATTCATCACCATTCATCATCATTCATCATCATTCATCATCATTCATCATCATTCATCATCATTTTTTTTGTGGATAACTCTGGGGATAACTTTTGAAGATATAAAAAAAATAGCCGTCAAGACAACGGCTATATAAAAAATAATAAATTGATATGATTAAACCATAAGTGGAGCCTCCTTTAAATAGATTTTCCAATTATGGAATATTTACTTATTCTACATAAATTTTAAAATTCATGCTAATTTTGTAAATTTTTTATTATATCACATTTTGTTTATTTTGTATTTAGTGTGAAGTTAGTGTGAAATTATAGTAAAGTTATGGTGAAATTCATAATATGGATCAACCCACCCATTTTTTATAGCTTTTTTACAGGTGAGCTTAACTGAATAGATGTTGATCAACCCACCTATAAGATCTTGTGAACAAAAAAACAGCCTCCTGATGAAAGAGGCTGTAAATTTTCAATTGTACGATTTTTCCGAACAGTTGAAGTTATTCTTCTTTATTGTTTGCTAAGTAGAAGCGGAGAGCTTTTTTGATTAATCCTGCTTTGTTGTCTGATTTTTCCAATGCTTCTAAAATATCTGCATCGCCTTTAAGCATAAATTGAAAAGTGATTTTCTTTGTGTTTTCTTTTTGCCAGTTGCTTTGTCTTTTGTTCCTTTTTTGGGTATCTTCCATTTTTAATTTCTCCTTAAAATCTCTATTGACATTTTGCATTTTCTTTGTTATAATCCTAATAAAGGGAAGGATTGAAAGGGTCATTTTCAATCCTCAGGTTTTTAAACCCTTCAGCTAATTGTCAGTTAACTGAACCCTTGGTTTTCTTAGTAGGCGAACCCACTGAGAAGAATTATAAAGACTACTATTAGGATTATAATCTTTATCATTTGTCTCACCTCCTTTCTTGGTGAGATTTTTTATTTCCTCCTTTCTATGTTTATATTATACCATATCACACGGGATATGTTGAGTATTTTTAAGTTATTTTTAGAAAATATTTTAGATTCTTTATAAACAAAAAAGCCCTGTAAAGTTTACAGAGCTTTTTGTTATTGCCTTGACAATGGAGAAAAATAATTGACAGGCTAAATTTTGCATGTTATAATAAAATTAAAGCTAACTCGTGAAGGAAACAGGTTGGGTTGTCGAATGACAGTAGGCTTTTTGCTTAGAATCCTTTGCCCCTGGGGTTAGCTTTAACTTTCTAAATAAGAGGAAGTGATAAAAAATTGGATTCTAATAATAACATTGAAAATATTGCTATAAGTGCTGAAAAATTGCAAGAATATTTAAACACAGCCTGTTTATTTGAAGACGATTATTTTAAAATCTTTATGCAAAATCAAACTTATAAATCAGCTGAATTTATGCTTAGAACTATTCTTAAAAATCCATTCTTGCAAGTGAAAAATATAAGCGTTCAAAAAGTTATAAATAATATTGGAGGGCGTGAAGTACATCTTGATTTTTACTGTGAACAAATAGGAGAAAATGGCGAGGTTATAAAGCGTTTTAATATCGAGGTTCAACGAGCAAACGAAGGAGCTATTCCACAGCGTGCAAGGTTTTATGCTTCATCTCTTGATTCTGCTTCTTTAAAAGAAAAAGATAAATTTAAGACCTTATCTGAAAACATTGTTATTTTCATTTGTGAAAATGAT
>CADASF010000039.1 GCA_902790465.1 uncultured bacterium | reverse complement strand
AATAGAGAAGAATGGAGGGTTGAATATATGTTATCAGTGTTACATTATTCAGATGCTCGCATGGAAGGTCTTATAGACGGCCGCAGAGAAGGCCGCAGAGAAGGCCGCAGAGAAGGCCGCAGAGAAGGTCGCAGACAAGGCCGCAGAATTGGCGAAATGCAAAAAACTGTAAATGATATAAAATCATTGATTAAAACTTTTAATTTTTCAACTGAACAAGCTATGAAAGGCTTAGAAATTCCGATTGAGGAACAGGGACTATATTATAAACTTTTAAATGACCCAGTATTTTATGAAGAATATTTTGCTGATGATAACAATTTTATTGATCCTTCTGATTATAAAGATTTTGATGAAGATGAAAAAGATTTTAAGGTAGATGAAGATGATGAGGACGAGGAAGAGTAAAAAAAATAACTTGCACAAAATAGCTCCTAAATGGCATTTAGGAGCTATTTTGTATGGAGCTTTGAAAAACTCTAAATGAACAACTTTTGTAAAGTACATTAAATTATTTTTTTCACTTTCTTAAAAACCAAGTTTAGAATAATTCCATAAAAAGAAGAACTCACTAAAATTTTATTACAAATTTTTATTTGACTTTCTTTTATTTTCTTTTTTAAACCATATCTTTCATAAGCCCTTTTTCTTGCTTCTTTTCCTTCCTCACTTGCAAAATATGCCTCAATTTTTGCCTTTCCTACTTCTGAATTTCTGTATTTTTTTTGTTTTTCTCTAATTTCATCTTGTGCCATATATGCCTTTAATTTAAGTTTTACTTCTTCTGAAGCCAAATATTTTTTTCTTGTATTTTTCCCTTTTTCAGAATTTATATATTTCTTGACAGCTTTTAAATGATTTTCTTTTCCTTTTTCTGTCTCGTAATACTTTTTTACAGATTCTAAATGTTTTTTTCTTCCTTTTTCAGTTTTAAAATATTTTTTGATAGCTTTTAATGTATTTTCTTTGCCTTTTTCAGATTGATAATATGTCATAATTTCTCCTTTCACGATAAAAAAAATTCTTTCTGTAAGTTGTCACATTTCAACAAGAAACTTTTCTGGTTTCCCTGTTTTACAATGTCATTTTCTGTTACTTTTCCAATTAATAATGGAGAATTAGGATCATGTTTTTTATAATTTTCCATTACTGTTGACAAATCTTGACTATTAGCATAACAGTATTTACAGGCATTAGGGCAAGAAGCATAAGCTCCAATGTCTCTACTTTCAATGCAATGACAACCAACTCTCAAACCATTATGTTTAATTTCTTTAAACGAAATATTATTTGCTTTTCCGATAACTTCAAGATTTACACAGCTTGAAGAGTGAACACCATATTTTAGATAATTATCATTAGTGCCACAAGTTTGGATATGAATATCATATTTTTTGGCAATAGCCCCCAATTCCTTTGCCAATAATTCTTTTTCTTGGTCTGTAATTTGAATTAATTCAGGCAAGTAAGTTGCAAATCTATTGTAAAATGCAACAAAACTAAAAATGCAACGGTCTATATGACCTGCAAGTTTAGAGGCTATGTATTCAAATGTTTTTACATGTACATCAATTGTATATTTCTGTGTCAAAAGCACAGGATCGTATCGCCAACAAATTCTTTTTGATTTTACTATTTTTTCAAGTTCAAAAAGAGTTTTTATGCTGTCATCTATAGAAGGAACATTTGGTTCAATATCCTTGCCATAGGCAGTAATTGTATATTGAAAATGCGTGTTAAATCTATCTGTAATTCTATGCAAATCTTTTATTATTGGACTATAGTTTTTAGAACAAAATACAACACAATCAACAAGATTTGGATTTAGTTCATAGCGTGTAACATTATAATTATAAATGGGATTTCTCGAAAAAACAAACCCAGCTTCAAATCTTTTTAAAAGCCAATCAGTATAATATTGCACTATATCTGTACGCATGCCTGTATTTATAATCATTTTTTCAAAAATTTCCACCCAGTTACACTGATTTTTTCACAAACAATCTTATAAAAACCTATGTCAAAAACGATTCTATTCTCAAAACCAAATTGTTTATAACAATAAAATTCAGAAATACGATCACTCTTAGGGTCTGTATTGACATTGACCTCATAAACATTCTCAAAACTCAAACATGTAATCTCATCACAATATTCCAATCTCAAAAAAATAGAATCTCTATCTAATTCAAAAGAAACAAGACTACTGTCATAAAAATTAAACTTGTCTAAACCTTCATTATTTTCAATCAAACCTATATTTTTTCTATAAAAATCTTCTTCATTATCATTTGTTGAATCGATCAAATATTTCAAAGAATCGTAATGTAATTTTGCCTTATTCCATTCTTTTTCTGTAGGTTCTTTTTTGTCTATTTCTCTTGATAAATTATATTCTTTTATGGCAGGTTCAACATATTTATAAAAATGATTGTGTTCATTACAACCGCAAAAAGAAAACTCTTCATGCATCATAATCAAAATTCGAGCATACAAAAGATGTTTCTTTTCTTCTGATTCTTTTGCCATATTGTAAGCACTCAATAAATGCCACAAACCTTTTTCTGTGTCTTTATGCCAATTTGGATCATCTTTCTGAATCCAAAGATATTTTGTAGCCTGTTTATAGTGAAATTCTATTTTATTCCAAAGTTTTAAATCCATTTTTCCACCCCAAAATTCGTTTTTTCATTCCTTCTATATCCAAAACACCATAGGCAAAACCTTTGCGGACCAATTCTTCTGGAACATATTCATCATATTTTTCAAAAATAGGATTTTCATTTGGATAAACAAGCTCCATTGGATCAAATTCTTTTTTAGCCTCTTCACATACGATGTAATAAAATTCTTCTTCACTTACCTTCATAGTAAATTGAATATAATATGGCTTAGCTGGATTTACTCCCTTAAGACCAAGACTATTTACACACTTTATTTTTAAGAATCGTTCAAGTGCCATAAAAGCATAAGTTCCCAACCAAGGGAAAAGCACCCACATATTTCCACCCAAATGGACAAGAGGACGACTTATCATACCTGCCTTTTTAAATATATCTCTTGCATCTGCAAGACGGCAGACAGCGTGTCGCATAAGATAAGGATAATTTTTGTTTTCAGAAAGAACACCATACATTCTCTCTAAAATCTTAGTGTGAATATCTCCTGGAACATCTCCAAAATAGGCAGGGATATTTCCTTTAACTAAACTGCAATAAACTTTTTTATGTAAATGATCGACTTCGTCAACAACCCAAACTCGCCCAACTATTGCTATCTTATCACCAATAGGCGGAGGATTGACAATTGTTCCAAGTTGTTCTGAATCAGCAAAAACAGTATATTCTATATTTTCCTGAAATACTGCGTAAAATTTGTAATTATTTACGACAGGTTCTCCTGCAAGCCCAACAATCAATCCACCATTTTCTGTACGAGCTATATGCTCAGTCTCAATTAGATGACGAAGAAGAATTTTATAATCTTCCTGAGTTATACGACGAAAAGCAGAGAGAGACAAGACACGAGAAGCAAGTTCTGCAGGTGTCATCTCACCATGTGAGGCAAGTGTACTCATAGTCTGATGATATAATAGACTATATGGCAAACGGTCTGTTCTTGGTGGTTCGACAAAACGCTCTTCAATGTATAATTGTACAAGTGCAATACCCTGAATGAGATACCACGGAATCATCACTGGCAACATAGCCCTTGACTCTGGGTGTTCTTCTCGCATTACAAACCACATCTCAGAAGGAGCATTTCGCCTGCCTGTACGCCCCATACGCTGTAAAAAACCAGAAACTGTAAAAGGTGCGTCAAGGTGAAAAGCACGCTCTAATCTTCCTATGTCAATACCAAGTTCAAGTGTTGCAGTGGCACATATACTTATTAGTGAATCGTCATCTTTCATTTCTTCCTCGGCACTCTCTCTATAAGAAGCAGAGAGATTTCCATGGTGAATCAAAAAACGGTCTGGCTCATGGTTTGCTTCGCAATAGTTGCGAAGATATTGACAAACTAATTCGCACTCCTCACGAGAGTTTGTGAAAACAAGACACTTCTTCCCTCGTGTGTGTTCAAAAATATAACCAATTCCAGGGTCTGCAGTTTTAGGAGCTGTATCTGTAGGCTGTTCAACAACAAGGGCTTTTGGAATATTTTCTTTGTCCTCATCAGCCTGTGGAGGTGTTTTAAAAAAATGCTCCATACTGATTCGCCAAACTTCCTTAGCACCTTCAAATTTCGGAATAACTATTCCCCTGCCACTGCCAGAAGAAATGAATTTTCCTGCTTCATCTGGATTTCCAATAGTTGCAGACAAGCCGACCCTTCGTGGATTGCAACCTGCAACACGACAAAGTCGCTCAATTAGACAAAAAGTCTGTAATCCACGATCGGCACGAAGAAGAGAATGGACTTCATCTATTACAACAAAACGAAGATCTCCGAATAGAGATGGAATCTCCATATGCTTATTAATCAGCAGAGATTCCAAAGATTCTGGTGTGATTTGGATAATTCCCCTTGGCTTTTTCAATACTTTACGCTTTTTACCCTGATTGGCATCTCCATGCCAACGAGTAACAAGAATATTTGCTTCATCGCATAATTCGTTCAATCGCTCAAACTGATCGTTTATGAGTGCCTTTAATGGGGCGATATACAACACGCCAACTGTCGAAGATGGATTTTCTTCAAGTAAACTTAAAATTGGGAAAAAAGCTGCTTCAGTCTTTCCAGATGCAGTTGAAGCAGTCAAAAGGACATTTTCATCTGTGTTAAAGATTGCGTCTCCTGCTGCATTCTGTACAGCACGAAGTGTTTTCCACCCAGAACGATATATATAATCTTGTATAAATTTTGAGTATCTGTTAAAAATATTCATTTTGTTTTCTTCTGTTTAGGATTACAAAATCACTTGCCTTTGTTCATCATCTGCTACAAAAACGGCTGTAATTATCTTCTTATTACTGTTTGTATAAGTTTCTGCATATTTAGCTACTTGCTCTTCACCTTGTTTTTTCATCTTTTCTACATCAGCAGATGTTTTGGCAAATTTGAATTCAATAATGATTATATGATTATCGAATTGAATCACAACATCAGAACGTCCTTGGAAATCGTGAGGCTCTGGATAAGCTGTTAAGCCTGTGGCATTTAACAACATCATAAATAGTGAACGATACCAATACTCCCCTCGTTCTGCTTCTTTATCTTTAACATTTTTTTCTTTGTTTTCAGAGTAATCATCGTATGGAATTGGTTTTAATGCTTGATTAAACAGCTCTACAACATTTTCAATATTGCCAACTTTTAATGATTTCCAAATTCGATTTCCCAATGTTGCATATTCTTCAATGTTGTACATATTTTCAAGATATAATCCAGCCATTGAGCTACTAACTTCTTCATTTGGATAATCAAGAGTAATAAGACAATCGTCTTTTTCTTTTATCGTCAAATAACCAGTTTGATATAGAAAACTTTCAACACTTGCAGTTTCTATTTCTCTTACATCTGCAAAATGAATATCAACTTCTTTATTTCTGTACAAATCAGGTTTTTTAACATCATGCTTTTTTAGATATTTTGCAAGAAAAGAAGGGGTAGCAGATGTGTACCAATAATTATAAAAATATTTTTTATCAAAGAAATTCAAAACAGAAAATGGATTATATACTTTTGTTATTCCATTAAAAGAAAATCCATCATAGTATGCTTTAATTTTATCCAAAAGCTCTTGTTTATTCATTGATTTTTTTTGAGCAGTTATTTCGATCCAATCAGAAAAATTGTCTTCGAGTTCTTGTTGTGTATAACCAACAATGTCCCCATATTTATCATCCATTGAAATATCATTTAAATTATTTAAACAAGAAAAAACTCCAGCCTTGCTAAATTTTGATACACCTGTTATAAATACAAAACGTAAATTATCAATTGTACTCGAATTTTTTAGAACACCATAAAATTTTCTAAAAAATTTTCTTATTTTGTTTGCTGTATCTAAATCGTTTATATTGTCTGTTATTGGTTTATCATATTCATCAATTAGCAGAACAACTTTACCGATTTTTTTATACAATTCTTTTATTATTTTAATAAATATACGACCTGCATTTTCTTGTAACTGGATATTTAAATTATAATCATCTATAATCTCTCCAAGATAATCAATAAGTGCATTCTTAAGTTCTTCTATCGTCTCGTAATTTCCTAAACCACTCATATCCAATTTTATTACTGGATTTGGGTGTTTAGCTTGTTCTTTTACCCATTCCTCGGCATATAATCCTTTAAATAATTCAGCTTTGCCTTTAAACATAGCTTCGAGTGTAGAAATAGTCAATGATTTTCCAAATCTTCGAGGACGAGAAAGAAAATAACATTTACCATTTTCAATTAAATTTAAAATCTGTTTTGTTTTATCAATATAAAGATAATTTTCTATACGAATATCTTCAAAGACCTGAATACCTATAGGTAATTTCTGCATATATGTTTCCTCCCATTTTTTTTCTCATTAATTTTATTAAGGAGCTAATTTTTCTAATTTATTTTAATGAGTACATCAAGTAAAAATCTATGTAAATTTAGCCTATCTATTCACTTTTTTAAGATACTTTTTCTGTATTCTCTCACTCATATAAGTAATTTCATATTCATAACCTTTAGCAATAAGAACCTCTGCAATTTTATCAGAATCCTTAATTCTATCACTCATATCACAAATTATATATCTATCGCCCTTGGAAATAAGTTCCTCTACCATTTTCTCAGGATCTTTAATATACTTTTTCTGAATTCTATCACTCATATCAAAAAGGTATCTTTCATCACCTTTAACAATAAGAGCCTCTGCAATTTTATCAGAATCTTTAATTCTATCACTCATATAACTAATTTTATGTCCATGACCTTTAGCAATAAGCATTTTTGCAATTTTATCAGAATCCTTAATCCTATCACTCATATCACTTATTTGATATCCATAACCTGTAGAAATAAGAGCTTCTGCAATCTCATCACAATTGTGAAGTCTTCGTGAATAATAGCTTAAGCCCCAACCACCCGTTTTTTTTATATCTAATAGAGCAAGTTCAAGATTATCTCTAAGCCTTGGACTTAGATATTCCATAACAGAATTAGGAGAAGAATGTTCAATAGCTAATTTTGCAATTTCAAAATTGTCTCTCAATCTTTTAGAAGCATACTTAATATTAAGTCCACCACCTGTTTCAATAGCAATTTTAATCAACTCTTCATCATCACGATATTTGGACATAAATTGCATTTTTAAAGGATTAAACTGATACCAATGTGCTAAAGAAAGACGAATATATTCTGGATTATCTCTGAGTTCTTTTTTTACATATTTAATATTTTGACCATCTTCTTTAAGTGCAATTCTTATAACATCATCATCTGAATTAAATTTTGGGAATCTCTTAAAAGAAGGCCCCATATTTTCTACAGCTAATAGAACAGCATCTTTTTGATTAAAAACAAAAGCTGGAAGTTCTAATACAATCTTATGAGAATGAAAACGAGTATTTTGAGTAGTATTAAAATAAGTTTTCATTATTTTCAATATTTTTTTTCTAAATTCAGGTTCTAATTTTTTACTACACAAAAGAGCAAAATCATAAGGTGCAATAGCCCAAGTTTCTTTATTATACTTATCAATAGCTTCTTTACATGCGTTATACTGTTTTTCAGTAAGACCATATTTTTTACTCAGTCTCTTAAATCTACCTGTATTTACTATGATAGATTTAATTTTTTTCAATGCTTTTTGTGAAGCCATATAATCATCAGGTAAATCAGCATAAGGCTCTATTATTGAATCAGGATATTCTCCTTTAAAAAGATAATATAATCTTCTCAAATGAAGGAATGTATGATCACCATATAAATATTTATAAAATTCATTTTCATAGTCATAGTTAAGGATTAAAGAAACAATTCTACTTCCAGTTTTACCTGATAAATAATCTGGTTCCCACATAAGTTGATTATGTATATTGTCAATATTAAGCTTGGATATTATAGGATGTATGTATTTATTTCTAATATCAAGACAGAATCCGAAATGGTCTGTAGCAATTGTTGGGTCTTCAAAAATCTTATTTTTTTCTTCTTGACTTAAACCATTAAATATATGTAAAGCAAGCTTTTCAACAAATTCATCTATTTCTCTATATTCTTCTTTAATCTTAGCAAAATAATCATTAATGACCTGAATCAATTCATCTGATGGTTCTTTTGAAACAACATATTTCCGATAATATCTTTCTTTTTTTATAACAAAATAATCTTTAAATTTATTATATATTTCTTTTGTCTCATCATTTTGATGTAAACAGGTTCCAATTTGAACTGGTTTCATAAAAGTCCCCCTTTATTTTTTTACTCACAAGCAATATAAGCAACTTTTGTGCGGTGTAATAAGTAACAATCCTTAATTTCTAATTTTCTACAAAATCACTTGTCTTTGTTCATCATCTGCTGCAAAAACGGCTGTAATTATTTTTTTGTTGCTTAATTTTTTTTCTCCTTCATTTATGAAGGAGCTTATATCTTTATAAGCAGGAACATATTTTTTAATCTGCTCTTCGCCCTCTTTTTTCTTTGCTGGTACATCTTTTGAAGTTGGGGCAAGTTTAAATTCAATTATAATTATTTTGTCATCAAATGGAATTACGATATCAGAACGCCCTTGATTTGTATGAACTTCAGGGTAAAATTCTACTTTTATAACAGAAAGTAACATCAAAAATAACGAACGATACCATTTTTCTTTTTTTGAATATATTATTTTTTCAAATATTTTTCTTTGTTCCTCATTTAATGATTCTATTGTTTTTTTATTTATAGGGTCATTAGAAAAGTCATCATAGGGAATTCTTGCCAATATTCCATTAAATATTAGCATTACATTTAACATATCGCCATTTTTTAGAGAGCTTCAAATGTAGATATTGTTAATGATTTTCCAAATCTGCGAGGACGAGAAAGAAAATAACTTTTTTTTGTTTTAGCGAGTTGAAGTAATTTTTCTGTTTTGTCAACATAAAGATAATTATAATCTTCTCTAATACTTTCAAAACTTTGCATGCCAATTGGAAGTTCTTGCATATATTTTTCCTCCTTAAAATGAAATTTTAAGGAGCTTCAATGCTCCTCTTTTATATGTTCTCTACTAAATTTTTAAAAGCAGGATTTAATCTTATTAAGTTAACTCGTTGTGTTAGTTAATTAATATTTTAAAATACACCAAAATAGCCTCTATTTAGGGGCAATGTCATTGTGAGGGAGCTATGCGACTGTGGCAATCTCAACCGCTTAATTTAAATTTAGTAATTTATTAAACAGACCAGCTACATTATTATAAATAGAAGCGATCGACTTAATTTTTAAGTAAATCTAAGCCTCGCAATTACAAAATGGCAGTATACAGGCATATATTGGATAGTTTATAGCAACTTTTTATTTACTTATTTTTTTAAATCAACTAGCACAATGAGTTAAGTTAATCCCAATCATCATCTTCAAAATTATAATGTGGGTCTGTTGGAGGTGGTGTACTATATTCAGGAGCCAAATTTGGGATTACATCACTTGATGATATATTATTTTCTCTTAGAGCATATTCTACAATATCTCTTCCTTTTATTACTGTATTTGTTGTACTCAACACTTTAGAAGCCAAAATTGCAGATGTTACACTGACAGAATTCACCAATTTTTTGCCTAATTCCATATTATTCATATTTATATTTATTACAGCTTTATGGTCTCCGACTACTGAAGCTAAAGTTCCTGCGTCAACATCTGCTTCATCGCCAATAGTAAAAGCTATTTTTGTGGCTTTTTCAAACCATTTGTTTCCTCTTATTTTATCTAATGCTCTCTGCCAATAATCATTGGGATAACCATCAGACATAAAAATTATGATAGGTATCAATGCTCCTGTCATTGATTTTAGATACCCATTTTTTGATAGTTTCGAGTTCAATTCTGTAAGAGCATATCCCATATAACATCCTCCCCAAGCAGTTAAATCTTGCCAAAAAAAGTCATCCTCTAATGATTCAGGACCATTTGGTGTAACCCATTTACAATTTGAATTCCATTCCAAAACGGATATTTTTAACTCTGCCCCTATATTGTCTTTTGCCAATTCTTTTAGTGCTTCTGTAGATTCAATCATAGCACGATTTAATAGAGCTATTGGTGTTCCATACATAGATGCTGATGTATCAAGTACATAAAATATATGCAGTTCTTTGCGTTGTGTCTGGGATTTTTGTATTATATCAAAAGTATTTTTTGAGGTATTAGATTGTTTCATTGCCTTTTTAAATAATTTTATTGCTTTTGAATAATCTTTTGTAACTCCAAGTCCCTCTTTATACATAAGCCCAAGTTGATTTTGTGCAGAAACATATCCCTGATCTGCTGATTTTTCATACCATTTGACAGCTTCTTCATAATCTTGTTGAATTCCATATCCATTCTCATATATAAAACCGAGATTGCATTGAGCTATAGAATTTCCATTTTCTGCAACTTTTCTATACCATTTGACAGCTTCTCTCATATAGTTTTGATTTACAAGTCTATTATAATAATAAAAATTAGCAAGATTTAATTGTGCTTCGGAATCACCATAATTTGCCTTCAGACAAAGTTCTTCTAAACTAAGTTTTTTTAAATTATTCTTTGCTTCATTTAATTTTGAGACAGCTTCATCATATTTTGACTGTAGATTTTTAGCTTTTAGCTGAATTTCTCTAAAATTTTCTGAAACTTCTTTAAACTCACTATTGATATTTCCTAATTTTATTTTTAGTCGTTCAAATACTAATTGAGCATTTGCAAAATCTGTTTCTGTTTGAGTTTTTTCAGTTCTAACTTTACATAGTTTTTTATTTAAATCTTTCTCTCTATTTTTGGTATCTTCTAAATCTATTTTCAATATATTAACTTTTTTCTCAGAATCTTTAAAAGTTTTCTCTGCTTCTTGAGTTTTTAAATGTATTTCTTCAATTTTATTTTTTTGTGCATTTTCTAACTGCTTTTTAGCTTCTTCAAATTGTTTTTTTGCGTCTTCAAAATTTAATGGTTGATTATTTGGTTTTTCATAAATAATATTATTATTTTTACTGCTAAGATTACTTCTTATTTTCCAATTTAAGGCTGAAGAAAAAGAATTTATTATAAAGTCGATCCATTTTTCAGAAAGTCCTTCGTCTTCAAGTAGCCATTTTATCTTTGCGATTCTCGAAGAAATTTCACCATTATCTTTAAAGAACAAATTTAAAACTTGATTATTTATGCCATTTTGCAAAGCTTTTAAAGCTTTTGATTCTTCAGGAGAATAATCACGCAAATATGACATAAATAATTTTGAATCAAGTAGAATAGAATCATCTTTTAGTGAAATTATATTTTTTATTGTATCTGTAATTGTCATTTTTTCACAACCCCTTGCTCTACAAAATCACTTGTCTTTTTTCATCATCTGCTATAAAAACGGCAGTAAAAAATAATTTAGCAACAATCCCTATGTGTAATTTTATATTCCTATATCAAGATATTTATTAGCAATATGATTAAGCTGTAATCTTATTGAATTAAAATCTCCGCTTAAATCTAATGTACGCACTTCGATCCTATTTCCACTCATACGATATTCATTCTCTGGAAAAACTTCTTCATCTGTCTTAGCATAAAGTAACATCCCTGAAACCTGTTTATGCCCTTGTTCTGATATATTCGCTTCTTTGTTCTTCACATATGTGAAAATTTGATATAAATTTCCTGAATGAATCGAATATCTGTCATATTTTTGTTGTAGTGAGTGAGCATAATACTTCGCATCTATGATTAAAATTTGCCCTTTATATGTAAGCATTATATCAGACTGCATTATCGGAAGCATATAATCAAAACCATCATCCAGTTTCCACTGTATCTGTGAGGCATTAACAGATATCTGCGGAAATTCTTTTCTATAATATTCCAAAATGAACTTCTCATAAAGATGGCACATACGCTGTTCATCGAGGAAATCCATCAGTTTTGTCGTGCCGTCGCTTTGAGTCTGCAATAACCCTTTTATTACAAGATAACAAACAGATATGAGCATTTGATAATTCTGATTATTACGGTTATATCGGATATTCCAATTAACATAATTTACATCCAGCTCATCTACTTCAACAAAAAATACAAGCAATTTCCTGAGTTCTTTTTTTCGAAATCTCGATATCTTTGACTTCAACAATATGAGCATAGTGGTCTTTATAATGCGATTCATGTATGAATTTATAGAAAAATCATCATATGTGCAGACCAACTTTTTATGTCGCATACTCTGTGTTTTGATAGACTTCGAAATATCAAGTTTACCACGAGGCGAGCTAAGCTCTTCAATTTTACAAATATACTCTCTTTCAAAGCCACGCTTAATCTGAAGCGATACGCCCTTTGTAAGTATCGCTGAACATAGTTCCGCAACATTATGAAATTGTTCAGTTTCTACACTCTTATAGGCTTGTTCATGCAGTACCTTAAAAGCGTACGAGAGCATATAATATATATTTTGAACTGGTATCATTTAATTGAATTCCTTAAGCGGTTCGTCCAATTATTAGTTTTACTGGGCTCATCAAACCAATACTCTTTTAGCAGTGGAACGAGTTCATAATCTACTATTCCCCTAAGTGTCTGATCAGATACCTCTTTAAGATTACAAAAATAGCTGTGACCAATACAAAATCCCTCTCCAAGTGATTCATCATTTTTGATTACATCATTCAAATCCTCGACACAGTTTATAAGGTTATTGAACTTTGTGCTGTTAAGACCTTCTTTATAATATCTAAATCCTTCTGTATCAAAACCAGGCTTTATATCAAAGAAGGCAAACCTCCTGCGAAGAGCATAATCCATTATCGCCAAACTCCTATCGGCTGTATTCATCATACCAATGATATAGATATTTTCAGGAATCGAGAATTTCTCATCAGAATATAAGAGATTGAGTTCAACTCCTCTCTTATCGTTTTCTATGAGCATAAAAAGTTCTCCAAAGATTTTACTTAAGTTACCACGGTTTATTTCGTCAATTATGAAAAAATAATCTTTTTCGCTATCTATCTCTGCGGTTTTACAGAAATCATAAAACGCACCTTTTTTTAGTGTAAATCCTGTTTCTGTTGGTCTGAATCCCATAATGAAATCTTCATAAGAATAGCTCTGATGGAATTGTACCATCATAACACGCTCTTTATCCATAACTCCCATCATTGAATATGCCAATCGCTTTGCCACAAATGTCTTACCAACTCCTGGAGCTCCTTGTAGGATTACATTTTTCTTTGTACGGATTAACTCTGTCAATATATCGTACTGTGTCTTATCCATATAAACTTCTTGTAAAAATTTAGCCTCATTATAAATCGGATAACTTCTTTCTTCCTTTCCATTTTCATCTTCGACTTCTTCTTCAGCAAATAAAGCCTTGAGTTTCTCAACATATTCGGTATATGGCGTTACATCTGTAAGGGTTTTTACAATACTGCGTTCTGGATGTTTCCATTCTCCCTTATGAGTCCATTTTACTTTACGAATATTCTTGAAATCTCCACGAGTCGAGTCAAAAATGTAATTGGACTCAACTACTCCTCGACCTATTATACCATGTGTTCCCTTCTTCACAAAAATAATATCCCCAAGATTCATTTCATTTACAAACTGCCAAGTTGCATGACCAGCCATCGTATAAGGAGGAGCAGGGTCAATCTTGTTTTTCATCGCTTGCTTCATAGCCTCTTTACTGTCATATGCAGACAAGTCGCCTATCTCATCCCATCCGATAGCCATTATTCCATCATTATAAAACTCTTCCCAATGCTCAGCATTGTTACCTGGAGAGTATAGCCAGTAATGTACCTTTTCGATGTTTTTATCAGTCAGAACATCATCAGAATTATTAAATTTATCTTTCCTATATCTTTTATAAATAGACTCAGCAAGCTCTTGTGTCATCTCTACAGTCTTGCCAGCTTCCGAAAGAGTCCATCTACCCCATACACTATTGTCTATGTATCCTCCTCTCACAAGATAATCTCTTGCCCAAGAAACATCAGTTGCGAACTTATTATTATTTTTACCTGTTGTCTGTGATATATCATCTTCAGAAAGTTTTTCGTTATCAATAATCTTCTGCAGTACCTCTTGACGAGTCCCAGAACCATTAAGATCTTTAAGTGCTTTAATAAGCGGAGCAAACCACTTAACAAAAGCAACATTAACCACATTCTCAGATGAACTTGTAAAAATGTTACTCATAAAAAAAATCTCCAATACTATTTGATACACTGCTTTACAAAATCACTCGTCTCTTTTCATCATAAATAGCTATATTGTAAATTCTGCATAATTTTCTTGTCTTTCATCAGATACTGCCTCTGATTTGGTATAAGAAAATTCGTCAGAATTTAGCATTTCTTTTATACCCATAGACGGATTTTGATAAAGCAAATCGAGCAACTCAATAAAATCTCTTATAACTTCTCTTGGAGTGATATTAATATCTGCACCTACACGCTCATATTCAATTTTTATAAAACCTACCAAGTCGTCCATTGAAACTGTTCGTTTATATCCATAGAGATCGGCATGAATATTAGCCAGTTTTTCACACAAAATAAGCATTTCCTCTGCTGTAAGTGGATCAAGACGAATAACAGGAGCAAGCAAATCTCTCGATCCTTCTCTTGAAAATTTTCCTTCAGCAAGACGAGAACGCAATGCCTCATAACTGTAAACTCCACGCCTTTTATCCTCAATAGCCTGTGGTGTTGCTCCCATAATGACCCCAAAATATTTAGCCTTTCCCTGCAAGGTATCATTGTAAATGGTCAATATTTTTTCATAGTTATATTGGCGTGTGATAGAATTTGGAACCTTATAAATATTGACTAACTCATCAATCATTATCATCATACCAGAATATCCAGCCAAACGGAAGAAAGTAGCAAAAAGTTTGAGATATTCATACCAGTTGTCATCTGTTATTACTATATTAATTCCCAATGCTTCTTTAGCTTCTCGCTTTAAAGTGTATTCAGCACGAAACCAACGGACAACTTTCAATTTTGTTTCATCATCGCCATCTACATAAGCATGATAATATTTTGAAAGTAAATTTGCAAACTCAAAACCATGCACTAATTCACTTACAGAAGATGTAACAGTATAAATTTTCTTATCAATCAATGCTGTTAAAGCAGGATCTCCTAATGTAAGTCCACTTTCTATAATGGCTTCACTCTGCAAGCCACTTATCCAACGGTCAAGCAGTAAATTCAAAGCTCCACCTTCTGGCTTTGTCTTTGTTGAAAGATTGCCTATAAGCTCTCTATAAGTTGCAAGTCCTTGACCATTCGTGCCTTGTAATCTTCTTTCAGGTGAAAGATCTGCATCTGCAACTATGAAACCACGATCCATTACATAATTGCGTATCGTTTGCAAAAGAAAACTTTTACCAGAACCATAACGACCAACAATAAAACGGAAAGATGCTCCTCCTTCCGCAATAATATCTACATCATGCAAAAGTGCTTCAATCTCATTTTTTCTTCCAACTGTTATATAAGGAAGTCCAATGCGTGGAACAACACCGCCTTTTAAAGAATTAATTATAGTCTGGGCGATTCGTCTCGGCACCTTTCTGTCCTTTTCGTTCATTTATGTAAATCCTCCAATTTCACGATCAATTATAAATTATAGCAAATAAAAAACAGTCTGTAAACAAAATGTGTACAAACTGTTTAATCGGTAACTTGTTCAATAATGATTAAAAATTATTCTTGTGCATCAAAATCAGGAGCCCATTGTTTATAAGAAGCTATCATTTCAGGAGTTCCATTGTAATATCTAACATTTTTATTGATCTTTGCAATTTCTGCCATTTCTTCTGAAGTCAATTCAAAATCAAATATATCAAAATTTTCTTTAATATGCTTTGGATTACGAGACCCTGGAATAACAACATTACCAGATTGAATATGCCATCTCAAAATAATTTGAGCATTTGTTTTGCCATATTTCTTAGCTAAATCAGTAAAAATTTGTTCTTCAATCAAACTCTTATCACCATGTCCTAAAGGATACCAAGCCATAAGTCCCATTGATGTTTCAGCCAATATCTTTTTTAGTTCAGACTGTGGAAAATAAGGATGTGCTTCAACTTGAACAATTTGAGGCTTTATTTCTGCAAAATTAATAGCTTCAACATAAAGTTCATTTGATAGAACATCAAAATTTGAAAGACCTATAGACCTTACTTTACCTTCTTTAACTGCTTTTTCAATGTTTCTATATCCTGATTTCCAATTATCTGTTGGCTGATGTAAAAAAAGAAGGTCAATATAATCTGTATCAAGTCTTTTTAATGTATCATCTACAGCTGTTTCACTTTCATAAACAGAAGGCCAAAGTTTTGTAACAAGAAAAATTTCTTTTCTATCAATACAACTGTTTTTTATTGCTCTTCCTGTCGCTTTTTCGTTTTGGTAGGCATTTGCTGTATCAATAAGTCTTACCCCATCTTTTAAAGCGTTTTCAATAGCAATTTGTGCTTCTTTAGGAGTAAAAGTGAAAACTCCAATCCCTGCCATTGGCATTTCAAAACCATTGTTCAATTTAAAAAATTTCATTTTTAAAACTTCCTTCTAAAGTTTGTTGTATTCTTCATCAGATACAGGCTCACACCATTCAGTTGAAGTCTCTTCTCCTTGAACTTCTATTGCAATATGTGAAAACCAACTATCTTTTTTTGCTCCATGCCAATGCTTTACATTTGCAGGAATGACAATAACTTTTCCAGCAGTTAAGCTAACAGGCTCTTTTCCTTCTTCAACATACCAACCACTTCCAGCTATACAAATAAGAATTTGACCACCAGCTTTTTTTGCATGGTGAATATGCCAATTATTTCTACAACCTGGTTCAAAAGTTACATTTGCTAAAAATAATGGCGATGTTTTAGGATCGACCAATGGATTTAGATAAGAATTTCCAATAAAATATTTTGCATAATCGACATTTGGAAGACCGAGTCCAAAAATATTATCTCTATCAAATTTTTCTTTGTCCATATTTTCTCCTTATTTTACTTGCTCTTTTGCCCAAGCTGAAACCTCTGATTCTGAATTAGAAGCACTACCTCCATATATTGCAAGACATTTTCCAAAATTTGCACCAACACAAATTTTCTTCAAATCTCTTTCAGAAGCTCCCAATCCACTTCCTTCATGTGTCATCAAACCAATAACTTTTTTGCCTCTCCAATCAAGTTTTTCAAGCTGTGAAAAAACTGCCATTGGAAATGTTCCCCACCAACAAGGACCACAAACAAAAATATTGTCATATTTGGAAATATCTGTCAAATATTTTTTCAACTCAGGACGAGCTTTTTCTCTTAACTCAACTTTTGCTTCTTCTGTGCATTTGTAATAATCTTCTGAATAAATTTTTACTGTTTCAACTTCAAAAATATCTCCACCGACAGCTTTTTGAATAAACTCTGCAACTATTTCAGTATTGCCCTTTGTTAACTTTTTTATAGAGCCACTAAAATAATTTTCACCCTTTCTTGAATAGTAAATAATCAAATTTGCCATTTTCACACCTCAAAAAAATAAACTACGAAATAATTATAGTTGATTATAGTTACTCTAAGTCAAGATATTCTTTTATTATAATAATATTATTTCACGCTCCAAAATATTTTTTCTATTTTAGAGCGTGAAATCTAATTTTCATCGTCAAAATTTAAAATGCACCTGTTTTTATATGTGGAACATAAGGAGCCTCAAGAGCTTTTATTGTATCTTCACTTAATTTAATATCAAGAGCAGAAACTGCTTCTTCAACATGTTTTGGAGAAGTTGTTCCGACAATAGGAGATGTAACATAAGGCTTTGACAACATCCAAGCCAACGATACCTGAGCCATTGAAAAACCAAGTTCTTTTGCTATCTTTTCTAAATTATCGACAACTATTTTGTCTTGATGATCAGTTGCTCCCCAAACCATTGGAGAAACAGCATCAACTTTATTTCTTTCTGTTACAGTTCCCCAAGGGTGAGCACATCTTCCACCTGCAAGTGGACTCCAAGGAACAACTGCAATTTTTCTATCTTGGCAAAGTGGCATCATTTCTCTTTCTTCTTCACGATAAATCAAATTATATTGATTTTGCATAGAGACAAATTTTGTCCAGTTATGCTTTTCTGCTATTTGATTCAGTCTTTCAAATTCCCAAGCAAACATTGTACTTGCACCAATATATCTTGCTTTTCCACTTTTTACGACATCGTGAAGAGCTTCCATAATTTCTTCCATTGGAGTTTCGTGATCTAATCTGTGAATTTGATATAAATCGACATAGTCAAGTCCTAATCTTTTTAAAGAATGGTCTATTTCTGCCATAATATTTTTTCTTGAAGAACCACCACCATTTGGACGACCTTCACGCATTACAAAATGAACTTTTGTTGCAACAACGATTTCATCTCTATTGAGGTTGTACTCTTTTATAAGTCTTCCTGTGATTTCTTCTGAAGTACCTAACTGATATACATTTGCTGTGTCAAAATAATTTATACCCAAATCTATTGCTTTTTTAAATATTGGCTTTGCTTCTTCAAAATCTCTTGCCCAAGGAAAAACTCCATTTTCGCTTCCTGGTTTTCCAAAACTCATACAACCTAAACAAATTCTTGAAACATCTACGCCTGTATTTCCCAATTTTACATATTGCATTTTTCAAAGCTCCTTTTATTTTTTGTAACTTCATTTTAAATTATATTAAACGAAAAGTCAAATTGAAATATTTAATTATTGATTTAATTTTTCGATTGATATATAATATATTTTATGAATACAAAACAAATTGATTATATTTTAGAACTTGCTCAAACGCAGAATTTTAATAGGGCTTCTGAAAATCTTTTCATAGCACAGTCAACTTTGACATATCAAATTAAGGAGGTAGAAAATGAACTTGGTTTCAAGCTATTTGAAAGATCTGGAAAAGGAGCTACATTAACACCTGCAGGAAGGCAATTTTGTACAACTTTACGAACTGTCAGAGAGCAATTAAAAAAAGCTATTGAACAGGCACAAAATTTTAGCAAAAAATATTCAGATAATATAATTATTGGACTTCCAACTCGTTCTTGTATATATTTTTTGCCAGAAGCTATAAAAAAATTTAAAGAAAAATATCCAAATATTTTGATTACCCCTATTTTCAATGATTTTTATCACCCTGAAGAGTTTTTAAAGGGAAATCAGGATATCTTTTTCACATTTGACAATGAGATGAAACATGTTCCAGATACAAAACTTTTTCCGTTATATACGAGTAAAATTTATTTGATATGCAAAAAAGACGACCCTTTGGCAAAAAATAAAGCAGCTAAAATTGAAGATTTAAGAGGTAGAGTTTTGATGGTTGGTGGGGGATCGCCTCCACAACTTAGAAAATTGCAACAAGAAATTATAACTTCTATTGATATTGATTATTTCAACAGTGAAAACCACGATACAACTCTGATTAATATTGCATCAGATAGAGGAATTTGTTTGACACCTGGATTTTTTCAGGACTATGCAGAACAATTTGCTTGGATTCCTTTTGAATGTGAAGAAAAATTTGATTGCTATTTATGTGTACATACTTATGATAAAAGGGAATCATTAAAAGAGTTTATAAACATTTTACAAAAAATTTATATGGCAAAAAATAAGATTTTAAACTTATAAATAAGGTAAGAGCTACAGAAGAAAAATTCCGTAGCTCTTTTTCTAAATTTAATTTATAAAATTATTTGCCTTTTTTCATCATTTGCAACAAATACTGCTGTTATTAGGGTGTGTTGGTAAACTACCAATAAGCAACTTTTGTGCGGTATAAGATAGTGAATGAATTGTTATTTTCTATAGTAGTTTCTTTAAAATTGTACTTAGAAAAAAAATGGTTGTTTTTAGCAAATTGCCCATAACTTAGGGGTAAAAATAACTCAGTGAACATCTTATACCCAAAAAGTTGCGAAAGCTGATTTAAATAAAGTAAATTTTTAAAAATAGAGTTTACCAACACGCCCTATTTGTTTGTTGCTATTTGCATAAATGAAAGAGGATTGAAATTTTAATTGATTTGGCTTATATAGAACCCGTATTTTTCTTTTGGAATTTTTAATCCAGCTAATGCTTGTTCAAGGGAAACATGAAAGGTTTCCATAATTGATTTTAAATTTTCTATTGTAGCTTCAACTCTTCCTTCAGCTCTTCCTTCAGCTCTTCCTTCTTCTTTTGCTTCTTTTCTTTCATCTCTTATTTTCAATCCATATTGCATATACATTGTTCTCTCCTCCTCTTGATTTTTTATAAATTTTACTCGATCATCAATCATGTTAACCAAGGGATTATCAACTTTATTTCCGTTAATATAAGCAAACAGAGCCTCTAAATCAGCATTTACATTTTTATCTTTTTTGCCTTTTGTTGAGACAAGAATTTTTGTAACATCATCTTTTAATTCAATTTCTTTATTTTCCCTGCAATAATTTTTAAATGTATAAATCTGTTGCTCTCCACCAAAAAGTTTAAATGGGCATATAAAAATTATATATAATTTTTTAAGCTGTTCATAATCTTGTCCAACATACAAAATCGAAGCATCAATTAATGCCTGATAATATCTGAGTCTTTTCGCAAACTCTTCTTCTTTTAAGGCTTGAACTTGCATTTCAATATCATATATTACACCATTTGAATCTTCTAAATATACATCAAGCCTAATCCCCTTATTATCATAATTTTCTTTAAAAATTACTTCTTTTTGTATGTATTCAACTTTAATTATTTTGATGTTCAAAAGTGTTTCAAGAACTCTTGTACAGATGTCTATTTCACACATCACCCTTTTAAACAAATAATCATCTTGAAAAGTTAATTCTTCCCAAGTTTTTCTTTTTCGTTCTTTAATTTCTGCAGCTATTTCATTATTTTCAATTTTTGTATTTTCTGTATCCATAAAATTCATTCTTAAAACAAACTTATTTTTTATAATTATACAATATTAACAACAAAAAAGCAATATTTTTCATTCCGCACTAAATAAAAAGTGGCATAGCAAAAACTAAAAAATTAATTTTCACCCTTTCCTCCAATTATCCGCTCTAAATCTTCTCTATAATCCTCTATTAAAATAATATCATCACCTATACATTCAAGAGCATTATCTCCAATTTCATCAAACAGGATTTCATTTAGTGAATCAGCAACTACTTCTGCCATTTTATTTAACGATTTAAGAGTTTGTTTGACAGATTCACCTTTAAAAATCATCTTCAATATTTGAACTTGATCATTATCCAATGGCAATGATACACTTTCATTAGAAATAACAATAACAGGCTCAGCCACTTTAACTTCTTCCTTTTTGGTTTCTTCCATTTTTTCTTCTTCTGTCAACAAACTATCACGAGTAATAATTGCATTTTGGCGAATTTGTTCGAGATTGTCAAAACAGATATTAATTTTTGGCTTTGAAGCCTCCAATTTTTCATTTCTATCAGCTTCAATCACAGATTGTATAAAAGGAGTAGCCCAAGACTCATCATAAACTTCTTTTAATGGACGACCAATGTTTAAATATATGCGTAAAAGCCTATCTGATTCATGCAAAAGTCCTTTAAAACGCTTTTTGTTAAAAAATTCTTCATAATAACCCTGTCTCTTCCAAATGCCTTTTTTACATACATACTTGTGGCACTCATTCAATTCACAAATCAAAGAATCTGGTTCCTTATCTCTGTAATAAACAGCATTGCCCATAGGATACCAATCGTAATAACGAAATCCTCCAAAACAAGAAGAAAACAACTTTCTGCCATTCTTGTTAAAATTTTCAAGTGTATATTTCCAAATCCGTGCAAAAAGTCGTTTTCCTTCGGATTCGTTATTTTGTAAAACTGGCGACAATGTTATTTTCTTTCCACCAAATTTTACAAAAGCATTAAATATCTCATCATCACTATGTTCATTTGGCTTTTTAAGTGCGAGCAATGCCTCATCAAATTCCAATATTTCTGGATCTGTATATTGACGGACAATATCTGGAGGAAATCCACTGGCAACTGCTAATTCCATCATCCATCTGCTTACATTTGATTTCATATTGACATCACCAATGCCTGAATCAATGAATTCTTTTTCAAATTCCTTTAGTTTTTCCAAACTATCTTCAACAGATACTGTTCCTATTCCATTTAAAAGCTCATAAACATAGATATATGCAAATGAAGTGCTTATGGGCTGATATTCTCCTCTTCTAACATGAGTACGCCAAGTAAAATAGCCCCGTAATTGTTCAACATCCAAATCATTATATGTGGGAAAATAATGCAGAAAGTTACCATTCCAAGGCTTGTCGTCCTCGTAATCTTCCATAAATTTGCCCTGAATATAGAAATTTTTTCTAAATCCATTTTTAAACTCGTAAAGTTCGAGCATATCCCTTATTTTCTGTGGAATTGAATCATTTACTTTATTTTTTAGATTCAATATTCTGTTAGAATTGTTATTAACAAAATTTTCATCATCAGAAGTCTTTTCATTGGCAAAAGGTAGAAGTGTTTCCGTATATTCTTCCTGCTCAGTGGAATTATTATTTTCTAAAACAATCTCATAACCATTCTGTTTATAATTCTCAGATAAATCCATATGATTTTATCGCCTTTCTAATTTAACGACTGTTTCAACATGTGCTGTTTGTGGAAACATATCTATGGGCTGTACATTTACAGGATTAAATCCCTTTTCAGAAAATATTTTCAAATCCCTTGCAAGTGTCGCTGGATTACAAGATACATAGACAATATGCTCAATATCATTTGATGTCAACAACTCAATAACAGAAATATCAAGCCCTTTACGAGGGGGATCGACAAGAGCATATTTAACATTTGACATATCTATATTATTTACATAATCTTCCATTTTAGAACAGACAAATTCAGCATTGTTTATATTATTTTCTTTGACATTTCTAAGAGCTTGTGAAATTGATATTTTATTTTCTTCTATACCTATAGTCTTTTTAAACACATCTGAAGCAAAAAGGCTAAAAAAGCCACTTCCACAGTAAGAATCAAGAAAAACAGAATCCGATTTTTCAGGCAAAAAACTTTTTACAGTTTTTACCATTTCACAGGCAGAATTATAATTTACTTGGAAAAATGACTCACAATTTATCCTTATTGACTTATCAAAAATTTTCTCACAAATAGAATCATCTCCAAATATAATTTCACTTTCTTTTCCATAAATTACATTTGTATTT
>CADASF010000038.1:23766-35914 GCA_902790465.1 uncultured bacterium | reverse complement strand
CAGTATACAGGCATATATTGGATAGTTTATAGCAACTTTTATTTACTTGTTTTTTTGCATTCAGCACAACGAGTTAATTTACGAAGATTATATAAAAAAAAGGGGGCTGTGAAAAAAGTATTTTTTTCACAGCCCCTTCTTTTTTTTAATCTATTTTTCTTCCCCTTCTTCACTTATGTTGACCAATTTTATTTTTCTTTTAACATTTTGCATATTTACTGGTTTTATTGGAATTACTTTTGACATTTCTGTAGTCATTTTGTCTTTTAAAAATACATCACCATTATATTTATTAGGATATGTAGCGATTTTATCTATATAACTATTATTAATTATTGCATAAGAACCGTTTGCCATTTTTATTTCATCTTGAGTATATAATCCACCATATACTGAAACATTGCCATTTATCATGATGCCATTGTTTGCACTTATTATTCCATATATAGTTGGATAACCATCTAAGTTTTTATATGTATCTGCGGCTTGTGTGTCATTATTATTAATAACTTGTTGAGCTCTTGAAATAGTACCAAGACTGTGGCTAGAACAGCCGTTACCCGCTCTAAAAGCAGCAGTATAACTTGAAGTGGAATTAGCCTTTATATTATTTTCTGCTTCATAAAATTCAGTAAATTGTCTTTGCCGTTCTTCTAATGCAGTTTCATTTGTTTTGTCTTTTTCACATACATTTATTAAGGTTAATGTAGTTTTAGCCTGTGCTTTTGCCCCTTTATCACCACATCCAGATGTATTTATTATTGCCAATAAAGCAATAAAAATAATAGTCAATTTTTTTAACATGACAGGAATCGCTCCTTTTATGTTTTCTTGTTAATATTATATATCAATTTCACTTATTTTTCAAGATTACCCATTTTCTTTTTCAACTTTTACAAATGAAACAGTTCCATCTTTATTTATTCCGTATCTTATGCCTCTCCATATCATATCTGATCTGAATATTGAAGCTATTAAACAAATAAAGCCCATTGTTATTGAAGGTATTACCATAAGGCACCAAATAAAATAATGTTGACCTTCTTTTCCTTCAAACCTGCTTAAAGACATGATCATTATGAACAATATACAACATATTATAAGCATAATAGATATACTTGATAATCCTGATGTTATTAGAGAATATATTGATAACACAAAAAGCAAAATAGTTGTTATCGTATTTAAACCAATAAAAAATATAGATGTAATCCAATGAGCTTTACAATAAGTTTTTAAATATTGAATTTGGCGTAAAAACCATTCAAATAAAGCATTTGCATCTTTTATAACATTTGAACTTTCTGCTGAACAAATAGGAACAAATACTCTTTTTAGTTTGTTTTTTATTACAATTTCCATTAAAGATATATCATCAGCAACAGCTGTTTCCCACCTTTTGTCAACTCCATATTTACTAAAAGCCTCTCGTTTTATTGCCATGGAGCCACCCCACATTCCATCAGAAGATGACATCAATGTTCCTAAATATGCACTTAACATGGCATGCATTGTGCCAAAAAAAGAAAAGTTTTTGGGTTTTAGCCATCTAAAAGCTGTAGTTGCTTGAACATCTGAACTTGAAAGTGGTTGGACAAGATCTTTTAGCCATGTTTTATTTGGTTGGACATCTGCATCAGCAAATACAAAATAATCTGCTGGTTTTTCTTTTTTTAATTCTTCTCTTACTCCTGCAAGCAAATTATGATTTTTTTGGCAACATTTTGAAGTTCTGCCTGCTATTATGAGTGAAGCATTTTTTTTATCTTTTATTATTTCTTTAATCAATGGAGATGCTGGGTCTTTTTCACTTTCTGTTATAAAATATAATCTATATTCTGGATAATCTTGTTGCATCATGCCATTTAGATATTCATCTACATGGTCTTCTATTCCCTTACATGGAATAAATAAAGCAACACTTTTAGGATTTGAATCATCATATTTTTTTGCTTTAGAGAGATATGTTTTTCTATATATAATACTTCTAAATGCAAATATTAAATTTACAATTCCCAAGATGACAAATAAATATATTGATATTTTTATTATTATATACATTACAATCGCCTTTATTATCTATTATTTTAATTTGAAATTTCTATTTCTTTTTTTTATTAATTAAACCTTCAAAATATATTAAATCAAAAATTGAATTTTAAAAAAAGGAAAATAAACCTTTACAAAGTAATTTAAAATTAAGATAATAATTACAAAATGTTTTATTTTTGTGTTTTCAGCAAAAGAAGTGAATGGAGTTTATTATGCCTAAAAAATGTAATAAATGTGGAAAGCAAAATAATGATAGGGCTAAATTTTGCAATGGTTGTGGAACACCTTTTCCTGCTTCATCAGATGTATTAAAAGCAGAACAACAAATTCCTCAGATCCCTAAAATTCCTCAAATTCCTACAGTTACTCCACTTTCTAATATTGGTTCTGTTCATACACTTCCATCTTCTCCTGCAATGGGGATATCATCACAGCCTATTTCAAGTCCAGGTTTTACACAGGCACAAGAATCATTGTTGAGGGCTATTGTTCTTGGTAAATTGGAAGAAGTAAAGTCTTTTACTAAAATAACACCAATAAAAGATAATGTTATTGATAAATTTGGTAATAATATGTTGCAACTTGCTGTTTCTGTTGGTCATGCAGATATAGTTGAATATTTACTTGAAACTGGTTCAAATCCAAATGAAAAAAATAAATCAGGTGAAACTCCTATATTTACTGCTATTGAAAATGGCAATTTGAAAATTGTAGAATTGTTAGCAACTAAAGGGGCTAATATAAATATTGAGGATAAGACTGGATTAACCCCGATAGACCTTGCTGTAAGAACAAATAATCCAGATATACTTGGAATTCTTGTTCAACATGGAGTAAATGTAAATAAATCTGATAAATTGGGTTGGACACCATTGCATAGAGCTGCTTTTTTAGGTAATTTAAATGTTTTGAAAATTCTTAAAAATTGTGATGCAAATATTAATGCAAGAGACAAAGCAAACAGAACTCCTTTATACTATGCCCAAAAAGAGGGTCATGAGGAAGTTTGCAATTATTTGACAAAGCATGGTGCAGAATAATAGAAATTTATATTAAAAATAACCGTTTAATTTTTTAATTAGACGGTTATTATTTTTATAGAAAAGGAAAAAAATATGAGAATATCTTTTGGTACTGAAGGTTGGAGAGCCATTATTGGAGATGTTTTTACTTTTGACAATATAAAAAAATTTGCAAAAGCAGTTGCAAATTGGCTTTATTGGTCTGAAAGAGCTAAACTTGATATATATTCAAAAGAATGTACAGAAGGAAAATCATTTAAATATACTTCTCCTTCGGCTGGAGTTGCAATAGGATATGATACAAGATTTCTATCTGATAAATTTGCTGAAGTTGTTGCAGATGTTATTTCAAGTTGTGGGATTCCTGTTTTTTTATCTTCTTCTTTCTGTTCTTCTCCTGCTGTATCAAATTATGTTTTGAAAAAAAAGTTATCTGCTGGATTGATAATAACAGCAAGTCATAACACTTATGAATATAATGGAATAAAATTTAAGGGAGAATATGGAGGAAGTGCTATTTCTGAAATTAAATGGGGAATAGAAAAAATGATATTCTCTAAAAAGAGCTATATTCCTAATGATATTCCTAAGGCATATATAAAGAGGGTTTCATTTGATGAGCTTTACACAGAAGAGACTGTTTCTTTTGTTGACATGGAGAGGATCGCAAATGCTCGATTTAAAATAATAAGTGATTCTATATATGGTTCAGCTTCTGGGCTAATGAGAAAGTTTTTTCATTCTGTTGGTGTCTTTATTGATGAAATTAGAAATAACATAGATCCTCTCTTTGGAGGATATACTCCAGAGCCTATTGTCAGAAATATAGGACCTTTGATGAAAAAAATTTTAAAAAATAGAGCTGATATTGGTTTTGCTTTTGATGGAGATGCTGATACTGTTGGAGCAGTTGATTCACAGGGTTCTTTTTTGCAATCTTATGATATAATGTCCATATTGCTTTGGCATCTTGTAGAAAATAGAAAATTAGAAGGAGATGTTGTTTCTTCTTTTTCATCATCTCAACTTTTAAAACAAATGGCCAATGCCTATGGATTGAGTTATCATGAAACTCCTGTTGGATTTAATCACATAACTAATTTGATGTTGAGACACAATATTTTAATTGGTGGAGAAGAATCAGGTGGAATAGGTATAAAAATGGGTATTCCTGATAAAAATGGTCCACTTGTTGCATTATTACTCCTTGAAGCAATGGTTTATTCCAATAAAAGTATAAGTGAAATAAAAAGTGATATTGTTGACAGATTTGGACTTTATTGTCTCCATAGAACAGATATATTATTTAAAAATAATGATGAAAAAGATGAAGTTATTTCAAAATTCTGTACAAAAATGCCTTCATCTTTTGCAGATGAAAAAATAAAAGATGTCTATACACTCGATGGAATAAAATGTATTCTTGAAGATGGTAGCTGGATTTTATTTAGACCTTCAGGAACAGAACCTGTTTTCAGAATTTATGCAGAAGCATCTTCACATGAAAAATCATATAAAATGTTAAATGAATGTGAGTCATTTATAAAAAAGATATTGTAAAAAAAATGAAATGATCGTAAAAAATAGCCTGTGAAATTTCACAGGCTATTTTTCTATACTTCATTTACATCATCTTTTAATTGATACTCTTTGGGTTTTTCATCTTTATATTCAAGTGATTCTTCTACTTCTTTTGCTTCTTTTTGAATTTCTGATTTAGCTTTTTTAAATTCATAAGAAGCTCTTCCCAATGCTTTTGCAAGTTCTGGAATTTTTTTGCCTCCAAATAGTAATATTGCAACTATCAATATTAAAACTATTTCAGTAATACCTAATGACATGTTATCACTTCACTTTCTACGATTGTTTCTTAATTGCAGATATGTCTATTGCTTTAAATGGGCATACTGTTTTGCATTTTCCACATCCTATACATTTACTACCATCTACTTGTGCTGTTTTTCCATTTGGTTGAGAAATCGCATGTGTTGGACATTCACTTACACATATTCCACATTCATGACAGATATTTTCATGTATGTAAGCCATTGCAATTCTTGTTTTTTGTTTTTGTTCAAGGGAAATTCTTTTAATTGCACCAGCAGGACATATTGTTGAACATTTATTACAATTAAATTCACAATATCCTTTTCCCTGTGAATAATCAATATGAACAAAATTAAAATTTTCATCTGCAGGTTTTAGGATTTTGTTCGTGCAGTTTTTAACACAGAGATTGCAATTTAGACATGTATTTTCCATTCGAGTTGTATTTTCAGCTCCAGGTGGTAAAATGATGTCTTTTATCTTTTTTGTTGTGCCTTTTACAAATTTTATTCCTGCCATGTATGCCCCAGCAAATAAAGCCAAAGCACCTATTCCATATATTGCTTCTCTTCTATTTATATTAAATTTTTCTTCTTCCCTTTTTTCAGCTCCATATTTTATTGCATTTTTGGGACAAACAGAAGAGCATTTTAAGCATTTTACACATGTTTCATTGTCTATTTTTTTATTTTTAAAATCAATACAGCCTGATGGGCATGCTCTTGAACACATTCCACAACTTATACATTTGTCTTTGTCCATGTGTATTTTAAAAATTGATATTTTTGAAATGATTCCAAGCAATGCACCAACAGGACATATATTTGTACAAAAAAGTCTATTTTTGAAAAATACAAGAATAATAACTGCTATAGTTACGCATATTCCAAATATTGAAAGACTTGAGGCAGAGCCAAAAATTGTGTATGGATCGACATGTCTAAAAATCAAAGCTGAACCACCAAAAAGTAATCCAAAACTTATTCCAGCAATTAAATATTTGTATTTTGCATTAGGTACAGGCTCATTTTTCTTTTTATTAAAAATGAGTGCAAATACTTCTTGTAATATTCCAAAAGGACATATAAGCGAACAGTAAAATCTTCCGAATATCAAAGTTGCAATCAAAATTGCAGATAGCAATATTATTTCTATTGTATGTGGATGTCTTAGACATCTCTGCAAAAGCGGATTTAATTGAATATCCATTATATGTACAGGATATATTCCCCATATTGCCAAAATTGCTGTTATCAAAACAACAATAGAAATTACAAGTCTTATGATATAAGGAAACTTATTTTTTTTCATAATTTTATCTCTTCATGCCTTTTAATTTGTCATATTCATCTTTAACTTTTGCCAAAAGCTCTGGAATCTTTAGATTTTGAGGACAATTTTTTGTACACAAATTACATTTTATGCACTTATCAGGTCTTTCACTCTCATCAAGTGTTTCATAGTACATTTTAAATCCAAATGATCTATTGTCAACTTTATACTGGTTGTAAAGTGCAAATGTAGCAGGAATATTTATTCCTTTTGGACATACTTCCATACAGTATTTACAACCTGTACAGTTGATTTCTCCCTGTGATTGTATTACTTTTGCTGTTTCATCTGCAATTTTTTCTTCTTCAGGTGTCATTTCCTTGTAGTGCATAAATGTCTCTACATTTTCTTTTACCTGTTGAAGATTGCTCATTCCACTTAAAACTGTTATGACATTTTTTCTACTTGCAGCCCATCTGAGACCAAATTCAGCAGGCTTTACATTTGGGTTTTGTTCTTTTAGTTTTGCAAGTGCTTTTTCACTCAATCTTACAAGACCGCCACCTCTGAGTGGTTCCATTACTGTTACAGGTATATTTTCAGCTTGTGCTATCTCATACTGTTCTTTTGCTTTTACAATGTCCCAGTCTAGATAATTGATCTGTAGTTGACAGAAATCCCATTTGTGTTCTTTTACTACTTGTTTGAGTATTTCAGGAGTGCCATGGAATGAAAAACCTATATATTTTATTTTACCTTCTTTTTTTAGTTTTTCCAATTCGTCATACATTTTTACTTTTCTGTATGTGTCAACAGTATTAGCATTTATGTTGTGGCACATGTAAAAATCAAAATATTCGACTTGACACTTTTTTAACTGTTCATCAAATATTTTTCTTACATCTTCTTGAGAATTCATCTTATAAATAGGGCTTTTATCTGCGAGAATAAAATCTTCTCTTTTATATTTTTTTAACACTTTGCCTATTGCTGTTTCTGATTTTTCGTTTACATACATGTAGGCAGTGTCAAAATAGTTTGCACCATGGCTCATGAGATGGTCAACCATTTTTTCCAATTCTTCCATGTCAACTTCTTCGCCTTTCATCGGCAATCTCATACAACCAAAACCGAGAAGTGGAATATCGAGGTCTCTAAATTTTCTTTTTGCAATTTCGCCCTCTTTTGTAACGATTTTTTTCTCGTCTTTTTGACAACCAGCTAAAAATGCTGTACTTGCCAATGTCAAAGCAGAAGTCATCAAAAAATCTCTTCTTTTCATATTTTTTTGGGGGGTCTGTGAAAAACTCTAATTGAGCAACTTTTGTGCGGTGCAATACGGGCAAATTAGCTCCTTGCAAGCAAGGAGAAAAAATACTGGAACTGCATCACTTTTTCTCGTAGTAGTATCTAAAAAGGAATCTCCTAATTAAAATCTTCTCTATTTTAAATAAAATTAGAAAAATAAAAAGAGAAAAATGTTTCCCAATTAAGCTCCTTTCTTAAAATAGAAAGGAGAAAAAAAATTGGTGAGCGTATTGTACCCAAAAAGTTGCGAAAGCAGATAAAACAAACTATTTTATTTTTTCACAACCCCTGAATCCTCCCTTCGTTTTTTTCATTTTTAATATAGATAAAATCATTTTATTATAACACATTTGAGCTACTATAATGCAAGAGTTTTTTTCACTTTCTTGAATCTACTCCCCAAATAAATTTGTGTATTTGTACATTTAATCTAACATTTAATTTATCTTCAACAATCCAATCTGCCAAATTATTTAAAGGAAGTGATTCAAATACAGCAGAAAATAATATTTTACAACGAGAAGTTAAATTGAATTTTTGGATAAAATCTTTAGCCCATAAATAATCTTGTCTATCCATTAAGACAAATTTTATTTGGTCATGTGGTCTTATTATTTCAAGATTTTCTTTCGACATCTTGTCATTCATTCCACTTGCAGGGCTTTTTATATCAACTATACTTATTACTTCTTCGGGAACATTTTTTATTGAAATACTTCCATTTGTTTCGAGCAGTACAGTATAGCCTAAGTCTATGAGTTTTTTCATGAGTTCAATGCAATTTTTTTGAAGAAGTGGCTCTCCGCCTGTAATTTCTACTATTTTGTTGCCATATTTTTTTACTTGTTCAATAATTGTATCTTGTGAAATCTCTGTTCCTTTTTCATGTGAATACAATGTATCACAGTATTTACATTTTAGATTACAGCCACTTAGCCTTATAAAGGTGCAGGGCTCTCCTTGGTATGTTGATTCTCCCTGAATACTTGGGAATATTTCGATTATATTTAAATTACTTTGATTGGACATAATTTTTATGGATGATATTTTAAAAAGATTAGAAAAATTGGAAAATATTACTTCTTTTGAATATTTTACAGGAATAGGTTTTGACAGTCATAGATTTGATCCCTCTAAAATGGGAATTGTTCTTGGAGGAGTTAATATTCCTTATGAAAAGGGATTTCATGCCCATTCTGACGGAGATGTATTTTTTCATGCAGTTATTGATTCTCTTTTAGGTGCAAGTTCATTAGGCGATATAGGGACACTTTTTCCAGATACAGACCCAAATTATAAGGGGATATCAAGTGCATTTCTTTTGGAAGATGTTGTGAAAAGATTGCATTTAAAAGGGTTTCAAATAGTAAATATTGACACTATTATAATTGCAGAAGAACCAAAATTATATAAATATAAAAGAGAAATTGCCAAAAATACGGCTTTGATATGTAAAATTGATGAAAATCATGTTGAGGTAAAAGCAAAGACTAATGAGAAAATGGGATTTTTAGGAAGAGGAGAGGGAATCGCAGTCATGTCTTCTGTCTTGGTCAAAAAAATGTCTAACTTCCTCCGTCCATCCCACCCACCGTCTCTATTAAAAATATAAAAATTTGTTGTGTTGGTAAACTAACGCCTTGTGATAGTTAATTTTTAAAAAAATAAGTAAATAAAAAGTTGCTATAAACTATCCAACATATGCCTGTACACTGCCACTTTGTCATTGCGAGGCGTAGCCGTGGCAATCTAAGTCTGTAAATTATTGTTTACTTAAAAATTAAGTCGATCGCCTATATTTAGAATAATGTAGCTGGTCTGTTTAATAAATTGCTAAATTTAAATTAAGTGGTTGAGATTGCCACGGTCGCACAGCTCCCTTGCAATGACATCACCTCTAAATAGAGGCTGTTTGGTTGGATTTTACCAACACTCCATAATAAAATTTTCCCATGTCTCTTTATTGTCAATGTCAAAAAAAATATCATCTGATTCAACTTCAATTTCTTTTACAAATTTTGGATTATTTTTAATGACAATACTTCCGCCTTTATCTGCTTTTAATTCTTCTAATTCTCCATAAGATTTTGAAGGGAAAATAGTCGGATTGCCTCTTTTTCCATTTTTTGTAGGAATGATTATATTTTCTTGATTTATTTTGTAAAAATTGATCAGTTGAGATATTATTTCAATAGAAATTTTTGGCATGTCGGCAAGAGCCATCATGCAAGCGTTTGAATTTTTAGATAAATTTTTTACACCACAAGCAACAGAAGTTCCTATTCCATTAATATAATTTTCATTATATACAGTTTTTACATCATATTTTTTGAAAATTTCTTGTAATTTTTCTTTTTCTCTTCCAAGAACAACTATAATTTCATCAAAAGGAAATTGCAAATATTTTTTTAGTGTATATTCTGCAAGTATATCACCATTTGGAAGTTTCATTAATTGTTTACATGCTTTCATTCTTTGAGATGTACCAGCACTCATCAAAATCAGTGAAATTTTTAGATTTTTTTCATGTTCCACCATGTTTCCCCTGTTATTCCCTTATGGATTCCAAAATATGTTCCTCTTGCAAAACATTTGCTGTTTGGAAACCTTTTTAGATGAATATTTTTTAGATTTTCTGCAATTTCTAATTCTTTTTTTGATTCGATACCATTATATATGATATAAGATTTATTTTCATCTATATTTTTCATATATCCATTTTCTGAATATATAAGTTTTTCTAAAAATGTATAATTAAAATCTTTTCCCTCTAAATTTTTGTCTCCATATTTTGAAAATCTATGAATTGATTCAGTCCCTATTTTCATTTTCGAAAATTTTATACTTATACATATTATTATTTTTGTCTCTTTTCCTGTGAGTTGCCTATCTTTTGGTTCATAATATTTTAATGGAAGTCGTTTGCTTCCGTCTGCTTCAAAAATTACGGTGTTTTTCCCATTGTTCCAAAGTTTATTTGATATCAAAATGGGACAAGGTCCAGATAGTTTTTCCCCATTGTTAAATTTTTTTGAATATAGAAAAGTGATGGGGTAGGGGAGAGGATCAGGGATATTTTCATAACCTGAACATTGATATAAGACAGAATTTTTATTTTCATATTCGAATGAAACTTTTGTTGTAGTTGTAAGCCAGATGTTTTTTTTATCTCGAATATATATTGATTCTGCTAAATCATGCATTATTGAAGATTTTCCACCACTTCCAACTATTGCTATTAAATCACATTTACTCATAAAGATATTTTAGCAAAATTTTTTGTTTTATACAATATAGACATTAATTTTTACAAAAAAATAAAAAAATTAATTTTTTTAACATTAATTTAATAATTTTTTGTGGAGTTTTTGGATTTTTTTTGATAAAATGAATTTAAAATTTGATAAGGAAGATATAGCTAAATGAATATTCAAACAATGTTTAATCCAAGTTATGGTGATGCTCCTGTTCGTGGAGCTAATTGGGGAGTTACCGTCAATTTATCACAAACTCATAATTCTATGCCTCAGGGACCACAATTTGGTGGAGGAATTGGTGATAATTCCTTTTTTTCTGATGAAGCAATGGAAGAACAGGGACCACATGGCATGAATTTGAATCTCAATGGTTTATTGGGTGGAGAACAACAAGATATATTTCAGCAAATAAAAGATTTGAAAAATGAAAATAAGCAATTGTTTGGACAAGATTTGAGTCTTGCAAGCAAGCAAAGAAGTAAAGAATCTGAATTGCAAACAAAAGAAGCAGAATTACAAGAGCTTCAACAAAAACAGCAGGAGAAACAACAAAACAATCCGTTCTCTTCTTTATTGGGTAATAAAAATAATAATATAATTCCTGCCTTTAATTCTATTACGGGGGGGATTAATAGTGCTATAGGCGGTCTTGGACTATTTGATATAGACCAAATGAAAATTAGTATTAAGCAAGGAGAAATTAAAGAACTCAAAAAAGAAATAGAAGATATAAAGCAACAGAGACAAGAAATTAAGCAACATATATCAGAAAATAATCAAAAGATTCAAGAATTGCAAGCACAAGCACATCATCACGGTCCACAGGGTCCACACGGTCCACAAGGTCCACACGGTCCACAAGGTCCACAGGGTCCACACGGTCCACAAGGTCCACAGGGTCCACACGGTCCACAAGGTCCACACGGTCCACACGGTCCACACGGTCCACACGGTCCACACGGTCCACACCATGGTAATCCAAATTTTGAGCAGATACGCATGAAAGAAGAAGAATTGAAGCAGAAACAAGCTGAATTGGAAGAGCTTCAACAAAAACGCCAACAAAGCAATTCATCATTAGGATTAGGTGGTTTATTGGGCAATAATAGCAATAGTGTTAATGTTTTGGGAGCTTTAGGTGGTATAGGTTTGAATCATGGAAATAGTAGTAGTGGTTGGGGACTTAATGCTGCTAATCTAATGGATTTAAAATATGTTTCTAACATTGCTGATAAACAAGCTGAAATTGAAAATTTGCAGAAAGAAATAGAACAGCTAAAGGGACATAGAGTGTAAAATTTATAGCTAAATAAAAAGGGGCTGTGAAAAAAGTATTTTTTTTCACAGCCTTTTTTTTATATAATCTTCGTAAATTAACTCGTTGTGCTAAATGCAAAAAAAATAAGTAAA
>CADASF010000038.1:0-23714 GCA_902790465.1 uncultured bacterium | reverse complement strand
CGTGGCAATCTAAGCCTGTAAATTATTATTTACTTAAAAATTGAGTCGATCGCCTATATTTAAAATGCTGTATTCGATATATTTACTTTTTTCACAGCCACTTTTTTTATAATATTGTTTCAAACTCAAACTTTAATTTTTTATTATAATTTTATTAAAGGCAGACAATATCACGCTTTCAAATTTTGATGGCGTGATTTTTATATATTCTATAAAAATTTACAAAAAACATTAAATTTTAATATTTTTAACATTTATTTAACTTATTTAATATTTTTTTTATTATTTTTTTTGTTAATATAGTATAAATTATTTTAAAAAATTGGAGGGTAAAAAAATGGCTGATGAAATTTCCCCAGTCAGTGAAGTATCAAGTTCAAGTTCAAGTTCTTCAACACAGAGTACATCTTCAACTAATAATACTCAAAGCACATCAGAAAGTTCAAGTTCTTCAAGTACATCAAGTACCTCAAGTACATCAGAAACTTCAAGCAGTTCAAGCAGTACAAGTTCCACTGAAAAATCTCATGAAATAGATACAAATGATTCAACAAGTATTTCAAATGAAGCTTCTGCAGAAGCAGATGAGGCAGATGATGGGAGTCAATTAAATATGAGTTGGATTACTGGAGATGCTGATGCTTATGAAGAAGCCGCTATAGGTAAATCCACTCAAAAGGCAAATGAATTCTCTGGTGAAATATCTGTTGATTATGCAAGACAGTTTATGGGCGAACAGACTTGTTTTATAAATAAAGATGGTGAAAATTTATTAGGTCTTCAGAGACAATGTACAGATAAAAATGATGTTAACTATAGTGATTATAAAACTAATAATTGTGCTAATTTCGTAAGTTCTGTTTTAGTAGCAACTGGAAGAACTGACGAGCATATAAATACTGTAAAAGGTCTTAAAGACGATCTTCTGAATAATGAAGGATATAAATTAGTTTCTGCAGATGAAGCTCAAGCTGGTGATGTTTGGATGCATATCGGCAGTGATTATAGACATGTAGAAATAGTTACTGGAAGAGATGAGAATGGAAATATTACAACCATAGGTTCTAACAATATATATGATGCAAATGGTAACAATACTCATGAACAAGCAGTATCAGAACGTTCAAAAACAGAATCACAGGTAACTGGTAGTAATAATTTTATTCTTCACAAAGATTTTACAGCAGATGAGTTAAAAAATATTTCTGAAACATTGGAGAATAATTCTATTTATGATACAGCTGCTGAAAAAGTTGCAGGAGCAGAAGTTTCAGCAGAAGCTTCACCAAGTGCATTAGAAACAATGTCTGATATTTCAGCACTTACAAGTGAACTTGATAAGATAGATGATGTAAAAGCTGGTAACTATCAATCACTTTCTGGATATCAATCAGGAAATGTTACTGAACAGCTTAAAGAGAAAGCCTCTAAATTAGATAGTACAGATAATCCTGTTGCTGAGTCCGTTAAGGAAGCTACTAATGAAAAAGTAGAAGAGGCTGAAAAAAAGGTTGAAACTGCATCAACATCTGGTGTTCCTGCTGAAAATACAATGGTTAAAGAAGAAGCTGGAACTGTAAATGGAACAGAAGCAGTAAAGGAAGTTGAAGCAACATCTCAAGAAGGAAAGGCTGTACAAGGTAATTCTGGAGTAAATGGAGCAGGTTTAGATTACACAGGTAGTGATAAAGAAATTGCTGATTTCATCAATCAATATTTTGAAGATAAAGCTTCTCCAGCAGCAGGTTCTGGTGTAGGTGAGATGATGGTTCAGTATGGAAAAGAAAATGATGTCGATCCATTGATTCTTGTTGCTATAGCCCAAGGAGAAACAAGTTTAGGTACAAAAGGTATTGGCATGAATGGTATGTTAGGAGTTGGAGCTTATGATGACGATCCTAACAATGCTGTAAACAATCCTGCATTCAGTGGTATTGAAAATCAGATAAAAGTTGGTGCTGAAACATTTTCAAAACTAAGAGAACAAGCAGGTTTGACTTCTGAAGATTCACTCCATGATCAATTAAAAGGTGTAAATGAACAAGGTTGGGCAACAGCTACAGATTGGTATGATTTAATAGAGAGATGTTATACTCCAACAGCAAATAAGGCAATAAAAGCTGGTATTGCTCAGGAATTAGGAACTGTACCTGAAACTTCAGGTGTTGAAGATGCAACAAAAGTAAATGAAGCAGTATCAACATCTGGTGTTCCTGCTGAAAATACAATGGTTAAAGAAGAAGCAGGAAATGAAGCAATAGCAACATCTGGAGTTCCTGCTGAAAATACAATGATTAAAGAAGAATCAGTAAATAAAACTGAAGAAACATCTGCCGTTCAAGAAACTGGAAAACTCAAAGGTGATACACCTAAAGAGCAGATTGCAAATTATTTGAAAGATGAATGGGGATTGAGTGATACTGCAGTAGCTGGAGTTATGGGAAATATGGGGCATGAATCTGGATTTCTATCAAACAATCTTTGGAATGAAGTTGATCAGATTTTTGGCGGTGATCAGGCATATACAGATGCTGTTGACAATGGTATTATATCAAGGGAACAATTTACAACAGATAGTTATCCATATGGTATAGTACAGTTCAAATCTCAAAATTACAAAGAGGGTCTATATGACTTAGCAAAGGAAAGAGGAGTATCTGTATCAGACCTTGAGACTCAACTCGATTATCTTTCAACACAAGTTGGTTCAGATTTGAGAGAACAGTTAAATAATGCAGGTTCTATTGAAGAAGCTACTAAAATTTTTGCAGCTGGTTTTGAAAAATGTACTGCTGGAATGTCAGATAGAGAAAAACAGGCGAGAGAAGCTTACTTGCAAATTATAAATTCTTAAAATATATCGTTTAAATTTATTTTGAGCCTTTGAAATGATTTCTTTAGAAACTATTTCAAAGGTTTTTTTTATTTATATAAAATTAACAAAGTTAACAATTATTTAATTAAATTAATATTTATTTAACAAATTAATTGTCTTTTTTATTATTTTTTTTGATAGTATAATATAAATTAATAAATTTGACTGTAATGTTGTTATGGTTAAAAAAATTGGAGGGTAAAAAAATGGCAGATGAAATATCCCCTGTTAGTTCTGTATCAAGTTCAAGCTCAAGTTCTTCAACACAGAGTACAAATACTAACAATAATACTCAAAGCACATCAGAAAGTTCCAGTTCTTCAAGTACATCGAGTACCTCGGAAAGTTCAAGCAGTTCAAGTAGTACAAGTTCAAGTGAAAAATCTCATGAAATAAATACAAGTGATTCTACAAGCATTTCAAATGAGGCTTCAGAAGCAGAAGAATCGGAAGATGGAAGTAATTTAAATTTGGATTGGATGCATGAATCTTCTGAATCTAAAGGTAAAGAAGTAGATAAAAGTAAAAATGATTATTACGAACATATAAAAGATAAAAAACAAGAAGAAGTAAATGACAAACTTAAAGAAATAGCTGTAGATTATGAAAAAAGTTTTATTGGACAACAGACAAACTTAATTGATGATAAAGATTTAGCAAAACTTGATAGATATGGAACAGATAACAACTGTGCAAATTTCCAAAGTTCTGTTTTAGATGCTACAGGACAAATTGAAAAACAGCCGTATGATGCTGCACGTGGTTGTTCTAAAGATGATAAATGTTATGACCTTAGAACTCATTTGGAGGAGAGTGGATATACAGCAGTTTCAAAGGAAGATGCCAAAGAGGGTGATGTTTGGATTAGAATTGATGAAACAAAGAAAAATAAACCAGGACATACGGAAATGGTATCTGGAAGAGATGAAAATGGCAATCTTACATTTGTAGGTTCAAATAATTTAAAAGATAATCCAGATACTACCCAAAAAGAAGATGAAATACAAAAAGTTTCCGAACGTCTAAAGAGCGATTCTCTGATAGATCAAGGTACTATTTATCATAAAGATTTTAGTGAAGATGAATTGTCTGATATTGCTAAAAAAATAGAAGATGGTTCGCTTGTTGATTATGCAAAAGAGAAATTGAATGATGATTCTCTTTCTGCTGAACAAAGAGAAAATTTAGAAGAGCTACTTTCTGATATTTCTGATTTTCAGTCTAAATATGGTGATTTAGAAAGATTGTCAAATGGAGAATATACTAAAGGAGAAGAAATTTGGGCTTCATACTATAATAAAGTAGCTCATTAATTCAACTCCTTGTTACAGTTAAGATTTTTATGGGGCTGTGAAAGCTGATAACAAACTATTTAATTTTTTCACAGCCTCTTTTATTTATAAAAAATTAACAAAATTAACAATTATTTAATTAAATTAATATTTATTTAACAAATAAATTATCTTTTTTATTATTTTTTTTGATAATATAATATTAATTGAAAAAATTGACTGTAATTTTATTATAGTTAAAAAAAATTGGAGGGTAAAAAAATGGCAGATGAAATAGCCCCTGTTAGTTCTGTATCAAGTTCAAGCTCAAGTTCTTCAACACAGAGTACAAATACTAACAATAATACTCAAAGTACATCAGAAAGTTCAAGTTCTTCAAGTACATCGAGTACCTCAGAAAGTTCAAGCAGTTCAAGTAGTACAAGTTCAAGTGAAAAATCTCCTGAGATAAATACAAGTGATTCTTCTAATATTTCACATGAGGCTTCTGAAGCAGATGAAGCAGAAGATGGTAGCTCATTAAATATGAGTTGGATGAATGGTGAAGAGGAAAATGTAAATTCATCAGAACTAAAAGGAATGTCCCCTGAGGAAGCAAATAAAAAGTCTGGTCAGATAACAGCTGATTATGCAAAACAGTTTGAAGGTCAGAAAACTTATGAAATTGCTAAGTCTGAATTACCTAACCTTCAAAAGTATAGTTATGACAATAATTGTGCTAATTTTGCAAGTTCTATATTGGAACAGACTGGAAGATTTGAAGGACATGACAATTCTTGTATGCAGTTTAAACAACATTTATTGGAACAAGGTTATCACGAAGTTTCAATGGAAGATGCTCAGCCAGGTGATGTTTGGATTAAGATTAAATCCAATGGTAAGGGACATACAGAACTTGTATCTGAGGCATCTCCAGATGGAGTATCATCACCAACATTTATAGGTTCTAATAATATTATAGATGCCAATGGAAATGTTACAGATGTTCAGAAAGTTTCAGAACGTCAAAAAAATATTTCAGAAATTCAAAAAGGTGTATTCCTCCACAAAGATTTTAGTGCAGAAGAGTTAAATCAAATAGCAGATGAATTAGAGGAAAAGTCAATTTCCCTTGATTCTGGTTTTGGTAATGTTGTCGGTGATTATGATCCAAATACATCAAGTGCAAGTGGTGCAAATGGAGTTGAAGCAACCAATGCAAATGGTCTTAGAGGTAATACTCAAAAAGAACAAGCTTGGAATTATATGAAGGATACTATGGGTTTGAGTGATAATGCTATAGCAGGTATCATGGGTAATATGGCTGTAGAATCAGGATATTCTTCAAATAATGTTCAGGATTCTTATGAAGATAAAGTCGGATCAGATCAATCATACACCGCAGGTGTTGATAATGGAACAATTTCAAGAGATAGTTTTGCCCATGATGGTGCAGGATATGGACTTGTTCAATATACTTGGTCTGGATATAAAGAAGGTCTCTATGATATGGCAAAGGAAAGAGGAACTTCTATAAGCGATCTAAAGACACAAATTGACTATCTTTCAACACAACTTAGTCCAGAGTTGATGGACAAATTAAATTCTGCAACCAGCCCTGAACAAGCTGCTGTCATTTTTGAACAGGAATTTGAAAAAGCTGGAGTTCCTGCATTAGAAGAGAGAAAAGCCTATGCTGCTGAAGCATATAACCAATTTGTAAATGGAGCTGCTGATACAACAGGTCTTTTTGGAGCAACTCATTCTTATGATCCAACAACTGCTATGACTCCAGGTGCAACAGGAGCATCTAATTCCTATGATCCAAATGTTGCAGGAATTTCATCAAATGGCTATTCAGGTTATCCATCATCAGGTGGCTACTCAGCTTCTCCAGCAGGTGGTGGCTATTCAGGTTATCCATCATCAGGTGGCTATTCAGCTTCTCCAGCAGGTGGTGGCTATTCAGGTTATCCATCATCAGGTGGTTACTCAGCTTCTCCAGCAAGTGGTGGCTATTCAGGCTATCCATCATATGGTGATTATTCAGCTTCTCCAGCAGGTGGTGCTTCATCAGTTTCTCCATCAGGACAACTTGAAGGCAATTCACAGCAGGAACAGATTTGGAATTATCTACACCAACTCGGATTGAATGATATTGCAGCTGCTGGTATTATGGGAAATATGGCTCAAGAATCAGGTTATGCTTCAAATAATGTACAAAATTCTTATGAAGGTAAAGTTGGAAGCGATCAAGCATACACAGCTGGTGTTGATAATGGCTCGATTTCAAGAGATAGTTTCGCTCATGATGGTGCAGGATATGGACTTGTTCAATTCACATATTCTGGATATAAAGAGGGTCTCTATGACATGGCTAAATCAAGAGGTACTTCTGTAAGTGATATTGGAACACAACTTGATTTTCTTGCTTCACAGATGAATACAGGATTGATTCAAAAATTGAATTCAGCAGGTACTCCACAAGAAGCTGCAAGAATTTTTGAAGTTGAATTTGAAAAAGCTGGAACTCCAAACATGGCTCAGAGAGAAGCTTATGCAAGTCAAGCATATAATCAGTTTGCAAATGCCTAATTTGTAATTTTTGATTAGAATTTAAAATCACGCTTTCTTTATTGAGGGCGTGATTTTGAATTTTATTTATTTTTTTTTACAAAAGTCATAATAATTTAACATAGTTAATATTTTTTTTACATGTTTTTAGTGTTTTTTATTTTATTTTTTGATACAATAATAACAAATCTTAAATGTTTATTAATAAAATATGGAGGTTTTCAATATGGCAGTAGATGGAATTCATGCAAGTGGTGCTCACCATGCTTCATCAGCAGCAGCTACACCAAGAATGGATTTTTCTCACAGTGTAGGTAAAGCATCTGAATCAAAAGAAGTTGGTTCTATTGAAAAGGCAGGACATAGCAAGTCAGCTGAAAAGTCTTCTGAAATCGATACAAAAGATAAAACTCAGATTTCAAAAGAAGCCAAAGAGGGCGAAGATGTCGATGAAAAGAACCCAGTTAATATGAAAGAATTGATGGGTGAAGAAGAAGTCGAAGAAGAAAAGGAAAAAACACCTGAAGAAAAACTCGATGATTTGAAGACAAAAGATGAAGAGCTTCAAAAAGAAGAAGAAGCTAAACAGAAAGAATTAGAAAAAGAAACAAAAGAACTTGAAGAACTCAAGAAGAGAGAAGAAGAACTTGTAAAACAACTTGAACAGGCCATGAAAGATGGAGATGAAGAGAAGATTCAAGAATTACAAGGACAGTTGCAAGATGTCAACTCACAAATTCAAGATAAGATGCAGAATATCAAAGACTTGAAAGAAGAGTTGGGAGAAATAAAACAAAATAGAGCTGAAAATAACAAACAGCAACAAGAACTTCAACAGCAGATTCAGGCTGCACAGCAGGCTGCACAACAGCAGGCACAGCAACAGGCTCAGCAGGCAGGTGGAGATGGTGGTCAGCAGGCACAGCAAGCTGCTCCAGTCCAGCAGGCAGGCGGAAATAATGGTGGAGGCGGAAACAATGGTGCCGCTCCAGCAGGTGGTTGCAATGGCGGAGGTGGCGGTGCTGCCCCAGCAAGTGGTGCTAATGGTGCAAACGGAGCAGAAGGAACAAATGCTACAAATGGAACAGGTAGTGTTGACATTAAATTGACAGCTGACGATCAGAAAGTTGCTGATTTCATCAACAATTACCTTGAAGAAAAACAATCTCCAGCAGCTGGTCAGGGTGCAGGAGAAATGATGGTAAAATATGGTAAAGAATACGATGTTGATCCATTAGTTCTTCTTTCAATCGCTGGTCAAGAAACACAATATGGTAAGGCTGGAATTGGTGTAAATGGTATGTTAGGAGTAGGTGCTTATGACAGCGATCCTAACAATGCAACAAGAAATCCACAATTCAGCGGTATTGAAAATCAAATCAGACGTGGTGCTGAAACATTCTCAAGACTCAGAGAAAAAGGTGGCTCATCTTCAGATGCTTCAATAGCAGATCAGACAGCAGCTGTAAATAAAGCAGGTTGGGCAACAGATCCAAATTGGCACAAAGGTGTAACATCAATTTACAACCAGATTGCTAACAAAGCTCTTGATGCTGGTATCGCTGAGAGAGAAGGTGGCGGTGCAGCAGCAGCTGAACTCGCAAAGCAGTTCGAAGGTCAGACAACTTATAACATTCAAGGACTTGATCACCTTGACAAATCAATCGGTTATGATTTGAACTGTGCTAACTTCGTAAGTGCTTGCTTACAGAACACAGGTGGAATTGAAGGACACTACAACAACTGCTCAGGTCTTGAAGCAGCTCTTCAAAAACAGGGATATGTACAGGTTTCAGCAGATCAGGCTCAGCCAGGTGATGTTTGGTTCAACCCACAGAGAGGTCATACAGAGCTTGTAAAAGCAGCAGGAAATCCACCAGTATTGATCGGTTCAAATAATGGCGGAGACAATATCCAAGAAGTAACAACAGATAGTTGGAGTGGAAGAAGCGGAGTATTCTATCATAAAACCTAACTTCTTTGATTAGAGCTTTTTTACAAATTATCTAAATTGAGTATGAGAGGGTAGAAAATTTTCTATCCTCTTTTTTTTATTTTTTAACAGGTAATTTTATTGTTTTTACAAAATATAAAAATATAATTTTATTTTAGTGAGGTTTTGATATGTCTGAAGTTATAGATAGATTTTTTAAGTACATAAAAATAGATACACAGTCTAAAGATGATGTAAAAGAATTTCCAAGTACTGAAAAACAAAAAGATTTAGCAAAGATTCTTGTTGAAGAATTAAAGGAAATGGGAGCAGAAAATCCACACATGGACGAATATGGATATGTATATGCTTCAATCCCTGCAACTTCTGATGAAAAACTTCCTGTAATTGGTTTTATTGCTCACATGGATACTTCACCAAGTGTCAGTGGCAAAGATGTCAATGCAAGAATTGAAAAATTTGATGGAGATAAAATTGTTTTAGGTGGAAATTATGTTCTTTCTGCAAGTGAATATCCTGAGCTAACAAAATACAAAGATTGTGAACTCATTGTTACAGATGGAACAACACTTTTGGGAGCTGATGACAAAGCTGGTGTTGCCGAGATCATGACCTTTGTCAATAGACTTATAAAAGACAAACCATTTAAACATGGTGAAATAAAAATTGCATTTACTCCAGATGAAGAAGTTGGCAGAGGAGTAGATTTCTTTGATGTCAAAAAGTTTGGTGCAGATTATGCCTATACTGTCGATGGTGGAGAACTTGGTGAGATTGAATACGAAAATTTCAATGCTGCTTCATTTAGACTTACAATTCATGGCAAAAATATTCACCCCGGTTCTGCAAAAGGCAAAATGAAAAATGCAATTCTTATGGGTATGGAGTTCCAAAACATGCTTCCAGTTTTTGAAAATCCTGCATTTACTGAAAAATACGAGGGATTTTATCACCTTGATGGTTTCAATGGAGATGTTGAAAAAGCTGAATTGGTATATATCATAAGAGATCATGATATGGACAAATTCAAAGCTAAAAAATGCAGAGTTGAAAAAATATGTGCATACATGAATGAAAAATATGGTGAAGGCACATTTGAATATACACTCAAAGATTCTTACTACAACATGAAAGAAAAAGTTCTTGAACAATTCCACCTTGTAGAAAATGCTAAAAAGGCTATGATCGATCTTGGAGTAGAGCCAAAAGTTATTCCAATAAGAGGTGGAACAGATGGTGCAAGATTGTCATTTATGGGGTTGCCTTGTCCAAATCTCTGCACTGGTGGAGCAAATTTCCATGGAAGATTTGAATATGTTCCTGTAAAATCTATGGAAAAGATAACTGATATTTTAATGGAAATTACAAAAATTTATTCCAATGTAAAATAATGAATTCATTTGGCTAAATGTCTTTATAAAGACATTTAGCCATTTTGTATTAAAAAAGGAAATTTTCTTTTATCATAGAATATAAATTAATTTTGAATATGTTTTTAAAATTTGACACAAAATTTTTATTTGTGTCTGTTTTTGATTTATTTTGTCGGAGGTTTTTTATGAAGAGCCGATTTTTTCGCACTTCGTTGATACTCTTTATTCTAATAACATTTTTTCTTTCATTTTCAGTCATTTGCTTTGCAGAAGTTATAAGCGAAGAAAACGGCGTTTTTGAATCTGCTGTCAGTGGCAATGTTGTAGATTCTCCTTCCAAAGAAAATTCTGTTCCTAATACATCTTTGGATTCAGAAAAAAAGGAAGTAACTGAGGAGACAGATTCAAAAATTGAAACTGAAACAAAAAGTAATGATAGTGAATCTAAAGCTGAGGGTTCTAAATCTGAAGAAACTACAGCAAAAGATAAGGATTCGAAATCAGCAGAATCTTCAACTTCTTCAGATAAGGAAATAAAAGAAGAAAATAAATCTTCTGCTGATGACAATTTAGATGAGTCTGCTCCTAAAATAACGGCTATAGTTATCGAGGGAAATAATACTGTTCCAACAGATGAAATAATAAAAGTGATGTCTATGAAAATAGGCGATCCACTCATTGCTTCAAAAGTTCAAAGAGATATACAATCTATCTTTGATTTAGGAATGTTTACAGATGTAAAAATAGACCAAAGATATTTCATCGGTGGAGTTAAAGTTGTTTTTACAGTTCTTGAAAATCCAGTTGTAAAAAATATTATATTTGAGGGAAATACTGTTGTTGATTCTGAAAAATTACTTTCTCTCATGGAAACAAAAGTAGGAAATGTACTCAATACAAAAACTTTGTATGGTGATACAAGTTCCATTAATCAATATTACAATGATGAGTTAGGTTATCTTTTAAAGCCAACACATATTAAAGATGTAAATTGGACTGAATCAGGTGATTTAAAGATAAAGATTACCGATGGAATGATTGTAAATGATATAGAGATTGTTGGAAATACTGCTTATACAACTGAAAAACTTCGTTCTTTCTTGACATTTAAAAAGGGAGAATTATTTAACCAAAAGATTGCAAAAGCAGATACTGATAAGATTGCTGCATTATATGAAAAAGATGATTATATCCTTGATACAATAAGACCTACTGCAGATTCTGAAACAGGAGTTGTTACAATAAAAATAGTTGAAGCTATTGTAGAAGATATTAAGGTCGAGGGTAATACAAGAACTAAAGACTATGTTGTATTTAGACACATGAATACAAAAGTTGGTCAGATTTTAAAGAGAAAGAGAATTCAAAAAGACCTTGAAAGACTTAATCATATTGGATATTTTTCAAGTGTAAATATAGAACCAGAAGCAGGTTCTGAAATGGGAAAAGTTGTTCTTGCTATTAAAGTAAAAGAACAAAAAACAGGACAGGTAACTTTAGGACTTGGTTATACTGGTGGCGGTTCTGGAGCTGTTAGAAGTGGTGTTACAGGTGGAGTCTCTGTATCAGAACGCAATTTTAAAGGAACTGGTTGGGGAGGTTCTGCACAATTTCAGGCTGGTGTAAAGTCAGATTTTCTCAATCTATCTATTTTCAATCCTGCTATAAATTCAAATAGAGATTCTCTCTCATTTTCTTTCTATAAACAAAATTATAAGGAGTTAACTCAGGTTGTTCCAAATTCTAGTCCTATTGCATATTCATATTATGACGATAAGAGAACAGGTTTTGTTGTGAGTTATGGACATCCACTTAGTGAATTCTTTACTGTTTATCTTTCACTTAAAACAGAAAAAATTAAATTGACAAGAAGTGGTATTTCTGAATATGAACCAGTAGGTCTTTTTGATGGTCGTGCAAACAGTGGAACTCTTTCCGCAGTATATGATAACAGAGATGATTTATTTAATCCAAAGACAGGTACATTTATAAATGCTTCACTACAGAGTGCTGGTGGTTTTTTGGGTGGAGATGAAGAGTTTACAAAAACACAGCTTGAAATTAGAAAATATATACCTGTTGGTAAAAATATGACATTGGCATTGAGAGCATGGGGAGGAGCCGTACATGGTAATAGCTTCTCAAGTTCAGATGTATTTTATTTAGGTGGTACTGATTCTTTGAGAGGTTACCATGACAACATTTTCATGGGCGATAGAATGATTCTTTTAAATGCCGAGTTGAGATTCCCTATTGCAAAATTAACTGTTTTGAGTGGTGCTGTTTTTGTTGATGCTGGAAATGCTTGGTTCCATGATCAGGGTTCATCTAAACTACATACAGATGCTGGTGTTGGTCTAAGGCTTACACTTCCTACATTGGGTCTTGGAGTTGTTAGACTCGATTATGCAATGGGTGAAAATGGTTCAAGACTTACTATAGGATTTGGACAGAGTTTCTAATTTAATTTGGAGGAATTTATGAAAAAAATTTCAGCAGTTTTATTTTCTTTGCTGATTTGTGTTTCTACTTTTCTATGTGCTTCATGTTCAGATGATAAAAATAAAGAACAAGCAAATAAAAGTACATGTGAAATTGCTGTGATTGATTCAGCTTCTATTTATAAACTTCAGGCTTTTTTAAAGGCAAATGAGAAAATAACTCAAGCGAGAGCTTCTCTTGAACAATCTTATTCTGAAAAAATGAAAGGTGCGTCTGATTCCCAAAAGGCTGATATAAATGCTCTTTTTGAAAAAGACCTTCAGTCTGTTATAAATAAGGAAATCAATCCTTTAAAAGATAGAGTACAGAATTCAATAGCAATTATTGCTGCAGAAAAAAAAGTAACAGTAGTTATGGATAAATCTGTTGTTGTAACTGGAGCAGAAGATATAACAGATGCAGTTAAAGATAAATTCAGAGAAGAAGGCGATTTGAATGCTCCTGATATTGATACAGGTGCAAATAGCAGGGTTGCCTATTTTGATCAAGATGTAGTTAGAAGTCTTCCTATGTTTAGAGATTCAGATAAGAAGATGCGTGAAGCTTGGACAAAGGCAAGAGAAGATATTGCAACAAAATCAAAGACGATGACAGATGAACAGATTAGAGTTTTAACAGCTGATTATGAAAAGAAATTGAAAATGATGAATGATTCTATATCTGTTCCACTTCTAAAAAAAGTTAATGATACAGTAAGTGAAGTTGCTAAAGAAAAAAAATATGTACTAGTCGTCGGTAAAGAATATGTTATGTATGGCGGCAAAAATATTACAGATGAAGTTGTGGATAGACTTTTAGGTAAAAAATCCTCTTCAACTTCTTCATCGAAGGATGAAAAGTAAAAACAAATTATGATTATTTCAAAATCAAATTTTAGTTTAGTTATGATTTTTAGTTTTATTGTTTTATCTTCTTTTATTTTTGTCGGTTGTACCGATGGCAAGAAAAAAAATGAAGTAGAACAAAAACCTTTAAAGATAGCTGTTGTTGATGTTGAAAAGGTTATCAAAAAACACAGTGATTGGGATAAGCTTGATAAGATTGACAAGAAATTATCTGATATTTCTGATGAAATGAAAAAAGGTTCTGGGGAATCTTTGAACCAACTTGGAGCAAAACAAGCCAAAAAGATGGACGAAGCCCAGAAAAAAGCAAGAGCAGAACTTGAAGCAGAGTTAAAGGCTGTACAGGCTTCATTAGATGCCCAAAAGAGAAAAATGGAAGCACAATTTGAAAGCGATCTTGCAGCAGCTAAAAACGCTGCAAAAAATATGTCAAGAAATGCTCCTACTCCTTCTAATACTGCTGTAGCTTTAACAGGTGATATGCTTGTATTGAGAGATAGGCAGATATCTGCAAAACGCCTTGCACTTCAAAAACAGGCTAAGGAAAATATTGACAGAGAAAAAACGAGACTTGATAATGAATTGTTGGCTTATGAACAGCAAATCTCTAAAGAAAATCAATCTCAGAGATTAAATATTCAGTTGAAGCTTCAACTTGATGTAGCAGATGAAGAGAAAAAAGCACTTCAAGATGAGCTTATGGCAATAAATGAAGAAGAATTTAAATTAAAAGAAGTAAAGAAAAATGAAATAGCATCTCAACTCGAAGCCATTTCTTCACGTGAATTTAAAGCAGTAGAAGATGGTGTTGCTGCATATAAAAAACAACTTGATAGCGATATAAGAAAGCAAGTTGGTTATGGTTCTCCTTCAAAAGAAGAGGCTTCTCAACTTCAAGCTAAAGCTAATGAGATTCAGAGAAATCTTGCACAAAAGCAGAAAGATATGGAAGCTAAAATGGCAAGTGCAGGAGCAGAAGCTAATCGTAGATTGAATGAGAAAAAAGCACAGATTGAAAAACGTCTTGAAAATTTAGGAGCATCTCTTAATAAAGAGATGAAAGAATCTAGAGACGCTCTTATAAAATCTGATATGGAAAAGATTGAGAGATTGAGAGCTGATTACACTTCTTTGATCTCTGAAAAGAATAACCTTCGTGATGTTATGCTTGAAGATATTAAGGTTGCTGTTAAAAAAGTTTTAGAAGAAGAAAAAATAGATGTTGTTTTTCTTAGTTATATTGCGAATATTTCGGCTGAAGATATTACAGATAAGACAATTTCCGAATTGAAGAAGGAGTGATTTAATTGAAAAAAATAGTTGTAGTTGCACTTATTCTTATATCCTCTTTTTGTTCTACATCATGTACTAAAACGGAAAGCGGAAATACTTCTAAACAGTTAAATGTCGCATATATAAATACAGACAATCTTCTAAAAAAATGGGAAAAATACAGAGATTTAGGGGATAAATATATCAAAGATAGAGATAAATATATTAAAGATAGAAATGACCTTGCTTCTAAAGTAAAAAGATTGAGAAGCGATATGGAAGGAAATATATCTGAAATAAATGATTCTCAGAAAAAAGAATTGGCTGAACTTCAATCACAACATCAAACTCTTACAACCGAACTCCAATCTCTCAATGCAGAATGGAGTAAAAAGAGAACTGATATTGTAAATGAGCTTAGAGATATAGCTTCTGAAGTTGCTAAGGAACAAAAAATAGATGTTGTTATAGATAATTCTGAGAGTTCTCCTGTTATAGAATATGGTGGAGAAGATATAACAGTTGATATACTTTCTAAATTGAGAGAAAAAGAAGATAAAAAGAATAAAAAATAAGGATATAAAAAATGTTTAAAAAATTGAGTGAAATAGCAGAACACTTAGGTGGAATACTCGAAGGGGAAGATATTTCAGTTGATGGTATTTCTGGAAGTGATGATGCTCTTGAATCATATTTGACTTTTATGGAAAGTGAAAAATATAGATCATCTGTTGAGGCTTCAAAAGCGGCAGCTGTTATTATACCTATTACTTCAAAAGGGTTTGACAAGCCTGTTATAAGAATGAAAAATCCTCGCTTAGGATTTGCACTTGTACTTGATTTATTCCATAAAAGAGAAAGACCAACTCCTTCAGTTCATTCTTCTGCCATTATTGGCAAAAATGTTTCTTTGGGAAAAGATGTTTTTATTGGACCTTATGTTGTTATAGAAGATGGAGCTTCTATAGGTGATAGAACTGAGATATATTCTTTTTCCTATATTGGCAAAGGTGTTTCTATAGGTGAAGATACTGTTCTTGAACCAAGAGTAACAGTTTTTTATGGTTGTTCTGTTGGTGATAGATGTCTCGTTCATTCAGGAGCAGTTATTGGAGCAGATGGTTTTGGTTTTGTTCGTGATGGTGCAAAACAAATTAAAATTCCTCAAGTTGGTATAGTTTCTATAGGTGATGATGTAGAAATTGGAGCAAATACCACGATTGACAGAGCTACTACAGGAAAGACTTTGATAGGAACAGGAACAAAAATTGATAATATTGTTCAGATTGGTCATAATACACAAGTTGGAAATGATTGTACAATTGTTTCGCAATCTGGAGTTGCAGGAAGTACAAAAATTGGAGATAGAGTAATAATAGCAGCACAAGCTGGAGTTAGAGACCATACTCTAATTGGTTCTGATTCTATAGTTGCGGGAAGAGCTGGAGTAACAAAACAAGTTAAGAGTGGCACAATTGTTTCTGGTTATCCTGCAAGAGAGCATAGAGAAGAACTAAAAATTGAGGCTTCTATTTCAAAACTTCCAGAGTTTATGTCAAAAATGGAAAAAACTATAAGCAAAATTTCAGAAGGTTTGAATAAATAGGGGATTTTTATGAAATCATTAAAATATTCAGCTTTCTTTTTTCTATTGTCATTTTTGTTATCTTTTTCTTTTGTATATGCACAAGATTCTAAGAGTATTCCTGTAAAAGTAAATGATACTGTTGTTTTTAGGTTATTTAATACCGATAGAGAAGATGCTTCTGCTATTGCTGAAAAGGCTTCAAAAATATTAAATGAAAAGTTTGAATCTGGTGCTTCAGCTGATTCCTTGGAAACAGAAACAGAAGATGGTGGAGGAATTTCAATATATTGGGGGACTTCACTTATCGTAACTGTTACAAAAGAACAGGCTTTAAAACATAATTCTGAACCATCTGCATTGGCTAAACTTTGGTTGAAAAATATAATTTCTGCAGCTGCTGTAAAGCCTTTGGAGATGTCTGCTTCTAAAGTTGTTGTTGCACTTGGAGATTCTACATCCATAACTATAGGTGGGGATGGAAAAGTTAAATTTAAATATCCTCAAAAAGCTCTTGAAGTTTCTTTTGATGAAGAAGAAAGTGAAGTTTCAATTCATCCTTTGAAAACAGGTGAATTTGATCTTTTGATGATCAGAAGAAATAAAAGAGGCACTTTAAAACTTATAGTTAAAGAAAGAGCTGGTAAAATAGATAAAGATGTTGAACTTGAAGTAACAGGAATGCCTGCTTCAACAGAAGTTATTAAATCAGGTGTTTTATGGCGTATTCCAGATGCTGTAACATTAAAGCCAGGTGCTTCTGTTTATTTAAAAGATGATATTTCTATCTATCAATCAATAATTGAGGGAGACACAGCCCTTTTATCTGTACCAGTAATTCTTGAAGGATCTAATTATATTACTGTTGAAGGGACTGTTAAAGTTCATATTAAAAATAGTGGTCTAAAATGGAAAGCCCCATCAGAGCTTTTTATAAGTAATAGACCTGAAATCATAAAAGAAGATGGAATTTTATTCAATAAGTCAATACCTGAATCAAATCATGTAAGAATGATGTATTCACATAAAAATGGTTCAGATTTCAATAGAAAATTGACTGTATCTTTAAAAAATAAAAGTCCAAAACCTGTAAAATTGTTGTTTAGAAATGCAGCTGCTGGACCAGATAAATTTGAAATGTATGCAGGTCATAAGGCTGCTCATAGATATATGGCACTTTATGGAACAGGTAGTGGGTATGTTCTTGAAGTTCCTGCTTTTGCAAATATTACAATAGTAGAAAAAGTAATAACTCCAAATTTTCTTTTTTCAGGAATTTGTGATATAGAAGTTCTTGAAGGAAAGGAAATAGATGTAAAGGTTGAGACTTTTAAATCGAAAAATGAAGGTTTAAAAGAAATAGACGAACCTTTTGATCCATTTAAAATTCATCCACATGGAGTTTTTCCAGTTCCTGAAATATTGAATGAGAACAAATATAAAATATCGTCAGGTGATTTGGAAGTTACTGTTGGAAAATGGCCTTGGGTTATTGATGCAAAAACAGGAGAGCCAAATACAGGAAATTTTGGCGTTGTATATACTTTGAGTACAGACCTTGTAAATGATACATCTTATCCTGTTACAGTCGATGTTTTATTTACTCCATTGAATGGTGTATCACAGGGAACATTTATAATTGATGGTGAATTGATAGAAAGTAAAATATTGAAAAAAGATACATCTCAGGTAATTAAACAGATAAAATTGAGAGCTAATGAGACTTTAAATTGTAAAATAGTAACGATTCCAGAGGCTTCTTCTTGTTATCCTGTACAATTTTTATTTACAAGTAGGTCTGAAAAGAAAAATAGATAGTATTTGAGGAGATAAAATTGCAACGTACAATATCGAGAAAATTTTCTGTTGAAGGTGTGGGGATACATACAGGAAAAAAAGCTATAGCTGAAATATTTCCTGCAAATCCAAATGAAGGTATTTTATTCTTCTATAAACATAATGAAGAATATAAGCCAATAAAAGCACTTGCTTCTAATGTTGTCAATTCAACGAGATGTACTGTTTTAGGAAATGGTCAATTTTCAGTTTCAACTGTTGAACATTTTTTGGCAACTGTTAAATCTTTTGGTATTGACAATATAAAAGTTTATATTGATGGTCCAGAAATGCCAATTTTAGATGGTTCTGCTAAAAAGTGGTGTGAGTTATTTTTAAATGCAGGCATTACTGAGTTTGAAGAGCCTATAAAAAAAGTTGATTTTACAATTCCTCAATATATAGAAGAAGGTAATTCTTCTATAGTTGCTATACCAAGTGATAAATTGAAATATACATTTATTTTTGATTATCCAAAAACTATAGTAGGAACTCAAATATTTACCTTTACACCTTCTGAAGATGATTTTGTAAAAGAGGTTGCTTCTGCAAGGACATTTGCATTTTATGAAGAGATAAAGCCACTTCTTGAAAAAGGTTTGGCAAAAGGTGGAGATTTGTCAAATGCTTTGATTATAAAAGAAGATGGCTATATGTCAGATTTAAATTTTGATAATGAACCAGTGAGACATAAATGTCTTGATTTAATAGGTGATATTTCACTTTGTGGATTTAATTTTAATGCCCATATAATAGCTATCAGATCAGGTCATAGATTAAATACAAAGTTTGCATCAATTTTAGAAAAAATAGGGAGATAAATATATGGATATACAAAAAATACAAGAAGTTATTCCTCACAGATACCCATTTCTTCTTGTTGATAGAATACTTGAAGTGCAAGATAGAAAAGCTGTTGGTATAAAGAATGTTACAGTAAATGAACCTTTCTTTCAAGGTCATTTTCCAGGACATCCAATTATGCCAGGAGTTCTTCTGACAGAAGCAATGGCACAGGTTGGTGCTTGCTTGATTCTTTCAAGTGAAGAATTTAAGGGTTGCCTTCCATATCTTGCTGCACTTGATAAAGTTAGATTTAAAAGACCTGTAAGACCTGGTGATCAGCTAAGAATAGAAGTTGAGATAACACAAGTTAAGAGAAATGTGGGTAAAATGATTGCTTATGCTAAAGTTGATGGAAAAGTAGTGGCAGAAGGAACAATGCTTTGTTCTATAATTAAAGCATAATATTCTAAAAACTTTTCTGAAGGATTATATTTTTGAAAAAGCGAATTTTTATCTTTTAGTATATATTGTAATTTTGAAAGGATGTATAAGATGGACAAGACGATCGGTGTTGCGGTTGTCGGAATCGGAAGTATGGGAAAAAATCATGCTCGTGTTTTTTCCGAAATACCAAATGTTAAATTAGTTGGATTATCCGATATTAATGAAGAAACTGCTCGTGAATATGCCAAGAAATTTAATACGGAATATTTTAAAGATTATAGAAAATTGTTTGATAAGATAGATGCAGTATGTTTGGCTGTTCCGACAAGTCTTCATCACAGAATGGCAATGGATTTTCTAAATCATGGCATTCATGTTTTTGTTGAAAAACCAATAACAAATATGCTTTTTGAAGCAAAAGAAATTGTTGATTTGGCAAAAGAAAAAGACCTCGTTCTTCAAGTAGGACATTTGGAAAGATTTAACCCAGCGGTTATTCAGTTCAAAAAGATGTTGAAAAGTCCAGTTTATATACAATCTTCAAGAATTGGTTACCCAAGTAAAAGAAATTTAGATATAGGTGTTATTTGGGATTTAATGATACATGATTTGGATATCCTTTTGACAATAGTAAAAAGTCCTGTTGCTGATGTTCAAGCTTATGGATTGTCTCTATATTCAAAAAAAGAAGATATTGCACATGTCCAAATTTTATTTGAAAACGGAGCAATAGCAAGCCTTTTGGCAAGTCGTATAAGTGGAGAAAGACAGAGAACTTTAAAAGTTATAGAACCTTTGAGAACATTTAATCTCGATTTTATAAATCAAACATTGTCTGTTGTCAATCTTCCGAAAGAAGGTCATACAAATCCTCCTGAATTTATTCCTATAAGAAAGAGTGAACCACTTAGATTGGAACTTGAACATTTTACAGAATGTGTTATTGGTCATAAGACTCCACTTGTTACTGGAGAAGATGGCAAAAATGCACTTCAACTCGCTATAAAAGCAGTTGATAATATGAAAATGGTCAAGATGTCTGATTCATCTGATCTCGCAAAATTTCTTCAGATAGAAGATTTTTAAGGATGTTAAGGTTGGGAAGATCAACCTTTATGATGGTTGTATAAGACCATTCAAATATTTTTATTTCATGTATTAAAGTATGAACAATTTTGATAAAGAATTATTTTAAGGGAGATATATAGTTTAAATGTCAATTCACCCAACCGCTATAGTTGATCCTTCGGCACAAATTGCTGAGGATGTGGAAATAGGGCCTTTCTGTGTGATTGGTCCCCATGTTAAAATAGATTCGGGCTGTATAATAGATTCAGGTGTCAAGATAGATGGTTATACAGAGATAGGTAAAAATTGTAAAATTTACCACGGAGCAGTCATTGGCACTCCTCCTCAAGATGTAAAATTTAAGCCATCTGAGATTACTTATGTAAAAATAGGCTCAGGCAATCTTATAAGAGAATTTGTAACGATTCATAGTGCTACAGGTGCAGGAAATGAAACAGTTGTTGGAGATAACAATTTTTTGATGGCTTATGTACATGTAGGACATAATTGTCATCTCGGTTCTAATATCACAATTTCAAATGCTGCTTCTTTTGCTGGTCATGTTCATATTGAAGATAATGCAGTGATAGGTGGAATGACAGGTGTTCATCAGTTTGTACGCATTGGAAGTTTTGCAATGGTTGGTGGTTGTTCTCGAATAACTAAAGATGTTCCACCATTCAGTATGATTGCTGGTTCACCTGAGAGATTTTATGGTTTAAATGTAGTAGGATTGAGAAGAAATGGAATTGATTTAGAAACAAGAAATTTGATAAAGAGAGCTTATTCAATTTTCTGTCAGAAAAATAGATTAGATGCTATTGCTGAGATGGAAACAATGGATTGTTCATCTAAAGAAATGCAACATATTCTTGAATTTGTTAAATTTGATTCCAAAAGAGGGATTTGTTTCAAGAGAGATTCTAAGGTTAAAAAAGACAAAGATACAGAAGTTAGTTTATAAATTTTATGTCAAAAAAAATATTTATTATGGCAGGAGAGCCTTCTGGAGACCTTCAAGGCTCTTTTGTCATTCGTGAGCTAAAAAAAATAATAGATGAAGACATAATAATTTCTGGTATGGCTGGAGACCTCTGTAAAGAACAGGGAGTCGAACTTGTATGCAATAGTATGTCGAGCATGTCATTTGTTGGGCCTTGGCATGCATTGGGAAAAATTCCTTTTTTGATAAAATGTTGGTATACAATAAAACGGAAATTATTTGAATTTCAGCCTGATTTGGTATTTATGATTGATTCTCCTGCGTGGAATATGCGTATGGGGAGAGTTACCAAAAAGGCTGGATTTAAGACTGTCTATTTTTTCCCACCTTCTGCTTGGTGTAAAGCTGAGAAAAGGCTTAAATCTATTGTTTCAGCTTGTGATTATGTTATTCCAGTTTTTTCATCCAATGTTGAGACTTATAAACAATTTAATCTTCCACATTATTATTTTGGACATCCTATAGTTGATATAGTAAAAGAAAAACTTGATTCTTGTGAAGATAATATCACTCCTAAAGATAAGACAGTAATTGCATTTTTACCAGGTAGTAGAAAACAAGAAATAGATTCTCTTATGAATATTTTCATAAAAACCATGAAAATGTTGATGGAGAAGAGAGAAAATCTATTTTTTGTAATTCCTGCCTCTTGTGATACAAATAAATTACTTATTGAATCATATTTAAAAAAAGATGATAATATCCCATATAAAATTGTAACAGGTGGAAGTTATAAGGCTTTTAAAAATGCGAGGGCTACTGTAACTGCTTCAGGTACTGCAACATTAGAAGCAGCTATTGCAGGAGTTCCAATGACAGTTGTATATCGTTTGGCTTGGCCTGATTATTGTTTGGGGAAATTGTTGGGAATAAAAGTTGATTTTTTTGCTGCTCCCAATCTTGTAGTTCAAAGGAAAATTGTTCCTGAATTGCTTCAAAATGAAGTAAATCCCGAAAGGCTGACAGCTGAAACATTAAAATTAGTAGATGATACACCAGAGAGAAAACAAATGTTATCTGATCTCAATGAAGTAAAGAATAATTTGGGAGAATTGGGAGCTGTAAAACGGATAGCAAAATTTATAAGTGAAGTGATATAAAATGAGTAGAAAAAATAGTTTTAAAAATAACAATAAAAAAATTTCTAAAGTTAAAAGAAATACATATAGTAATAATAATGTAAGTTTAGTTAAGCAAGAACCCGAGAAACAGGAAGAAAAAGAAGTTGTTGCTTTTAAGAAAACTTCAAAGAAAAAAAGATTAAAAAATGTTGTTACTTCTGTAGCACTAAAGAAAGAACCCCAAAAAGAAGAAAAGAGAGTATCTGTTTCTCCTAAAAATGAAGATCAAACTGTTGCAAACAATTCACAATCAAAATATATTATGATTATATCATTTGCTTGTTTGGGATTTATTTTTACCTTTCTTGCTAATTTTGGATTTTTTGATATGACTAAAGCATTGTTGGCTGGATTTTGGGGTTTTGCAGGAGGAGCTGCTTTTGCCTATTTTCCATACTGGCTTGCTTCTCGTGAAAAGTAAATATGTTAAATATTGTCCATACAACAGATTTACATGGTCATTCTTCTATTTTAAAAAAATTGCCAAAGCCTTCTGATGATGTGATTCTTCTTGACAGTGGCGATGCTATTTTGGGAAGTTGCACTGTTTTTAAGTTTCATGAGCCAATTTTTGAAGAGATGAATTTGGCAAATTTTTCTGCTATGACTATGGGGAATAGGGAATTTAGTTATTTTCCAAAAGTTTTGGAAGGGCGTATAAAAGCTATTAATTTTCCAATGCTTTCTGCAAATTTTCACTCTACAAAAGATTATATTCATTTGCAAGATTTTATAATTGTTGAGAAAGCAGGGGTTAGGATTGGAATAACTGGACTTTCACCTATTCAATTTTCTACAAGATTGCTTTTGTCAAGAATTGCATGCGGTTATTTTGAAGATTATGTCAAAGCGATGAAATCTATTGAGGCAAAATTAAGAGAACAGAGTGATTTTATTGTTCTCCTCTCACATTCAGGACTAAAAGAAGATATGGAAATTGCAAAAGAATGTGGATTTATTAATTTAATCCTCGCAGGTCATTCGCATGAGAAATTTGCAGAGCCTGTCTATGTAAATGATACTGCTGTATGCCATACAGGTTGTTATGGTTCTTCTTATGCTTTGTTAAAAATAGATGTTGAATCAAAAAAGATTTTGAGTTATGAAAATATAGTACATGAAAATATAAAAAAATATTCAAAAATATATTAATTTTTTATTAAAAATAAAATATTTTCAAAAAATCTTTAAATAATTATTGACAA
>CADASF010000037.1 GCA_902790465.1 uncultured bacterium | reverse complement strand
ATTTTTGCTTAGTAGAGAAGAGGCAAAAAAATATTTTGCTAATAATGATTTGAGAATGTGTAAAGCCACTGATTATGCTGTAAAAAATGGTGCTTGGGTAGATAGTGATAATGCTTGTTGTTGGTGGCTTCGTTCTCCTGATCCTGATTTTAGTAATGGTGTCTTTCGTGTCCGTCGTGCTGGTGATTTCAGCTGCTACGATGTTGTTAGCCATGCTGATACTCTCGTGCGGTCGGCTTTGTGGATCAATCTTAATGTTGAACAGGAAAATTTAGATTTGAAATCTGATTCTTTATCAGAAGTTTCAAAAAGTTATAATAATCAATCAAAAAAACAAAATTCAGTAAATTCAAATCCATTTACAAATACAAATGTTGGCGATTATATAAAATTTGGTAGTTATCCTCAAACTTCAAGTGGTCAAAAACAGTCCATAGAATGGCAGGTATTGTCAAAAGCAAATAACAAAATTCTTGTTATTTCTCGTTATGGTCTTGATGCAAAGCGTTTTGATAGTAGTTCAAATGTTTGGTCAAATAGTGAAATTCGCAAGTGGTTGAATGGTGATTTTTATAATCAGGCATTTACAGATCAGGAAAAGAAATCTATAAATCTTTCTAATCTTTCAGATGTGGGTACAAGTGATAATGTGTTTTTGTTGAGTAAAGAAGAGGCAGAAAAATATTTTTCTAATAAAGATGAGAGAAGATGTAGAGCTACTGAATATGCTGTGAAAAATGGAGCTGATGTATATAATGATAATGGTTATAGTAGTTGGTGGCTTCGTTCTCCTATGTACAATTTTGTCTATAATGTTTCTTATGGTGGTGGTATCGATTACAGCTATGTTTGCGATAGTAACGGTGTTGTGCGGCTCGCTTTATGGATCAATCTTTAATCTTTTAAATCAAGCTCCTTAATTTTTAAGAAATTAAGGAGAAAAAAAATGCTTTGGGCGATAATCTTTGATTATTATAATTTTGTGTAAAATAATGTGCTTTAGTTAGTGATTAAAAAGAGATTATATTTAACTATTATTTTTTTTCTCGGCTTTTGCCGAGTCGATTTTGTAGAAAATTAAATAAATAAAAAGTTGCTATAAACTATCCAATATATGCCTGTATACTACCACTTTGTCATTGCGAGGGAGCGAACACAAGGGGGAAGCGACCGTGGCAATCTAAGCCTGTAAATTATTATTTACTTAAAAATTGAGTCGATCGGCGGTATTTAGAATGAGATGCGTGGTCTGCTTAATAAATTACTAAATTTAAATTAAGCCTTTGAGATTGCCACGGCTACGCCTCGCAATGACCTCCACTATAAATAGAGTCTATTTTTGGGGATTTTAATCTTTGAAGGATAATATTTGAATAATATGATTACAGATGAAATTAGAAATAAACTTTTTACTTTACAGGATAAAAAATATCGTGATTTTCAATCAAAATTAATTCCAACTATAGCTATTGATAATGTTATTGGTGTAAGGACACCTGATTTAAGGAAATATGCAAAAGAGTTATTAAAGAGAGAAGATATAAAAGATTTTTTAAATGTACTTCCACATAAATATTTTGATGAAAATCAGCTTCATGCTTTTATCGTCTCTGATATAAAGGACTTTGATTTGTGTATCAAAAAGGTCTGTCGTTTCCTTCCTTTTGTCGATAATTGGGCTACTTGCGATCAGATGTCTCCCAAGATATTTAAAAAACATCATTCCGAACTGCTTAAACACATAAAGGAATGGCTATCTTCTGATAAAACTTATGTTGTCAGATTTGCTATAGGAATGTTAATGGAGCATTTTTTAAATGAAGATTTTGACATTGCTTATCCAGAGAGAATTGCAAAAATTAAATCTGATGAATATTATGTCAATATGATGATTGCTTGGTATTTTGCTACTGCACTTGCCAAACAATATAATTTGGTGCTTCCTTTTATAGAGAATAAATGCTTGGATGGTTGGACACATAATAAGACGATTCAGAAAGCAGTTGAAAGCAATAGAATTACAGAGGAACAGAAAGTATATCTCAAAAGATTTAAATTTTAAAATTGGCTTATTTAACTGCAAAATTAATAACAAAAATTGATTTCCGTCTTTGATAGGGGGAAAAAATAGGCAAAAATAGAAAATAAAATAGGATTTGTTGCTAAAATCTTATTTAAGGAGCAGAGCAAGAATTGGAGAAGGCGGTTTTATTTGTAAGCAATGGATATGGTGAAGATTCTATTGCTTTGAGCATTTTGCGTGAAATTAAATTACAATCTCCTGATGTCAAGATATATGCACTTCCCATTGTAGGAAATGGTGGTTCTTATGAAACTGAAGATTGTGAAATTTTGGGACCTCGTACAGCCATGCCTTCTGGCGGAGTGATACCTGGCAATTTTGGAAATCTTAAAAAAGATTTATCAAGTGGTCTCATAAAATTGACATTAACACAGATTGGACTTATAAAAAAATATTCAAAACTATCTTTTGCTTCTGTTTCAATAGGTGATATATATCCAGCAATATTGTTATCTTTTTTTGCCAAAAATTCAAGAATAATGATTGCAACTGCTAAATCAAATTATGTTTCTCCTCACAATAAGTTTGAGGAGTTTATGATGAAAACTTTTTTTAAAAAAGTTTTTGTCAGAGATGAACCTACTGCTGAACATTTGAGAAAACATGGAGTATCTAATGCTCTTTATGTCGGAAATGCAATGATGGATTGTTTAGAACCTGAAGGCATTGATTTTAAGGTAAATAAAGAAAATTTATTTGCTGTTTTACCAGGTAGTAGAAAATCTGCATTTCTCGATATGCCAGTAATTGCTGAAGCTATATCTATTATAAGTAGCAAAATAGATGATTCTTCATTTGTGGCAGTTGTTCCAAAATCAATAGATTTAAATGAACTTGTAAAAGTATGTTCTGATGATTGGCAATTTGAAGAGCCAAAAGAAGATGATTTTTGTGTTGGTAAGATGTCAAATAAAAAACATGGAGCTATTGTCAAGTTTTACAATAGGGGAATGGCTGATCTTTTGAGAAATTGTAAATTAGTCATTGGTCAAGCAGGGACAGCAAACGAACAGGCAACAGGACTTGGAAAGCCTGTTGTCGCATTTGATTCTTTTTCAGATGATAAAATGGGTTGGTATAGGAAAAGGCAGAAATGTCTTTTAGGTGAGGCAGTTGCTGTTGTAAAAAAGAATCCTTCTGAAGTCTCTGACATGGTTTTTAAGATATTGAATGATTCTGAATTATATAAAAAAATGGCGGAAGAGGGAAAAAATAGATTGGGGCTTCCAGGTGGAGCCCAAAAAATGGCAGAAGCAATTTTATCGCTTAAATAATTTTGTAATATTACATTTTTGTTACTAAATATTTACAAAATTGACATTTACTTTAAATTTTTTTTGTTATATAATATATCTTAATTTAAGATATTTATTGTAAATTTTACAAATTAAAAACAATATATAGTTGAGGAACAAAGAATATGATTATAAATTCAAATATGATGGGAGTAACTGGTGGAGTTTCAAATGCTGATTTTGTTAGAAATGCACAGCATGTTGGAATGCAAAAAACTAATGGTGTAAAAGCAGATAATGAAGAACCTAAAAATACTCAATCATCTGATTCTGTTTCTATTTCTTTTAATCAACAAACAGAGGAATCAAAAGAAACTGGAAAATCACAAGAAAATGGAAAGGCTAATTCTGCTTCAAGTACAGGAACTGCTAAGGAAACAGATCAGACACAAAATGCAGGTCAAGCCAAAGATTCTTCCAGTGCTAAAGAAAATAATTCAACTCCAATAAATCTTGGCTCATCATCTTCACCAGCAGCTGGCGAGTTAGATTTTAATGAAGGAGCAATAGGTTCTAATTTATTAAGTGGTGAAACATCAGGTGAGACATCAACATCTACAGACCTTGTTCCTGTTAATGGCGGTTCTGGAAATGGTGGTTCTGGTTCAACAGCTCTTGTTCCTGTTACAGATGGACCTGGAACAGCTCTTGTTCCTGTTGGTGATTCATGCACAGATGTTATTCCTGTTGTTGAAGGTGAAGTAGTTGAGGACGGTGAAGTAGATTTTGATTCAGGCATGCCAGGTTCTAATGTTTCAGGAACAGAAGGTTCCTCTACAGAATCAACAGGTACAACTTCAACAGTTGATGATATGCAAGCTCAACTTGAGCAACAGGCAAAAGATCTTGAGGCACTAAAAGCACTCCAATCATCTTGGGAACAGATTGAGGCTGCTTGGGTAGAAATGATGACTGCAAGAGAAAAACATATGGCTGAAATGTGGAAGATGATACAAGATACTCAAAATGCAATTTATGAGATCTTCCAACAGACCATTCAAGCTGAAGCTGCAACTCGTGATAGAGTATTCATGGGATGGGATATGGCTATAAATGGTGGCAGATAATAATCTATATATTCACAGTTAGCAAAAATTGGTTGTGAAAATCTTTCACAGCCAGTTTTTTTTTGTATTGCAATAGATAAAATAAGCATTACAGAGATTTTCTGCAATGCTTATTTTATCTATTGATAATGAAGTTTATTTTGCTTCTTCAGATTTTACTTCTTCCTTTTTTTCTTCTGTTGCTGGTTTTGCTTCAGCTGTTTTTGGCTTAAAGAAGAGAGGAATTGTCAAGAAGAATATAGCAAAGATGATGATTCCTGCACCAACTGCTTCTTCTGGTTTTACACTTATTTTTCCTGTTGTCAAAAATGTTACAGTAGCTGTAGCAAGAAGTCCTGCGATAATACTTGAACATCTGTTTACTGGTACAGTGTATGTATTTTCATTTTTATCGAGAAGAATAAGTCCACCGAAGATTCCATTTCCTGCAGAGAAAACACCGATTAGGAACACCATAATAGGAACTATTGGGGTAAAGTTTGTGAATATAGTTGTTATTCCAGCATGTAATTCTTGACCAAATTTCCAATCTGGAGTGAATCCGCCAATTATAGCAAGAATTAAAACCATTATAAAGAGTGAAGGACTTGATACAAGTTGTTCTCTTACGAAATATCTTGTGTTTGTCTCAGGGTCTTTTGATTTTGCTTTTTTGCTCATTAAGCTAAGTCTTCCGAAATATGCAGAAAGATAAACACAAAGGTTTGTTATACAAGCACCTTGTGCTTCAGGAGTATTACCAAATGCTCCTAAAAGATCAAATGTTTTTCCATGTTGTTTCATCCAAAATGTTACTATGAGTGATACAAGACTGAGTATCATTCCAATCCAAGAGAACCATCTGACAGTTCTTTTGTTTAACATATCAATTACTGGAGTTAAAAGCAAAAGTCCGCCTCTCATTAATAACATGATGAAGATAATTGACACACCTGTAAATGTGTATGCAAGTGTTGTTGTTACAATTATGAGAGAACTGCAAAGACCAGAACCAAGAGTTGGAAGGTCTGGACCAGGAACATTTAATGGACCAACTTTGTAATATTTTGCATATCCCCAAAGTCCTCTGAATGTCAAAAATAGGTATGCACCTATTACTGAAGCAAAAACAGAGAGAGGAAGAACTTCAGGACCAGGCAGTCCTTGACAGATTCCTTTGAGCCAGTGATCATTTGCAAGAGTTTCTGGCAATTTATTATCTGTTACAAGTTTTGTGATAGCACTATATGGCCAATACGCTGCGAAATAACCAAAAGCAAATAGCCAAATTCCATATTTATCCATAAAGCTCTTTTGAGCTTCTGTGGCTTCTTTTTTTTCTTCAGCCATGTTTTTATCCTTTCTGATTTTGTTTTATATTATTTAAAATTAAATCTAAATCGTTTTGTTAATTGATTTTTAAAAAAATAAGTAAATAAAAAGTTACTATAAACTATCCAATATATTCCTGTACACTACCACTTTGTCATTGCGAGGCGTAGCCGTGGCAATCTAAGCCTGTAAATTATTATTTACTTAAAAATGAAGTCGATCACTTATGTCGTAGAATGAGATTCTTGATCTACTAAATAAATTACTAAATTTAAATTAAGCCTTTGAGATTGCCACGGTCGCTCCCTCCTTGTGAGGGTAATTTTTTAAAAACTCTAAAGAGTTTTTAACTATTTGTGGAGCTCCCTCGCAATGACATCGCCTTTAAATAGAAGCTATTTAGGTGTATTTAAAAATATTAATCAATTAGCACGACGAGTTAACCTATCGTCTCTATAGGTGTTTCTTTCTGTCTTAATTCATACATTTTATTATAGAGATGATCACTTACAGACACTTTATATGGAGTTGGATTTAATGTCCTAAGGTGGTCTTCTCTCCAAGATGATAACTGCTTCAAACAGTAATCCCTTGTTTTTCCGAGTGGTTCTTCCGAAATTGTTCTCTTGCCATCCCAAACACAATAATGTAATGGTTCAACTTTTTCAGGAATTACATAAACTCTCTTTTCTGGATTTAATGGATGGCGACAGAGGATTTTTTCACCTTTCTTTGGAGGTTCTTCATCATCACTTATCATTAAGTCGAGTATTGCATAACCTTCTTTTCCATAGAGCCTGTAAGGTGTTTTTCTACCTGGCAATGTCATTTTTCCTACTTCTTGGGAAATTTTGATTCTTGGCTGTCCATTAAATTCAACAAGTTTATATACTCCGCCTAATGCTGGTTGACCATTACAAGTTACAAGATGTGTACCAATTCCAAATGAATTTATCTCATGGTGTTGGTTGTTTAGTGAATCTATTGTTGACTCATCAATATCATTACTTGCAACTATTAAGAGTTTTGAAAAACCATTTGAATATTTTTTATCTATATCTTTAAAGAATTTTCTTATTTCTTTTGAATAATATGCTAAATCGCCTGAATCTATTCTTATTCCCAAAGGCTTATATCCTATTGAATTTAATGCAAGTGCAACAGACATGAAGTTAGGGATTCCTGATTTCATTATGTCATAAGTATCTGCAAGTGCCAAAAATTCTGAAGGGAATGCCATTGCATAAGAAATAAATGCTGCAAGTTCACCATCATTTGTAGATGTATATCCAAGCTCTGAGCGGAATTTTAATGCGAGTTCTTTTATATCATGCTCATTTCCTTTTGAGTCTTTGAGCATTGTATTTTTCACTTCATCAAGAGATGTGAAAGATGATACGAAAGAATGGGCATGTGTTCCACTGATTGGTATTCCAAATGTTTTTCCAACTATTACATTACTTGTTGAGTTGAATCCACCTATATATGAGTATCTTGAAGCAGAAACTCCACCATCTGGACCTTGAGCTCTTCTAAGTCCAAATTCCATTAAGTTTTTGTCTTTTCCAGCTGCAAGTCTCATGCGTGCTGCTTTTGTTGCAACAAGGCATGGATAATTTATGAGTGTTAAAATAGGTGTTTCGAGAAGTTGTGCTATTGCTATAGGTCCTTCAACTCTTATGAGTGGAAGTCTTGGAAATACGAGAGAGCCTTCTCTAAATGCTTTAATTTTTATTTTTGAGCAATCTATTGATTTTAGCCATGTAAAAAATTCATTTTCACAATGAGCCATTGGGGCTTTTACTTTTGAATTTCTCTTTGGTTGTTTTACAGGAATCCATTTTGGAGATTCATCTTCTGTAAATACATACTGTTCATAGCCATTTTCTGTTTTTCTTATTAAACCATCTTCTAAAGCTCTATTAAATTGCTTTTCAAGATTTTCTTCAGTTTGTTGTACACCATTTTTTAGATATTCTATATCAGATTTTGTGAATCTAAAATTTGATACCATTCTGAGAACTTCTTCAAGTCCAGCAAAAAGTGTAAATTCTCCGCCAAATGGATTTTTTCTGAAGAAAAGATCAAAAACGGCTGGTTCATCCTGTCTGCCACTTTTCCAATAGGCATAGGCCATGGTTAATTGGTAGTAATCGGTTAACATTGGACCAACTAAATTATTTGTTGGAAGCATTTTTTTTACCTCGATTCTACATTGATATTGAATTTGAAAGCACAGATATGTCTGATTTTAATTGAGAAAGTCTATCTGCTGTAGCAGTTATAGTGGAATATCCCTTCTGAAATTTCGTCATGTTATTTAGAAGGAGAGCTGAATCAACAATTCTTATTCCTCTGTCCATGTCTTCGTAAATGGATTTGAATTTTTCATGTTGATCAGATATTTTTTTTGAATCTTCATTGAAATATAGGGCAGGGGATACTGCTTTTTCAAATTCTTTGTTTATCGAGTCCATGCTCGATTTAAATTCGGAAAAAAAAGCCTCGAATTCTTCTTTGGTTATTTTTCCGTCCAAAAATTTTTTGCCTTCAGTTGTGAAGGTTCTCCTCTCGTTGTTCATGTTGCCGTCCTTTTTTTCTTAATCTAACTATTATTTAGAAGATTTAGAAAAAGTTTTAATATATATCACTCTTTCTTTCTGCAAACAAACTATTTATACCTTTTCACTATTGAAAGGGGATAAGTTTATTTTAACGAATAGTTATATATTTGAGGATATTTAGCTAAAGGAGGTTTTTTTTATGAAAAATATCGTATTTTTGATTTCGTTGGCTGTTTTTTTGTTTTTGCCATTGAAAGAATCTTCTTTGTTTGCTCAGGCTCCATTCAATTTGGATACTTTACCTACAAATCCAAATAATGTGAATAGAAATATTTATCGTAAATTGACTCCAGAAGAAGCACAAAGCGGAGAAGACCCAGAATACTATACACAAGGCGGTGAATTGCCTTTTGACAAAAGTGGTATGAGAGAATTTGAAGGCTTTATATATGAAATAAATGATAAAGTTTCTCCTGTTGAGTTCAAGATTCATACATCACACAATGGAACGATAAAAGCAAAACTTGCAAGGAATACTAATTATATTCCTTCTTCGTCTGCTTTTAAAGATGGAGCTTATGCAATAATAAAGCAATACAGAAATTTAAATGCCAGTTCAATCGAAATTCCAGCAATTTGGGATGCAAAGAAAAGGTCTGGTTGGCATGAATTTGATGGAGCATTGAAATAGTTTAGTTAGAGGTTTTTTATGATTGGGAATATATTTGGCATAATTGTAGTTTTTCTTTGTTTTGGATTTATAATTTTTATACATGAATTGGGTCATTTTTTGATGGCAAGACGAGTTGGAGTAAAGGTTTTGGAATTTGCTCTTGGTTTTGGACCTAAATTGTGGTCTAAAAAAGATGAAAAAACAGGTACTCTCTATGCTTTGAGGGCTTTTCCTTTTGGTGGATTTGTGTCTATGGAAGGAGAGGAAATAAAAGAAGGAGAGAAAGTTAATCCAGATGATCCAACTAATTTCCAAAATAAGACTAGATGGGAGAGAATGCAGGTAATCGCTGCTGGTCCATTGATGAACTACATATCTGCCATTTTGATTTTTATATTTGTTGGTTTTGCTTTTGGTGTTGGTGAGATGTATCTCAAACCAAAAGTTGGAAAAGTTCTTGATAATTCACCAGCAAGTAAGATTGGATTAAAAGAGGGAGATTTTATAACTTCTATAAATGGCACTAAGGTTACAGATGCCATGGAAATGATCGATTTAATTCATAAACATCCTGCCAAAAATATAGATGTTACATATACAAGAGATGGAAAAGAATATTCTGTTTCTGTTGAAACTATGGTAAGAGAATTTCAAATAGATGATGATAAGGATGCCAATGGGTTAAAAGTTATTGAAAAAGATGGTAAAAAATATGTACAAATGGGACTTTTAGGCTTTCAACCAGATACAAAATCGCTTGATATCAGATTTAAAAGAGTCTCTGCAGGTGCTGTTTTTAAAGATTGTTTTGATAAAACTTGGAAGTTTACAATATCTCCATTTGTTGCTGTAGCCATGATCTGTAAAGGTCAAGTCAAATCAAAAGAAGTGATAGAAGGTTCTTCTGGTCCTGTTGGTATCGGTCAGATGTTTTTTGAAATGTATAACAAGGGATTTCCTGCACTTATATTTTTCATCGCTATAATAAATGTTTTGATCGGTGTTTTTAATTTGATTCCATTCCCTGCTCTTGATGGTTCAAAGATTTTGACACTTGGAATTGCAGCAATTATTGGAAAAGATTTTGATCCTGAAAAGGAAAACATGGTTCACACAATAGGATTTATAATTCTACTTGCGGCAGTTGTTTTCTTTACTTACAATGATATACTTAGACTTGTAAAGGGAATTTCTTTCTTTAAATAATGAAAAATATGAATAGACGAAAAACGAGAAAAGTTTATGCAGGAAAATTGGCAATAGGTGGGGATTCTCCTATATCTGTTCAGACAATGACTAATATTCCTTTTGCCGATATTGAAGCAACTATTGATCAAATTTATGAGATAGTAGAAGCAGGTGGAGAGCTTGTAAGAATAGCAGTTCCAAATATTGAATTTGCAAAGAAGATTTCAAAAATTGTTGATAAATCTCCAATTCCTGTTTCTGCAGATATACATTTTGATGAGAGGATTGCTCTTGAAGCCTTAAATTCTGGTGTTGACAAACTCAGATTGAATCCTGGAAATTTGATTCAAAAAGAGAGATTGCCTGAAATCGCAAAACTTGCTTTTCAAAGACATGTTCCAATTAGAATTGGAGTAAATGAGGGTTCTCTCGATAAAAATCTTTTAAAAAAATACGGTTCTCCTACTGCTGAGGCTCTTGTTGAAAGTGCTTTAAATGAGGTTAAGCTCTTTGAAGAAATTGGCTTTTTTGATTTGGTGATTTCTGTAAAAACTTTTTCGCTTCCACTTATGATTGAAGTTCATAAAATTTTATCTGAAAAAACAGATTATCCACTTCACATAGGAGTTACTGAAGCAGGCATTCCATATACAGGAATTATAAGATCTTCTGCAGGAATAGGTGCTTTATTACTTGCAGGAATAGGTGATACAATAAGAGTTTCGCTTACTGGATCTCCTGTTGAAGAAGTAAGAGCAGGTTGGGAAATCCTAAAAGCAACTGAATCGAGAAAAAGAGGGGCAACTGTTATTTCATGTCCTTGTTGTGGCAGAACTGCCATAGATGTAAAGAGTTTGGCAGAAAAAGTTACAAAAGAACTTGAAAATTATCCAAATCCTATTGTTGTTGCGGTCATGGGCTGTGCTGTAAATGGTCCAGGTGAGGCAAGGCTTGCAGATGTTGGAATTGCAGGCGGTCGAGGAGAGGGAATCATTTTTAAAAAAGGTCAAATTATAAAGAAAGTTCCAGAAGATAAACTTTTTGAATCTTTGATGAAAGAAATTGAGGATATCAAATATTAAAAAAATGATATCCTTATGGGGACAAGATGAAAACGGAAATTTTAAATTCACAAAATGAAGAAGATTTTGAAAAAGCTGTTTCTATTTTAAAAAATGGTGGAATCTTGGCATTTCCAACAGAGACAGTTTTTGGTATTGGTGCGGATATGAATAATGAATCCGCTGTCAGAAGAATATATGAAATAAAAGAGAGGAATTTTTCAAAACCTCTTTCACTTCATGTTGCAAGTTTAGATGTTGCAAAGCCTTATATAAAAAATGTTCCAGATGATGCCTATATTTTGGAAAAAAATTATCTTCCTGGACCATTGATGATGATTTTTGATAAAACAGATTTAGTTCCAAATTATGTTACAGCAAATTTACATAAAGTTGGAATTAGAGTTCCTTCAAATGATATATTTCAAGAGATTGCAAATAGATTTGATGGAATTATTGTTGCAACAAGTGCCAATAAGTCTGGGGCATTTCCTGCTTCTTCTTTAGAACAAGTTTTGAAATCACTCGACGGTTCAATTGAGGCAGTATTTGATAATGATTCAGTCATAACAGGGCTTGCTTCAACTGTTCTTGATTTGACAACAAGACCTTATAGAGTTATTAGGTCTGGATTTATAACAGGAGAAGATATTTCGGAATTACTTGAAAAACAGGTATTGCTTTCAGATGATGGCGATATTTCTGGAACAATAAAACAACTGTCTAAATTAAATATAATTGTTGTTGAGGGTACGAGAGATAATGTTCTAAACAAAATTAAAGAACTTTATGAGAAGTATTCCAAAGAACATGAAGATAAAGTAGGTGTTCTTTTGGCTGATGGTAGTGAAGAAAAAACTGGAATTTTAAAACATACTAAATTTTTGGGTTCAGTTAATGAACTTGATCACATGGTAGAGAGTTTCTTTGCTTGTGTCAGAGCTTTCGAAAATGAGAAGATGGATATAGTTATTGTCGAAGGAATAAGTCGTGAAGATAGAGGTTGGGCAGTAATGGATAGAATTTGTTCCTATGCTTCAGAAGTAATCTCTGTTTAAATTCAATTTTGAATACTATAAAATTTTTAGCTTTAAGTGAAATTTATTTTTATATTAAAGTTTGCAGGTTAAAAAATATTTTTTTAAGGAGAAAAAAAAAGATGGCTAAAAGTGAAAAAAACGAAGAAAAAAATATACCCAGTGCACTTGAAATGACAAAAGATATAACAGTTGCATGGTTAAATGCCTACAAAACAGACCTTTCAATAAGAAGACAAAGAGGAGTTGTTCCGTTATTCACACCAACAAATGCTGAAGTAGCTGAATTTATTGCTGAAACATACAAAATGGTAAAAGATATAGCTGACGGAAAAGAGATTGTTTTGCCTTCAGAAAAAGAAAAAGAACAGATGCCTGAAGCAAATAAATTCCCAAAACTTGATCTTCCAATCGCTGATGTAAAGAAAGCTCCTGTTCCTGCACTTGATTTGTCATCACTTCCAAAGGCAGATAGTGCAGAAGTCTTAAAACATCTTGATTTGGAACCTGAAGTCAAACCAGCAAAAAAAGGTTCTAAAAAGTAAATGGGAAATGTAAAACCTGTTGCAAAGGTAAAACTTTTTGTTGCAATGCTTTCTCCAAATATTGAACTTTTTGAAAAAGCAAAACCTTATCTTGAAAAAGAGTTTGGGAAAATTGATTCAGAAAGTGATATTATTCCTTTTGCATATACAGAATTTTATGAAAAAGAAATGGGAAAAGGGATAATGAGAAAATTTTATTCCTTTTCTCATTTAATAGACCCTATGGATTTGTCTGAAATAAAGATAAAGACAAATTCTATTGAGAGAGATTTTTTTACTGTTGATGGAAATAGAACAATAAATCTCGATCCAGGCTATATCGCTCTTTCAAAATTGGTTCTTGCTTCTGTGAAGGAAAGACCTCATAGAATTTGCATAGGTAATGGTATTTTTGCAGAGATAACATTGTATTTTGAGAAAAAAAGTTTTAGAGCTTGGGAAAGGACATATCCTGATTATGCTTCTCCTGAATATATTTCTTATTTGAATAAAGTTAGAAGTATATATGCGGAAAATTTAAAAGGGTAATATGTGAAAATGTTTTTTGATAGACAAAGACAGATTGAAAATCTATTAAAAAAATATATAGATTTGTTGAAAGAATCTGTTGATTCATTTGAAAAAGGTGTATCTATTTTTATATCAGATGGTTTATCTGAAGAGTTTCAACAATATGCAAGACAGACACATAAATTTGAGTCTGAGATGGATTCAATAAGGCATGATATAGCTTATGAAATGTATTCAAAAACTATTTTGCCAGAATCGAGAGGCGATATACTTCGTATATTGGAATTGGCAGATAAAATACCAGGCTGTATGCAGTCTGTTATGTTTGATTTAAGCATAGGGGCTATTTATCTTCCAAAATATATTTTGGAAGATTTTAAATTATTGATAGAAAATTCTTGTATAGCTGTTAGAAATGTTTCTGATTGTTTTTTGAGTATTTTTTCTGATAAAAATAAAGTTTTGAAATTGGCAAAAGAAACAGATAGAGATGAAAGTAAATGTGATAGTTTTCAGCATAGTATTTTGTCTGCTATTTTTAAAAATTCATCTGATGTTGGATTTAATGTTCTAATGAAATTGTTTATTGAAAAAGTAGGCGATATTAGTAATTGTTCTGAAAAAGTTTCTGATCAGGCTATAATAATAAGTGTAAAGGGGCAGATATAATCGTTGTTCACTCCGTTTCATTTTCTTGGTGGAGCTTTTTTAGGTTGGTCTATAGGAGGCATGGATTTTGCAGCTCTTTTTGGGGCTGCAATTTCTGCTAAAATGGTAAGATACTGGCATGGTGTTGCTTTTGCCTGTATTTTTTGTATTTTGGGCTGTCTTATTCAAGGTGGGCAAGGAATTGAAACTATTAGTAAGCTAACTACACAAAGTATAAATACTGCTCTTATTTCTTCTATTGCAGCTGCATTAGCTATAACTATTTTAAATATTTTTAAACTTCCTGTTCCTACATCTCAAGCAGTTGTCGGTGGAATTGCAGGAATAGCAATCATGACTGGAAATTTTAGAATAGAGTCATTTGCTAAAGTTATTTCTTGTTGGATAGCTACTCCTGTTGCAGGTTTTATTCTTGCAATCCCAATTTATTTGATTTTGGGAACAATAATAAATAGATTTAATTTTAATATTTTTCAAAGGGATGCTTTTTATAGGATAAGTCTCATATTAGTTGGTTGTTATGCTTCTTACGCAATGGGAGCAAATACTGTTGCAAATGTTGGAGCAGTTTTTGTTGGTGCCAAAGTAATGAATTCATTTCAAGCTGCTTTGTTTGGCGGTATTTTTATATTGATTGGAATTATTACTTTTAGTAAAAGAGTTATTGGAACTGTTGGAAGTGGAATAATTAAACTCGATGCTTTTTCGTCTCTATCTGCTGTTTTAACCGAAGCCATTACTGCTCATTTTTTTGCGTGTATAGGTGTGCCAGTTTCTATGACACAGGCACTTATTGGGGCAATAGTGGGTATTGGAATTGTAAGAGGTTTTAAGTCGATAAGAGTTGGAAATTTGGGGCGTATCTTAGTAGGGTGGATTATAATGCCTATTTTTGCATGTATAATGTGCTTGATTATTTATTCACTTGTTAAATATATTTGGCCAATGTGGATTTAAATTAACTCGTTGTGATAAAATAGGCATTATAATCTTGAGGATGGAAGACTTAGGACTGAAGAGGTTTTTATGGATGATAATAAAATAACATGTCCGCGCTGTGAAGGAAGCGGATTATGTATAGAATGTGAAGGTAAGGGATTTATTCCTTGTCCTGATTGTAATGAAAATATATCTCCTTCTTGTAAAAAATGTTCTGGAACAGGTAAAATTTTTTGTTCACCAAAATGTGAAGTTTGTGATGGAAAAGGATATATAGATTATTCGACAACTTCTTATGGTGGTGGTGAGCTTCCTAAACATAGGGAAGAATCTGTTGTTGTTTCAATTATTCCACAAAGACCAGTAGCAACTTTTGTTTTACTCGTTCTTTCTGTTCTCTGTACCCTTTGTAGTGGAATTTTGTTTGGTGAAGGTAATCTTTTATGGTATTTAGGTGTATTTATTCCTGTTCTTGCTAAAGATGGAGAATGGTGGAGATTTATAACTTCTATGTTTTTGCATGGAAATTTTTGGCATCTTGCTTTTAATATGTATTTTCTCTATTGTGTTGGACCTATTATTGAACAATTAATGGGAACAAAAAAATATTTGACGTTATATTTTATTTCTGGAATACTTGGCAGTGTTTTGAGTATGATATTAATGCCTAAAGTAGCTTCTGTTGGTGCTTCAGGTGCTTTATTTGGACTTTTTGCATCATATTTTGCTTTACATGCTCGTTTTCGTTGTTTTCCAGAAAAAGTTATGAAAAATCTTTATTTTTGGCTTGGAGTTAATATTTTATTTGGAGTATTCATGCCAAGTATAAATATGTGGGCTCATGTTGGTGGATTTATAAGTGGCTTTTTGTTTATTTATTTGTTTCCAAATCCAGATAAAAGAAATTTTAAAAGATAATTATGAAAATTCTTATTTATGGCATAACAGACATATCTTATTTAATTGTTAAAGATTTATGTGTAACTCATGATGTAACTCTTATTGATGATAAAGAGGAATTGCCTTCAAAATTTGAAAAACTTGATATAAGTTTTATTTCTGGAAATATTTCTGACAAAACTGTTTTAAAAAATGCTAATGTTTCTGAATGTGATTTATTTATTGCTTGTAGTAATTATGATGAATCAAATATTGTAGCTTCATGGTCTGTAATGAGAGTTTCAAATATTGAAACAGTTTGTTTTGTGAGTAAACTTGAATATTTCCATAATATATCTAATGATGATTTTTTTACATCAGAAGTTGGAATTGACCATGTTATGTGGCCAGAGGAATCACTTGTAAAAGAAATTTTTAGAATTGTCTCTGTTCCTGAAGTTGTATATGTTGATTATTTTGAAAAGGGCAAGGCACGGCTTTTTGAATATAAGATAAAAGAGGATTTTCCACTTTTAAATAAAGAGTTAAAATATTGTTCATTTCCTCCTGAGACAATTATGGTTGCACTTACTCGAAATGGGGAATTATTTATACCAAATGGTTCAACCAAAATTTTTGCTGGTGATAAACCAATTTTTGTTGGAAGTCCAAAGGGAATGAGTCTTTTAGCTCGTAATTTGTTCTCAACAAAAGAAGAAAGAATTGACACTGCTGTTATAATTGGTGGTGGAAATATAGGATTTATGCTTGCAAAAAGGCTTGAATCTGTAAATATCTCTACAAAGATAATAGAAAAAGATAAGAGTAGATGTGAATTTCTTGCAGATAAACTGTCAAAAACACTTATTATAAATTCTTCAGGGGTTGACACAGACTTATTTTATGAAGAGGAAATTGGCGAAGCAGATGCAGTCATAAATGTAACAAGTAATGATGAAACAAATTTATTTTGTTCTGTTCTTGCTCGTCAATTAGGGGCTAAAAAAATTTTTTCAAAAACGAGTTCAGATTCGTTAGTACCAATTTTTGAAAAAGCAGGTGTTGATGTAATACTTTCACCAGGTAGAACGATTTTAAATGAATTAAAGAGCAGAATAATAAATAAGGATGAAAATATTTTATCTCTTGTTGGAAAGGGACAGGGAAGTCTTTTTGAAATTGATGTTCCTTCTGCTTTTGATGGTTATCAAGTAAAAGACCTTCATTTGCCTTATAATGCGGTTATAGCTGTTGTAAAAAAAGTTCGTAAAGTTACAATTCCCAAAGGTAATACTCTATTGAATAAAAATGATAAGATGATTATTTTTACTAAATCAGATAATGCCATTGGGGTAAAAGAATTCTTTAGAAAAAAAGAAGATAATTTAAATGAGACTTGATTATATTACAAGTGTTATCGGAATCGTTTTGATGTATTTCGGTGCATTGTTTTTATTTCCGATATTTGTTGCTATATATTATTCCGAATATTTAGCTATTTTTCCATTTTTAATAGGAGGAGTAGCTTCTAATTTGTTTGGATTATTTTTGTACAAATTATTCGGAACAAAAACTGAACTCAAAGAGATAAAGAAAAAAGAAGCTCTCTGTATTGTTGCTTGTATTTGGGTTTTGCTTTCTCTTTTTGCTTCTATACCATTTTTATTTTTTGGACTTTCTCTTGTCGATGCAATTTTTGAAGCAACATCGGGAATTTCTACTTGTGGGGCTTCAATATTGAGTGATTTCTCAATGTTGCCACGCTGTGGATTTTTTTGGAGATCTTTTTGTCAATGGCTTGGTGGTATTGGAATAATCGTTATATTTATTGCAGTCCTTCCACAATTTGCTTTTGCAGGACGACAATTTTTCTTCTCTGAATCGGCCTTACAGAGTAGTGATAGAAACTCTTTTAGAGTTCAGTATTATGCTTATAACATCATAGCTGTTTATATAATTTTATCTATATCTGCGGTTATAGCTTTAAAATGTGCAGGAATGCCACTTTTTGATTCTGTCTGTAATATGTTTTCCATGATTTCAGCAGGTGGTCTTTCACCACATCCAAATAGTATAGCTGGTTATCATAATAATGCTATTGTTTGGGTGTGTATATTATTTATGTTTCTTGCTGGAGTTAACTTTACTATTCAATATAAAGTCCTTTTTCAAAGAAATTTTAAAATACTTTGCAGAAATTCAGAATACAATTTTTATTTTATATTTTTTACTTTTGCCTCAATTTTAGTTACTTGCATAATAACATTTGCCCCAGATTCTATTTGTAAGGGTATGTGGTTGGAAAATTTTAGAAATGCACTTTTTCATACTCTTTCAATCATGACAAGTACAGGATTTTATTGTGTAGATCACGATCTTTGGGATCCAAAAGCAAAAATGGTTTTAATATCTTTAATTTTTATGGGAGCCTCGGCAGGTTCTGCAGGCGGTGGTTTAAAAATAGCTCGAATTGTCTATATTATGAGATTTTTAATTAGAGAAGTTAAATTATTGCTACATCCAAAGGCGATAATCCCAATAAAATTGGATCAAAAATCAGTTGCTGAATCTATTGGTCAACAAATAATTAGTTTTGTATTTTTATATTTTGCAGTTTATCTTATTATTGGTTTTATCATAACCATGATTGAAAATGATATACTCAAAGGTTTTCTTGCAACAGCAATTACTTTGGGAAATACAGGACTTGGTTTTGCACCTTTTGGACCAACTGGGGGATTTGCTCACATGAGTACTATATCAAAATATATTTTGTCTTTGACAATGATAATTGGACGACTTGAGCTTATACCGTTTTTGATTATATTTAATAGAGATTATTGGCATATAAGTAAAAAATAGAGCTTGTTTTGAAAAAATAAAAGGGGCTGTGATTTTTCACAACACTTTTTTATTTTTTTTAGTATTAATATCCTCTGTGATGATGTGATCCATGGTGTGAGCTGTGATGTGGTTTGTGATGTCTTTTAACTACTTTACAATTATGACATCTGCATTTTGGTGAACATTCACCTGGACGGCAGAACCCATCTCTTATACATATGCAATTTGGTGGGCATACACGTTTGTAATTTTTATGATGTGGTTTGTGGTGATGTTTGTGATGTCTTTGGGCTACTAATTGAGGAGTTCCTATATTTACTTGTATTACATTTGCAAATGCAGAACAAGTGCTTAAGAAGAACATGAATATTACTGCTATGATTGTAATTTTTTTATTCATAATTTTTTACCTCTTTCTTTATTTTTTTCTTACTATTAAAGTAGTTGTTTTTTTTAAAATATTTCATTAAAAAATAATTTTTTTTAATATTTTATTATTTTGTTTTTATAACTAATTTTCCTTTTAGTTTATATGTTATATTAAATATAGTACTAAAACCATTTTTTTTTCTTATTACTAAAGTCGCTATTATTTCTAAAATATTTCACTAACAATAATAAAAATTTAACAAAAAATGATTTTTTTTAACAATGTTAAAATATATTGATGGCAATATAACAGATAATCCATTTGTAAATGAAATTGAAAACAAAATTAATGAAATAAAAAAAGATGAGAAAGAGAGGGGAGAATATTGAAATTGAAGAAGAAGCAAGAGCAGAGAAGAGGAAATCAATTTTTAAAAAATGCACTATTTAGCCAATTTAACAAAGTTTTGGGGGATAATGTAACAAATTCGCTCCTTGCTCCAAGGAGAAAAAATACTGGAACGACATCACGAGCTTGCGAGTGTTTAGAGTGAGCTTTTTCAAACTCGACTCAATTTTTAAGTAAATAATAATTTACAGGCTTAGATTGCCACGGTCGCACAGCTCCCTCGCAATGACAAAGTGGCAGTGTACAGGCATATATTAGATAGTTTATAGCAACTTTTAAATATGCAAAAATAAATCTTTGCTAACACGCCCCTAAAAATAAAAAAATAGTATTTTTGAAAATTATTATGAAATAAAAAAAATGATTTCTGTGCTTAGGTCGTCAGTCCGTCGTTGTCTTACATTATAGTCAGTGTGTCATTTTTTTCTTAAATCTCTTCGCTTAATTCTTCTTCTAATATTATGTTATAATTTGGATCATTCTTTTCTAAAATTTGTCGGCAAACAATATTTAAATCTTCAACATCTTTTGTCAAAATTTTCCAAAGTATCTTCAAATCAATATTTCCATAATTGTGAACAATGACATTTCTCAATCCCTTAATCTTTTGCCAAGGAACATTTGAATAATTATTTTTCAATTTTTCTGAAAGTTTTCCAACAAGTTCGCCTATTTGAAAAGCTGAAAAAGAGCAAGAATCAAGACTTGTAAAATTTTTTCTTATTTATATAATTATTGAAATCATTATCTAAAAATGTTATTACTTTTTTTATTCTTTCACAATATTTTAGAATGTGAAAAATTAATTGCAAATCTTTAGCCTCTGTCATAAATTAAAATTTCCTCTTTTTGTATGTTTTCCAAAAAACGCTTTTTCAATTGTCGTCTTGTCAAAAGGTCTATTCCACAGTTAAGTTGTTCCTCTAAATCGACATAAAAACCACAAAATTCTAATCCGTCTAATTTTCCAGGATCAATGCACAAATCAACATCACTTTTTTCTGTTGCTTCTCCACGAGCATAAGAACCAAATAAATAAACTCGATCTACTTCATACTTTTTAGCTAAAGGGCAAACAATATTTTTTATCTTTTCTATTGATAACATATTATTACACCTGCCTTTTTCTCATTATACAACATTAAGTGGTGAAAATCAATATTTAGAGCCTGCTAATAAACTACTAACAGCCAATTTTGTGCAGTGTCATCTTACTCTTACGGAAATCAATTTTTGTTATTAATTTTGCAATTAAATAATTTTCAAATAACAAACGAAGTCGTATCTACTTTAACAATAAATGAGTATTGATTTAAAATTTTTTGTAGATATTCTACTGTATATTCATCTTTTGTTTCAATATGAATTCCAGTAGAGAAGAAATTTTTATTTATCTCTTCTAATAAAGAAGTTATATTTTTAAATAAATTATTTTTGTACTTTTCAATTCCATTCTTCCAAACCCAAGTATATTTATTTGCATTTGCTTCAAATTTTGAACCATCTATATACAAATGTTGTAAGTCTATTTGCTCTTCTTTTTTGATATAATTCATTACTGCCTGAAAAATATCTTCTATATTTTCTGCAATTTCTTTTGTAATAAAATTTCCAAATGTACGATAGCTTGGTGTCTCATAATTCATTAAGTAACTATATCTTAGATTTACTTTACATTGATCTTCTAATTTACGCAAAAATATATAGCCTAAATCCATGAATCCAAATAATACCGTTTTCAACATATTGACTCTATTATATCGTGGTCTACCTGTTTCTTTATCTTCTTCAGACTTTAGATACTTTTCTATACCAATCTCCTCCATGATTCTGTCAAATGTCAATACTGGATCGCAAATGTCAAAATTATTTACAGTAAATACTTGCAATTTTTCATAATTTATATTATAATTCTTCTTAGTATGATTGTTCATTGCAGATTAATTATACTAAAAAAAAGAAAAACACATCAAAGTTTTGTACTTGATGTGTTTTTCTTTTTTTAGGACTTTTTTCACAGCCCCATAAAAACAAAATAAATGTTTCACTAATCTTTATTTTTCACGCAATCTGCGGAGCATTGCAAATTCGTCAAGATTTTTATCGAGCATAGCCGTATCGCTACTATGAACAACTTCTCTATATTTTCCATCACCGCAGAGAATAGGATTTGGTAAAGTCAATGAAGTTATATCTCCATTCGGTGTCAACATCTCCAATGTTTCACCTGCATACATGTTGCCTTTTACTTTAAATTCCCTCATGTCATCTTTTATATTTCCTGTGCCATGAGCTATAAATTCTGCGTCAGAAATATATTTTGCTAAATCTGTGCTGTAGTCATTTTCATTGACTTGACCATTTCTCATGAAACCTTCTGAATATCTTCTGTTTGATACCCTTGAAAGAAGTTCTAAACATTTTTCATCAGGTATTTCTTTTCCGTCGAGTAATTGTCTATAAATAGAAACAACAGAAGCCAAATAGTGAATATTTTTCATTCTGCCTTCTATTTTTAGTGAAGTTACCCCCACTTCTTGAAGTTGTTTTACAAATCTGTATAGCGCTAAATCTCTTGAATTGAACAAATAAAGTCCTCTTTCATCTTCAAATACAGGCATATACTCATTTGGTCTCGTCTCTTCTGAAAGATAATATTTCCACCTACAACTTTGAGCACATTGTCCCTTATTTGCCCCTCTTTTTGCAAGATAATCACTTATTGCACATCTACCAGAATATGAAAAACAGACTGAGCCATGAATAAAAACTTCAGTTTCTATTTTTCCTTTTGTATCTTCTGCTATCTGTTTTATTTCATCAAAAGAAAGTTCTCTTGCTAAATTTACTCTTGTAGCTCCCATTTTTGAATAAAAAAGTGATGTTTGAGAACTCACGGTATTTGCCTGTGTGCTTACATGAATTGGAACTTTAGGACATGTTTCAATAAGTGTTGAGATAAGCCCAATATCTGCAACAATAAAAGCATCTGCTCCTATTTCTTCAAGCCTGCGAGCTGTTTTTTTGAGTTCTTCATATTCGTTAGAGCGTGGATATATATTTAATGTTATAAATCCCTGTTTTCCCAATTTATGTAAATGATTTAATCCCTCTTCAGCTTCTTCAAAAGTAAAATTTCCTGCAAAACTTCTGAGAGAAAAATTTTTCATTCCAAAATATACTTCGTCTGCCCCATAAGCAGAAACCCAATAAAGTTTTTCAAGAGTTCCTGCAGGTGCTAATAACTTCGTCATTTCTTTTGTCCTTCCGTTATAGTATTTAGTCTATTCTCTTTTGTCGTCAGTCGTCGTCTGTCCGTCTTCATCAGTCGTCGTCAGTCCGTCGTCATATTTTTTATATCGATGTTTTTTTCGGAAATCAATTTTTGTTATTAATTTTGCAATTAAATAATTTTCAAAAATATTAACTATATGTTACTTATTTCTTCCCCCAAAGTCGATTATAATCATCTAAATCTACATTTGGATCAAATAGAGAAGAATTTGTCTGCACTATTGTTCCATCGTCACTTTCATATGTGTGCATGTAACGATCGCCAACATTATATGGTAGCTCCCTCCAATTGCGACTATAATTAAAATCCTTGTCTGGATCAAATAGAGAAGAATTTGTCCTAATTACTGTTCCATCATCTCTCTCAAAAGCATACATATAATTATAATCACCTTTATAGGCTCTTTCTGTTGTTGAATCATCCTCATAATTTTGAGTGTTGTTTATTTGAGTATTATTTATTTTAGTATTATTTTGACTATTATTATTTATTTGAGTACCATTTGTGCGACTGTGATACATCGCCCTGATTCTATCTTGAGATTCAGAAGCATTTTTATTTATACTTCTATAAATCTCGTTTATTTCTTTTCTTGTCTGTGCTATTTTATCCCATGATGAAGATGTATTACTTGCTTTTTGAGATGATGATTTACTCTTTTGTGAAAAGAATAAATCTTTTAATTTTAGCCAATTTTTATCTACCTGAATTTGCTGTATTTTCTTTGATAATTCAGGCAATAAATGTTGGTGCTCATTTTTTACAGTTACCCTTATTGTCCTTATAGTACCAGGATTTAAATCAATTACCATACCATTTGGAAACATAAAAGGTGCCAACAAATTAAAAGGAACAGGTTCCCTTATGGAGGCTATTTCTAAAGTTGTTATTGTATCAAATCCATTTATTTTACCACTTATTGTTGCCGATCTGTATGTATATTGCCCATAGTGAGCAAGTGATGTAACACCAATAGCTTTATAACTATTTATTTTTTTATTTATTTGTAATTTTATGCTTTGTTCCACTTTTTGTGAAGGCTGATTTGTTTCCCGTAATATTCTAAAATTGAATATTTGTTGTTGCAACATTTGAATTTGAGAAAAATATTCTGTATCAGCACTTACATAATGTAATCCAAAAGCAAATGGTAAAATGGTAAAACTTTCTGTTTTATCAGGACTTTCTGCCATTATGTATATTACTATATTTTTATTTGGAAAATTCCAAATTATATTTGGAGTATAACGCCATCCTGTTGGAATTTCCATTGTTCCAAATGTAGTTTTAAACATCGGATCGACAATATTAACTTTTGTATAAGTAAAATTTGTATTACTGACCATTTCTCTGTTCTTCCAATGGATTTATGATCTGCATTTCTGTCCATTCTTTACCTGACAATCCTCCACCTGAATTTGGATCAAATGCAGGTGAATCAGATTCAATTATTGTTCCATCTTTCGATTGCCAAATGTGATTTGCTGTACTATCAACAGTTCTTCGTCCGTCTATTGGACTTTCTACAAGTGATTGACCAGTTCTGTAATATCCCCATGCTTCCCTCACTCTGTCCATTGATTCAGAAGTATTTTGTTGCATTTCTCTTGAAATATTGTTTATATCAGAAATATGCTGTGAAACAATATTTGCCATTCTCTCTCTGCTCTGAGCAATTTCCTTAGTTGCTCTTTGAGCCATTTGTGAAGAAAATTTATCTCTTGCTGCTAACCATCTTTGATCAATTTTTAATTTTGATATCTTCTTTTCGAGATTTGGCAAAAGATGTTCATGGTCTGATTTTACAGTTCTTACACAAGTTACTATCTCTCCAATATTTGAATCATATTCTATTCCATTTGGTAATTTTATAACACCATGATACATAGATTTTGGAATAGGAAGTCTTATTGACAATATCTCAATAGCAGTTACTGTATAACTACCATTGATTTTTCCAGTTATCTTAGCATTTCTATATGTGTATGAGCCATTATGTGCAAGTGGTACCTGTACATTTCTATAATTATCAAGCAACTTGTTAATCTGTTCTTTTATCTTTTGATTAGGTTCTGTAGTCGATTCTACTACTTTAAAATTAGTTATGCGTTTTTTTAATTCTGCTACTTGTGCATTGTACTCTGCATCTGCTTTTACATAAGGCAATCCAATACTTATTGGTTGATACCAAAAACTTTCAATTCCATCAGGAGCTATTGCTGATATACCACCAACAATATTTCCTCCAGAGGCATTCCAAACTATATTTGGCTTGTAACTCCACCCTGCAGGAATTTCCATTGTACATAGAGGGGTATTTATGTTTGGGTCTATAATTGTTACTTGTTCATAATGGTAATCATAATTTGCATTGGAATTTATACTGGAGCTTTTTGTTGTTTTAGCAATAGATTTTGTATTTGTTTGATCTGCATTTGTTTTACCGTCTTCATCATTATCCCATTCAACAACAACTCCACTAACTTCACCTTCTTCATTGTCTTCATTATCTGATTCTACTTCAACTGCCTCTGGAACATTGGGAATTTGAGATTTTGGAGCTACTGCAACTTTTGAATCTTTTGTTTCTTTTACTGTCTGTTTCTGATCAGATGTCTGCTGTATCGCTTGTTGTGTTGTTTGAGTATTTTCTTTCTTTTCAAAACAACCTGTTGACAACATTGCCAAACATATTGCTATTATTGCCAATAATTTTTTCATTCAATCATCTCCAGTTCGTCTTGGTTTATCTATATTTTCTACAATATTATAAATATTCTTTCAAATTTCAAGGTTTATAAAAATAAAAAAAGAAATTTATAAAAGAATATTTATGAGTATAAAAACTGGAGGTAAATTGAGTAAATATATTTCATTTTTTGCAACTATTTTATTATTGATGATAATTCCAGATTTTGCTTTTGCTTATATTGCCGTTTCAAATGGATATATAGAAAAAGGCAGGGCTGTAAAAATTAAAGAAGAAGCTCCCAAAGAAAGTTTTATCATTTATGCAGAAGATAAAGTCGAAATGGGAGAATTGACAGAACCTGAAAATTCTGGAATTTTTGCTCTAAGAGATGTCAGGGATTCTTATGACAGTGAAATAAACACTGTATATAGTCCAGTTCGTGAAAAAAGAAATTTTTTCTCTACAGATAGAGCTATAGTATTGAAGAAAAAAATTAAACTCCCCAAAGAGGGAAAAGTCGATTTTTCTTTTGGTGTTAAATTCAACAATGGAAAAGAATCAAAAATAACTTGGGAATACAGAGTTTTTCCTGATGATTATTCGAGATTGTCCAGAAAAATAAACAATGGAAGTAATTTTGGAGTTTATGATGGCGATCCTATTTCAGAAGTAGAATTGACAAATTTCTTCCCGATCGATTTTTTGAAAAATCAGGAAGGAGAATCTTCTGAAGTTGAAGTTGATTTTAATGGGGAAATTCAAAAATTTACTTTTTCTGAATTAAAATTTGCTCCTCAAACTTCAGATAAATCACTTTTGATAAAACCAGTAATAGACACAAGTTTTATTTGGAGAGTTACAATTTTAAAAGTTACTGATAAAGAAAACATCATTGAATATGAAGAGACTGGAAGAAGTGAAGGAAGTAAGGACTATGTCTGGAATAACAAAAATTTCTTTGGTGTAAATGCTTCTCCTGGCAAATATGTATTTGTTGCAGATGTTTTTTTAAAAAACAATTATGAAACGGCTCGAATGCCTATTTTAAAAAAGGAAATAGAAATTCCTCACTATGACAGACTTTGGGTTTTAAATTCAGATGGAGCTGTTATATCTGATTCCAATTTTGGAAAGGTAATTGATAAAAAAATAAAACAGAAAAAACTCTGCAAAGGTTTTGTCTATTGTTCACTTCCTGGTGCTTATCAATATGCTTTGAACAGAATTTATATGAGAAGAGCTACAGATAAATTCAAGATTTTTTTGATAAAAGATGATATTGATAAAGATTCTGTAACCTGTTATATAAATTCTGACATAAGAAAAAATTATCCAGTTGTCTTAAAAAGAAAATCAAATGGTTATTTTGAGGGAGAGATAAAAACTGTTCTATCTGATAGAGACACTGAAACAGAGATGTCATTTGGTCCAAAATGCTGTTCTAAAAAAAGTTTTGCATATTTAGATGTAACACACCCTGAAGATTCTTTGGCATTTGAATCTATTCTTTCTTCCGCAGGTTGGATTTCTCACGGAGCATTTCAAGCAGATGAACCTGAAGAAATGCCAAAGAAAGAACGCTCTCTATTTATTGCAGATTTCGTGAGAAGTGGAGGATATGAAAAATTAATATTCTCTGTAAATGATGTAAAATCTCAATGTTTGATCAAAAATCAGGCTTATCTATTTTATTATTCAGGTCATGGTTGGGGAGATGGATGTATTTATTTAGATGACAAAACTTGTTTCTATCCTGATTTAGAGTTTGAACCAGGTGATTGGAGCGACGGAATGGCTGCTGCTATATTTTCATCTTGTTCTGTCCTCGATATCAAAAATTTAAATAACCACAATTTTACACTTCTTGGAAAAGTTAGACTTTCACCTGGCAAATTTTGGGCAGCTGCTGCAGGAAAAGATGTCGCTCTATTGGGATATAATTGGTCAACATTTGAGGGGAAACCACCAAATGCTTTTGACACAAGAGTAATAAGAACATTCTTACCACGCTTTTTATCAGGTTCAGCACCTGTTGATTCATGGTTTAATGCAAATTTCTCGCAAAATGAAGGCGTTTCGGTCTGTGCAATTTATAAAGATACTTATTATTATGTGCAGGGTGGAATAAAAACGCTTCCTGCCTCAAAGTGGTAAAATCAAAAAGTGGTGACTAAAAAAGGGGCTGTGAAATTTTTCACAGCCCCTTTTTTAGTCACCACTTTGAATTATAAAATATGTTAATTACCAGTTGTCGTCGGGGGAACATGAAAACGAGGATCATTACCTTGATCAGTAATTACATCAGGATGATATTCCTTGTTACCACTACTACCAGCGTCACTATCGCCACCTGAGCCAGTAGGTTTAGGTGGTTGATAATCTGGCAAAGAATTAAGTGTTTCCTCTAAAGCTAGGATTGTACTTGTTCCAACTGGTCTCAATGTTGAATTTTCTAAAAATTCCAGCGGACATCCTCTATCAGAATTCCTAAACATATTTGCTACAGAATTATTACTAACACTAGAATCACTATCAACTCTTGAAAGTGCATTTCTATCTTGAGTTAATACCCAAGACGAAGTAATAGCATTAGCATCACTACTATCACTCGATAGTGAAAATGTATTACTTATATACACTTGATTACAAGCATGTACGATAATAGCTCCATTTTTTTCAATATTTTCATCATATTTTTTATATTTTTCATATTTTGCATCTTTTTTAAAGCCAACATTGACATCAGGTAAAGCATTTATAGTTATACTGTTCATAGAAAAAATAGTACCAATTCCTTTTATGGAACCATTTACTACTAAATTACCTGTTACAAATAAAACAGGATAATTAGCTTTATCATCTTCTGGCATACGTTCATTTGGGGCCAATATCAAGTCTCCATCTATTACAACAGTAGCATATATAGGAATGATTATAATATTTCGACCTTTTAAAAGATATATATTTTTATTGTTTTTGCTATCAGAATCACTAAAAGATTCGGTAGGTATTGAAGCTGTAACATTTTGTTCAGGAAGAGGACTTTCTGATATATTTAATTTTTCTCTTATATGTTTGTTGTCAAATTTATATACTGCAGTTATATCTCCATTTGCATCTTTTGCTAATGGCAATGTATCTATGGCTTTACCTATTTGGTTTCCATCTATATTTACCTCTTTAAGATTATCTTGAACAGCATCAAAAATACTATCATAATAATATTTATCCATATTATGTTTTAAATATAGTTTCTTCAAATGACCAATAGGTAATTTATTAACTGGGTTTTCATTATCTTTATCAACATCTTTATTTGCAATAAATACATGTGGAATTTCTTCTTCATCTGTACCTTTATCGTATTTATACTGTTCTGCCACATTGAGAGATTTTACCATATCCATTATAAAACATCTCGACGATTCAGAAGTTATGTCCCTATATTGACTATTTTTTATTTTTTCATTTTTAGATTCAGTAGTTTTTCCATATGTTTTATCTGATGAAATACAAAATTCATTATTATATAAAAGGTAATAATTTGATATTGGATTACTCGATAAATTAAAATAAGTCAAATATCCATTTTTAGGCATAGGTATTGACAATATATCACTCACATTGCCATAACGATTTATCCAAGGAGTCATAGGAGATTGTGTTAGTTGTGAATATACTGCATTCAATCCAACAATATTTGCTCTGTCATTTTCTTCTTTCTTATCTCTTGGAATATAATAAACACCACTTGAATATATTCCCATATAATCCATTATATAATTAGCTGTAAGAGTTATTTTTATTTTATCTTTAGATGAAGTACCATAACTACCTGTTGATTGTATCTTTCCATTCTCATAAGAATATTCACATGAAACATATCCTTCATTATCTATCTTGTTGGCATTATCAGTAAAATCTACAGGGGTTTTAGCTTGTTTAAGTTCATATAACTCTTTCCAAGTTATATGAGTGCCATTTTTTTTGTAATAATCATCTATTGCTTTTTCTATTTCTTCAGTAGCTTTATTTAATCCAATTTTTGCTACTTGATATGCCTTTTCTCTATCACTTTGAACAGTGATCAATTCTGCGTTTTTTCTATTTATATTGAACATTGTCATCAATATTATTAGAAGAACAACACTTAAAAGACATGTAGCTATAATAAGAGAACCTTTTCTTTTTTTCATTTTTGACCTCTTTAATTTTTTGAGTCTGTGCAGAAATTTCTGTAAATAAAAAAAATACAGAAAAAATTTTACACACTCAATTTTCAATTTTTTACGATTGATTATTTATTGGCAATACAACCCAGTCGACTTCAAAATTCTCTGCTTTAGCTGTTGCATTACCATTTACAGCCTTTCTTCCCTCTACATTACTACCGCCATATACTCCATAATCAAGCAATAATCTCATTTTAAAAGCAGGATATGATTTTTTTGAAATCTTAAAAGACTTTATATTTTTTGACAACAATTGTTTTTGTAGATTGCTATTTTTTTTCAATAACATCGTGAGTAAATTAAAATAATCTGCCTGTCCAGACACACCTAATTCTTTTCCCCATTCATCTACAGTCAATTTTTCAAACATTGTTACACTTTTATTATCAATTTCTTTATCGTCATTTTTTTTATATTTATAAGTAAATCTTACTTCATAAAATTTATTTTTGTCTGTTTCGCCATTTCCTAAAATGTTGCCGTCTTTATCATGAATATACAATACATATCCAGTCCAATTTTTTTTTGACAGTTTTTCCTGAATTTCATCCATACACTCATAAGTATGTGAACGGTATCCTGTTCCTTCTGGTGTTATTTCATTTCTTGAATAAATTTCTGTCAATATTGGAAAACCTACAGCAATACATTCATCTTTTCCATATGTTGCTAATTGATTTTTATATGGAAATATAGTGACCAAATTTGGAGCACTATATTTCATATTTTTGTATATTTTTTCAGAGACCATTAGACCGTCATTTAAGACATCCATATTTTTTTCAGTATGTCTATTTATTTTTATACCTTTGTCCATCAAATATCCAAAAATTAATACAATTCCACCTGAAATCAACAAAGTTATCAATATTTCAAACAAAGAAAATCCCTTATTTTTTTTTCTCATTATCTCTCCAAAATTTTAATTTACAATTCCTGTTCCCAATTTTAAATCAGATGTTATCTCATAAATATTCAATGGATAATGTCCATCATTCTTTTTTTCTGCAGAATAAAGAGTTTTTACATTTATTTTTATTTTTTTCCCTACAACGGTTCCTTCTTTTATAATGTCTTTTGAATCACAATTTGTCAATAAAATAAAACATTTAAAGCCAGGATTTAATCCATTGAACTTTTTAGTTTCATAATTTATATATGCTTCTTCTATTTTTTTATAATTATTATATCTAATATTTTCATCTATACTTGTTTTAAATAATTGCTCTATTTCACTGTAACTAAAATGCGGACGAGTTACTAGTCCTTTCTCTCCTCCTTCTCCTATTGTTGGACCATTTGGAACAGGAGTTTCATTAGGAGTAATAAATTGATCCAAAACATCATCCAGTCCATTTGTTTCACTATCTACTTCTTTAGAGTCATTTAAACTCTTCATTATATTTTCTATACGCTCCGCTCCTGTATCTTTACTTTGCCCCTCATTAATACCATCACTAGTATTATTACTATTAACATTAATAACCTTCTCCGTACCTTTATCACTTGTATTACTTGAAGCATTAGATAATTGATAATCATTTGAGGTGGAGTCTATTAAATATTTTGTAAAAAAGGTATCTTCTCGTTCTATCTTACTTTCATTATTTTCTGAATCTACCAAATAAGAGGATTTAAACAACAATATTGTAGCATGTGGAGGTGGAGCTTGATGTGCTTGATCTTCAATTTTTATCGTCATTTCTGAATCTTGCAATTCACTTTTTGCCACAGCTATTGCCTGTATCTTATTTTGGTTTCTTTTAGACATAGTTGCCCCAACAAATGAAAGCATAGAAACAATAACAATTCCAAGTATCCACATACTTACAATTGTTTCAATAAGTGTCATACCGAGTATATTTTTGTTTTTTAATAAATGTTTATTTTTCATCATATTTTTGTATATAAATAATTTTCAAAAATACTAATACAACTTTAATAATTTTATTTTGTATTATATATTTATAATACCTTAAAATTTGCAAAAAAACAATAGCAAATAAAAAAAAAGGACTGTTTTTTTATCAGTCCTTTTTTTTTATTTTTCAAATACACTTTTGTTATTTTGCGTAATCAACAGCTCTTGTCTCTCTTATAACTGTAACTTTTATCTGTCCAGGATATTCAAGTTCTTCCTCAATTTGTTTTACAATATCTCTTGCCAAAAGAACTGACTTAGTATCGTCAACAAATTCAGGTTTTACAATTATTCTTATTTCTCTTCCTGCCTGTATAGCATAAGATTTTTCAACACCTTCAAAATTGTTTGCAACTTTTTCCAATTTTTCAAGGCGTTTGACATAAGCTTCAAGAGATTCTCTACGAGCTCCAGGGCGTGCTGCAGATATTGCATCACAAGTCTGTATCAATACAGCCTCTATGGTTCTCTGTTCTTCGTCCTCATGGTGTGCCATTATAGCGTGTACAACATCAGGAGATTCGTTATATTTCTCTGCATATTTTGCACCAAGTACAGCATGAGGTCCTTCTACTTCCATGTTTATTACTTTTCCTATATCATGTAGAAGTCCTGCTCTTCTTGCTATCTGCACATCAGCTCCAATTTCTTGGGCTATTGTTCCTGCAAGAAATGATACTTCAAGAGAATGAGCAAGGACATTTTGTCCATAACTTGTGCGGAATTTAAGTTTTCCTAAAACCTTTATGAGTTCAGGGTGTAGACCTGTTACACCAGCTTCAAATACAGCCTGTTCACCTTCCTGCCATATTCTTGATTCCATCTCTTTTTTGGCTTTTTCAACCATTTCTTCAATTCGTGCAGGATGAATACGTGCATCTATTATAAGTTTTTCCAGTGCTAAACGAGCTATTTCTCTTCTTATTGGGTCGAAGCATGACAATACAACAGCTTCTGGAGTATCGTCAATAATCAAATCTACTCCGGTAAGTGATTCAAGCATTCTTATATTTCTGCCTTCACGCCCAATAATTCTTCCTTTCATTTCATCATTTGGAAGAGGAACAACAGATACAGTTGATTCGACAACTTGTTCAGAAGCCCATTTTTGTATTGCTGAAGATATTATTCTTCTTGATTTTAAATCAGCAGTTTCTTTTATCTGCTCTTCCATATTTTTAACTCTTATTGCCAATTCTTGTTTTAATTCAGATTCAGCTTTTTTGAGTATTACATCTTTGGCTTCTTCCAAAGACATCTGAGCTATTCTTTCAAGCTCTTCAAGTCTTTTATTTTCAAGTGAGACAACTTGTTCTTTTCTTTTGGCTATTTCCTGTTCTTTAGAAACTAAGCCTTTTTCTCTTTTTTCTATTGAATCGAGTTTACGATCAAGATTTTCTTCTTTTTGTTGGATTCTTCTTTCAGAACGTTGAATTTCATTTCTTCGTTCATCTCTTTCTTTTTCTAATTTTGAACGCTCCTTAAAGATTTCATCTTTTGCCTCGATTAATTTTTCTCGTTTTATTGCTTCAGCGGCTTTTTTGCCTTCTTCAATAATTATTGTAGCTTCATCTTTTGCTTTTTCAGTTTCTTTTTCTTTTTTTATTTTATTGACATACATTCCACCAAAAACACCTATAGCACCGCCTGCAATTAATACTGCCAAATGTTGAATAATTGGGTCGATCTTGAATTCACCTCCTTTTTTCTTTTTTGGGGGGATTGATGATTCATTATTATTTTTTATCATCAAAAAAGATATAACGGCATAATGGAGCCGTTTTTCCTCCTTTGTTTCGATTAATTCAATTTAGTTCTTGAGTCCATGAAATTTAATTCCTGAGTCCATGTAAATGAACTCAGGAACAATAAAATTTTAAACTTTACTCTGTTTTTGATCTTGTAATTCCAGCTTTTTCCATTGTTGCATCTGTGATTTCTTTCAGCATTTCTGGATTGTCTTCTAAAACCTGTTTTGTATTTTCAAGACCTTGACCAAGCTTGTTGCCATTATAGCTATACCAAGCTCCACTTTTATTAACTACTCCCATTTCTGTTGCAGCATCAATTATGCTTCCTGTTTTTGAGATACCCTTTCCAAAAATTATATCAAATTCAACCTGCTTGAAAGGTGGAGCCATTTTATTTTTGACTATTTTAACTTTTACTCTGTTTCCTATTTGATCTCCGCCTGCTTTTACTGCATCACATTTTCTTATGTCAATTCTTAGAGAACTATAGAATTTTAAAGCTCTTCCACCTGGAGTTGTCTCTGGATTTCCGAACATGACACCTATTTTCTCTCTTATTTGGTTGATGAAAATAGCACAAGTCTTTGTCTTGTTTATTACACCTGTCAATTTTCTTAGAGCATGAGACATAAGTCTTGCTTGAAGACCAACATGCTGATCACCCATATCGCCTTCGATTTCTGCTTTTGGAACTAAAGCAGCAACAGAGTCAATTACTATTACATCTATTGCATTACTTCTTATGAGTGTGTCAACAATTTCAAGTGCTTGCTCACCTGTATCTGGCTGTGAAACATAGAGATTGTCAACATCTACACCTATTTTTTTTGCATATTCAGGATCAAGAGCATGTTCAACATCTATAAAAGCAGCTATTCCACCAGTTTTCTGAGCTTCTGCAATTATCTGAAGTGCTAGAGTTGTTTTTCCAGATGATTCAGGACCAAAAATTTCTACTATTCTTCCTCTTGGAATTCCGCCTATACCTATTGCTATATCCAAGGAAAGGGCACCTGTTGAAATAGAATTTTCGTCATATTTGGGGTTCATATCTCCAAGACGCATTATTGAACCCTTGCCAAATTGTTTTTCCAACTGACCTACAACTGCTTCTAATGCTTTTAGCTTATCGTCCATGTCAAAATCCCTCCTATTTCATTTATTTTTTCTCATATAGTTAAAAAGCCCTTAAACCCCTATTATAAAAAATAAAGGTTAAGGGCTTAATATTCAGCCGTTAAACGGTTTTTGTTTTTAAGCTGTATTGCCTAAATTAGCTTATTTTTTACTTGCAGAGTTTATATTTTATTCTTTTTATTTGTTCACTAACTGAATTGATTTCTATAGGTAGAAGAGTTGGTGAGAGAGGAACTCTGCAACCGTTCAATCTATCCACCATTATTACGCCTTCTTCATCTTCTACTTCGTCCATTATTTCTTCAGTGTTAAAATAATTTCTTATGAAAACATAAACAAGACATACATCTTCGTAAGGATTGACTGGAAAACCTCTACCCCACAATTCAATTGCATGGGTTGCTATCTCTTCACAGGATATAGCTTGATCTCCTGCAGACTCCAAAACTCTTTTTATTATTTCGCAAAAACCAGTATTTCTTCCAAAATTATTCATTTGTTTTATTACTCTTCTATTTTTTCCTGTATATATTTTACAGTTTCTTCGATATTTGTGAGACTTTCAGCATCTTCATCAGGAATTTCAATGTGAAATTCTGTTTCGAGAGCCATTACGAGCTCTACTGCATCGAGAGAATCTGCACCAAGATCATCTGTAAATGAAGCTGTTGGTGTTACTTGGTCTTCATCTACTCCGAGTTGTTCTACTACGAGACTTTTTACTCTTTCAGCAATCTTATTCATTATACTACCTCCAATTTACCGGGTAATTACTTCCGATATTCTTACTTACTATTTAACTTTTTATATATAGTTTCATTTTGAATAGTTTGCAAAATTAATTATATCAAACTTTAGATAGACTTTTTCAATTTAAATTAAAATAATCCTCTAATTTGATACATAATTAAGAAAATAATTTTTTTACAATATTATTTTACATAACCATTCCGCCATCGACATGTATGACTTGACCTGTTATATATGATGAATCTGGTCCTGCCAAGAATGAAACACAAGAAGCTATATGTTCTGGTGTGCCTAAATAGCCCAAAGGAATTTGGCTATATAGTTTATTTTTAGCTTCATCAGAAAGCTGTTCTGTCATAGCTGTTTTTATGAATCCAGGAGCTATGGCATTTGCTGTTATACCTCTTGAACCAAGTTCTTTTGCTATTGATTTTGTGAAACCAATGATTCCTGCTTTTGAAGCTGCGTAATTGCACTGACCTGCATTTCCCATTACTCCAACTACTGAAGCTATTGATATGATTCTTCCGCTTTTCTGTTTGAGCATTATTTTTGAGGTTGCTTTTGTGCAGTTGAAAACGCTCTTTAAGTTTATGCTTATTACTTTATCCCATTCGTCTTCTTTCATTCTGAGAAGTAAATTGTCTCTTGTTATTCCTGCATTATTTACAAGTACATCAATTCTTCCAAAATCTTCATGTATCTTTTTTATCATGCCTTCTACATCGCTAAAAGATGATACATCTGCTTTGTATGTATTGCATTTTACACCGCATGCTTCGATTAATGCTTTTGATTCTTCCAAATCTTTTTCATTTAGATCATTTATAGCACAGTGAAAACCATCTTTTGCAAGACGAAGAGCAATTTCTCTTCCGATGCCTCTGCCTGCACCTGTTATTATTGCTACTTTTTCCATTATAATATCTCTCCAAATTTTCTAATTTTTCAATTCATTTATAACCTTTTCCAATGTTTCCATTGTCTCAACATTCATTGTTTTTAATGAAACATCTGTCTTTTTGATCATTCCACAAAGTGCTTTACCAGGACCAGCTTCTATGAAAATTTCTGTTCCATGGTTAGCCATTGCTTTTATTGAATCAACCCAAAGAACACTTCCCAACATCTGAGCTTTTAATGCAGAGCGTAATTCTTCTGGATCCATTGAAATTCTTGCATTTGAATTTGAAACAACTGGAATTTCAGGTTTTTTGAATTCAGCTTTGTCTATAAGCTCTGCAAATGTCTCTGCTGCATCTTTCATCAATCTTGAATGGAATGCTGCCCCTACTTTTAATGGAACAACTCTTTTGGCACCATTGGCTTTCATTATTTCCATTGCTTTTTCCACGCCAGCTATTTCACCAGATATGACGATTTGCTCAGGTGAATTGAAATTTGCAACTTCAACTATTCCAGCTTCAGCAGCTTCTTCACAATGTCTTTTTACATCTTCAAATTTCATTCCCATGATTGCAGCCATTGTTCCAGGAGCTTTGATTCCTGCTTCGTTCATAAGTCTTCCTCTTTCTCTGACAAGTTTTATACCATCTTCAAAAGAGATTACTCCTGCAGTTGTTAGGGCTGCATATTCACCTATGCTGTGTCCTGCTGTTATACCTGGATTGATTCCATTTTCTTTTAAAAGTTGACTTATTGCAACAGACATAACATATATTGCAGGCTGTGTGTTTATTGTCTGTTTTAGGTCTTCTTCACTGCCTCTGAAACACATTTCAGAAAGTGAAAAACCAAGAATTTGATCAGCTTTTTCATATAATTTTTTTACATTTTCTGAATGTTCATATAGGTCTAAACCCATCCCTGTCTTTTGGGCTCCTTGACCTGGAAATACAAATGCTATTCTCATATTATTCTTTATGTCCCCATTTCAATATCATTGAACCCCAAGCAAGTCCTCCACCTATTGCTGTTAGAAGTATTGTATCTCCATCTTTTATTGTTCCATCTTCTATAGCTTCATTTAGAGCAAGTGGCAAGGAAGCACTTGAAGTGTTTCCATATTTTTGAAGATTTACTATTGTTTTCTCTTTTGGGATTCCTAATTTCTTTGCTGCAGAATCTATGATTCTTATATTTGCCTGATGTGGGATAAACCAATCTATGTCCTCTACCTTCATTCCAATTTCATTTATAGAAATCAATGCAGATTCTGGCATTTTTGTAACAGCTTGTCTAAAAACTTCCCTTCCATCCATTTTTACTGAATGTAGTTTTTCTGCTACTGTCTTTTCTGAAGCAGGCATGGCCGATCCGCCTGCTGGCATTTTTAGAGCTTCTCCAAAATTTCCATCAGCTTCCATGTGGAAATTTAATATTCCATGACCTTCTTTTCCAGGACGGAGAATAGCTGCACCAGCCCCATCACCAAATAGTACACAAGTTGAGCGGTCTTCCCAATTTACAATGCTTGATAATTTTTCACCTGCAACAACAAGAATTGTATCCATTGTTCCAGATGCTATAAATTGACTTCCTATTGAAAGACCATATAAAAAACCAGAGCATGCTGCTTCTATATCAAAAGCACCTGCATTTTTAATTCCTAAATTTTTGCCAACAAGTGCTGCTGATGATGGAAACATCATATCAGGTGTCACTGTACAACCTATGATTAGTTGTATTTGGGAAATATCGATATTAGCTCTTTTTATAGCAACTTCGGCAGCTTTTGTCATCATGTCTGATGTAGCCATGTCCTCAGATGCTATTCTACGCTCTTTTATGCCTGTTCTAGTGGTTATCCACTCGTCATTTGTTTCTACTATTTTTTCTAAATCAAAATTACTGAGAACTTTTTCAGGAGCATAAGCACCTATCCCAGCAATTTCAACTGCTCTTCCTTTAAACATCTATATTTTTTACCTTTTTTTAAATTTACTCTTAGATAAAAATAAATTCTATGACATTATTCCATATTGGGAAATGCACATAGAATTCTAATTAGTACAAAAATTTATTAATTTTCCTGTGGTTCTTCTGATTTTAGAATAGTTTTGCCTCTATATTTTCCACAAGAGGGGCAGATGTGATGTGTAAGCATAGGAGCTTTACAATTTGGACATGTTGTAAGTGAAGGCATTGTTAAATGAATATTTGCTCTTCTTCTTCTTGTTTTAGAATGTGATGTTTTATATTTGGGATTTGCCATTTTAAATATATCCTCTTTTCTGAATTTTTTCTAAAAACTTAATCAGATTCTCCGCAAGAACATTCTTGGGTATTCCTATCACAACCACATGACATGCAAATACCTTTGCAGTCTGGCTTGCATATTGTTTTTAAAGGAATTGCCATTAAAATATTCTGTCTAAGGGCTTCAGTTAAGTCGATTTTTGTCCCTTTATATAAAAAATAGTCTTCATCTTTGGAAGGTTGTATTGTTCTGTTAGAAACATCTTCTTCTTGGTAGAAATGTTCATTTATATCACATTCAACATTCAATTTGAATTCATTTAAACATCTCACACAAACTGAATCTGTTTGACCTTTTATTTTCCCTATTACAAGGATACATCTTCCTGTATTTGTCAGTTCAAGATCGGATTCAACAAATACATTTATATATCCATCATCTGTTTCTGTTCCAATATTTCCCGAAAGATGAATTTCTTTTTTTAAACCTATTTGCTTTTTTAATTCTTTAATATCTTCAATCATTGAATTTTTTTTAATATATAAATCTTACAGTCATTATATAATAACAAATGATTTTATAAAAATCAAGTCTTTAAATAATAAATGTTTTCTTTTTTTACAGTCATTATATAATAACAAAAGATTTAATAAAAATCAAGACATTTTTTAATAGTAGTAAAAATATTTTTTATAATATTGCATAAAATAGGAAAAACAAGATATACAGGAAAATTTCACAATAAAAAAAATATATATATTAATCACAAAAAATGTTATAAATTGAAATAACTATGGAAAATATATCACTTTACAGAAAATGGCGTTCTCAGACATTTAGCGATATTGTCAGCCAAGGACATATAACAAAAACCCTTACAAATGTGATCAAAAATCCAAAATTACTTGCACATGCTTATCTATTCTCGGGACCAAGAGGAACTGGAAAGACGAGTATGGCTCGTATTTTTGCAAAATCACTAAATTGTCTCAGCGAATCAGAAGATAAACCTTGTAATAAATGTTCTTGTTGTATAAATATAACAAAAGGCTCTTCAATGGATGTAACGGAAATAGATGCAGCTTCACATACATCTGTTGAAATGGTTAGAGAATATATAATCAACAAGGTAAATTTTGCTCCTTCTGAGGGAAAATATAAAATCTACATAATAGATGAAGTTCATAAGTTGAGTAATTCATCTTTCAATGCTCTTTTAAAAACATTGGAAGAACCACCAAGCCATGTTGTTTTCATTTTGGCAACAACAAATGCTGAAGATATTCCTCCAACAATAATTTCAAGATGTCAGAGATTTGATTTTCACAGAATAACCCATTCTGAGATAGTAAATAGGTTGAGATATATATGTGATAAGGAAAATTTTGCAGTTTCTGACAGTGCACTGAGTATAATAGCTTCAGTATCTTCAGGAGCATTGAGAGATGCTTTGGTCTTGCTTGAACAGGCAATATCTTTTTCAGATGGAAAAATAACAGCTTCTAATATTTCAGATTTATTGGGAATATCAGATTCTGAAATGTTATTTTCAATAAGTGAACTTGCCAAAAATGGAAAAGTACAAGAATTAATGAAGTTAATAGATAAATTGATATCTGAAGGAAAAGATATATTACGTTTATCAAAAGATTTAACAGAACATTACAGAAAAATTTTGCTTACAAAAGTAATAAAAGATGCAAATAGTGTTTTGGATTTGCCTGATGACATTTTTGAACAATATCAAAAAATAGCAGAACATTATAGTGAAGAAAAAATAATCAGAACAATAAAAATAATATCCAATTTGATAATAGATATAAAAGATAATCCTTGTAGAAGAGCTTTATTTGAAATAGCTATAATAAAAATAGCTTCAAATATCGAAACAGATTCTTTAGAATCTCTTGCTTCAAGAGTGAAAGCACTTGAAATTGCTCTTTCATCAAATAGGTCTTTGCCTTCTTCTAATATATATTCTGTTGAAAATAGAAAAGTTGATGTTCCATTTGAAAATCAGGTAAAATCTGAAGAAACAAAAAGAGAATCGATTACAACTCAAACACAAGATGAAGTTTTAAATTTAAGTCCTTGTGGGGAAAATGTCGATTTAAAACAGGAATGGAAAAAAATAATGGTGGCAATAAGAGCTGAAAAAATTCCTCTTCATGCCATACTTGCTGATACAAATGTAAAACCTATTTTTGTAAATTCAGATGAAATAAAATTTGTTTTGAAAAATGGGTATGAATTTCATAAGACACAGATTGAAAAAAATATTCAGTTCATAAAAGATATTATCAAAAAGATAACTAATATAGATGCTAAAATAACTGTTGGATTCAATGTTCAAGATGTTAAAGAAGTAAAAGATATAAAATCTGAGAAAAAAGAAGTAAAACAGGAAGAAAATAAACCTAAAGAAGATATGTTTATTGTCGAACACAGAGAAATTGTAAAAAAGGCTTTAGAGATATTTAATGGTAGAGTTATATAACAATAATATTTTAAAAAATGCCCTTGTATGTAAAGTAAAGGGTGGGGAAGGATAAGATTATGTCAAGACAATTTAGAAGACAAATACAAAAACAAAAAGCTCCAATAGGCGGGGCTGGAATGGGAAATATGGGAATGCCCAATATGAGTTCACAGATGGGCAACATAATGAAAATGCAGGAGATGATCCAAGAGGATTTGGGTTCAAAAACAGTTGAAGGCACATCTGGTGGAGATCTTGTAAAAGTAGAAATGAATGGAAGACAGGAATTAATAAGCATAAAAATAGATCCTTCAATCGTAAATCCAGAAGAAGTTGACATGCTTGAAGACCTTTTGACAGTAGCATTTAAAGATGCTATTGCAAAATCCCAAGAATTGGGAATGGAATCAATGAGTAAATTAACTGGCGGACTTAAAATTCCAGGTCTTTTTTAAGGAATAGGAAATGATAGAAAAAATTGCTGAACCTTTAGAAGATTTAATCATTGAATTGATGAAACTTCCTTCAGTAGGTCCAAAATCAGCTCAAAGACTTGCATTTCATTTTGCAAATACAGACAAAAAAGACATAGATAAACTTTGCCATGCCCTAATCGGCATTAAAGAAAAACTTTTTAAATGCAGTATATGTGGAAATTTTTCCGAATCAAAAATTTGTAAAATTTGTTCCGACAAATCAAGAATAAATGATATTATCTGTGTTGTTGGAGATTTCAGAGATTTAATTGCAATAGAAAAATCTCATGCATATAAAGGAAAATATCACATATTAGGTGGGTTAATTTCACCTTCAGACGGGATTGGTCCTGAAAATCTAAATATAAAATCACTTGAAGACAGGATTGAAAACGAAAAAGTACAAGAGTTGATAATTGCGACAAATCCAAATGTAAATGGTGAAACAACAGCACTTTATCTTGCTAAGATTATGTCTAAATATAAAATAAAAATGACAAGAATAGCTTATGGATTGCCTGTTGGATATAACCTTGAATATGCAGATGATATAACAATATCAAGAGCTATAATTGGAAGAAGAGAAATTTAAAAATAATATTATAAAAAACTATTGCAATTTTTATTTATATTTGTTATAATACGAAAATGTAAACGGGGTGTAGCTCAGCTTGGTTTAGAGCACTAGCATGGGGGGCTAGGGGTCGGAAGTTCGAATCTTCTCACTCCGATAACAAAAATCTCTGAATAAATTTGTTCAGAGATTTTTTTTTGAATATTTGTCAGTTTTTATATAGTAGATAAGTTATAAGGAGGTAAAAAAATGGCAAAAAATGATAAAAACAAGGGAGGGGGATTCTCCTTAGTATTTTTTCTAATTGTTTTATTAGGAGTTGGATATTTTTTATCACCTTATTGGACTGTAATTAAACTAGAAAAAGCTATGAGAGAAGGGAATACAAAATATTTGAACGATCACATAAATTTTAAGAAAATGAGAAAATCTATAAAAAATGAGATAAAAACATTTTCTAAAGACATTATGTCAAGTTCAAATAATCGCTTTGTAAATTTAGCAGGCAGTCTTTTTAGTGGAGCTATTGTTGACAATGCTATTGCACAGATTGAACCAGTGTTAAATGAAACAGTATCGGCAGAAGGTTTGGTAAGTATGGCAAAAAATGATAATTCTTCTTCTAAAACAACAAAAGAAGATAAATATGCTGTATTTACTTCTAAGGGAGTAAATTATATGAATCTTTTGAAAGCTGGAAAATTTAATGCTTATAATGAGTTTGAATATTTTATAAAATGTGAAAATGAAGAAGGCGATGGAGAGAGTGAAATCTGTAGTTTTATATGTAGATTCAAAAATTTTAAGTGGGTCTATACAGATATGAAGTTTAAAGATAATTGGGAAAAGTATTTCAAAAAAGAATTTAATTTGGATATAAAAAATTCAAATGACAAAGATAGTGACAATAAAAAAAGTAACAATAATGATGAAGATGATGATTGATAAGTGAATCTATACTCGGCTAAAGATTGACCATCTTCTTGATTGGAAAGTGGCTGTTGGTAAAAATTCAATTAGCCAACAGCCATTAAATTTATTATCGAACATAAAATACAAGGATTAAAAAAAATGATTGAACAAGCAGATAATTTAACTAAAGCACAAAAAGAAGAACTTTTTAAGAGAATACAACAACTGCACAAAAATTTAATTGACAAAAGAATAATTTTAGTTGATGGAATAATAAATAATTCGATAGGAAAACAGATAGAAGAAGTCATTGAGATACTTGAAAAAACAGGTGATACAGCTGACATGTACATAAATTCACCAGGTGGATCTACACAGGCTTTTTTGAGTATTATTGACAAAATAAAATCAAGCAAACTAAAAATAAAAACAATATGTCTTGAACAAGCAGGAAATGGGGCAATGCTATTATTGGCCATTGGAACAGAGAGAACAGCACTTCCATATTCAGAGATAACGACATTTAGTCCTCTTTGGGTTAAAGAAAATGAAAAAACAAAGACAGATGAGGGACTGATCGAAGCAGGCAAAGCCATAATCCAAACAAAAAATGAAATAGAAATTATATTTAAAGAAATCACAAAAGAGAAGGGAAAGCCAATATTGAAAGAGCTTTTTAATGCAAAAAAGATAACATCTGAAGATGCTATTAAATATGGAATAATAGATAAAATAACAGGAAGGTGAAAAAAAGGGCTGTGAAAAAACTAAACCGTGGCAATCTCAACCACTTTTTTATTAACTAACAAAACGAGTTAATTTATGAAGATTATATAAAAAGAGGCTGTAAAAAATACTTTTTTCACAGCCCAATTTTTTTTACAATAACAGACATTCTGTGTCTATCATTTTTTCGTTTTCATCAAATATTGGTCTGATGAGGGCATGTTCAGGAAATATATATGAAAACATCATAATCTGAAGTGTTGTATAGTAAACTCCTACAGGTATATTTAAAAATAAAATGATTGGCAGTTGGATAATGAGATAAAATATTGCATAAAGTATTAAAGAAGCATAAGAATGTACAAATATATCACTTATAGAAAATATTAGGCTTAAAGTTAATTGTATTATTCCAAATGACATTTTTAATACAGTATTTATCGCAAATATTATAATACAAAACAATATAATATTTAAAATTTTGTTCCAAAAATTAACTTTTAAAGAATCCCAAAATTTTTTATATTCCTCAAAACATTTTATTTTTTCAGCATGTTCTATTTTTAAAATTATAGGCAAAATAAAATATGTATAAAAGACAAACAATAAGTAAAAGAAAGACAAGAAGAACATGCTACAAATTGAAAATGAACATATATGAATAGAGGTCGATAAAATATTTTTTGAATTTGCTTCTAAAGTAATTAAATTTTTTACATTATCCAAAAGACCATAAACAAAATTATTTAAATTAGGATATAACCAAATATTTCCTATTAACCAACCTAAAAATAGGCAAAAACAAAAGATTAAAGAAAAAATAAAAGAAGTGTAATTGCCAGAAGAAGCAAATTTGTTCCATAAATTTTTCCAATCATAAGATTCTTCTCTATTGCTTGATATTGAATATATCAACATCAATTTTCCTCTAAAAATACAGAAAAATATTAAAATAACAGAGATTAAAGTAAATATGCCTAAATATATAAATGTTTGATTTATGTATTTGTCTAAATCAGAAATATTAAGTGTGTTTATTGTTTGAATTAGTATTTCTTTGTTAAGACCGTTTAAAATTTTGTCAAAATCGAAATTTAACAAATTTAAAGAGAGGCAACTAATGACACTGCCAATATTAAAAGAGAAATCTTCATTTGCTAATCCATATCTTATCAATATCTCTTTTAACATATCTACATAAAATTTGATAAGTCTAGTTATGTCAGGGTCTATTCCAAAAAATACTCCTGACAACACTAAGGCATATAAGAAATATAGCCAAATTTTTTTTCTGTTTTCTCCAAATAAAATTTTCTTTGTATGGATAAAAGATGCTGTAAAAAGATCGAACATATTGTATTTTGTGTTCATATTTTACTCCAAATATTATGAGCTTGAAAAAAAATAGGGAGCTAAGCCCCCTATAAAATATCAATAATATTTTCTAATAATTTTGTGGATAAGAATCATAATTATTTGCCATTGTTGCTTCTGCTTCTTCTTTTTCTCTCTGTAAATGTTCAAAATATGACATAGTTCCAATAAATTTACCTTTTTCATCTTGTAATGGCAATAAAATTGCATTTTCAGGCGATAGATAAGACATGACCAAAAGTTTATAAGATGTTAGGAAAATAACGACTGGCACATTTAAAAATAGCATAACTGGAACATAGATAAACAAACACAATGTAAGTAGTAGTATTAAATTAGATTGTGATAGGAATATTGAAAAAAATACACCTGTAACATTAAATATAAATGCTAATGTTCCTAAAATGAAAGAAAATATTCCATAGACAAATAAAATAATAAATAAGGAGATGAGAGTTTTTCCTATATCTTTTTTTAAGTCTTTAAATACAATTTTAGAGGCTTCAAAAATAGATATATCTTCGTCCATTTTTAAGTGTAATGGTAGAACACAATTGGTTACAATCTGCATATATATACCAATAATTGTTATTGCAAGACATAGGCAGGTAATTCCAAGTATAAATATAGCTATATTTGCCCCCATAGAACTTGATTTTGCAAATATAGGAACACATAAAGCAGAAAAAAGCATAATGCTAAGCAATATATAAACAAGAAATCTGATTATAAATGTAAAATAACTCTTGGATTTTTTGCTATTTTTATCCCAAAGCCTTTTTATATCTGTTTTATTCAAAAGAACAGAATCATTTAATATATATGCAAAATTACAGGATAAATATATCCAAATACAAGAGAAAATAATTCCAAAAATAAAAAGAGCTATGCCTAAATATATTATTGTTTCATGAGATATATTATGGGATGAAATAAAATTTTTAATCCCCTGTGCTAAAGCCTCATTATTATTAGCTGTTGTTCCTAAAGAAGAGCTAGAATTTAGGTCGTTGTTATTGCTCACCAAATTGGTATAGTTTATGTTAAATCCAAGTGCTGTAGATGACATGAATATAACAAAAGCATAATATAGCCATTTGTTAAAAGAAAATTTTCCTAAAACCTTTTTAGTATGAATCCAAGCTGGACCAACTAAATCAAAAGCATTATATTTCATGATTTCCCCCCTTTTTTTTATTATTTATTGCGTTTTACTCATAGCCCCATGATCTCAAAAGATCTCTGCGATTTTTCCATTTTTCCTTGACCTTAACCCAAAGGTCTAAGTAAATATTTTTATTCAATACAGAAGATATTTCTTTTCTTGCCATGCTCCCTATTTTTTTGAGCATTTTACCATCTTTTCCAATGAGAATACCTTTATGACTTGCTCTTTCTACATATATATTTATTTGAAAATAAATAGTTCCTTCAGATTTTCCATCTCTCATTTCTTCTGTGTGGACAAAAACACCATGTGGAATTTCATCAGCAGTTAATTTAAGAATACTTTCTCTAACTGCTTCTGCTGCAAAGAGAAGAGGTGATTGGTCTGTGTGTGTATCTGCAGGAAAATACATTGGTCCTTCAGGCAACAACATTGAAATATCATTTATTAACTTATCTATGCCAGTTCCTTTAGATGCTGAAATTTCATATACTCCTGCAAATTTTCCAAGTGATTTATATGATTCAAAATATTTATCACTAACATTTTTATCACACTTATTTAAAATCAAAAATACAGGTATATTACTTGAAAAAGCCTTTTTTAATAGAGAAATAGCTTTTAAATCATCTTTTGAAACATCTACAGATGAATCAGTCATGAACAAAACAAGGTCTGCATCGATTATTTCCTCTTTATATATTTTTTCCATGAAAGAATCGAGTTCATTTTCAATCTTAACAACACCTGGAGTGTCAACAAATATAATTTGTGTGTTTTCATCAGTTCTGACACCCATTATTTTATGTCTTGTTGTCTGAGGTTTAGGAGAAGTTATTGCAACTTTTGTCCCTGAGGCAAAATTTACAAATGTTGACTTACCTGCATTTGGTTTGCCTATAATTGCAACTATTCCAGAACGAAAAATATTTTTATCTTTTTCTTTTGAATTTAACATAAAAAATCCTATATAATTATTTTGAATATTATATCATAAAAAAATAAAGTCGGGGAACAAACGCTAAGAGGCTTTAACTCGTAAAGTCGTGTCATAAGACCGAACCTTTACACCAATCGAAGTAACTCTTAACTACACCACCGACATATTTATTATATTGATATTATTCTATTTTGTCAAGTAAAAAAATAAGTCGGGGAACAATCGCCAAGAGTTCTAACAGTAACAATGAAGTAACTCTTGACTACACCACCGACATATTTATTATATTGATATTATTATATTTTGTCAAGTAAAAAAAAATAAGTCGGGGAACAATCGCCAAGAGTTCTAACAGTAACAATGAAGTAACTCTTAACTACACCACCGACATATTTATTATATTAATATTATTATATTTTGTCAAGTTTTTTTATAAAGTTTTTGTTGTTATTTCCAAGGATCTTCAGAATCTGGAACTCTTATGCTTGCAAGAAAACCTGCATGTGTCCAAAGGAACCATTCACCTGTTGATTCTTTTTTTCTAACAGTTATAGCTCTATCACTATCAGCACCGCCACTATGTACATATAAAGTAGCATATCCTTTACTCTTATAACTATAAGGATTTTCTTTTACTGTTATTTTGTAAGGTTTTGAAGGTGTATAATTATTAGCTGGAGTTGCACCTTTAAAGAACGACCACGGCAAATATTCATGTCCTTTTAAATGTTCATCAATAAATGAAATATCTGAATTAGTGAGTGGTCTTGGACCTCTCAAATAATTGAGCATTTCCAATCCATCTTCACGATTCTCTGTATATCTTGCAAAAGCACATGCTGACATAGCAACTGCCTCAAAAGGAGTTTTACAAGGTTTTAGATCATTTACAGTCATTGGTAAATTTTCAAAAGTAAATGACTTTGAACCTGATGTGTATTTTTTTGCAGTATTTATGAGTTTTGATGAATCTATACTACCGCTATTTATGAAAGATCTTGGTGAAAATTGAGATATGATAGATGAATCATAACAATTATTTAAAACTTCAAAATATTCAGATTCACAAATATTATCAGCATAGACTAAACAAGTTGTTAGAACAAACATTAAAACAATATAAGAAATTTTTTTTAACATTGTAGTCGTCTCCATTTATTTTTTTACAGTAATATAGTAGGCAATTTTACAATTATATTTCATTTATATTTCATTTTTAAAATTGCAAATTCCAAAGTTCATTTATCATATCGACAAATTCTGAATTTGTATCAGACAAAATATTTCTCCAAGTCTCCTCACCATTTAAATTTGAAAAATGAAGTCTATATAGATCAATAAATTGTCTTGCAAAATCAACAGTAAATCTATCTCTATGTGAAGATGTCAAATATTTGTGCAATATCCTCAAATTGTCAAGTCCTTTGAACAATTCTAAAAACTCTTTTGAAGACATTATTGCAAGAGTTCCCATAAGACGATTTCCAATTTCTTTTCTATCTGTAAGTCCAGAATTTGCAAATAGTGAAATTAAAACTTCTGCAGTTATAACAAGGTCTATATTTCTTGCAACTTCAATATATTGTGCTTGTTTGTCTTCATCATAAGTTTCTTCAAGTTTTGCAAAGATTAGATTTACAGCTCTTTTTCTGTAATCTAAAGGCATATTTGATCCACATCTTGAAAGAGCGTCAACTGCTTTGTTTCTGATATCCATATAATTTTCGCCAACAGCTTCAATCAATATATCAGATGCCCATAAATTTCTTTTTGTTACAAGTTTTTCTGTTATTTCAATAGCCTTTTCGTAATTTACAGGTTGAATTCTGGCTGATAGAGGAATTAATATTGAATGTTCTTCAAAACTTAGATGATTCAAAATGTCAACTGCATAATCAAATAGATATTCATCTGTTTCTTTAACTATCAATGATATGTAAGAATCGACAAGAGCTTCTATATTTTTACCAACAAAGTTGTCTCTTCCAATAGCTCCTGGAATTATTATATTTATCATATCAGAAAGAGCTCTACAAGCTGCTCCTGAAGATTTATTCAAAAGTGAATCTTTTACGAAAACTATCGCATATTGTTTATATATGTTTTTGGCAGATAAAATATCCAAATAACCACTTCTTTTTAATGTCTCAAAACATTCCATTTTTAGAATGTCTGGACAGTTTCCATATAGCAGAGAAACAAATAAAACATATTTTGCTTCTTCTATATGTGTTTTGAAGTCAGGTCTATCACTCAAAATTATTGCCTTAGCTGCAGGAATAATTCTGTCAAAAAATCTCTTTCCAGATTTCATCAAATCGAAATCAATCAAATTATAGTATTCTTCAAAAGTGATACCAGCTTCTATCATATTCTGGCAAGTTTCAAGTTTTGAGTCATAAGAACCAGTTGATTTAAAATAAGATAAAATTCTATCTGAAACACTGTGTGCAATATCTTCTTCTATCGGAATTTGAACAATACTTGAAGCTACTTCAGCAAAATTTTCTTCTTGTTCTTCCTCTTCATTTATTTCAGAAAGTGTCATCAAAATAGAAGAAAGAGATTGTTTTTGTTTTGTTTTACCCAATAATGGCAAAAGTTCCATTGCTCTTTTGGAGACAAATTCTGGAAGTTCAGAATCAGACATAAAAATCTTTAATTCTCTTCTAAGAGCATCTTGCATGAAAGGATTTGTAACAAAATATTTTGTTATTGAATTTTCAACAAAAGTCATGTCGCGTTCTGAACCAACTTCTATAAGTTCAAGCAACATTTCAATTGTTGTTGACATTAGAGTAGGAGAAATATCTCCTTTTCCTGCAAATTTTATGTTTACAAAATTCAATTTTAAAGCATCTTTCAACTCCATAGGAGTTCTTGTTGGCTTCTTTTCTTGAATTTGTACCTGTTCTTCTATTATATTACTCTCAATAACTGGTTCTTCAACTGCTAAAGGTTCAGGAATTATATTATCTTCAGCTTTTGGAGCAGGAATCAATACTGATTGTGATGAAACAAAAGAGCTTTTTAATATACGAGAAGAATCTGTTTTGGGCTCATTAAACTGTTCTGTAGTCTGTTGTTCAACAGGAGTTTCATTTACATTTGTAGCTATTTCTTCCTGTATTACAGGCTGTTCTATGACTTCTGTAGCAGGTGTTTCACTTACTGTTTGTTGTATTTCTTCTTGTATTACAGGCTGTTCTATGACTTCTGTAATAGGTGTTTCACTTACTGTTTGTTGTATTTCTTCCTGTATTACAGGCTGTTCTACAACTTCTGTAATAGGTGTTTCACTTACTGTTTGTTGTATTTCTTCCTGTATTACAGGCTGTTCAATGACTTCTGTAACAGGTGTTTCACTTACTGTTTGTTGTATTTCTTCCTGTATTACAGGCTGTTCTACAACTTCTGTAACAGGTGTTGGTTCTTTTACTTCAGAAATTGGGGATGAAATATTTTTTTCATTCCATTTTTTCTGCATATCTTCTTTAATTTGTGCTTTTAATATATCTTTATCATTTTCAATATTATTTTCTTTGGAACTGGAAATTTCCTCAGATTTTTTATCTTCATTTTTTTCTTTGGGAGTTTCTACAGTTTTTGTGATTGTTGGCGTAGCTACCTGTGGAGGTACAACATCTGTTAAATCTGTTCCAAATTTCTCTAAAAATTCATATACTTCTTTTATTGTTGAATTTTCTTCAAGTTTAAAATAATCAATTAAAGCATCTACAACTTTACCTTGATAATGTTTTACAAAATTTACTGCAGAATCTCTTGTATATGAATCTTTTGTTTTGGCAAGCACTTTTACAAGTTTTGAAAAAACTTTTGGTCTATTTGCCAATTCATATCTATAAAAAACTTCATAAAAATTCCAAACAAGTGGACTATATGATTTTTCATTTGATTCTACTGCAGGAAATCCCATTGAGATTAAAATTTTTCGAGCTTTTTGTCTTACATCACTTGGAGGGTTATTTCTTATATAACAAAATAACATTCTTCTCAACATTTCTGTGAATTTTTGTTCTTTTAATTCAGGAATAAAGTTGAGAGAAATGTCAGTTTTTAGAATACAAAAATAGACTGCTTTTGCAGAAGAAAATATGTCTTCTGATTGATTAGATGATATATTTTTTTGTAAATATGATTTAAGACCATCTATATCTTTTTTTAAAATAAGTTTTTCAAAAATGGCATTGTCAAACATAAAAATCTCCGTTTTAATAGTCTTAAGAACTAAAGCCCAATATTTTGTATGATTTGGTATATTGGAAGCATGACAGCTAACACAAGAATCAAAACAAACATACTCATGGAAACAATCATTATTGGTTCAATTAATGTTAATGATCGTTGTAGTGCAGTTGTTAAATCGAGTTCAAGCATTTTTGCAGCATCTTTTAAACAAGATGATACATCACCTGTCGCTTCACCTGCTGCAAGAAGATTGACACTTGAAACAGGCAGAAGACCTGTCTTTTTTATTGCTTGTGCAATAAAGATACCTTCACTTACAGCATCTATTGTTGGATAAATCAATTTTTGTTCCATAAAACTATTATCTGCAATTTTTCCTGAAATAAAAATTGCTTCTTGAATTGGAACACTGTATTGAATTAAAAGTGCAAGAGAACGACAGAAATTTTCAGCATATCTATATCTAAATATATAACCTAGAACAGGAAGTCTTAATTTCATAAAATCAAAATTATATTTTCCCACAGGTGTTGACACATAGGCAAATATTTGATATGCAATAAAGAAGATCAGCACAATACTTATAATAACAAGATATGGATTACATAGATATCCCACTATAGCCATCAATGCTTTTGTTATCCATGGAAGTTCTGTATCTAAATCGGCTATGACATCTACTATTTTTGGAAGAACTCCGACAAAAAGACCTATATTTAAAACAAAAGATAGAAAGAATGTTACAATAGGATAAGTCATTGCCGCAGATAGGCTTCTTTTTAAAGAGACTTCTTTTTCAAGGTCTTCGGCAAGTGATGTAAAAGCATCTGCAAGACATCCTGTATTCATACCCAAACATACAATACCTCTGTAATTTGGCTTAAATACATCTGGAAATTCTTCCATTAATTTATCAATTCTTTTACCTTCATTGATTCCTCTTAAGATAAAGATAAAAGGTTCTCTGAGACAATCTCCAACACCAGCAGATTCAATCATTATTTCAAATGCTCTTGTAACAGTGATACCTGCTGCTAAAAGTGTGGCAAGTTGTCTTGTTGCAATAGATAATTCGGGAGAATAATCTCTTTTCCTAAAGAATCTTTTTAATGTATCAAAGGAAAATCTCTCTTTTGGTGCTTCTGTAAGTTCTTCAATACCTATTATTGAATGTTTTTCCATTAGAAGACGATCGATTAGAGCTTGTTTGTCTTTTGCCTCTCTAACGGATTTTGTCTTCTTTCCACCTGGTGGAATACTTTCAACAGAAAATATTGGCATTTTTTTCTTCTCCAAATACAATTCAATTTAGCAAAGAAAATTTGATATACAAATTTTATTATAATATTCTTCTTAAAACTTCTTCAAAATTATATATTCTTCCTTTTTAAAATCTTTTAATCAAAAAAAACCTTTTAAAATACAGGCAAAAAAAACATAATAGCGAAATATATATAAAATTTTTATAAAAAATGACAATGGAGGCTATTTTGAAAGTAAAATTTATTTTCTTATTCGTTGTTATTCCCTTTATTCTGTTTTTGACAGGGTGTATGGGAGCAAAGCGAGAAGCCGATCGTTGTTTTTCAGAGGGAATAAATTATGAGAGAAGTGGAGAAACAGAAAAGGCAAAAAAATCATATCTCTCAGCAATAAAACATCTAAAAACACACACTGAAGCACACAGGAAATATCAAGATATTGAGATAGGTCTTGGAAATAAAGAAGAATTAATTCAAAAATATAAAAAAGATTTAGAGTTATATCCAGAAAGTCCTTGTTACTTGTATTTGTATGGTAGGTTAATGGACAATTTAGATGAGAAAAATAACTATTATAGAAAATCACTTGAAAAAGATCAAAATTACCTTTGGGCAATCGATGGAATAGGTGAAGAATATATAAAGCAGGGAAAATATGACATTGCAGTAAAACAACTCAAAAAGATAATAGAGATAGATTCAGAATTTCCAACTGTTCACATGAGTTTAGCAAAAGCATGGCTTGCAATGAATAAATTAGATCCTGCTTTGAGTGAAATAAAAAAATATAATGAGCTTGAACCTGAATCAGAAGAAGGACTTGAACTTGCTGGAAAAATATATATTGCAAAAGGTGATGAAGAACAGGGATTAGCTGAATGGAAAAAATCCATGAACTTAAATCCAAATAGAACAACACCTATTTATTTGATAGCAGAACAATATTTAAAAACAAAAAAATATGAAGAAGCATTAAAGGCTGTTGAAAAAATATATGCAATAAATCCCAATCACATAAAAGCAGAACTAATAGAGGGAAGAATTAGATTTATACAAAATGACCTTTCTAAATCTGCAACACTTGCAAATAAGATTTTGCGAGCTGAACCAACAAATATTGAGGGATTGAGATTAAAAGCAGAAATTTTGGAGAATTCAAATAAAAAAGATAAGGCTATTGAAATATATAAACAAATTTTGTCACTAAATGGCAATGATGTAAAAACTCTCGAATGGTTTGGAAGAGAAGCATACAAATCAGGAAACAGAAAAGAAGCAACAGATTATATATCAAAGGCATGTTTAAGTAAGGATTTTTCAATTTCTGGAAAAAAAATATTGAGAGATCTTTTGTTCTTCAGTGATCATATTGATTCTGCCGAACAAGTAGCTTCAGATATAATTAGCCAAAAAGACATAACAACAGATGATATGATAAAACTTGGTTTTATTTTTGTTTTACAAAAAAAGACAGAAAAGGCTGAGGCAATATTTAAACAACTATATGACAAAGAAAAGTTTGATGAAAAGATTCCTTTGTATATCTATTTGATATCTCCAACAGATAAAGAAACAAACAAATTATTTAAATCATTTGAAAAATTTATAAAAGAATCCGATATAAAACAATTTGTCTCATCAATAAATAACCTTATTGAGCATAAATATGATGTTGTTATAAAAACATATATAAAGAATAAAAAGACACCTTATGAAGATATTATTCTATCCATGGCCATAAAAAATATAAATGAAGAAACAAAGCCAAAAAAGGAAGAAAAGAATAATTCTAAGGAAAAAGAGAAAAAAATAACATATCCAAAAACTTCTGAAATTGTAAAGAATATTGAAAAAATAGAAAAAGAAAAGAAGTATGGAAAAACTATAAATAATATAGCAAGAATAACAGATTTCTATTTAACAACAAGTCTAAAATCTGCAAATAAAGTTGCGATAGAACATAATATAAAAGAATTAAAAGAAATGCAAAATAAAATAAATGATTTTGTTATATATTCTTATTCTAAGAAAGAAGAAAACAGAGAAAAAAATATTTTAAGTGAACTTTTAAAAAAGCAAAACAAGAACAAAGAAAAAAAGGAAGTTAAAAAATGAAGTTTTCTGATATTGACTTCTTTGAACCTTCAGATATACCATTGAGACATATTGACGGTCAAGAAGGTTGCATAATGACTTTTCTTGGTTTTGATACAGATGAAGCATTTAACAGTGAATTATTTTCTAAAAGAGAGCAAGGGATTATTTCTGAAACTTTTAAATTAAAGAAAAATGTTTTCTTAAAATCAATATCAGAATATGAAAAACAGATTGAAAATGATCCACAAAATCCTATTCCATATAACAGTATTGGCATAGCATTTTCAGGGCTTGGACTATATGATAAAGCAGAGAGAGCATTTAAAAAAGCCTTAAAGTTATCTCCAAAATACACCTATGCAAATTATAATATAGGATTATTATATCTAAAACTTGGAAAATATGAAGAAGCTGAAGAAGAATTTAAAAAACATCTGATAAATATGCCTAATGATATTTATGCACTGAATAGGCTTGGAACTACATATCTAAGAAATAAAAATATATCTGAAGCCAAGAAGATTTTAAAAAAATCCTTCAGTTTGAATGAAATGGATTTTGTTACTCTGAATAATTTGGGTTTGGTATATGAAGAAGAAGGGGATTTAGAAAAAAGTGAATCCTGTTTCAGAAAATCCATATCTTTTTCCATGAAATACATAGAAGCAAGGAATAATTTAGGACGAGTTTTGGCAAAACAGAGAAAATGGGAGGAATCAGAAAAAGAACTTTTAAAAATTTTGGCATGGACTCCCAATAGCTCAAACACATATTGTAATTTAGGAATTCTTGATTTAGTTCGACATAAATGGTCAGAGGCAGTGAGAAATCTCAAAAAAGCAACTGAAATAAATCCACTTGATATTTATTCAAAAAATATACTCGCTCTTGCATATTTAAAATTAGGTGAAATAAATAAATCATTAGCACAAATTGATGAAGCTCTAAAAATAAAAGAGGATGATATTGAGACAATTTCAAATAAATCTTATTGCCTATATTCAGCAGAACGATATAAAGAGGCTTTATACTATGCAAGAAGGGTTGCTTCAAATCCAAATTCAAGTAGAAAAATTAAAAATTTAGCTGGATTTTTATCACTTTTTTTTGAACGATATGATGATGCAAAATTTTATTTTATAAAAGTTTTAGATAAAGATGAAAATGACATATCTGCTTTATTAAATTTATCCTTATGTTTTCTAGAAAAAGGAGAATTTAAAAAAGCAATATTTTTATCTAGAAAAGCCTTAAAATTAGATGACACAAATATAAATGCAATAAACATTTATGCCCTTTCAATATTTCATGCTGGATATACAAGAGAGGCTATAAAAATCCTCACAGAAATAGAAGAGCAAAATTTAGAAGATTATTATACTGTTTCAAATTTAGGATTATTTTTTCTATCTGAAAAAAAATATTTTGAGGCTGAAAAATATTACCAAATTTTGTTGACAAAATATCCTGAAGATTGTGAAGTATTGAATAATTTGGGTTATATTTATTCAAAAACAGGAAGAGAAGCGTATGCTGAAAGACTTTGGAGAGATGCACTTAGAATAGACCCTCTATATACTCCTGCGAGAAAAAATCTTGAATATATAGGGTATTTTCTCAGTAATGCTGGAAGAAATAGAAATAACAATATAATTTTGTTGTAGTTATTAAATCTAAAAAAGGAATAAGAAAAATAAAAAGCAAATTTAAGATACAATATTTTATATCCGAAATTTTTCGGGTTAATTTAAGGAGGCCTATATGTCAGGACATTCAAAATGGCATAATATCAAAGAGAAAAAATCTAAAACAGATAGTGCAAGAGGTCAGGTTTTTACAAGAGTTTCAAAAGAAATTCACATGGCAGTAAAAGAAGGTGGCGGTAATCCAGATACAAACTTCAGACTAAAAGTTGCTATCCAAAAAGCAAAAGAAGTAAATATGCCTGCCGATAACATAAAAAGAACTATTGAAAAAGCAAGTGGAGCAGGTGCAGCTGATTATGAACAGTTGATGTATGAGGGATATGGTCCATCTGGTGTTGCTATTATGATTGAAATAGCAACTGATAATAGAAATAGAAGTGCTGCAGCTGTTAGAAGCACTTTGACAAAACATGGCGGATCACTCGGTGAAAATGGCTGTGTTTCATATATGTTCCAGAAGAAAGGTGTTATTTTTGTTCCAGCAGAAGGAAATACAGAAGATTCACTTATGGAACTTCTCCTCGATGCAGGTTGTGAAAATATAGAGTCATCAGAAGATGGATTTGAAATAACATGTGCTCCTTCAGATTTTGCAGCAGTAAAAAATGCTCTTGATGATGCAAAAATTGAGTGTGAATCTGCAGAAGTAACTTGGATTCCAGAAAATTATATAGAAGCAAGTGAAGAAGTCGGTGCAAAGGTAACAAAATTGATCGATGCACTTGATTCAATAGATGATGTTCAGAATGTATATACAAATTATGATATGAAGGAATAATTTGAGTTGGTTATATTGGGAATTGATCCAGGAACAGGAAGAACTGGATTTGGATATATAAATATAGAAAAAGGGCAAAAACCAACTTTAATTTCCTGTGGTTGTATTACAACACCGAAAGAAAAGACTGGAGCGGAAAGGCTAAAAATTCTTTTTGAAGATATAACATCTAAAATAAAAGAAATAAAACCAGACGAATTGGCAATGGAAAAGTTGTTCTTCAACAGAAATGTGACAACAGCCATGAGTGTTGGAGAGGCAAGAGGAGTGATTCTTCTCGCTTCTGCTTTGAATTCCATTCCAGTCTTTGAATATACACCTCTTCAGGTAAAAGAAACTCTTTCTGGGTATGGAAGAGCTTCTAAAAGTGAAGTTAAGGAAACTGTAAAATTACATCTTGGGGTTGAAAAAATAAAAGGACCAGATGATGTTGCTGATGCTCTTGCGATAGCTCTATGTCATGCTTTTGCTGTAGAATTTGAAAGGTAAAACAATGATCGATTTTATTAAGGGAAAAGCAGAAGAAATAGGAAATGGATTTATTGTTGTTGAGACAGGAGGTCTTGGGTATTTTGTAAATACTCCAACTTCTGACAATTATCTTGAAATAAAGCCAAACTCAGAAATAAAATTACATACAATTTTGCAGATATCTGAAAATGCTGCTGATATTTATGGATTTTTGTCAAAAGAAGAAAAAGAACTTTTTACAATAATAAGAAGCATAAGCTCTTTTGGTCCTAAATTGGCTTTGACTTTAATTTCTTTTACAAAGATTGAAGATTTTATAAAAGCAATTTTAAATGAGGATAAAAAAACTCTCAAAAAAATTCCAGGTATGGGAGAAAAGAAAATTGAGAGAATGTTAATTGAACTTAAACAAAAAGATAAGTTCAATAAATTTGTAAAATTGCATTACAAATCAGAATCTGATGAAGAAGAAAAACCTGTCAAAAATTTATCTTTCGACGAAAAAATAAAAGACATAGAACTTGTTTTACAAGAGTTTGGCTGTAGCCCAAAAGAAGCAAAAGAAATAGCAAAACAAAAATTTGAAGAATATAAAGACCTCGAATTGAATGAAGCTATTTCTAAAGTTTTGGAAGGCATGAAATGAGTGCAGTGAAAGGAAGACAAAATTCTATTCTTTCAAATGCACAAAATGAGGAAGAGTTTTCTGTTGAGGAAAGTATAAGACCTCTTTGGCTTTCAGACTACATTGGGCAACAGTCAATAAAAGACAATTTGAGTGTTTTTATAGGTGCAGCAAACAAGAGAGAAGAACCACTTGACCATGTACTTTTATATGGAAGTGCTGGACTTGGAAAAACAACACTTGCTTCAATAATTGCAAGAGAAACAGGAAGGGAAATAAGAATAACTTCTGGCCCTGCTATAGAGAGACCTATTGACCTCATTATTATTTTAAAGGCTCTTAAGGAAGGCGATGTTCTTTTTATAGACGAAATCCATAGATTGAGGAAACCTATTGAAGAAATACTCTATTCAGCAATGGAAGACTTTGCTGTTGACAGAGTAATCAGCAGAGGTATTGGAGCAAAACCAATAAGGATCGCACTTCCAAAATTTACTTTGATCGGTGCAACAACAAGAAGTGGAAATCTTTCATCTCCTCTAAGAGCTAGATTTGGAATTTTGTTAGCACTTTCTTTTTATACTCCAGAGCAATTAAAAAAGATAGTCATGAGGTCTGCTTCGATTTTAAAAGTAAAGATAACACCAAAAGCTGCTTATGAGCTTGCTTCAAGGGCTCGTGGAACTCCTCGAATTGCAAATAGGCTTTTGAGAAGAGTTAGGGATTTTGCTGAAGTAAAAAATGAGGGTACAATCACAGAAGAAATAGCAGATTATGCTTTGTCATGTTTGGGGATAGATAAAAGAGGACTTGATCACGAAGATAGAGCTATTTTAGATTTATTGACAGGTAAGTTCAAGGGAAGAGCGGTTGGACTTGAAACATTATCCGCATCTGTTTCAGATGAACCTGAAAACATAGAAGAAGTATATGAACCTTATTTATTAAAAGAAGGTTTAATAGAAAAAACTACAAGAGGAAGAATGGCAACAGCCGAAGCATATATGGTTTTAGGAAAAGAAATTCCTAAAAAATTACAAAATTATTGATTTTTTTGCTTTTCCTCTTGATTTTATAAAATAGGTGTGTTATACTACTCTTCAAATGTGAAATAAATAAAGGGACTGTAAAAAAATATAGCCCCTTAAAATATAATAGAAAGATATAAGAGGACTGAACAATGAAGAGAACATATCAGCCAAATAATTTACATCGCAGTAAAGTACATGGCTTCAGAAAAAGAATGTCAACAGCAAGTGGAATCAAAGTTATTAAAAGAAGAATGCTTAAAGGCAGAAAACGCTTGACTGCATAATGTCAAAATTAAACATTATAAAATCATCAAATAAATTTTCCTCTATAATAAAAAATGGATATGGATTAAACAGCCCATTTTTTATTTTTTATTTGAAAAAAGATGACATTTTAGCAGAATTTGGAATATGTGCAGGTAAAAAATTGGGTTGTGCTGTCATAAGAAACAGGGCAAAAAGAAGAATAAGAGAGTTAATCCGCTATTTTCTTCAACAATTTGAATTTAATGGCTCACTTGTCATAATGGCAAGGAAACAGATAATAACTGCAGATTTTGAATCTTTGAAAAAATCTTTTTTTGAAATGTCATGCAAACTCGGAATAATTAAATATTCACAAACCATTTAAGGGGCTTTTGGGTAAGCCCCTTAAACTTAAATAAGGACTTATCTAATTTTGAAATTTTTCCCATTTCTTTTTATATATTGAACTCATTTTCTAAGGACAGATATAATATGGCGGTTAAAATTTGTGTTTTCCTTATTGAAATGTACCAGAAAGTTAAAAGGCATTTTCCGCCAGTATGCCGTTTTACACCAAGTTGTTCTCAATATACCAAAGAGGCTATAATAAAATATGGAGTAGTAAAAGGCATTTTAAAAGGTATGTGGAGAATCCTCAGATGTAATCCTTATAATAAGGGTGGTTATGATCCAGTAGATTAATTATTTCATTTTTTATTCTCACAAAAGAACGGAGTTTTATTTTTGATCGAATTTTTTAGTACCTTAATAATGAATTTGATAAACTTTCTTGTAGCCATTACAGGAAGTTATGGTTGGGCATTGGTCATACTTGCAGTTTTAATCAAAATAATATTGTATGGACCAACTAAACAGCAGTTCGAATCCATGAAGAACATGTCAAAAATTCAACCACAAGCTCAAAAAATACAGGAATTATACAAAGACAACCCTCAAAAACTTCAAGAAGAAACAATGAAATTGTATAAAGAAAACAATGTAAACCCTATGGGTGGATGTCTTCCTATGTTCATACAGCTTCCGATACTGTGGTTAATATGGCGTGTAATCATGAACTATCAGAATGTATTTGAGAGATCTTATTTCCTTTGGATTGGAACTCCACTTGCATATAAACATCCTGATTGGTTTGCTAAAAGTCTTGCAGGTCAAGATGTTTTTTTACTGTTTATATATGGATTCAGTATGTATTTGACCCAAAAAACAACTACAGTTGCATCAGATCCTAAAATGGCTGCTCAACAGAACAGCATGGGATTGTTCATGACAGTATTTTTTACTTGGATGATGTTCCAGTGGAAAATGCCATGTGCTTTGATTATATATTGGCTTGTATTTAACTTACTCAGTATAGTTCAACAAGTCATGATAATGAATGATAATAAACCAAAACAACAAAAAGCAGAAACAGAAACTAAAATAAAAGCTAAAGGACAGACAGCTTAAAAATAACAAAGTAAAATATGGGTACTCCCCATTAACATTATATATAACGGAGGCATCTTCACATGAAAGTTGCAGAAAAATATGCCCGTACCGTCGAAGAAGCAACAAAAGCTGCAATAGATGAATTAGGGGTAGATAAAGATGATCCTAATCTTGAAATAGAAGTTATAGATGAAGGATCAAAAGGAGTTTTTGGCTGGGGAAATAAATTTGCTCGTGTAAAAGCTATCTTAAAAAATGATGCCGAAGACATAACAGATGAAATAATACAAAAAATTTTATCATATCTTGATTTGACAGGTGAAATTGAAAAAGAACAAGACGGTGATGTATTGAGATTAAATATAATTGGTGGAGATATGGGAATTCTCATAGGTAAAAAAGGTCAAACTCTCGATGCGTTACAGTTTCTTTTAAGTCTTATCTACAACAAAAAGAAGAAAGATAAAGCAAAAATTATCCTAGATATCGAAGGGTACAGACAGAGAAGAGAACGCAGTCTTAAAGACATGGCAATAAAACTTGCTGAAAAAGTAAAGTATGACAGAAAAAATATAACACTCGATCCAATGATGCCAAATGAACGCAGAATAATCCATTTGACATTACAAAATCATCCAGATGTTATAACATTCTCACAAGGTGAAGAACCAATGAGAAGAGTTGTTATATCACCCAAAAATCAAGATTAAGAAGTGAATCATGACATGAAAAGCCTTTGAACAAATATTTTGTCCAAAGGCTTTTTTTTAGTTTTAAAAAAAATAATTAAATAAAAAGTTGCTATAAACTATCCAATATATGCCTGTTTACTGCCACTTTGTCATTGCGAGGGAGCTATGCGACCGTGGCAATCTAAGCCTGTTAATTATTATTTACTTAAAAATTGAGTCGATTATCTCTATTTATTCAATTTCTGCCTGATTTACTTAATATTTCCCTCCTTTTGGCAATTAAGCTCCTTCATAAATGGAGGAGAAAAAACACTGGGAGGGTTAGGGAGGTTGAGCCAATTATCAACTAAGTTTTTATTTAGTTAACAAAGAAAGAAAAGCAGAAAATAAACAAGTTATCAAAAATAAGT
>CADASF010000036.1 GCA_902790465.1 uncultured bacterium | reverse complement strand
TTCCAGAACCTCTTCAAATGAGGCTTGGAATTCTGTTTCTATTTCGTTTGAATCTAAATCAATATCATTGTAAATACTTTTGATGGTCATTTGGTTAGGTGTTGTTCCGCTTTTAAGCTCATCGACATCATAACCACTTGCATTTTTGATTAACTCTTTTGATAATATCGAAAGTATAAGCCGATAGTTTTCAGGATTCACTTCTATTTTAAGAGTATCAACTCCACCCTGTGAGCCATCAACAGTCCGAACCTTTACAGTTCCATAAGTTGCTAATTTTCTTCTAAAGTCTGCAAGATTTTCTCCATCATAGTTTTTAAGGACAAGAACTGTCGTTCTTACATCCTCGCTCACATTATTAGCAAAGTCGCTCAATAGCTCATTGATTCCGTCCTGTAAGCATTTAACTTTCTTAATCAATGGGATTTCATCTGTATTAGCTTTAAAAGCTATCAATGGGATTCGATTCCATTTGTAACCATAATTTCTAATCTTGTTATCGTCTTTTTCCAGTGTTGTTCCGTTTATGGTGTATCTTTCAACGCCTTTATTTGAATAGACTTCAGCTTTTCTTATTATCTTTTTGCTATGTCCTTCATAGTACAAAATATTATATACTCTAACGGCAAAATCTAAAATCGTATGTTCATCATCTTTCCAAAAAGGGAGAACCTCAAAAGGTTTTAGTTTCTTGAAGGCTATTTGATTAAGTGAATTTATATAGACATAAAGCCAACCAATACCACAATTTATAAAATCCTTTGCGAGATTCTTTAATGTTCTTTGGAATTTATATGAGCCGAAAATCTCTTTCAAGTCGTTTACATACTTTTCATCATCACAATTAAAGGTTAGAGGCTTGCTGAATAGATAGTTAACTTTTTGGTCAACCATTTTCTGGTATTGGTTATCGACTATCTTTTTATTTGGTAGATTTTCGACTTTTTCAAGGTCGCCATCTTCACCTATGACCATTCGCTCACGCTTCAAGATGTCTTGGTCGCCGTGATAATATCTATCGCCTGTTATCATCAATTTTCTTTGAGGACAGTCGAACCAAGTCATAAGCTCAGATTCTATTATTTCATTTCTACTCAAAATAGAATCTGCACCATCTTTAATTATTTTTTCTATTTTGTCCATCTGTGGACTTCTGCCAAATAAATCCATAGCTAACCTCTATATTAAAATTCAAAGGATTTTCCCTTGAATTCTTTCTCTAATGCGTATCGTACAGCGTCTATGCTGTGATTGTTTACATCGGGATACATGGACTTAAAATTCCCATATTTATCCCTTTCATATTCGTAAGTGCTAAACTCTCTCGCAGTGTTAGGACAGCGTGAAGGGTCAATAACTATTTTAGCTAAATCCTGCAAACGCCTTAGTCCGTGTTCTACAGAGCCTGCACCTTTTTTAGCACTGTTAATTTTACAACCTCGCTGTCTTAATTCTTCAATACTCCTTGGCTCTGCTGAATCTGCTGTTACATAAGGATTTCCTATTTTCTTTAGCTCCTGAGCTATCGTATCATATGAAGCTCCAACCTTGAAGAATTCCCTAAAAATGTAAAGTTCTTGTTTTGATTTCTTGTAACACATTTGAACAATAGCAACTGGATCAACAGAGAATCCAAAATCTAATCCTGTATAGAGATAATCAAATTTTTCTATCTCCTCATCGGTGATAGGTCTTACCTCTACATTATCGAAAACCTCGCCACCTGTTCCAGTAACTTCTCCCAAATATACGTGCCTGTATTTTGCCTCGTTTGTCTTTTTTGTCTCTTCAGCTATGTTAATAAACTGAGGAGAAAGATATTTACTTGGAACATTTAAATAAGTCGAATGATGAACAAACCTATTAGATTGAGGAATTAATACTTCTTCATTCACCCAACTCTGTGAGCTTTGTGGAGGATTATATGTTAATATTACAGCGGTTTTTCCCTCACTACTTCTTGCTATTGATTGGACAAGGTTTTCTACTTCTTCCATTCCATTGAATTCGGTTACCTCTTCCAACCAACAGTATTTAAAATAGCCTTTCGTTGGTTTTATAGATTTTGACTTCAAAGGGTCATCACAACCTTTAAAGATTATCTCTTGACCTGTTGGCATATAAATAAGACGATATGGAGAAACTTTAGCTTTAAATAAATCTCTATATCCTAAGCGGTCAATAGCCCAAATCATTTGATTATATACAGAATCCCTTATCGTACCTTCTACCTTACGATAGATAATGGCATTTGCGTTAGGATTATTTATAATACCTTGTATAATTTCAAGGCTTACATAGGTAGATTTTCCAGAACCTCTACCACCTTTTAAAAAGTAGTAGTCAAAATCATTGGAAAGGATATGCTCATAAACTTCATTGAAGCACGAAGCCCAAACATTTATTACAAGTTTTGGAATTATTGGCTCTATGGGTTGTGTTGTAGATTTATCATTATCTCCCCAATATTTAGGACAACGCTTTTTTAAATAAAAGATTTGTGCAATCACATTATGTTTTTCAGCTGCTTCTATATATAATTCATCTTCTACCTTTAAAAGAGCATCACTACTCCCTTTTTTTATAGAGTCGCAAATTTCCTTATTCTTTTTTTTCCAACGAAATAATGTTGCTCTATCTATTCCCATTTCTTCGGCTAAATCTTCAGCTTTAGAGAGTCTTCGAGATAATATTTCGATTTTTTTTAATCCTTCTTCACTTGTCCAATATTTATAATTTGTTTTAGACACATTTACTTTTTTTTATTCCTTTTTATGTTCTGTTTAGAGGCATTCTCACATTTTTATAAAACATAGAGTCGCATTTTCCCAAAAAGAGTCGCATTTTTAAATTAAAAATTATATTTTTTATCCTAAAAAGTTGCATTTTTATTATTTTTTTTGCAACTAAAAGTCGCATTTTATATAAAATAAAAACAGACAGTGTGGATGCTCACTGCCTGTTTTCAAAAAATAGGAAGGTGCAAAAATATATTAAATTATATTTTTACATTTTACATTGTATCACATCTTGACGAGTTTTTTTTGTCCCATTTAGTCCCATTTTTCCCAATATCAAAAAATTTTTCAAAAGTTCTATAAAAACTCGTTTTGGGCATTCCAAAATCCCTTATTATTTCTTTTACTGGTTTGTTTTGGATAAATCGTTTGATTATAAAAACACGCTGTAAAGGGTCTGTTATCTCTTTATATATTCTCTGTGTTGCTTCGATTTCAAGAGCCATTAAATTATCTTTCTGAACGGCTAAATTAAATAATAATAATTGTAAATCCTGTAATACTTTTTCAGCTGTTTTTTGAGCAAAATGAGTTTGTACTTTTTCTTCTGAAATAGTGCCTTTGGGATAATCAGCAGGTTTTTCTCGCTCTATCAAATCATTTATTAATTCTTCTAAAGTTTTGCGTTCAAGACGAATAGCTCTAATATTTGATAAAAGTTCTAATAATTCCATTATATTTAATCCTCACTATTCAACTGTTTATATACTTCTACATAGCTGTTAAAACTCATGCTATAGACTTAAAGATTTTAATAAATTATCTTGAACACTTTCTTTCTTTTGAAGTGCTGAATAAACTACTTCATCAACAGTATCTTTAGCTATTAGATGGTGAATAATTACAGGCTTTTCTTGTCCTTGTCGATAAAGTCTTGCGTTCGCCTGTTGATAATGTTCAAGATTCCAAGTTAATGAAAACCAAATTATATGATGTCCACCCTTTTGGAGATTCAATCCATAAGAAGCACTTTGTGGTTGAGCTAATAATATTTGAATCTCTCCGTTATTCCAATCTATAACATCTTTTTCATCTTGAAGCACTCTGATTTTGTATTCTTTCAATGCTTCAAGGATTCTGTCTTTTTCGTGTTGGAAGATATAAAACAATAACACATTTTCACCACTGGCTGTTAATACTTCTACTACTTCTTTTAATCTTTCGATTTTCTGCGTGTGGAATAGTTGTACACCTTTGCCTTCTTTATATACTGCTGAATCTGTATAAATAGCACCGCTTGAAAGTTGAAGTAGCTTTTGAGTTAATACTCCTGCTGATGAAGCGGTTATCACCTCATTCCATAAATCAACTAAATAATTGTATTCCATACATTGATATTTCTGCATCTCTTCATCAGAGAGTTCAACAAATATTTTGTTATAAATTACTTTTGGCATTTTTAAATAATCCTCTGCACTCATTGAAATACATAATGGCTTTAATTGCTTTTGGATTTCCTGCTTACAAAAATTATCTCTTATCTCATATTTTACAGGATATTTTGTATTGAATTGAATCCCTGTAAAATATCTTGCTCTATACTGTCCAATCCTTGAACCTAAAGCAAGCCCTCCATCTATCAAATAAATTTCACTCCATAGATCAATATAACCGTTGGGAGATGGTGTGCCTGTTAGTCCTACAATTCGCTTAAAATCATTTCGCTTTTTTGCCAATGCTCTAAATCTCTTGGAGCTTGAACTCTTGAAAGATGAAAGTTCATCTATGATCAACATATCAAAAGGCATTTTCTGTTTTTTGTATTGTTCACAAAGCCATTCAGTGTTTTCTCTGTTTATGATATAGACATCTGCTTCTGTATTCAATGCCTTTTTTCTCTTCTTCTCACTCCCTAAGATCAACGAAAATTTTAAGTTTTTCAAATGCTCCCATTTGTTAGCCTCCTGTTTCCATACACTCTCAGCCACTTTCTTTGGTGCTATTACTAAACAGTTGTTTATTTTGTTGTAATATTTCAAAGTATAGAAGGCTGAGAGTGTGATCACAGTTTTTCCCAATCCCATATCAAGAAATAAAGCTATATTGTTCTTTCTCATTATAGCGTATATGCACTTCTTTTGATAATCGTGGGGTATGTATCTCATAATAAATCTCTTATGTCCTCTTTTGAATCAATAACAAGAACATTGCAACCTAAAAACATTAATTGTTGAAGCCTATAATCTTGAATAGGTCTTGGCTTTTCACCTTCTCGTTTGAGTTCTACAAATATACATTTGCCACCAGGGAGAATTACTAAACGGTCTGGAATACCCTTTTCGCCTGTCATTTTTAAGCATTTACCACCAAGAGATTTTACTTTCTTACACAAATACGCTTCTAAAGTCTTTTCATACGATAACATTTTCATTCAGCTCCAATCTTAGCTCCAGTTCTCTTGCCTTTAAAACTTCAAGTGGTCTGCAACATTCTTCTCTTGAGGCTTCAATATGTTGCCTATAAAAACGCAATGTTACTTCTCTAAAAAGTTTCTTTACCTCTTCTTCACCGAGTTTACAGCCAAAAAACCAGCGAATAAATCCTTCTTCTTCTTCTTCACTGCCATACATAACATAGACTTTTGCTTTTGGTCTTAACAACATTATTGCTTCTGTGTAATATCTTGCCAATTTATGAGCCTTTTTGCTACTATAGCATTTATTTAGAAGCTTGAAATACATCTTGCGTTTAAATCTTGTCATTTTTACACCACCTTTCTTTTATCTAAAAACTCCTTTTCACAACGCTTTATCACTTCTTCACACTCTGAAAACCTCTTATGTATTGTATCTTTAGCAAGGTTATATATACTCATCATAAATGGATCACGAATCTTTACAAAAAACGCATTGTATGCCTCAACATCTACAAACTTATAATCTAAATACAGATTGATTACATAAGGGATACTATACTGTTTTAATCTGTTTTCGGTGGATTTCTTGTACTCTTCATACCTTGCACGAGCTCTTTTAACCATTGTTTTTTTTGTACTTTTTGTTATTATAATATTTCTTATTCTATCAAGATAAGGATTTAATAAATCCTCGCAATCACACTGTAAATTTAAAACATCAGCCATATGAAATTTTTTGACAAAAAGATTTATAGGATATTTTCTTTTTTGCTCTTCTTCTTTATCTTTTAAAACTTCAAGTGGTCGAAAACGAAAAACCTTATTTGCTTCAAGATAACTTTTATATTCTTCTTTGAATTGTTCAGCTGAAAATAGATGCTTGCAATTTTTAAAGCTAAAATGAAGAACATCTTTATTATTTAACAACATCAATGTCTTTGTGTAATACTTCGCAAATTTTTTAGGGTCATTGTATAGAGGGTTTATAAACTCTCTCTTATAAAAGATTTTTAGAAGTATATATCTTTGAAATCTTGTCATTTTCACACCACCTTTCTTTTATCTTTTCGTCTGTTTTCAAAATCGTAAAACTCAAAAATATCATTGCTTATGTAGATGTCGTTTCCAAAGGTGATTGTCTCTTTGTCCATCAGCTTTGGAAATGTTTGATACCCAAAATATTTATAATCTCTTTTGAGGTCTTTTAAGAAATTGTCTTTCGAATATTTAACGAGCTGTAAAACCTGTGTGAGATTATAGAAGTAAACACCACCACGCCACAAAGTCTCAATCTCTATTCTCATTTTTCTTCACCTCACTCTCTAAGCAACTTTCTTGTAATTCATATCTTGCAGTTTCTCGTAGTGCCTTTTCGCAAATATCCCAAATTGTATCAACTATATAATCTCTTTTATCAAAGAAATCTATAGATTTCCAATAACAGGGAACTTTTTTTTCTTTTATTTCTCTTAACGTTTTTCTTAATAATAGAACCTCGTCGTTCTTTTGAGTTATAATCTTATTCAATGCTTTTATGTCTTGCTGATAAGAGTTTATAGCATCTGCCTTTGTTGCAAACATATCCTCAATAGTTACCATTTTGAAATGTCCGCTCCTCTATAATTCTTTTAGCTAGCCTTCCTAACTCTTCGTTCTTTTTTATGTGGTCTTTCAGCTCTCTATAGCTTTTTACTAACTTTTTTATTCTTCCCCTAAGTATTTTGTTTTCACGGTCTAATTTTTCGTTTTCTTCTTTTCTCATATCTAATACACAGAAAAGCCACAAGGTGTGTAACCCTCTTTTTTTAGTCTTATCTTTCATAAGCCTAATTTGCTTCTTTAGTCTGTTGTTTTCAGCTTTCAATCGTTTTATCTTGTTTTCTTCATCAATTCCCATCACCACTCACCTCACTTTCTTCGTCCTTAAAAATTTTAGGTCTTATTTCTTTTGTATATTTTTCGTAATAAGCCAGAGCTTCTTCATCAGTTTCGAATCCAAATTCTTCTTTTATCCCTTCTATTTCAAGCCTGTACACAAAATTTTCTATTTGTTGTAAAGTCATAACACTACTTCACCTCCCACTAATTTTAAGGACACTGCCTTCTATTTGCTTATATTTGGGATATGCTCCCGACATTTTTGTCGGGAACATACACTCACCTAAATTTTGCTTTTTGTTCAAGATGTTAATTTTACATCTTGAACATTGCCAAGATATCTATTTACATTATCCGAAAACTTTTTGTTCAAGATGTGAGGTGTTTTTCATACCTTTTCGCTTTTTTTTATTTTTACAAAAGGACAGGAGCTATATTTATCCCTATTTACTATATTGTAATTTACTGTACTGTCTGTTTTTACTAAAAACACATTTTTAGACATGTACTGTCCTATTTATAAATAAATTTATTTTTTATTTTATAAAAATATCTGTAACATCTTGAACGAAGTTTTTAAGTATATCTAAATAGAAGGGGTTTGAGATGTTCAAGATGTTTTTTTAATCTTGAACATCTTGAACATCTTGAACAGATTTTCTAATAAAAATTTGTACTAAATCAAAGCCTTCACGCTTTCTATATGTTTCTAAATTAGCAATCTTACAGAGTTTTCTTGAGAAGTTGATCAAGCTAAATGCAGTAAATCCATTTTCAAGGCAAAAATCCTTGTATTTGCTATAAACATCTTTTGTGCGTTCGCCTTCAAAATCATAGCCCATCTCTTGACACTCGTCATTAAATCCAATAATAGAACTTGATCCGCTTGCAAATCTATTTGTCAATTCTTCGATAGTAGGAGAAAGTGTAATGCTTTTTCTATCAAGGACACCGACTAAAGCAATAAGAGCTATATTTATTAAAGCGGTCATCATTATAGGTGTTGTCATTGTTGCGTATAAAAGTCTATTAGCTGTTTTACGATTAAATTCAACATCAAAAGGGATAATAGCAAGTCGTTTTCTTGTTGCGAGTGAATCGTCTTTTATCCTTGGAATGTTATTACAGGCAAAAATATTAGTGCAGTAAGCCTCCAATGTAAAAGGGTGTTCTCCTTTTCGCTCTACTGTTAAAGGTGTTCCATCTACTAATTCTTTTAGTTTTCCAGATTTTTCGACAGCGTCCTCATCGAGGTCATTGACAATATTAGCTAACTTGTTTTCAAGATATGCCAAGCTGAAACGCTCATTAAAACTCTGAGGAGGAACGCTTCCAACATTCTCTGATCCAAGTAACGCAGTAAGGATTTTTAGAAAAGTAGTCTTTCCGTTATTCTTGCCACCTGTCAATATAAAGAACTTTGGATCAAAACCTTTAGTGCTTCTATAGAGAGAAATTCCAACAGCTTCATACATCACTTGTGCTACATCGCTTCTATTGTTTGCCCACTCCATAAATAATCTTTCCCAAGCATCATAAGGAACAGTAGGATCATAATCCCAAGGGATAATCTGAGTAAAAACATTTTCTGCATTATGTGGATGAAGAGGAAATCCCATTGTTATTGGATCATATTCATCAAGATTTATAAACCCATTTTTGAAAGGGATTAATCTTATTGAAGCAGGCTCTGAATCTTCCATAATTAATCTGTTTATCGCTGCCATTATCTCATTGTGTTTTGTGTTTGTTAGGTTTTTGAAATCGTGAGTTGCAATATAAAAAGAAATAATGTTTTTCTCTTTATAATTTGGTTTATAAATGCCATTGTGATATACATGCAGAAAACCATTTAATTTGATAATATGCAATGTGTCTATTAGATGTTGAGCATATTCATCATATTTAATAGTTTTGCCATTGAGAAAAGAAGATAAGACCTTGTTTTTAATGCCCTTGCTTTCTTGAACAATTTCCTTAGCACCTTGAACAGCTTCAGCCCTTGTTATTGTTTCCATATCTTCATCACTCAAAGGCTCAGGCATTATGTATTTATTTATTAACTTGACAGTCTCTCTTATCTCTGTCTCATTTAATCCTTGATTGGCTAATTTTATCTGATAAGTTAGAAGAGTATTATTCCTGTTACCTTGGTGAATATCTGAAAACTTTACACCCTCTTTTTTGGGCATTGGAAATAACCAATAAGGAACTTCTCCTATTTCGTCTGTATTGTATATGGTTTCACGAAGTTTATCTTTCAGCTTTAAAACTATATACTTTTCCTTTAAACATTCGCCAGTTTCAGGATCATCGACAGCAAACAAGAAATCTACTTCAATTCCTATTCTAACTAAAGCGTGCATCTTGGAGCCTTTAACATCTAAAGGTAAATTAGAAGGCTTTTTAAAATAAAAGTGAATCCCTCTTGTTGTTTTAATGGCTTTGCATTTAATTTGAAGGTCTTTAACTAAATTTAAAAGAAGATTACTTTCTTTTTCATTATCAACATCTACAACAACAGCTTCACCAGTTAAAAGCCCTGCATATCCTTTACAAGCATTAGCTTCTTCTAAAGTTAACCACTCTTCATCGGGTTGCCCCTTTCTCTCTTTGATATAATGACCTGTTCTTGGATTCGTGTAATAAATAGGAGTTTTGGCTTTTTCTCCCTCACTTCTTATAGGTATATAACCTCTAAATATTTTCATAGTTATATCCTTTCAAAAGTAAAGGACTAAAAACAATTTAGCCCTTTACTTATTTTATTTAGTCAAAATCCTTAGAATGGGAGTTCGTCTGAAATACCAAAATCCATATCCTCAGCAGGTGCAGGTGTAGCAACAGGGAATGAAGCAAAATCTTCATCAGCTGTCGGATCGCCTCCAAGTCTTTCTCCATCTTTTACAAACATTACATTTACAAGCCGTGTAGAGATACCCTTATTTCCGTTCTTGTTGTAAGCAAAGAAGTCAACAGAAATATGACAAAAACAACCACGATAAAATTTCTTTTCGTCTGTAACTTCTTTCTTATATTCATCTCTTAATCCCGGAGCATTTGTAGAAGAACAGTTAAGGATATAATGTCCTTTGTAACTCTCAGAATATGGTAGACCATTTCTTTTAACACCATCGCCATCTTTTAGTGGATTGATATTCTCTGTTGGAGGTTTGATGTTATTCCATTTTTCAGACATAGCCCACTGAGCTATTTGCTTTAGGAACAAATTGAGATTCTTGATTTGCTCTGTATCTTGTTTGTCTATGAGAATCACACATCCATATTTTGCTTTATCTTGAAAGTCGCTTTTGTATGGTGTGAGAAAATGTGGATAGTCGATTCTTACATTTGTAAGAACAAAATGAGTTTTAGCTTTTGCCATTTTATTTAATCTCCTTTTTATAAGTTTTTAAAATCGTCTTCAGGTGTATTTGGAATATAACTTGGTCTCTTGTCGTCCTCTTTTGCAAGTGTAGGACTTCCTTTTGGACTATAGACGAGATTTGAAAATTTTTCGTTAAAGGTCTTTTTTCCGAGTTTCTTTTCTATTGATGTAAGGCTTATAGGCTTTTTTTCGTACAGCTCATTTTCTGGAATCAATTCAGAAGCTATTTTTAAAGCCTGTACTTCATCTCTAAAGATTCGTCTGCTTCTACCTTCAACGCATTTATAACCATTGATTTCTACACCCTCTAATATTTGATTGAGTGCATAAGCTCTAACGCTGTTTAAATAATCAATCATTGATTCAGAATCATTTAAGATGTCTGTTAATTCAGCATAAGATAAACAGTTTGGGTCATTATTTATCTTGTCCTTAATTAGATTTACTCTCTCTGCTTGTGCTGAACATACAGCCTTTGCTCTACAGAATTTACACCATTTACCTGCAGAAAGATTTCCTTTCCCCTCCCAAGCGAGAGGAGCTACTCTCTTGACTTCTTCACCAAATTTTAAGAGGTCGTTTAAAGTTACTTGAAAACTATTGACATTATCGAGCCTTGGTTGGCATATTGTCATTTTGATGTTTTTAAATTCGAATAACCAGTTATACTCTAAATAGATTCCAAGAGCATATAGCATTAACTGTGGGTTATATGTCGCTTCAACTAATACGCCTTTTCCGTGTTTGTAGTCGATAATATTTAGTGTTGTACCTTCTACAAAAAAACAGTCTGCTGTTCCGTGTCCATCAGGAACATATTCATTAAAGTTGACTTCTTCTTCAACTTGTAAAAATAATGGATTCTTGTTTTGGTCATTTTGTAATGACCTTACAACAGTTAAATAAAAGTCTGTACATTGTTCCATTTCATCAGAATTTTGTAGATAAAAGCTATTTTGTCTTACAACCTCTAACCGCTTTTGATACTCTTCGTTTTTAATCATTCCATAATGATTAAGTAACTTCAATTCTCCCAAGGCGTGAGCTGTTGTCCCTTCTTCAGCATAAATAGAAGTTTCACTTGGAAATTGTTCACACATTCGAGCAGATGGAGGACAATTTAACCATCTGTGAGCAGATGAAGGACTTAATAAACTGTGTGTTTTTTGTTCTGTCTCTCCCATTCGTCAAAAGCCCTCCTCTCTTCTTGTGTGAATCTTGCAAGCTCTTCTGTAGCTCTTTTCGGCTCGTCATTTTCAAGTAAAAGTCTTTCTTGCTTCTTTCTTTGGTAATAAGCCTTATAATAGCCCTTAGGGTCTTTAGCATAGTATTTACGCTGATATTGTCTTCTTTTTTCTTTAAAAGCTACTTCGTCTTTATGCTCTTTCTTGTATTTTTTGCTGTATTCTATTTCTTTGTCTTTATGCTCTTGATAGTATTTTTTACGATATTCTATCACTTGTTCTTTGTGTTCTTGATAGCGTTTTTTTTGATATTGAGTCTGTTGTTTGTGGTGTCTATCTAATCTTGTTTCATTGCTTTCAAGAGGCTTTTTATAAAACAATTTTGCAACCAATTCACAACCATTACTGGAAGAGCTATTAAATATATTATTCCAACGCTCTTTGAATTGAACCTTATCCATTACTGGAATCCTCCTTGAAGAGTTCTCTAAGACCACTAAGAAATTTATCAATTTCTTCTTTGCTTTTCTCTTGAACAAGTTGCCTAATACCTTGCATTGGATTATTGTTCTTATCCTTAATCTTCTTTAGGTGTGCCTTTATATCATTATTGGTAACGCCTTTATTAAGGTATTTTGTAAGAACAGAGCTTAGGCTTTCAACTGTCCAAGGCTCAACATTCTCTTGCTTTGGTTGTTCAACAGTCTTTACTTCTTTTGGTTGTTCAACAGCTTTGGGAGCTTCAGCTTTTGCCTTCATCTCTTGTGCTGTCTGTTTCATCTCGCTTGCTATTGTTTTTGCAGGATAACCAAAAGCGGCTGCTAACATTGCAAGTGTTTGAGTAAATTGAGGGTTTACATCAATCTTTATAACAAGTGGGTCTATTTTGAAATTAATGTTAAATTCCATTGCTTCTCCTTGACTTTTACACTAAAAGGAGGTATAATCTAAATGTCATAGTATTTACTTATACCTCCTTTTTAAAGTGGGGTTGTGCCTTTGTTACTGGTAATAGCAAAGGCACTATTTATTTTCAGTCTCTTTTTGTTTGTCTTCTTTGCTGTAGTAGTTATTGACAATACAGTTGTTGTTGCATTGAATAGTCATTTCTAACCTCCTGTTTAATTGAACTAACATCTTTTCAGCTTTTGCCATTTGTACTTCTAAAGTTTTTCCTGCTTCTGTAAAGTTTTTCAATGCTTCTTCTATCTCTGCTCTAAGTGCTCTTGAATCAAGTATGGAATCAATGTTATCAATTATAATTTTGTCTTCTTCACGCTTGTACGGTCTCGCCATCTCTGTCATTGCTCACCTCCCTTAATCAATCCATCGGCTATTTTATGTATGACTTCTGAAAAGTCGATTAGCAAATGGCTTGCAAATATAAATATACAGAGGAAATCCCAATTTCCGTAACTGTAGCTTGTTACATTTTCATCTTCTGGCTTGTACTCATTGTAAAGCTCTTCAAATTCCTGTAACTTTCCTAAGTCAATCATTTTGTTTCTGATAAGATTTAGAGTAGTTACTAAATCAACCCAACACCAGCCACGATTTTGAAGCATTGCATTAAATCTACAAGCAACGCCTTTGATATATCCATCTTTGAAATCCTTATCAAATGTTGGCAATCCTTTTTCGCAAGCCTCATTCCAAATTTTTTGATTGTCAAAAAGAAAATTATCGACATCTGCTATAAGTTTTTTGTTACGCTCTCTGCGTTGTTCAAATCTTCCCATTCTCTATCACCTGCCTATCCAATGATTCTAAGTAATCAGCAATAATAGCTTGTAAAATATTTGTATGTTCAACAACTAAACGAGTTAAAAGCATAATCACATCTTCTATGTACCAATTACTATAATTGGGTTTCTTATATTCAAACTCGTTAAAAATCTTGAGAAATTCATCTTTCTGCCCAATTTCTTCCATTTTCCATTTTATCATTGTGAGTATTTCTGATATATCAGACCAAGTCCAAGAATAATGCAAAATCCCTTGTTCTATGAATTTTCTCATATGTAAATGAGCTGTTTCCTCAAAAACATCATTTTTGTTTTTTTCAACTCTTCTTTTAACATAATCTACTTGACCTAAGATATCCAGTATTACCTGTCTTCTTTGCTCACTCCGCTCTTCAATCAAATTTTCCATTTTTACGCCTCCTCTATCTATGCAACAACCACATCAAAATAACGAAAGCACCACCGCTGAGGAATCCTCCGACATATCCCCAAAAACCGCTACTATAGACCTTGCATTCCAATTTCTGTTTTTCTTCAATCATATCAAGCAGATTCTGCTTATAGTTTGCTGACATTTCCATTTTTTATGCCTCCTTAATGATTTATTATGTATTTCAAAATGTTGTTTGTTGAAGTCATACCTTCCAATGTCTTTTCTAAACTCTTGTTTAGATTCTTATAGGTCTCTTGGAGAGGATAAAGCTGATTTTCAAAACCGACAAAATCCTCCATTATCTTTTCCAACTTTCTCTTCAATGTTCCGATTTTCTCATAATCTATGATTTTTGGCACTTCTCACACCTCCTTAAATACTTTTTTGGGATTTAATTTTAAAATATTTACTAATTTTACAAACTCATCAGTTGTGAATTTATATCTTCCAGCAAGTTTATTTGAAAAAGCTGTTTCACTTATTCCTAATTTATCAGCAATAAAGCCCTGTTTAAATCCTTGTTTTTGAATTTCAGCTTTAAAATCAATGTTCAAAATTAATCACCTCCTTATTTTGGATTAGAGGAGAGGCTGAAGGCTTCAACCTCTCCAGTTTGTCTTACGCTATTTCCTTCTTTTCTGCTTTTAAGAATCTTCTTCTAACACTAAAAAGAGTATGTATATTTATATAAACAATCTCGAGAAATGCTTTATAAAGTATACCAAATGGCCAAAGTCTAAAATCTTCACCAAAGCTGTTGTTTTTGTTGTACTTTCTTATAACTCTCCACATACATTCCATATCTTTGTCTTTCTTTTCCAATTCATCACTGAGACACCATAAAAAGACATCTATGTCGTTAGCACTCCAGCTTCTTTCATCGCACTCAAAAAGACGAGCCTTTACTTGTTTATCGAGTTCAGTCATATATGTGTTTTTGTAGTTATCGTAATCGTCCCAATATGAAATATTTTCTGTTACTTTGTTGCATTGTTCAAGCATACCTACTATGTCAAAAACCATTGCTCTTGCTCTCTTGTTTTCTTTTTCTTGGCTTGTTTGAATCTTACTCATTTTGGTATCTCCTTAAATTTTTGATTTTTTAAATCTCACATTCTGTGAACTTTTTCTATATTATATATCACAAGTTGTGAAAAGTCAATACTTTTTTTCATATTTTATGAATTTTTTTTTTGAAAATAAAAAGATTTCTTTTGTAAATATCGAAAAGATATAATATCCATTTTTTAAGGAGGTATTTATAATGGATGAAATAACAGAAGTTATTACCCAAAATATAAAGAAAAAGCGAAAAGAAAAACGGCTTACGCAGGGGCAATTAGCTGAAATGGTTGGAGTTAAAGATAACACTATTTCAACTTGGGAAAGTGGTAGAGTTCCAGAGGCTATTTATCTCTATAAGATATGCAAAGCATTAGATGTTTCAATCTCAGACCTTTTTGGCGAATATGCAAACGAGCGGAGAAAAGATGGGCTAAGTAAAGAGTTGCAGGAACTCTTGAAAAAAGCAGAGGATTTAAACGAGGAAGGACAGGAACGGCTTGCAGAATATACAGGCTTTTTAGGATTCAAATACAAAAAAGATTAGCTACAGACCTCACCGATGAAGAGACAAAACAACTAAGTAACTTTATTAACTCGCTGTTAAGTAAAAGATAAGGTTATTTTTTTTTGCCTTTTTTTAGGTATTATTTATGGAAAAAAAATAACTCCTACTAATTTTCAAAGTTAGTAGGAGTTTGAATATTTAAAGGGAAATCATGCAGAAAAAAAAATAAATTGGTGTGAAAATGTCAAATAGTTTAACTCAAGCAGAAATGGAAAAATTATTTCGATTTTTAACAGATGAATCAAAAGAAAAGATATTAAATCAATTAAAGAACGCAAAAACAGAAGGCAAAAATGAAGGAATAGAAATTGGTAAGCGTGTTGAAAAAATGGAAACTGCTAAGAATCTTATAAAGTTAGGAATATCTTTTGATAATATAGCAGAGGCGACAAAACTTGACTTATTAGAAATAAAAGCATTGGCAACTGCTATGTAAATATAACCATAGAAAAAGCCCTACCTCTAAATTAGAGATAGGGCTTTTGGGGTTATTGTTTTTTATTTAAAATTCTGTCTTCTTCAAAAATTTTTCAAGAAATGAATTCGCCTTTTTTTCTTTTTCTAAAAATTCACTATACATTTTTTCTGCATTATTTATAAGCTCATTATAATATATTACTCTTGTATGAGAGGCTTCAATTTGTGTTATAAACTTATCATAATCTTCTGTATTTATTTTTATATTAGAAGGGGGATTCCCTAATAACAATACTATTTCAAAAGATTCAGGAAATTTAATTTTTTTCCTTAAAGCAGAATCATATTTATCTACTTGCTTTATTAAATCAAATTTATTTAAATTTCTTTTAGGTCTTTTTAATTCTATAATAATATGCTTATTTCCTGTTTTTTTATATCTTATATCAAGCCTTGCTTCTTTTTCTTCAGGTGTTAGATTATTATTTTCATTATTAATTATAGTTTTTATTGTCTCTTCCATATTTGGATTTTCTACAGCTCTATCCCAAGAAGGGTCTAATAACCAAAGATTTTCTGCTAATAAATCTTGCAATTTTCTTTCTAACGCATTTTCATTAACACTTTTTACTAATTTTCTTATAACAGAAAGTCTTTCTTTAACTATTTTATAATAATATCCAGCTTCAATATCACTTAATTTAGCAGTTATCTTTAAAAAATCTTCTATATTATTAACATTTATTTTATCTAATTCACTTAAACAATCTTTAAAATTTAATGTTTCAAAAGCAAGAACACCACTAAAAAATAATTCTTGTTTTTCTTCATAGGGTAAAGATAATTGATTTATTTTAGAAAATATTTGTTGAGCCTTTTCTTTTCTATCACCTGCTAATTGTTCATACCATTCTTTTATATCTTCATTTTTAGTAGCTTCTTTTATTCCTTCCTTGCCTCTCTTTTCACGCCATTTTAATTCTGTAGATTTTATTTGTTCTTGTAACCATTTTCTTAATTCTGTTAATTCTTCTTCTTCCCACAATAAACTATCTCTACTTGTATTTATTAAATCTTTTGAAAAATCATCTATAAAATCTACATTAAAATAACCCCTCATATAATTATAAGCATTTGAATTGGTTATCTTAACACCATAAAATTCATTTTTATTAACTAATTTTCCCCTTGCATATAATTGAATACCTTTTTCTTCTTCTTTTAAAGGAGTCTCTGAAGTTATTATTAACCCATTAATATTATTTCTTTTTGAAAAATCAGTATTATCCTCATCTGGATATTTCCAATAAAATTGACCTTTAAAAATTTCAATTTTTGTTTGCGAATTTATTTCTTCTACAGATTCAATTTCTTTATTATTTTCATAAAATTTTATTTTAAAATCATCAACATTAATAGGAAATCGTTTAGCTATACTATATCTAAGAGAATCTAATTTTAATTCAGTTTTTCTATTAATTTGTTGTAATTTAATTTCAGTTTGATTTTCTTCATCGGTAAAAATATTATAAGAAATTATTTTAGGCTCATAAGTTGTTAAATCATCTAATTTAGATTCAAAAGCTAATTTTTTAATATCATTAAGATTTAAAATAAATTCATTTTTTAAATTATTTTTTATTGAGGTTATATGAATAATATCTGCAATTCCAAAAACAGCTAATTTACCTATACCTTTTCTTCCTATTACTTTTCTTCCTTTATTAGGAGAAGAATTTTCATTTTTTAATCTTTTATTTCTTCCAATAGTAAGAAATTTATTATTTATCTCCTCAAAAGACATTCCATTTCCATTATCTTTTATTATTATTTCTTGATTATTTCCATTTTTATTTAAATGTATTTCTACTAATTCAGCATCTGCATCATAAGCATTAGATATTAATTCAGATAAAACAGAAGGTAAATCTTTATACATTCTTATGCCTAAATGTTCTATTGTACCAATACCAAATCTTAGTATTAATTTATTATTTGTATCCATTTTTATTATCATTTCTAAAACCTCTCTTTACGCAAATAATTTTCTACAAATAACTTTAAAATTCATGCTTTATAAGAGAGATTTTTTTTCTTCATGATTTCAAATAAAAAAGTAAAATCCCTTTTATTAATAAATGATTCTTTCAGGTGTTTTTTTACCCATGGATAAATTCTATTTTTAAACGAAAAACAATAAAAAAAGCTGTATTATATTAAAATACAGCTCTTTTTTTTATGAAAAAGATTAAAATTTTTTAATTATTTTTCTAAAAACACTTGACATACTTCGCAAAGTATGCTATAATATAGACATGAGGTGAGGAAATAGAAAATCCTCCCTACTAATAAAGAAAGGAGGAAGTTCAAATGATTAAGTTAATCAAAATTGTAGGTTTAACCCTCGGATTTATAGCCCTTATGACTAAAGCCCTTTACTAAATAAGGGCGGGGGTTTTGAGAAGTAGCGATTCTTAAAGCCCCTTTGATTAACTTAATTATAACACAATCAAATTTTAAATGTCAAGATAGGAGGAAGTAAAAATGGAAGATGTCAAAAAAAGAAATGCAAGACAAAGGGCTTGGAATAAGGAAAATATGACAGAAGTAAGAGTTATGTTTCACAATAGGAACGACGCTGAAATAATAGAGCTTCTAAAAACAAGTAGCAACAAAACCGATGTAATAAGACAAGCCTTGAAAATGTACATTGCCAACAAAGAAGAAGAATAAACAAAATAGAAAAATAAAAAATTACAGCCCCTTATTTAAGAGGCTGTAATTTTTATATTAACTTTTATTCTTTTTTTTTATTCTTCTTATTTCTTCTAAAGATTCTTCTTCTATTTGTTTAAGCCATTTTAAATATAGTCCATATTTTCTTTTTTTACTACAAAAACGAAGGAAATCTTTAAAGAAAGTTAGGTTTGTAAATTCTGTGTATCCTATAGTTATAAATGGATAAGCAATGTGGGTTTCTCTAAAATATTTTATAAATTTCTTTCTAATCTTTTTAGTTTTTATAGTTCTATAAAAACTTTTAAAATCAAAAAAACAATAATTTAAAGTTTTATCGATTAATACATACATTCCACCCCATCTTATATGGATATATAATCCTATAATTTGGTCTTCAGACTTTTTCATTATTCACCTTGACAAATTAAACTTTCTGCTATAACATGCAGTAATTAGCTGAGTTATTAGAAAAATGCCTACTATTGTAGGTTCTATCAACAATAACTTCTAACGGAGAGTTACGTCTAATAACTACCTTAAATGCCTACTATTGTAGGTACTCTATCCTTAATTCCATTTCCAAAAGGTCTAATAACTACCTTAAATGCCTACTATTGTAGGTATGTCTGCTATAACCTGTGATTCCATTAGTCTAATAACTACCTTAAATACCTACTATTGTAGGTTTTCCAAGTGACAAAAAAACAAGGAGCTGTCTAATAACTCAGCTAATTTTTTAAAAAAAATATTTTACCTACTATAGTAGGCATTAATATCTACATTCAACATCTTTTTAAAAATTCATGCAAGTTTTGATTTTTTTTCTATTTTTAAACGAAAAGCAAAAAAGAGTTGTATTATATTAAAATACAGCTCTTTTTTTATGAAAAAGATTAAAATTTTTTAATTATTTTTCTAAAATCTTTTGACAAAATACGCATACTATGATATAATATAATTGTAAGGAGGAAAGAAAAACACCTCCTTAACAAGAAAGGAGGTGAATCTCATGAACTGGTTTATAATAGTTTTAATAGTAGTTTTTATACTACTAACGACAGGAAAGTTATACTAAGAAATTAGAATAACAAAGAGCTAAAAGCTCGGGGCGGAGAGAATGAGCGGTTCTCGAAGCCCTCCTGCTAAAACTATTATAACAAAGAAAAAATAAAATGTCAAGATAGGAGGAAATAAAAATGGAGGATATAAAAAAAAGAAATACAAGGCAAAGAAACTGGAGAAAAGAAAATATGACTGAATTAAGAGCAATGCTTCATAATGTAAATGATTCAGATATATTGGAGGCATTAGAAAAAGCAGACAACAAAGCAGGATTAATCAAAAAAGCCCTTCGCTTCTACTTAGCAAATAATAAAGAAGAATAAGCAATAAAAAAAAACTCCTACTAATTTTCAAAGTTAGTAGGAGTTTTGATTATTGCTTATAATTTATTGAAATTTTTCAAAAAATTCTTTATCGTCATAATAAACACCAAGTTTATAATCAAAAGGACGATAGTTTTTAATATCTTTTTTTATATCCTCAATTTTTAATGGTGTATTTCCACTTTCTTTAAGTGTTAATCCTTTACGAGAATTAATCCAAGATATATCTTTATGAGATATTTCGCTTAATTCTTTTGAATTAGAATTAATATATTTTTCAATAACATTATCAATAATATATTTTAAAGCAGGTGAAATATCTTTTATTTCTTCTTTAGTATTTAATTTATTATTTTTATAAGCATTATAAACAATAGGAGAAACAGGGCCTAATTTCCAACCTTCTATATTTTCTGAAAAAGCAGGTTTTCCAATTAAAGCTAAACATTCTTTTTGGGAAAAAAATAACATTTTTTGTAATTTTAATTTATCAATAGTTGGAGAGATATTATTTAAATCTCCTTCTTCCACTCTTTCTTTATACTTATTTATAATATAATTAGCAATATCTATAACATTCGAAGGAGTAAAGGAGGCTAATGTCTTTTTTCTTCTTCTCATTATTTCTTCTAAATCTGAATCAAATTGTTTTTGTAAATTTAACCAAGTGCTAATAGTTATATTTGTTGCTTTTGATAATTTTTCTGCAAGTTCTGGAGTTACATTAATTTTACATTCCATAAAATCTGCAAAATCTTTTAAATTGTTGTTTCTTTTCAAAAATTCTTTTTTAGAAATTTTTTCATCTTTTAAATATTCATCTAAATAAGAACTTGGATGAAAGGCATAAATGTGTTCACAATAAATTTCACTTAGCATAATGATTTGACACCTCCTTTATCAATAATATTTTTATATTGTTTGCAATATTAACACAATCTTTATTAATAATAACATTTCCTTCATCATCGCACAAAGAAAAAATTAATCTATAACTATAATCAATTTTCATAGTCCATTCAGTTTCTCTATCTGAATGTAAGTGATGAAGCCCAAACATTTTTTCTATAAACATTTCTTTAAAACTATTTACAGATTTTAAATATTTAATAATTTTAGTTAAATTTTTCTTTAAAGGTTTTGCCCATTCTTTAACATTATCAATATTACTAATATTATTCTCAAGTTTTTTATTTTCAAACAATAATTTCATTTTTTTCTTTGATATAGAAAGTTAAAGTTAACCCCAGGGGCAAAGGATTCTAAGTAAAATACCTACTGTCATTCGACAACCCAGCCTGTTTCCTTCACGAGTTAACTTTGTTTTATTATAACATGCAAAATTTTAAATGTCAATTATTTCCGAATTTCACCATAATTTTACACTAACTTTACTATAACTTTACACTAAATACAAAAGAAAATAAATATGGTATAATATACAAATTTGAACAACCTTGTAAAACCTTGTAATTAGTTACAAGGTTAATAACTTCTTTTAGTGGCTAAATAGAAGGCTGTTTAGAGGTACTTAGAAAAAGTCAAAAATAACCTTGTAATTTTTACAAGGCTAATTTTTTTTAAAATAATAGTTGAATATCTATCTATTTAGCCATATTTTAAAGAAAATGAAAAATAATTTTCTAAAAATAACCTTGTAACAAGGCTAATTTTTTTACCAATAATTAGGATTTACATTTTCTATTATCCAATTATTTATATTATCATAGCATTTTTGGGTATCGTTAATTAACTCCTAAAAAAATAAGCCCTGCAATAAACAGAGCTATTAAATAAAAAAGATTCAAACAAAAAACAATATCAATAACAATAAATCTTTATGAGAAAACCCCAAATATTGCGGCCTACTCCTTTTTTTCAAAGATTTACCATTATTGGCATAAATATTTATTCAACATTTTTTTTAAAATTCATGCAAAAAAAGCATGACTTTATAAATATATCTTGAATTTTTATAGGTGCAAATTTTTCAAAAAGGAGTAAATAAAATGGCTTTTATAGTGTGTATTGATGGCAACATTGCAGCAGGCAAAACAACTGTTTTGCAGGAGATTGAGAAGAAAGGATACCCTGTATTTTATGAGCCTTTTCAAGAAAATCCTTGGCTTCCATTGTATTATGAAGAGCCTAAAAAATATGGTTTGAATACTCAACTATGGTTTTTGTCTGAAAGATTTAGGCAATTCAAGAACGCAGATTTTAGCTCAAACAAAATTGTATTTGTAGAACGTTCACAATATACAGATAGATTTGTATTTGTTCCCCTCCTTTATCAATGTGGTTATTTGGACGATAGAGAGTTGAACACTTACAAACATCATTTTGAGATTTACAAAAATCCAATGCCTGATGTAACTATTATTCTTGACACTCCTCCGACAGAATGTAAAGAAAGAATGACAGTAAGAGGACGAGGAATGGAAGAAGGCGTGCCTCTTGACTACCTACAGAAATTGGGAGAAGTTTATTCAAAGAATTATAATAGACTTGGTGTAAAGACTGTAAAGAAATTCTTCGAGGCTTCACCATCAGCAACAGCTGATGAAATAATTGCACTTGCTGAAAGTGAATTTAAAGAGTATGACAAAATATAGGTGAATTATGAACAGAATAAAAACACTAATTAGAAATAACAAGTGTTTGATGTGTGTTGAAGATTATTTAGCACTTTATAATATCACTTGGAAAGATGTAAAAAAACTGTTGGAACTTGATGAAAATGATAATCCTCCTCCAACACAATTTTATTCCAAGAATTGGGATAAATATTTTTATAAAGAAGAAATTTCAAGTTACCACGGCAAGACAGTAAACCATTATTTGATTCATCATTTGATTGAGTTGGTTTTAGATAAAAAATTTGGTATTAATTATAAAAAAATAGATTTTTAACCTTATTTATTTTCCCTAAAAGCACTGAAAATATAAAAAAAACAGTGCTTTTTTTTATTTCCCGTAAATAGTTGTTCGTTTTTCTTTTTGTTGTGGTATGATCTTAGAAAAGTTATAGGAGTATTAATAAATGAAAAATCCTAACGGATATGGAACTGTTTTTAAATTGAAGGGAAATAGAAGAAGACCTTTTGTTGCACGAAAAACAAAAGGCTTTAACGAAAAAGGACATCCACAATATATAACTATTGGATATTTTGCAAAAAGAGCAGAGGCTTTAAAAGCATTGGCTAATTTTAATTTCAATCCATTATTGGCTGATTTTACAGAATTAACTTTTATAGAATTGTATGAAAAATGGAAAGAAAAAGAATGGGAAAAAATATCATTATCAACACAAATTAAAACTAAATCAATGATTAAACACTTAGAACCATTATTTAATATTAAATTTAAAGAAATTAAATTTTATCATATTGAAGAGGTTATAAATAATTGTCCTTGTAAAAATAAAAAATATCTAAAGACTATTATTTCAAGACTTGAAGACCTTGCTTTAAAATATGAAATCATAGATAAAAAAGTAATTAATCTAATAAAATTAACAACAGAACCATCAGCTGAAAGAAAAATATTTACTTTAGAAGAACGCCAAAAACTATGGGATAATCAAAATTATCCTTATGTAGATTATGTTCTTATTTTGATTTATAGTGGATGGAGAATATCTGAACTTTTGAATTTAAAGAAATCAAACATTGATTTAAAAGAAGGGATAATGAGTGGGGGAATGAAAACGAGAGCAGGAAAGAATCGAATTGTTCCGATCCATCCTTTGATTATTAATTTGATAAAAAAAAGAATAGAAACCCAAAGGGAATATCCTTTTAAAATAGATTATTCTACTTTTTGGCATCATTTCCAAAAGATAATGGGGTATTTACAGATGAATCATATTGTTCACGAAACAAGACACACTTTTAGAAGTATGCTTGATTCTGCAGGAGGAAATAAAATTTGTATAGATTTAATAATGGGACACTCGATCCAAGGCGGAATAGGGGAAAAAATTTATACCCATAAAACAATAGAAGAGCTTAAAGAGACAATTTTATTAATTACTCGTTAGTTACGAATGGTCATCAAATGCGAGTTGTAGGATCAATAGCCTAAATTAATGGATACGGGAATTTGTATCTGTGGAGCTGAAAAGAAGTAAATGAAAAAAGCCATCATTTAGCTTAGTAGCTATCATTGATGGCTTTTTTTTTATTTATACCTATGCCATTTGTGCTGAAAGGGCTTTAATTTCTTCAATTGATAATGTTGTAGCTTCAGATATTTTATCAAGTGATAATCCTAATTTTAATAAATTTTTAGCTGTTTCTAAAAATCCAGCTTTTTTGCCCTCAGCACGACCCTCAGCACGACCCTCAGCAAGTCCATCTTTTTTGCCCTTTGCAATATATTTATCTTTGTTCTGTTTTATATATTTATCTGCAGTTTTTTTGAGTGTAGGTGATAGTTCCATATTTCCCTCCTCTG
>CADASF010000035.1 GCA_902790465.1 uncultured bacterium | reverse complement strand
GACCAACAGGATAAGAACAAAGACCAACAGGATAAGAACAAAGACCAACAGGATAAGAACAAAGACCAACAGGATAAGAACAAAGACCAACAGGATAAGGACAAAGATAAAAAGGATAAGGATAAAGGTCAACAGGATAAGGACAAAGGTCAACAGGATAAGGACAAAGGACAACAGGATAAGAACAAAGACCAACAGGATAAGGATAAAGGTCAACAGGGCAAGGATAAAGTTCAACAGGATATGAACAAAGGTCAACAGGATAAGGATAAAGGTAAAGAAGAAAAGAATAAAGGTCAATGGGATGATGATAAAGACCAACAGGATAAGGATAAAGCTCAACATGATAAGAATAAAGACCAACAACAGAATGGAAATAAAGGTCAATATGATAAGAACAAAAAACAACAGGAACAAGAACAAGATAAAACAAAGCAAGGGGCTTTAAGATATTTACAGAATTTTGACAATTTTGAAAAAGAACACAGAAAAGCAAATTCTGCAAAATTTCTCCCAAGGAGTGCTTCAGAGGAAGATTGGTAATTAAGAAATGAAAAATAAGATATATTTTGTAAATATTTTAATATTTTTTGTTTTTGTTTGTTTTAAAATGTCATTTGCTGATTATGATGTAGAAATAAATAAAAGGTCTATTTCTATGAATGAGCCTGTTGTTATAAAAATAACACTCACTTCAAATGATGGTGAATTAAGAGTAGAAGAAAGTAAAGATTTTTCAATCACCAACCGAAATATCTTTGTAAATACGGAGATTGTCAATTTTAAGGCAACTGTTAAAAAAACTTATGAATTTACTCTTTTTCCAAATAAGGAAGGAGAACTTCAAACACCTCGTTTTGTAATTTCGAGTGATGGTGAAGAATCTTATGTTGAACCTGAGACAATTACTGTTTCTAAAAATAATTATTCAACAAATAGTCCTGGAAATAATAGAGTAAGTAGTAAAAATAGTAGAAAAAAAAGTAATTCTTTCTCAATTCTTGATGATGAAGAGGAAGACTTGAGTTCTATTTTTGAACGAGTTGAAAAATTAAAAAAACAGATATTTGGTGACGAAGATGAAGATGTTTTATCAAATAAAAGAAGTAGAGGAAATAGAAATGGTCTTTTTACTTTCTTTAGAAGACCTCCAGAAGTATTTGTCCAATCTTCAATTCCAAATGAAAATGTATATGTAAATCAACAAGTTTTATATACAATAGACCTTTATGTTCCTGTTGATCTAAGTGTACAGTATAGACTTATGCCTTCAGTGAATAAGGATATTCTTATTCAGAAAATAGAACCTGATAAAGTCTTTGAAACTGAATATGAGGGGAATTTATACAATGTACATAGAATGTTTATTGCACTTTATCCAATGAAACCTGGTGAAGTTGATATCAAAGAATTTGATGTAAATTGTAATTCTTCTAATTATGGTTGGAAAACTTATAAAGCTGATGGCTTCCATTTAAGTATTTTAGATTTACCAGACCCAAAACCTAATGATTTTACACAAGGTGTTGGTAATTTTGATTTTGATCTTTCTTGTGATACAACACTTGCAGAGGTTTCAAAGCCTTTTACATTGACATTACAAGTAAAGGGAGAGGGAAATGCTTCTTCTGTTAATTTAGCCCCACCTATATTAGAAGGACTTGATAAATTTAATGATTCTGAGACAATAACAAGAAATGAAGAAAATGATAGGATTATTGAAACAAAGGAGTTAAAAGCGGTTTTTGTTCCATCTGAAGGTGGAGAAATTGAAATTCCTTCAATTACTCTCTCATTTTTTGATCCTGTTTCTGAAAAATATTATTCAAAGACTTCTGAAAGTATAAAATTGAAAGTTCTTGGAGATAAGAAAAATAAATCAGATGGATTTACTGGAAATAATGAGATAAGGGTTTTTGTTAAAGACAAAATGACATTCAGAAATTCTGATGGAATTTTGACAAATCCTTATATTATTTCATTCTCATTTTTGCCATTTTTGGGATTTATGATACTTTTTATTAAAAATAAGATATCGAAAATACATTTTGAATCTAATAATTCTAAGTCAACAGGAAAGGCTTTTTCTGAATTGAAAAAAGATTTAAAAAAATGTTCAGAAAAAGATTATGCAAAAGTTTCAGAAAGTCTTTTAAAATATTTGGCAAATAAACTTGAAATAGAAGATAAGGGATTGACAACAAAAGCTATTTTAGCTGAATTGAGAAAGAGATGTGATGATGAAGACCTTATTGGTAAAATAAGAGATATTTTTGTTTTGTGTGATGAAGCACGATTCAATTCAGATGTAGTAGTTGATTCTGGAACAGAAATGCTCATAAAAAATTGCATTTCAAATATTGGGGAATTGGAAAAGAAGTTAAAATAGGATAAAAAGATTATGTTTTTAAATAAAAAATACTGTCTATTTGTTTTTATATTTTTAATTCTTTATTTATCTTTTTCTTTCGCAGAAAGTAAAGATTTAAGAGGAATTTTTAATAAGGGAAATAAATATTATAACGAAGGGGAATATTCTAAAGCTCTTGAAGCTTATCAAGAAATACTTTCCGAAAAAACATCACCTGAAGTTTTATATAATGCTGGTTGTTCTGCTTTTAAAGCAGGTAAGATAGGTTTATCTTTAGTTTATCTTCAGCGTGCTTTTAATATTATTCCAAGAGATCCTGATTTAAGAAAATTGAGATCAGAAATTAAAAGTAAAATATCAGAATCAGGTGGAGTTTTGATGAGACCAATTGACAGCCCTGTTTTATCGTTTTTTAACAAAAATGAATATGCAGTTTCATTTTGTTTATTGTTTTTTCTACTGTTTTCACTCATTTTATTGAATAAGAAACTAAAAAAAGATCTTTTTTGGGTCTATTTTTCTTTATCTTCCTGTCTTGTTGTAATTTCAATTTGTTTTATAATCTATACTATAAGATTTTCTGGTGATTATGTGGCTGTTACTTCTCCAACTGCGGAAGTTAGAGAAGTACAAAAAATAGAAGAACCTTCTTTTTACATTTTGAGAGATGGTTCTGAAGTCAAACTAATTTCACTCGAAAATGGTTGGGCAAAAATAGGTTTTGATGGTAGAGATGGAAGATATTTTGAAGGCTGGGTTCCTGAAAAGGATATAACAAAAATTTGATAACTTTATAAAGGCAGGTTTTATTTGATGTTCTTTAAGAAAAAATCAAAAGGTGTAACATTACTTGAATTGTTGGTATCGTTAAATATTATTGCTTTTGGTATTTTTATTATGGCCGTTGTAATGGTTATGCTTTTGAAAAGTGGACAAAAGAGTATTGACAATTCTTCCGCCTATATAGTTGCTGATTCTGTTATGAAACAGTATTTGAGTGATAATAAAGGAGATAAAAGTAAATTGTTAACTGGTGTTTCAAATGCAAATTTTGAATTTGCTGGTAAGAAGTTTACATATAAAATAGAACCTACAGAGGTACCTGATACTGCTGATATGGTTTATTTAAAGACGACAGTTACACAGATTGAAGCAGATGGGGGAGTTACTACAAAACAGGCAGTTATAACAACTCTTGTATCGCCTCGAACTGGAATAAATTAATATGAACAAAAAAGGTTTTACAATACTTGAAACAATGGTTGCAGTTGCAATATTTTCTCTATTAATGATCATTGTTTTTAGTTGTTGGACAGAATTTCAAAAGATTGCACTAAAAAATGAAGCAAAACAAGATATAAATGTTCAGCTTGTAAATATTTACAGAAATATTGATAAATCTATATCTTCTGCAAGTATAAGGTTATTTCAACTTTATTCTGATACAAGTAAGATAAATATTGGACATAAAGATAGAAGATGGTTTGTTTTTATGATTTCTCGTAAAGATGGTCAACTTGACGGAGAGTTTTTGTATCAAGCAAAAGATGCAAGTTTTAAACGATTGATATATAATACTATTGTCATTTATCTTCTTTATTATAAAGAAGGTTGTTGTGAAAAGTTTGAAAATTGTCCTCATAAATCTCTATTTAGATATGTAATTTCAAGTAGTAAAGAGATTTATTTTGGAAGTCCTATAACCCCTGCAAATCCTGATGGATGTGATTGGGGAAGTGTTTTTGAAGATGATATATTACCACAAGTTGCTAATGTTATAAATAGTCCATTCTCTGAATCACATTCTGTTGTTGAAAATAATATAGTTGATTTGCAGATAAAAAAATATGATGATAAAATTCGATTTTTTTTAACTCTTTTGAGAACAAGTGATGCAGAACGACATTTTACGATAGGTTCTAAAAAACTTACTACTAAAGACCCAGAAAATGATCCTGAAAATCCTATATTCACAATAACAAATCCTGAACTTAGGAAATATATGGAAAATCTTTCTTGGATAAGTGTTCCAAGTAATACTTAGGAGATATTTTGAGAAAAAAAGGTTTTACAATTCTTGAAACAATGATTTCTGTTACAATATTTTCTGTCTTGATGATTATTGTATTTAGTTGTTGGACAGAATTTCAGAAAGTTGCTCTAAAAAATGAGGGAAAACATGATACAAATATTACATTTGTAAATGTTTATAGGAATATTGACAAATATGTTTCCTCATCAAGTGTTAGATTGTTTAGGCATTATACTGATAGTTCACTTCTCGGTGTTTCAGGACATGAAAATAAAAGATGGTTTGCTTTTCTTGTCTCTCGAGAAAATAATCAACTTGATGGAAAGCCAATATATAGAAAAATAGATGTAGTTAAGAATGAGACTCCAAAGAGTCTTTCTGAGCGTATGATATACAATACTTGTGTTATGTATTTACTTCGTTATAAAAGTGGTTGTTGTGGAGGTTTTCAAAATTGTCCTCATAAATCTCTCTATAGATATGTATTTAATATAGTAGGTACAGAACATATTCCTATTGGCATTTATTTTGGCAATAATTATAGATATGGTGTAATTTTTAATTCAGATGTAATACAAAACAAGGTTTTGAAAATTCTTCAAAATCCTGAGTCAAATTCTGTCGCCCAACCTTCTGTTATTCAAAATAATATAGTTGATTTAAAAATTAAAAAAAATGATGATAAAGTGCAGTTTTATTTAAAAGTTTTGAGAATAAGCGAAGCAGAGCGTGTTTTTACTATGGGAACAAGACAGCTTACAAATTTAGACCTCACTGAAGAATTTAACATTACTGATCCAGAAGTAAAAAAATATATAGAAAATCTTTCTTGGATAAGTATTCCAAGTAACACTTAGGAAAGGAGGAATATTATGAGAAACAAACAAAAAGGCATAATTCTTTTCTGTACTCTTGTTATTATGGTTATACTAAGCGTTCTCTTGATGGTTGGTGTATATCGCATGCAGTCAAGTACAATGGTTACCAAAAGAATGATATGGGAAATAAAATCATATTGGACGGCAAGAGCTGGAAATACAATAGCCGCAGATGGAGCTATTAGAAATTCCTATTGGCCTGTTTTAGGACAATTACCAGTTCATGCTGGAATTAGTAAAGCAGGTGATTATGATATACATTACGATACAGCAAATAAAGTAGTCAAAGGTGAAGTTAAAGATGCTGATGGACATGTTGATAGCAGTTTTGCAATATATTATAAAAATAAATTAAATCCATATGCTGCTGCTTCAGAAGTTTTAGAAACTACATTAGGGATAGTTATGCCAAATCCATATTACTCTGATTCTAATTCTGTTGAATCTGTCTTTAAAAGCAATTTTGAAAATACTGTAAGTACATTAAAAAGTGGTGAGATGTATTGCCTGACTGTTGGCAAGTCAAAAGTAGCTGTATGTGGACTGGAACTTATATATAATTTGAGTTATAATGCACGTCTAATCAAAACAAACCATAATCAGGATACCTTAGATGCTTCTGAATCAACTTCAGCTTCTGCTGCTATGTATGTTGCTGGTAATATAAATGCAAATATTAATGATCTTTTTTCTGTTGATGCGACAGATATGACAAGAGCCTGTATTGTATCAGGAGGAAATGTAAGTATTACAAGCAATAGTTCTGATTATGGTAAAACACCAAATGGATATGGAGAAGGACCTATAAATATGGACGAAGGTGCCATTTTTGTCGGTGGCAATGCCACTTTGAATGGTGAGCCAATTTCTCCTTCAAATACAAATAGCAATCTTACAAATTATGGAGTAAATGTATATTCATCTTCCAAAATAGAGTTTCAGTATCCAGATGAAGTTGGTACAGCTTGGGGAAAGACAATCCCTTCAGGCACTTTCTGTTTTATAGAAATGCCAGATAAATATGATGAAAGAGAATATAGAAATTTAGTTTCTTCAATTAAAAATATTTATCTTACGCCAGAAGAATTTTGTGAAATATATAAAGACGATATAAAAGGTAATGCAGCAGATCATATTGATACAATATATGAAGCTGTTAAAAATGATAAAGTTGATGAAGTTTGTTATGATGAGGGAAAATGTTCACAAATATTCGATGATATACTTCCAATGAAAGATAAAGATGGAGTAGAAGGATTGGAAACAAAATTTAAAGATTTAGTTGGAGAGTCAAATTTTATAAGTGATATTTTAGATATGTTGGGGGGAAATGTTACTAATGATGATCTTGCTCCAATAATGGCAAGCTTATATAGAAGTTATATGATAAATAGAGTTAATATGTCCGTAAGTGAATATAAAGCAGATGGTGATGGTAAAAAATATGAGGCTTTTTTTATCCCAGAAGGAAGTGCTGGTATTAGTAGTTCGGTAAGTTATCACGATTTTCATATTTTTTATTCTCAATTTACAAGAGCAAGAGTTATTGGTAATTTATGTGAATATATTGATGATCCTAATAAATTACAAAATTCAACTCTTAATAAAGTTTTTGCTAATTTTAATATGAGTTCAAAACTTACAGGGGAAAATGGAGAAATAAAAAAATATAATAAGCATTTAGAAAATGTATTTAATAGTGCTGATTTATATGATGGTTATGTTACAGATAAAATAACAGTTGGTGGTGGTACTGATTTATTTATTTTAGATAAATATTCTCAACATAAAGATCAAAGTGTAGTAAATAAATTTAGTACATCAAAAGAATATATAGATTTTGACACTAAAGATTTAAAAATGAAAGTAAGCTCTAATTTAAAATCCAGAGGCGATGATGGTGATGATGGGTATTTTAATTTTGCCACATTTGATCGCAGAGGAAATACATCAAGTAGATATACTGGTCAGGCTGGTGGATATGAACATGATGCTGTTGGAGATTATAAGTCATCAGATGCAGAAAGAGCTGGAATTGAATTTACAGCAAGTGGAGGAATAGTAGCTCAAAACATTGATGTAAAAGGATTTGTCTATGGTTCGGATGGTGTAAATGGTTTCTTGCAGTCAACAAAAGGCAATGTTTCTTTTGAAGCGTCTGGAACAAGTATATTACAGACAGGTGAAGCAAAAGTTTCTGTTTTATCAAAGAATAATATAAATATAAAAAGAGTCTCTGCAACTAATTCAGGAGCTGCAAATACAAGCGGGAATGTACAATTTAAAGGCATTTTGTTTTCAGGTAAAGACATAGATATAGATGTTGGCAGTAATAATGTAAATTTTGGATTACAGGGGACTATTATTTGCGAAGGTTCATTTACAATGAATCATATCAATCAGGTAAATATCACTTATGATCCTTCAGTTTCATCAATCGTCATAAATAGATTTGTTCCTACTTGGAATAGTGATCAAAATGCTTTATCTGAAGAATTAAAAACAGGTAGTAAATATACTGTACAAACAGGTTCATTTAAACTCTTTAATAGAATATAAAATAATAAGTTAAAAATACCACAGAAAATTTTTTGTGGTATTTTTTTATTTTGTATTGTTTTTTTTATTTTTGTAGGTATAATTAATATAAGACAGAAGTTTAGAGGGTATTTTTATGAAGATAAGGCAAAGAGGTATAATTCTTTTATGTACTCTTGTTATAATGGTCATATTGAGTCTGCTTTTGATGGTTGGAGTATATCGAATGCAGTCGAGTGCAATGGTCACAAAAAGAGCAATTTGGAATATAAAATCATATTGGGCTGCAATGGCAGGAAATACAATAGTTGCAGATGGATGTATAAGAAGTGCTGAATGGCCTGATGTTGGATTTTTAACAGATTTCCATAATTATAAAGTATCTAATAATGGAAATTTTATAGAAGGCGGAGACAGTGAATCTGATGTTTCTGTTTCTATTTATTATAAAAATCAGATTACAGGAAGTGTTTCATCTAATCCACCAAATGAGGATAAATTAATAAAATATTTTACAGATGCAGATGTTTCAGATAATGAATTTTATGCTTTGACTGTAGGTAAATCTGGAATTGATATTTCTGCATTGGAACTTGTGTATGAGCTTGCTTATAATCCAAATCCGTCTGATACTCCTGTTGATCAAAATAAAATGAGTGCAAATCAAGCTGCTGTTGCTGCCGCTTGCATTTATGTCAGTGGTTCTATACTTGCCAATTTAAATGGGGGACGTTTTTCTGCCTCTTCAAGTACATCAACAAGACCGATTATAGTTGCAGGTGGGAATGTATCCATAAGTAGTAATGGAGTACCTGCTCAAGACCCTTATGGTCGAGGACCACTTGATATGAAAGAAGGAACTATATATGCGACAGGAGCAAGTTTAAATGGAGCATCTTTAAAACCTTCTTATAAAAGTAATAATCTTATTAATTATAGTGTCAATGTTTTTCCAACTTTTAATGCAAGTGTTAAAAGTCCTGGCTATAATAGTGGCTCTTCAATCCCTTCAGGTACTTTTTGTTTTATTGAAGTTCCGACAAAAGAAAATTATGATGCTGCAGAATTGTCATCTACTGTTTCGAGTGTACTTGATTTATATCTTACACCTAAGCAATTCGCAGATTTATATAAGAATGATATAAAGACATTGATTGAATCTAATCCTACTATGATTGACAAAATAAAAAATGGCAATATTGAATTATTCAGTTCAGGTGGATTTGGAGAAAATTCATTTAATGCACTTTATAATCTCAAATTTAAAAATTCTTTGGATTTATTTTCAGGAACTGTAAGTGGTATGCCTTCTGATATTGCAGAACAGCAAAGATTTAAAATAGAAGGTGAAGATGGAGAAAATTTATCTGGCTCAGATATAAAAGCGATATTTCAAACATTGCATAAAAATTATTGTAAGCATGCAATAAATGCTGTTGTGGATGATTATAGTAAATCAACAAGTGGCAATGCAACTTATGATTCATTTTTTGTTCCTAATGGAAATGCAAATATCAGTGGTCCACTGAGTAAATCATATCCTCAACTTTCTTTTTCTGATTTTACAAGAGCTCGAATATTGGGAAATTTAGATGAGTATGTAAATGGAAGTTCTGGTGGAACAAATATAAAAGATTATGATATGAATGTATTTGGAGCTTTAGGTATTCCTATTACACATAAAAAAGTTGAGGAAAAAGATAAATTAACAACTAATTTTGGTCATTATTTAAATAGTGCCTCAGGTGATACATATATAGCAGATAAGGTTCAAGTCAATGGTGGAGATATGTATTGTTTAGATACTATTTCACAACATAAAGGCAATTTTGCAGGTCAGTTTGATGGTGTTAAAGGTAGTATTGGATTTGATAAAGATAAATTACAGATTAAAATTTCTTCAAATTTGAAATCTAATGGATATTTCAATTTTGGAGCTTTTAACAGACATAAAGCAGGTGGCGGAGGAATGCCAAGTGATGTTGCTGCAATTTTGGGAGATTATGCAAGAGCTAATAAAGACCATGTTGGTGTTAGCTTGCTTGGTGGTTCTGCTTTAGGTGCAAGTAGTGATATAGATATAGAGGGATTTGTATATGGAACAGGGTCTCTGCAGGCACAAGGTGGAGATGTTGTATTTGATGCTGTAAATTCAAGTATTTTAAATAATGAAGGTTCTGTTTCTGTCATAGCTTCAAATGATATAGTAATAAAGAAAAGTTCTGGTGGCTCAGGAAATGGTGATATTAATGTAACTGGAATTTTATGGGCTGGACATAATTTAAATGTAGATGTTGGAGGAGATACTTCCGATTTTAAGGTTAGAGGTTCTATAGTCTGTAAGGGTGGCAATATGAATTTGACAAATATAGGAGCTTTTAGTATTACTTATGACCCTTCATATTCGAGAATTATTGTAAATACATCTCTTCCTACTTGGAAACAAAAGATTGGAAATAGTGGAAATAGTGAAAATGAAGAGTGGGAACAAGATAGGCAAGCATTGATAGATGCCATTAAATCAAATAGTCAATATCTTGTCAATACAGGTACTTTTAAAGTTTTTAATAGAATATAGAAAATGTTACTAAAAAGAAATAAAAAATGTCATCAAAATTAACAAATTTGGCGATGTTTTTTGTTTCTTTTTTTTTCATGTGTGATATAATTTATAATAGACTATTTAAATAATATTATTTTAATCATGAGGATTAATTTTATGAATAAAAGACGACAAAGACTACGAGGTATGATTCTTATTTGTACTCTTATTATTATGGTGATACTTAGTGTCTTTTTGATAGTTGGAGTATATCGAATGCAATCTAGTACAATGGTAACCAAAAGAGCTATTTGGGATATAAAATCTTATTGGTCGGCCATGGCAGGTAGTACCTTGGCTTCAGATGGTTGTATTAGAAATTATCGTTGGCCAGAAGAAGGTCTTTTAAAAAAAGCAGGTTCTTATGTAGTAAATATGGATGGAAATAAGATTGTAAAAGCCGTTGATGAAGATAATTCTTCTTCTTTTTCCATTTATTACAAAAGTAAATTATTAAATGCAGAAATTGTATCTGCTTCTCCTTCTGAAGTTTCGTTACAAGAGCATTTTAATGGTGTCAGTTTGGAAACATTAAATTCCGATGAAGAAAAAGGAGAAATTTACTGTCTTTCTGTCGGAAAATCAGGACCTATGGTCTGTGGATTAGAACTTGTATATGGACTTTATTATAATCCAAATTTGTTTGGAAAAGCGATTGGTGAGAAAAATATTCAGGTAAATCAATCGAGCATGCAAAAATCATCTGCTGTTTCTGCGGCAGCTGCTATATATGTTCAGAACGATCTAAAAGCTAATTTAAAAGATCTTTTTGAAATTAAGCAAGACAATGGGACAAGAGGTTGTATTGTCGTTGGAGGAAATGTTGAAATAGAAGGTGGAGGAGGCAAATGTGATCCTTATGGAAATGGTCCACTAAGCATAGAAGAAGGGGCTATTTTCTTGGGAGGAAATTTAACTTCTGCAGAACGCAATTTAAAAATAAATGGAACAGATATTAAACCAGATGTCAATTCTAATGTAACTAATTATTCTTTTGCTGTTTATACATCTCCGAAGGTAAAGGTGCAAACTCCTACATTTAATGAAATAAAAGATCAAATTCCGTTTCCAAATGGTATGTTTTGTTTTGTTGAAATGCCAAATGAATATGAACAAGATGAATTTGATGAGACTGTTCAGACATTATTTGATATTTCTTTATTACCTAAAGAATTTTATGAAATTTATGGAAAAGATTTAATTGGTGAAAACAATAATTCTATTTATACAGAGAAAATAAATGAATATAATAATACACTTACAGAGAAATTTTCTGCATCAGATATATCAAGATTTGATAAAACCTTTAATGAATACTTTGAGAAATCTGAAAAAGATATAAGAAATGAAAACCGTAAAAACAATTTATTTTCATTTTTAAAAGAAGATCAAAATATTGAAACTGTAAAAAAATTATATAGAATTTATTTATTAAGCCAGTGTTTGGATATCTTACACACATATAAAAGCGAAGATGGAAAAAGTAAATATGAAGCTTTTTTTATACCTAATGGAAATGCTGGTATAAATGATACAACAGATAAGATAGATTTGAAATACAAAACATTTGCACAGGCAAGAGCTTTAGGAATTATTATAAGATATGCAATAAGTAGGTATCCTGTTTCAGAATTTATTGCATATTTAAGTTCTGCAAATTTAAATAGTAAAGTTCTTGAAGAATCAGAGACAATAAAAAAACATTTTGAAAGTTATAAAACTAAAAACAGTTCTTCTACAAATCCTATTTATATTGCTGAAGAAGTTGAAGGGCTTAATGGTAAATCTTTTAAAGAAAATTCGAATAAATGTTTTGTATTGAATAAAATTTCTGATTTTGATATAAGAGCTGCAGAAAAGTATAAATCTGAAGATTCAAGAATTATTGCAAATCTTATAAAAAAAGTTAGTTTTGAGACTAATGACATAGACCTTATAATGTCAGTAAATTGCAATCTGAAATCAGATACTAGCTCTTTCAGTTTTGCAACTTTTGAGAGAAAAGATAAATATACTGGATCATCAACAGCTTTATTAAATATCCCGAGTACAAGAGTGGCAAAACATAATGTTCAATATTTTACTCCTGTAGATGATAATGTTACCACTAAATTTTTAAAAATATTTATAACTCCAGTAATGGCAAGAGAAGAAGAGAAAATGAGAGACGGTGATCAAGGAATAAGAGAGCAAGAAATAAGAGAGGAAACAGCAGAACAATTTTTGTTAGATGACTTGGATATTCGTGTGCCAAGTGGTAAAAGATTAGTATTACCAGATATAAAAGTCATACAACAAATCTTGACAGAAAATCCAGATTCAGATTATATATCTGCAATTAACAGACGTGCTGCAGTTAGATTGGGAGCAGCTACAGCGGCAAAAGATGAAAAAGCTGATACAAATGTTGAAAAAACAGAAAATTCAATTACTGCCAAAAATATAAATATTAAAGGATTTATATATGGAACAGGTCATATCTGTTCAACAGTTGGAGATATTAAATTTGAAGCTGTTGGCTCAGGTGTTGATTCAACTGAAGAAAATTGGGTTTCTATTTGGTCAAGTAAGGATATAAACATAAATAGGGTTTCTGCCACAAAATCTGAAGATTATGGAGAAGAAGCTCAATTATCTACTTCAGACTTCAGGGGTATTTTATATGCAAAACACGATTTAAATGTTGATGTTGGAACAGATAATCTTGATTTTAGTGTTTCAGGAGCGATAATATGTGGAAATAACATGAATATGGATGGTATTAGAAATCTAAAAGTTACTTACGATCCAAAATTGTCAAGTCTTATTTTGAGTAGATTCGTTTCTGATTGGAAATCAAATACAGAATATATAGAAAAGAAATTAGGTTTGAATAATAAATCAGCTGATGGAAGTGAAGAATATATAAATACAGGTAAATTTAAATATTTCAATAGAATTTAGTGAAAATTATTTCAAATTCTGATAAAAATTTTACAAAGATGTTGCTAAAACAACATCTTTTTTTTATTGTATTATTTTAGATTTTTTGTTATAATTGTTATAGATATTAAATTTTTTTGAGATGATAAATAATGAATAAAAAAGGTTTTACAATTCTTGAAACAATGATTTCTGTTACAATATTTTCTGTCTTGATGATTATTGTATTTAGTTGTTGGACAGAATTTCAGAAAGTAGCCCTAAAAAATGAGGCTAAGCAAGATACAAATGTTCAATTTGTAAATGTTTATAGAAGTGTTGACAAAATAGTCTCTTCAGCAAGTACAAGATTGTTTAAATGTTATGGAGAAGCAATTCCTGGACAGGGACATCAAAGATGGTTTGCTTTTTTAGTATCTCGAGAAAATAATGATTTAAATGCTAATATTTATTATGCTTCGCCTGATAATACATCTTTGCCTATACGTATGATATATAATACTTGTGTTGTCTATTTACTTTATTATGAACAGGGTTGTTGTGGCAGTTTTAACAATTGTCCCCATAAGTCTTTATATAGATATGTATATAAAACAACCAACAAGATTTATTTTGGAGATATAAAGACTTGTAATTGGGGGCAAGTTTTTAAAACAGAATTAGAATCAAATGTACAATCTATTCTTACTGCTCCAGTTAGTAATTCTATTGCAAAACCTTCTGTAGTACAAAATAATATTGTTGATTTAACTATAAATAAAATAGATGACAAATTTCAATTTAATTTGTCAATTTTGAGGATAAATGATGCTGAAAGGCATTTTCAGATAGGAACAAGAAATTTGATAACTCCTGATTCTGAAACAAGAAAATATATGGAATATCTTTCTTGGATAAGCATTCCAAGCAATACTTAATGGGAGGAAACATGAAAAAACATAGAGGTATAATTCTTTGGTGTACTCTTGTTATTATGGTAATACTTAGTGTATTTTTAATGGTTGGTGTCTATCGCATGCAGTCGAGTGCTATGGTAACCAAGAAAGCTATTTGGGAGATAAAATCTTATTGGACAGCAAGGGCAGGTAATACAATAGTTGCAGATGGTTGTTTGCGAAGTAAATTTTGGCCTAAGACTAAGAAATTTTTGAGTGATGCAGGTACTTATCATATAGAAAAAAGCGAGGGAGATGTTGTAAAAGGGGTTGATACAGAAACAGGATGTAATTTTTCTATTCATTATATAAATCATCTTTTTAGCAGTCCTGGTAAAAAATTTTCGTCAGATAATGTGAATGAACCTGCATTGTCTTGGCATTTTTCTGAAATGTTGAGAAAATATGCTGATCGAGATGCTGAATATGATAATGCTTTGAATGATTATAAAAATGCAACTACAAAAAATACTGAAAAATTGTATAAATATTTAACACAAGAACTATATGCAATTACTGTTGGAAAATCAGGTCCTTCAATATGTCCTCTTGAATTGGTATATGGTTTAAATACAGGTGTATCTTTAGATAATTCATCTTCGTCTTCTTCTGGAGAAAGTGGTGAACCATCTGTACAGACTAAATCAATTACAGCTACAGCAGCCATCCGTGTCGGTGGAACAATGAATGTCAGTGTAAAAGAACTTTTAAATATTGATCAAACTGTTGGTTCAAGACCTTGTATTGTTGCTAATAATGTTATATTGAGCAATGGTAAAGGAGCTCCAGACCCTTATGGACCAGTAGCTATTGATATTGGAGAAGGGGCTATTTTTACAAAGTCTTGTACTATAAATGGTAAATCTATAGATCCGAGCTATTCAAGTTCAAATATTACTAATTTTGGAATTAATGTATATCCTATTGGCAATGATTTTAATTTGTCTGTAAATAATTCTTATGCAATTCCAGAAGGATTGACTATTCCTTCAGGTACTTTTTGTTTTATTGAACTACCTAAAAAATATAATGAAAAAGAATTTAGAGCAACTGTTGATGGTTTGTCAGAACTTTATTTGTCCGTAGATCAATTTTGGGATATATATTTTACACAAATGTTTGCTGATGAAGCGTTTGATAGCTTGGTTACATCATTTCTTCTTGGTAAAGGCCCCTTAAAGAAGCTTTGGGATCTTGTAAAAGATAAGGGAACAGATAGTGTACAAGTAAGCGATACATATTGTGATGGCACTTATGATGCTAAGAAAATATTTAATGATAAATTTGAAGGAGATGATGGAATTTTTGAAACAGGTTTTAAAAAGATAGATTCATCTGGAGGAATTATTAGTCAAATAATAACTTATGTGAACAAACACGCTTTTAGAAATAAATTAAAAAAAGAATATAAAAAATATTTGGTTGAGAGAATCGATAATTCAATAAAACAATATACACAAGATACACAACATGGAAAGTATAAAGAATATGAGCCATTTTTTATACCAGACCATTATCTCGATATACATGGAAGTTTAGAAAATTGGTATAGCAATTTGAATTTATCTTATGAAACCATGACAAAGGGAAGAATATATGGAGATTTTGCCAAAGCCGTAGATGCAGAGACACCAACTGATGTTTCGAGTAATTTGTTGACAAAAGTAATAACAGATTTTCTTTCACTTGAGCCAAATTCTGATGATGAAAAGTATATATTGCAAGAAAATTTTAAAAATGTCCAACAATCTCAATCATCGGCTTATCTATCTAAATCTGTAACTTGTGGAGATGGTGGTTATTTAAATGTTATTGAAAAAATGAGTGATTATCATTTTGGACAAGATACCACATCTTATAAATTTCCTGTTTATAAAGCTAAAGAATTGAGTTTTGTCTCTGATAATAAAGAACTTTTGATGAACATAAATGTAAATTTAAAATCAACAGGAGTCTTTAATTTTGCTACTTTTGAAAGAGCAGGGGAAAATAAATATCGTCAAGCAGAAGACAGAAGAGCAGGTATTGTTTTTGAAAAGGCTAGTGCAACAGATAAACCTCGCTGTGGTATAAGTGCAACAGATATAGATATATTGGGTACTGTTGAAGGAACAGGTACATTGCAGGCATCAAATGATATTATGTTTGAAGCTGTTGGTTCAAGTTTAAAGCAGAATGAAAATTATGTAGCTTTATTGGCAGGTAATGATATTAAATTGAAAAGAGTATCTGCAGGAAATGCAAGTGTCAGTTTTAGTGATACTTTATCTGATTATAGAGGTGTTTTTTCATCTGGTGGTAATTTAGTTATTGATGGAAAGGGAATTAACAAATTTAGTTTGAGAGGAACTATAATTTGTGCAGGCAACATGATTGTAAGTGATATTGTAAATTTTGATGTTACTTATGATCCAAAATTGTCAGGAATAATGTTACAATATATTGATACAAATTGGGATGACACATTTGACTATATGGAAACTGCTATTGAAAATGAAGATGAAGAAGCTACTGAAACTCATTATGTATCAACAGGTACTTTTAAAGTATTTAATCGAATTTAAAAAAATATTTAATGGGGCTGTGAAAAAAAGTAAATAGAATAGATGTCATACAACAAGTTAATTTACGAAAATTATATAAAAAAAACTTTTTTCACAACTCCATTTTTTATTGTGTTATGTCTATTTTTATGATATAATTAATAAATATTATTTTTTTGAGATAACATTATGAATAAAAAAGGTTTTACAATTCTTGAAGCCGTTTTTACCATGGCTATATATTCCCTTTTGATGGTTATTGTTTTTAGCGTATGGACGGAATTTCAAAAGTCTTTCTTAAAAAATGAGGGGAAACAGGATACAAATATTAAGTTTATATCTACTTATAAAAATATAGATAAATATCTATCTTCTTCGACAATGAGACTTTTTAAGTGTTTTTCAGAGAAAACTGTAGATAATATTGAAGATACATCTTATGATACAGATTATTTTAATGGAACTTATAAAAATAGAAGGTGGTTTGCATTTTTAGTTTCTCGTTCAAATAATCAACTTGATGGCAATCTTGTTTATAAAAATATCCCTAAAGTTCCACAAGGAGCAGTTACAAGTCCTACACCAGAATATATGACAGAGCGTTTAATTTATAACACTTGTATTCTTTATTTGCTTTATTATAAATCTGGTTGTTGTGGAGGATTTGAATTTTGCCCACATAAATTTTTATATAGATATGTATTTAAAACAGATTATGAAATATATTTTGGCTATGATTATGATGTGAATTATACAAATACTACAGCAGCAGATGAAGATTCTGCTCATTATTGTAGTGCTATGACAAAATTTAAAAATGAAATTGACAATAAAATCAAATTAATTCTTCAAAATCCGCTTTCAAATTCTGTTGCTCCTCTTTCTGTTGTTGAAAGAGATTTGGTTGATTTAAAAATTGAGAAAACAAATGAACGAGTAAAATTTGATTTGATTTGTTTAAGAATTAATGATGCAGAACGCCATTTTAAGTTTGGAACTAATCACAGATTGACAAATTTAAATTCTTCTGCAGAATTAAATTATGATAATGAAGTAAAAAAATATATTGAAGCTCTTTCTTGGGTTACGATACCAAGAAATACTGTTAATAATTAATCCCTATTGGAGAAAATATTTTTATGAATGCAAAAAAAGGAATAATACTTATATCTACTCTTGTCATTATGGTTGTAATTAGTATTTTTTTGATGACTGCTGTTTATCATATGCAGTCAAGCACAATGGCGACTAAAAGGGTAATTTGGGATATAAAATCATATTGGGCTACTGAAGCAGGAAATAATATTGCTGCTGATAGTTGTATAATTACAAGTAATTTTCCGAATTCTAAAACATTGCCTTATAATAAGAATTCTGAAGGTGTAAAATATGGGGATTATTTAATAACAAATGATAATGGGGTTATAAAAGGAAGAGATGACAATATAGGAAATTCTTTTTCTATATATACATCTGATAGTTCAGAAATTAATGTATCTTTAAAAAGTCATTTTAATTCAACAAAAAGTAAAGTATCATCAGATGAAATATACTGTTTGACAGTTGGACAATCTGGACCGACTATTTGTGCTACTGAATTTATATATAAAGTGAATAACGATCCTAATACAACTTTTAAAAATATAAATAATACTACAATAAATAGAGAAGAAGCTCTATTTGTTGGAGCAGCTTTGTTTGTTGGCGACGATTTAGATGTAAATGTTAAAGATTTTTTTAATATTTTACAAAAAGACGGAACTCGAGGTTGTATTGTATCAGGAGGGGCAGTTAGTATAACAAGTGAAAATAATAGTGAAGAACCAACTTGGGATAAATGTGGAGGATTATCAATAGGTGATGGTATTATTTTTGCAAAGGATTCTTGTAAGATAAATGGCAAAGATATTCCATTGGGAGATAAAGATAATTTGTCTAAATATGGAGTTTCTGTATATAAAAAGCCAAGTGCAACTATGAATCCACCGAAATTTAAAAACCCTGAAAATGCGGTTAATCTCCCCTCTGGTATTTGGGCTTTTATGGAAATGCCAACTCAAGGTGAACTTCAAAAAGAAGAATTTACAGCACTTTGTAGTGCAGTAAATACAATTTGTTCTGATACTGGTGAGGCAGATGTTGCTCAAATAACCAAATTTGAATCATATCTTAATAAAAATGAAAATTATAAAAATTGGTTGAGTTGTGATAAATATACCAATGTCGAAAGAACCCAAGGACAAAAGGCATACATAGCAAGTAAATTTAATCAAGTTTTTGATAAACTGCCTAATGTGGCTGGAAAATATGTACCTGTTTTTCTTCCTGATAAAAATTCAGGTAATACTCCATTTGCTACAAGAGCTAAATTAAGTTCTTCAAGTATAAATTCTATAACATACTCAGGAATGATGAGAGCATTTGCCAATGGTGTAATTTCAGAAAACAAAACCGCATCTGAAACAATAAATTTGGGTTCGAATCCTAATTCCAAGGACTATGTACTAAATACATGTAAAGATAATAATAATAAAGATTTTTATCTTTTAAGATATTGTAAAAATGATAATATTAAGTCGAGAATAGAAAATGTAGGAAAGCATGTCTCTTTTTCAGCAACAAATAACAAAACAGATTATTTGACAATGACAGTAATTGGCGATTTGGAGTCTAATGATTCTGACAGCTTTTTTAGTTTTGCTGTTTTTGAAAGAAACCCATTGAATTTTTCAGAGGAATATAAAAAATATTTACAGAGTGCAGGTGAAGATGAAGAATTGTATAGTTCATCTGAAATATCACAATTAATATCACAAAAAACAGAATGTTATGTCCCTGCCAATAGTCGTAGAGGAGCAGTTAAATTGGGAAATGGTACTGGTTCTGAAAATTCGATAATCGTAAATAAAATGCACATAAAAGGTTCGATACAGGGAGAAGGCAATTTGCGTTCAAAGGACAAGGATATAACTTTTGAAGGTGTTGGATCAGGTGTAACATCTGGGGATAATTTAGTTTCAATGTGGGCTGCAGATGATATAAAAATATATCAAGTTTCTGCGGCTAATTCTTCTGATTTTCTTACAGACGGCACTAAGTCTAAAACTGCAGAATTTAAAGGTATTTTATATGCAAGTGATAAGATTAGAATCAATGTAGGAGCAGATAATCTCAATTTTAATGTGTCAGGCGTTGTAATATCTCGTGGCGGTTTAATGGAAGTAAATGGAATTAAAAATTTTACAATAACTTATGATCCTGATTTATCTAATGAGGTTATGGAAAAATATATAGCTGGTTGGACAAAAATAACCGATTCTTTAGAAATTGACACTGGTAATGCTAATAACGATAATTCGACTGTGAGAGTAGGGACATTCAAGGCATTTAATAGAATCTAATTTTTTACATTTTTTTAAATTTTGATCTATTGAATTTTATAGTAAGGATTTGTTATAATAACTAAAATTAAAAATCAAACATTGGAAAAGACATGAATAATATATCTTCAATAAATTCATCTCAATATAATAATTACTCTGTTGCAGACAGATTAGACAACAATGAGGTACAGGAGAACGAAGTTCTGGAAAATGGTGTAGAAGTACAAGAGCAGGAAAATGCCGTTTCTGAAGATTCTCCAAAAGCTAAAAAATCTGCATTAAAGAGTATTGCTGATTATTTTGAGCCAAGAGAGACTACATCAGGAGATCTTCCTTATTCATCTCCAAAGAGAGCTGCTGTTGCAGGTGGACTTAAAGGATTCCTCTCAATGGGGGCAAGTGGTGCCGTTGCAGGTGCTGCAGGTGGATATGCAGGTGTTAGAGTTGGTGAAGAGACAGGTTCTATGTCAAAGGCACTTGCTGCAGGAGCTGCTGTTGGTGCAGGTACTCTTTTGGTCGGATCGGCTGTTTTATCAGGTTCTACAGGAGTAGCCTCAGGAGCAGGGCTTATGGCTGTTTCAGGTGCTGTAGCAGGTGGAACAAGTGCTGCAATAAAACATATCGAAGCAAAATCAGAAAAAGAAATCAATCCAACTGTCAAAAAATTAGCTCCTATTGCCGCAGGTGTTGCTTCTGGTGCTGCCATTGGTGCTATTGGTGGACCAGCTTCCGCAGTTGCTGGGGCTGTTGTTGGTGGAGTTTCTTCTATGCTCAGTGAGCCTGTAAGTGATGAAAATTCCACTATTAAATCATCTCTATTGTCCGCTACTGTTTCTGCAGGTGCTGGAGCCGTAGCAGGTGGAATGTTGGCCGCAGGTGCTTCAGCTAATCCTGCACTTGCTTTGACAAATGTCGGAGCCGTTTCACTTATGGGAGGATTGACAGGTGCTTCATCAGTTATATCTGGAAGTAGTAGTGGTGATGTAAGAGATTCTTCTGAAACTGCTTTTGCCGCAGCTGCTTTGACAAATGCTTTCACTGGCGTAGGTGGCGGAGCTGCTAACATGGCCGCTTCTATAGGTGGAGCTGTTGGCTCACGAATTGAAAATCCTGTTGGTAAGGTTTTAGCTTCTGCTGGTGCAGGTGGTGCAGTAGGTGCTTTAGGTGGTTCATTCGCTGGACCTGTTGGAGCAGCTATTGGAGCAACTGTTGGAGCAGGTACTGCCGTAGCAGGTGCTGTTGCAGGTCCTAAAATACAGCAGGGAATAAGAAATTTTACAGAAGATGTTCAAAACTTTATTAAACCTGCCACAGAAAAATTTAGTGGTTTTATAATAGATAAACTTGGCGAAGTTAAAGGTCTTGCCGTTGTTGGTGCATTGACAGGTGCAATGAGTTCAGCAATTTTAGGCATTACGGCAGGAGCATTATTTGGACCAATCGGAGCAGCTGCTGTTGTAGGAGCAGGGGCTTTGTTAGGTGGTTCAAAATTTGCTTCTATTGGCAAAGATATAACAGGAGCAAAACAGGTTATTTCTGAATTAAAAGCAAATGGACCAAGTCTTGAAGACATAAATAATTATATGTGCCAGTCTGCATTTAAGCAAATTGAGGGACAGCTTGGTGATATGTCTTTAGAGGACAAAAAAGCACTTTATTCACAGCTTGTTACACAGAGCATGGCAGAATTAAAATCACATCAAAAAGAAATAGATGCGATTTATACTAATGTAGGAAATGCTATTTATCAAGAGATGAAACAAGAACTTTCAGACATAAAGGGCAAAGATGAAAAACAAAAATATATTTCTTCACAGATTGGTGAAGCTAAAGGACCACTCACTCAGGGTATTTCTCAAAATATTGTTGCAATGCTACAAGCTGAACAGCAACAACAGGCACAATAAAATCTTAAACAAAATAAACAGGGGCTGTAAATTTTACAGCCCCTGTTTTGTTATGATTTTATCTTATTGAAAATTGGTCATCTTTAGATTTGAACCATGGGTAATCCTTTTCTTCGTTACCAATAAAATGTCTTTCTCTCCAATAATCCTTTACTATTTCCCAATTATTGTCAGTATTTGCAAATTTTACAATATCACTTAATATTTTGGGATTTATACCTTTATCTGAATCTTCAGAAAATCTCAAATCAGATTCTGTTTGTGGAACTTCATTAGTTATAAATAATTTTCCTATTTCGTTTAAAGATTCGTCATAAATTCTAATATTTGGATCGATAGGATCAAGAAAATCTGTTGAACCTACAAAACTTTGATTAAAATTAAAAGTACGATATTCTAATCCATTTCGAGTAGTATTAAATAATATGTAAAAAATGCTATCAAAACTTAGCCCATACAATATGTTATCAAAGACAAAATTTTCTGTTTTATAATATTTATTTATAATTCGTAGCTTTTTAAATACTTTTATTGTTCTATCCCATATTATGTTTTCTATGAATTGAATGGAATTTTTCTTTTCGATAAAACCCCAACTTATTCTCTGAACTTCCCCAGCTAAGTGTCTAATATTGCTACGTTCGTCAATAATATTAAAGTTTTTGGGAAGTTCAATGTTATTTAGAAATTTTATAATTGGAGATGTCAAAGGTAGTTTTCTAAGTTGGAATTTGTGCAATCTATTATTTGATTTTAATCTCTTTTGGAATTTATTAAAAGAGTTGTTAATTTTAGCAAATTTGCTGTGAGATTTGAATTTGTCATTTTTTGATCTAAACTTGCCTTTGAAGTTATTTACAATTCTATAGACATTTTTTGCATAATCCCAATTAGTTATTCCGTCTTCATTGATTTCATTTGCCCATGTTATAATTGAGTCTTCTATATTGTCTATTGGAAAACAATATTCAATTTTTCTTTTAAAATTTTTAAAATTTGTAGAAAATTTTAAATCTTTTCTTGTCTGTGGTATTTCTTCTGTCAAAAATACTCTTGTATAAGATTCACAATCGAGGTCTAAAATAGCAATATATGGCTCATAAAATTTATTTGGGTAGATTTTTATCAGAAATTCTTGGTTTTCATCAGTAATTGGTATTTCAGTTTTTATGGTTTTTATACCAAAAAAATATTCTTCTATTAATTCATATAATGTGAAATAGTAAGCAACATAATTAAATGAGTTGTAACGAAAAGATTTAACGAATATGGTTTTATATCTATATAATTTTATAATTGATTCAAATATTAATTGTACTTTTTTCCAAAATTCATCTTCGTCGGTTATTTTTTTTATTTCTTCCAAATTTGAATCCAATAGTTTTAGTTCATTGTCAAAATTTAAATTTTTTAGGTTTAAATTTTTTTGATTTAATCTAAAATTGTTAGTCATTTTATGTCCTTTGTTATTTTTTTGTACTAAAAACAGGTTATCTTATGCAAGATAGCCTGTTTTTAGTATTATGTTATTTAAGTAATTTAATTAAATTATTATTGGTAGTAATTTATGGAGTCAAATAATTCTGGTAAATATGATTTTGGTAATGGATATATAGCATTAGAACCATGTAGTTCATGATATATGTCAATTTTATGTTTTATTTCTTTAGTAAGTGATATATTATAATTTTTGTCACTCGTAAGAATACTATTAACCCATAATTCTTTTGCATTGTCCCAATTTGTCCTTATTTTTCCTTTTTCTATAGGAATAATACATTTATATGTATTATTATTCTCTTTTTTTGTTTCTCTTTCTTCATAAGGTTCTTTGGCCCAATTGGCAATTGCTTCTTTTACCTCATTATTTAATTTGTAAGGAGAGTCTTTATCATATCTTATATCATCAGCAGTTTGTGGAATTTCAAGAGTAATGAAAACTTTGATTTTATATTCATCATTATCATCATCATTATTATTATTTTTTTTATCTTGTTTTATTGCCTTCATTTTTTTTATTTTCCCTTTTGTGTTTTTAAATATAGGAGTAATATGAAAATGTGCATGTCCATGTTCTTTCTCATCACGTACAATGCCGTCAAATCTATCTGGCTTAAGAGTTGCAATAGTTGTTTCTATAAACCAAGAATTAGCAAAAAAGTCTTCTGCATCAGTTCCTAAGTCAATTATATTTTCACATATATACTTATGCATCTCTTTATATAGAGATATTCGTTCTTTAGTTATGATATCATAAATGTCGATATCACTATAAAGATTAATATTACTCATAGTTTTTTCTATGGTATTTTGTTCTTTTTCTTGTGATTCCCTTGGAATCTTTTCTGAAGTAGAATAATACATTATTCTAAACCTCCTAAAAAAATATTTTATTTTTGCAGGATATATAAAATCATATATAGAAATATATTATGGGATAGTTTTGAGTTTTTACATATCCAACGATTTTCACTATAACATTAAATTAAATTTTTGTCCATTATCTGATATATTATATTTACAGATTTAACATAACATTATATTCTCAAAATTGCTTATAATAAATAAAAAAGGGACTGTGAAAAAAAGTAAATAAAGGAGGGAGCTGTGCGACCGTGGCAATCTAAGCCTGTAAATTATTATTTACTTAAAAATTGAGTCGATCGCCTATATTTAAAATGCTGTATTCGATCTATTTTATTTTTTCACAGCCCCTGTTTTGTTATTTTATAGAAAATGTGTCATTTTTTGATTTGAACCAAGGATAATCACAGTTGTCATGATTTTCTTCCCAACTTCGGCACGCATCTCCATAATTGATTTCAGCCCAGCCACTTTTGAAGCATAACCAATGATCTTTTGCAAATCTTATAATTTCTTTCAATATTTCAGGAGGTATATCTTTATCAGAATCTTCAGAAAACCTCAAATCAGATTCTGTTTGTGGGGTTTCATTAGTTATAAACAATTTGCCAAGTTCATGGAAATCATCATCAATGGTGAAAATGTGAACATGTGGATCGTCTCCGTCAATCAGATATATCATTCCCTGAAAATTGTATTTTTCAAATGTATGAAAAACTAATTCGCCATAATTTTGAGCAGAATCAAAGTAAGCATGTTGCAAACAAGAGATTATTTCATATAGGATATTATCTATCGCTAAACCATCTACTTTATAGTATTTATGGATTATTAATAGTTTGTCTATTATTTTTTTTAGGGTATTGTTTTTAAAAATTTCTTTAAATAGACCTTCATGATGTGTGTTTATTCTTCCTATTTTTTTTAGGATATTGTACATCTCTTCAATAACATTAAAATTTTTTGGTAAAATAACATCATTTGAATGAAATTTTGTAACTTTATCAGATAAAATATTCTTTTTTAGTAAAAAATTTCTCGGATTAATTCTTGTTTTTCTAAATTTTTTAGGAATAAATTTTATCTTGTGAGGGTATGTATCGGGATATATCCAATTAAAATTTAGTTTATCTGAATATTTTTTTGCAAATTTATCATTTTTTGATCTAAACTTGCCTTTTAAATTATTTAGCTTTCTATATACTTCTTTGGCATAATCCCAATTTGTCATTCCATTTTCATTTTTTTCATTCGCCCATTTTACAACTTGTTCTTTAAAATTGTATTCTTCAATACCATAAGGTTCTAATGGATTGAAAAAACGATACTTAAGTGCTTCATGGTCTTCAGAAAATCTCAAATCAGATTCAGTTTGTGGGGTTTCGTCTGTTAAATATAGTATTGAACATCTTCTGAATTCAAGGATATTAACAGAAAAAATATTTATATGTGGAAACATATCTTTATTTGGATATATCTTAGCTATAAAACCAAATTTATCTTGTTCTTTACATAAAGTTTTAAATCCGAAAAGGGCTTCTTCTATTGAGTAGTAAATATCATCTCTCAAAGCTAAAATATAGTAATTTGACTGGAATTGATTGTCAAATTCTTCTCCCTCTGTAAATGGAGCTTTCCCCATTTGGGCATATCTGTACAATTTTATAGTTTTTTCCATTGCTGTTTTGGCATTGTTCCAAAATATTTTTTCGTCATTTGTCTCTTTCATTTCCTCGATTAAGTCTCTTGTTAAATCTATTTCTTTCCAAAAATCGAGACCTTTATTTACTATCAAGTTGTTTTTGTCTATCAAAAAATTCATTTTCAATTCCTTTTGTAGTAATTTTGCAGGATATATATAAAAGTATTCTTAAATATAATATATCATCAAAATATTTATTTTTCAAGGATATTATGTTTACAGATTTAACACGGCTTTTAGAATTACTTTCAAGAAAACAGAAAAGCCAAATATTCTTCTTGATTTTGAAGATAGGGGAGAGGCTCTTATAGATAAACTTTCAAATCTTGCAGATGAAGATTCCAAAGTTTATGATTTGGTAATGAAAGCATATAAAATGCCCAAAGAGACCGAAGAAGAAAAATTATTGAGAAGTGAAAAAATTCAAGAATCACTTAAAATAGCTTCAGATATTCCAATGGAAATTGCTAAAACTTGCCATGAAGCTATAGAACTATCTAAACCATTTGAGGAATATTGTAAAAAATCTTGTTTTTCAGATTTTGAAGCAGGAAATTATATGCTTGAAACAGCTATTAAATCCGTTCTTCTGAATGTCAAGATAAATATAACAATGATTAAAGACATTGGGTATGTTGAAAAATTAAAATCTGAAATGGAAAAGTTGTTATAAATAAAAAAAAGTGTCTGTAAAATTTACAGGCACTTTTTTTATTGCTTGTGTTTAAGCAGTTACTGGAGCAGGTGTCGCTGTTTTGTTTTCAGCTTTTGTTTCTGTCTTTGTTTCTGCTTTAGATTCAGTTTTTGTCTCTGTTTTTGTTGAGGTATGTGTGCTGTTTGAACCGTGATTATAATCTGTTGTATAGAATCCGCTTCCTTTGAATATAACAGCTGCAGGAGCCATTACTTTTTCAAGGTCTCCGCCACATTCTTCACATGTATATTTTTTTGTCTCATCAATATGTCTTTGAAAAATTTCTGTGTGTGTTCCACAGTTTTTACATTTATAACAATATATAGGCATTTTTTGTCCACCTCATTTAAAATTTTTCTCTTCTGTTGTCATTATCATTAACATTGTTAGTGTTGTAATTTTTTTTCAAACTATTATTATATACGCTTTTTAAAAAAAATGCAAATCTTTATAAAATTTTTTTATAGCCCTATTTAAGAAATTTTTACATTGGATTTTCTTCATTTGGATTATTTGTTCCAAGAAGTCCAGCAAATGCACGAGTTAAAAGATTTTCCCTTAAATTTCCAATTCTTTCTATTTCTTTTTCTGCTATTTCTTTTACTTTTTTTCCTTTTGACAAAATAGAATCGAGGAATTTTACAATCTCTTTTTGTTCTTCAAGTGGGGGAAGAGGAAAATGTATCTTTTTTAAATCTTTTATTGGTAATTGTGGTTGAGCTGTTCCAGTTGTTAGGATATTTATTTGATTTTTTATCAAAATTGATTGCCATAAATAAATTATGTATTTTTTTACAATCTCAAATTCACTTCTAAAAATAACCATTCCTGAATTTATTCTTAATTTATCATATATAATAGAATCATCATATAAAGCTATATTCCCAATCGTTCCACGAGTCGTCATTACTATATCTCCGCGATTTAAACGACCACTACGCAATAATTCATCTTTGTCTTTTGTTATATATTCTAAATTATCAAATTTAAAACCATCTTTAGTGACATTTTTGGCATTTAAAAAAATACAATAACCTTCAGAAAAAAATTCTTTTTTCTTTTTGGGATAATTTTTACCACGATCTCCATCAATTACCTTTATATTAATTTCTCCTAATCTAACCCAACGCCAATTTTCAGGAATTTCATATAAATATTATATAAATATTCATCAGGTAACATTGAATCTTTAGTTATTGCTTTCTTTTTTATATCATCATCTAATTCAAATTTATTTTTTTCTCTCCAATTTTTAGTTAATTCACCTTTAAATGCTTTATTTAAAATTACATATTTTCTAAATTCATAAGTATCAACAACTTTTTCTAACTTCTCTTTAGCTTCATCGAGTTTAGAAATATAGTTATCAAGTTTATTTACAATCCGTTCCTGTTCAGCAAGTGGAGGAAGAGGAAAAGGAATCTGTTCTAAAGTCTTTGTTGATAAATGCTTAACAGTAATACTTGGTGTTGTTTCATTTATTGATTCAAGTGGATATGGCAAATAATAAAATAAAAAGTCATCAAGTAAATTTTGTGAATTAGATTTTATCAAACAAACACGCTGATTTAAAAAAGCATCAGAACTATTCCATTTAGCAATGTTAAATTCTCCATCCATTCCGATTAACATATCGCCTTTATGTATTATGTAATCTTCTGTACATTCTTCATCTGTGAAAGTTTCTGTATAGCCACGGACAATATCTCTTATTCTAATTAAACCTTTTAAACCTTCTGATTTTTTAGAAAATCTCTTTGAATCAAAAGGATAACCTGTTTTTGTAGATATATAATTTCCAAGTTTAACCCATTTCCAATTTGCTGGTATTTTATGTTCTTTTGGAAATTTAATTAATTTTGCCATTTTATCTCCAATTTTTTTCTTATGTCAATAAATGAAATTAAGGGCGTTTTGGTAAATGAAGTGAGCCACAAAATAGCTCCTAAATGCCATTTAGGAGCTATTTTGTGTAAGTTAATTTTTTTTACTCTTCGTCCTCTTCTTCGTCTTCTTCCTTGTCATCTTCATCATCAGCAAAATATTTCTCATAAAATACAGGGTCATTTACAAGTTTATAATACAATTCCTGTTCCTCAATCGGAATTTTTAAAATCTGCATTGATTTTTCAGTTGAAAAATTTAAACCTTCAATCAATGATTTTATCGAATTGACTTTGTTTTTTATTTCTCCTCGTCTCTCGCCCAAAATTGCTCCTTGTCTGCGACCTTCTCTGCGGCCTTGTCTGCGGCCTTCTCTGCGACCTTCTCTGCGGCCTTGTCTGCGGCCTTCTCTGCGGCCGTCTATAAGACCTTCCATGCGAGCATCTGAATAATGTAACACTGATAACATATATTCAACCCTCCATTCTTCTCTATT
>CADASF010000034.1 GCA_902790465.1 uncultured bacterium | reverse complement strand
AATAAAAAGATAATTACTGCCGTTTTTGTGGCTAATGACAAGCAGAAACAAATTGTGATGTGAAAACATAGAAGGAAAATATTTGCAAAAATAGAAAAAATATATTTTTATAAAAACTAAATATCACAAAACGATCGTTTTGTGAACCAAAAATTCCCTGTTTAGTAGGAACTAATATTAAGACCAACTATGCGGTGGTATAAGCATTGATTCTGACGTTTGCTATATATTATAGTGAACGCAGAAAGAAAATTTACATTCATTGTTACACTACAGTAAGAATACACAATATGATACTCGCAGTCATATAAATTATCTAAATGCGTTCACTATAAAAGTCTTTATCAATGCCGTACAAGCCTTTCCCAGTAGGGAAGGTTAAGTATTTTGATGTTTGAGATAGGAGGTATAGTGAAGAACAGATTTTTTTTCAGGAATGTTTTTTTGCGTTTCATGGCAGGAGTGCTGATTACGCTCTTTGCATCAGGCGCAAATGCGGTTTATGCCGCATCGAAGTTTTCCCAAGAAGAGCTGGCATACATGCCAGCCGTACAACTCATAGAGCTGTTCAAAAAAGGTGAAACAACGCCCAGCGAAGTTTTGGAAGCGCAGATCAGCCGTGTAAAGAAGTACAATGGCGAATACAATGTATCGCGCCGGGATTTGCTAAACGAGCTGGACACCTTCAACGCTGGCAAGGTCAATGCCATCACCTTCGACAATTTTGACGAGGCCAGGAAGCTGGCAAAGGAGGCCGATGAACGCTACCGGAAAGGCTCTGCACGCAGGCTTGAAGGGATTACCGTCGGCGTCAAGGACGAGAATGCAGTCAAGGGCTGGCGCGTCGACTGCGCATCCATTATTCTGAAGGACATCGCGCCCAGCGCCGCTGACGGTGCCATGATTAAGAAACTCCGCGAAGAGGGAGCGATATTTGTCTTCCAGACCACGGTATCCGAGCAGTACCTCAGCCCCATGACATGGTCGCGTCTCTACGGTGTCAGCCGTAATCCATGGAACCTCTACTACGGCACCGGCGGTTCCTCCGGCGGTTCTGGTGCGGCACTGGCTGCGGGCTTCTGCACCCTGGCCACTGGCTCCGACATGGGCGGCTCCATCCGCATTCCCTCTTCCATGAACGGGGTGTACGGCTTCAAGCCGCCCTTTGGTCGTGTCGCCACGTCGGAAATTGCCTACGAAACCTTGGGTCCCATGGCCCGCACTTTTGCCGACATGGTGCTCATGCAGGACGTCATTGCCGGCCCCAGCCCGGAGGTTCATTCCACGATCAAGCCCAAGCTGGACTATCCCCAGAAATACGCTCCGATTCGGGGGCAGAAGGTCGCCGTCGCCTACTTCAAGAACTGGCTCCAGGGCGGTCTGAGCCAGGAATCCGACCATGCCATTGACACCGCAGTTGCGGCGCTGGAGAAGGCCGGAGCGCAAGTTGAACGGGTAGAACTCGACATCAATGCCGAAGGGTTCATGCCGACCTTCTTCAAGGGACTCATGACCACAAGCATGTACGTCATCTTTGATGGTTTAGACCAGCATCGCGATAAGTTCAGTGCTTACGTGAAAAATTTGGAGGCGTATGCAGGCAAGCTGACTCCGCAGGATCAGGTTAACGCAGAAATGATGTTGGTGAAGTTGCACCAGGAAGTTCAGCATAAGATTTTTGAGAAGGGTTGTATCGCCTTGGTCATGCCCACGCTGGCAACGCCGTATTTCCCCGCCGATCTTGAAGCGACGCCTGATAAAGCAGCCCAGATTCACGGGAAAACCTATACGAGCACCAACCTTATGCTGACACCAATTTGGAATCTTGCCAGCAGATATCCGGTTGTGGATATGCCGGTGGAACTGTCCGATAAAAATGTTCCCGTGGGCGTGCAGATTGTCAGCAACACCTATGATGATTTGAATGCTTTCCGTGTGGCATACGCCCTGTCAAAAGTCATTGCTCCTCTCTATCAGGATGGGCGTTTCCCGGATTTCAGGAATGAAAAATAGTATTATGGGTAACAAAAAGGGCTTGTTTTAGCCTACTGAGACCACACATTTAGTATGGCAGGGAAGATATTATGAGCCTTGGGGGTGCAAATGCACCCCCTTCTCTTTTTCTCGAAGCCTTGTCCCGTGCGGCTTCCGAGGCATACTCGCTTAACGATAGGCAGGGGGGGCAAGGGGGTTCATCGTTAGATTGTATCAGGAATTATTAGTAAAGGCGAAATTTTACTCACAATCCTCTCGTCCCTTAGCCAGGAGGAGGCGCGGAGTATTTCGGAGAATGTGACTTGGGGACTGAGAAAAAAGTTCGCTGACGGGAAATTCTCCGTGGGCTACTCCCGTTTCCTCTGCTACGACAAGGGTGAGAACGGCAACCTTGCCATCAACGAGGAGCAAGCCAAGACCGTGCGGTTCATCTTCGGGTTGTTCATTGAGGGGCTGACTCCCTGCGCCATCGCCAAGGAACTTACAAGACGGGGAATCCTGACGGTCACGGGCAAGAGCAAGTGGAATGCCGCCACCATCAACGGAGTCCTCGCCAACGAGAAGTACACGGGCTGCGCCCGCATCCAAAAGACCTTCACGCCGGACTTCCTCACGAAGAACAAGGAATTCAAGAGTATATGCGGATTGCAGAGCAGAAACGCATAAAAAAAGAGCAGAAACTCTGCGAATCACGCAAAACAACTGCTGCCAGCCATACGAATGTGGAAAAGTTAGGGCGACGCATCGAATTTTTGAAGCGTAGCAAATTCCGTGAGTATGAGCAGTACACCTCTGGTGGCATAAGCAAGGACAAATATCTGCAAAAGAAGCGAGAAATTGATGCAAAAATCCCGTATGCAAGCCTAAATTGAAGCGTCACAGGAGCTAAATGAAGCGGAGATGACGGAATCCCGTGTCATGCACACTGCATTTGAGGACATGTGCGAGGCGTTCCGCAAGGAAAAATCCCTGACCTATGACATGGCACATGCCTTTGTGGACAGGATTCTGGTTTATCTGGATGCGCGGATTGAAGTGCAGTGGCGGTTCCGTGACTGCCTTAATGGAGACGAATAGGAGTTTTTAGAATGTGGAGAGCAAAACCCAACTGGCCAAAAGGGAAAACATCCTGCTCTCTGCCCAGCCTCGGCAAGAGGGGAGCGCTGAAAATTCGCGGCCTCATCTCTGCAATAGGCCGTGGGGCAGGGCCGGGAGATAGTTCACGGCATAGAAAGAAATTTTTAGTTTCTACTTGACACAAGCAGAGATACCATTGCTAAATGCTCTTTTTGCGGTTATGAAACAAATCTCAAAGATATTGGTGAAGAAACTGTTGTTAGAGGAATTGCCATTTCAGAGCAAAGTAAAATTTCCACTTTAATAAAAAGAATGTCTTTGTTACTTGAAGATGAAGAGTTTAAGAAAGCAGGCGAAGTTGCAGACAATATTTTAAATTTAGATCCTGAAAATGCAGATGCATATTTAGGAAAATTATTTATTGATTTAGGTATAAAAAATGTATAACAGATAAATATATTTTTTTATCTTCATTAAAAGAAAATAAAAATTATAAAAGAGTTATACAATTTGGAAATGAAAAACAAAAAGAAAAAATAGAAAAAATTAAAGAAAATAGAAAAGAATTATTTAAAAATATTTCATTGACAATAAGGAAAAGATTAATATTGTCAATGAGTAAAATAAAAGAATCACAAAAACAATTTACATTTGAAAAAATATCTATTGTTGGTCCAATAGTAAGCTCAATTATAGGAATAATATTTATAATGTTTTTTGGATATTTCGCAAAAGATTTTGGATCAGTAATTTTCCTGCTTCTCATTATGCTTTCAATAGTTATTTGTAACTTTCAAACAAAAAAAGAAAATAAACTTAAATTAGAAAAAAAAATTCATGAAGCAAATAGTGAAATAGCGTACAAACAAATATTAGAATCCCCTAATAAATTTAATTCAAAAGAAAAAATCAAACAATTTTACATTGCTCATTTAATAATAGATAAAAAAGATTATCAAACTGCTTTAAATATAGTAACAGAAGTAATAGAAGAAGAATATAAAAAAATAAATAAATTAGAAAAAGAAATTGATGAATCAAAAAATTATAAAGTTAAATTATTAAATACAAATAAAAATTCTTTAGATAAAGATCCTTTATACAAAATAGAAAAAGAAAACAAAATCAAACAAATAGAAAGTAAATTATCAAAACAAATAGAAAATAGAAAAATATTATTAGATAAATTAGACGAAATAAACCCTCTAAAATATCAATTGACATATATCATAGCAATGGAAAAAGAAGATTATCATTCAATAGATAAACAAATTAAAGACTTATTAGAAATAAATAAAGATGATTTTACAGGAATAGTAACATTATATAAAGATGAAATAAAAAAATTAGTATAAATAAAAATTTTCCCTAATTCCTCATCTTTTGAAAAATCAAAGATGAGGAATTTTTTATTTTCTCCCTCTTTCCCCTATTTTTTCTTTATTGTTTTTAATATTTATTTTTTACTCTTAAGTGGTTCGCCAAAGTATATTTGTTAGTACAATATAAAAAATCTTGTATTATTTATTTCTATATGATAAAATAAAATTTAAGAGAAAAAAATCCGAAAGAGGAAAAAACATATATGTTAAAAGTTTTACCTATTGGTGAACAAAATTTTGAAACAATTCGTAAAAATAACTGGCTTTATATTGATAAAACAAAACAAATATTACAAATGATAGATAATAGTAAATATTATTTCCTTTCTCGTCCTCGAAGATTTGGAAAATCACTTACTATTTCTACACTTGAATCAATGTTTCAAGGTAAAATTGAATTATTCAAGGGTCTTTATGCTGAGGAATGGGCAAAAGAACAATCAAAACATCCAAATCCTATTATAACATTGGACATGAGTGGTTTAGATTCTTATGAAAATATTAAAGAAATAGACGAATCTCTCATAAATGATCTTCAACATATAGCAAATGAGTATAAATTAAGCATAGATAAAGAACGAAATGCAAAAGCTATGTTTAAAAAACTCATTTATACACTTTATGAAAAATTTGGATTAGTTGTTGTTCTCATTGATGAATATGATTTTCCTATTACTGAATATATTGACAATATAAAAATGGCAGAGAAAGTAAGAAAATTTTTACGCAATTTCTATATTACTTTAAAAACTTATAGCAAATATTTAAGATTTGTCTTTATAACTGGAATTTCTAAATTTACAAAGGTTGGAATTTTTTCTGGGCTAAATAATTTAGATGATATCTCTATGTCTGAAGAATATGGGGACATTGTAGGTTACACACAGCAAGAACTTGAAGACAATTTTTCTGAGTGGCTCGAAATAACTGCTCAAAAAAAATCAATGAGTAAAAAAGAGCTTTTAGATAAAATTAAAGAATATTATGATGGTTTTTCTTTTGATGGAATAACAAGAGTATATAATCCATTTTCTGTTTTAAAATTCTTTAAAGAAAAATATTTTTATAACTATTGGTATAATTCTGCTACACCATCTTTTCTTGCAAAATATCTTAAAAAACATAAAATAAAAAATCCAAAAGAGTATATAAATCAAAAAGTTACAATTGATTTTACAAATGCAAGTGAAATAGAAACAGCAGATGTTGAAAGTTTTTTATTTCAAGCTGGATATTTGACGATAAAGGAAAAAAGAGGGAATGTAATAATTCTTGATTATCCAAATGAAGAAGTGCGTAGTTCGATGTATTCTTTATTTCTTGAGAATTTTTACAATATAAAAGAATATGCCATATTTAGTGATGATATTTGGGAAGCATTGGATGAAGAAAATATAAATAAAATCGTTGAAACTTTCAATAAGGGATTAAAAGGGATTCCTTATGATGATTATAAAGATAGAGACGAGTATTGGTATCGTTCTTTATTCTTAATGTTACTTAGTGTTGCAAAAATCATATATTTTGCCGAAGTTCATACATACCAAGGGCGTTCTGATGTTATAATTCAATTCGATGATAAAATAATTATTATTGAATTCAAATTTAATAAAAAGATAATTACTGCCGTTTTTGTGGCTAATGACAAGCAGAAACAAATTGTGATGTGAAAACATAGAAGGAAAATATTTGCAAAAATAGAAAAAGTATTTTTATGAAAATTAAATATCACAAAGCGATCGCTTTGTGAAGCAGATATTCTCTATTTAGAGAAGACTAATATTAAGACCAATCGAGGTTTTCGCCAATAGGGCGAAAGCCTCGATTTTTTATTTTTAACTATATTAACATTTCTATTTTTCAAATTTATACTCAAAGCACATACTTTTTTTTCCTTCACTTTAAAATGAAAGAGCGAAGTTTACCTTAGCTCTATATAGCAAAAATTTTTATAAAAAAAGTACAAAAAAAATTTTATATTTTTTTATAATCTATCTGCAAAAATGACAATTTCTGTCATAGTATATGTGTATAATATAAATATATATTTTTTTATAAAAATGGAGGTAAAAAATGAAAAAATATTTATCTTTTGTTTTTTATTTTTTTTGTTTAAGTATTATAATACTTAACTTTTCTTCTTCAGCTTTTGCTTATGAAAAATATTTAAATGGAAATAAAAATTTCATATTAGTTGATGGGCATATGGGATATGGATTTTATTTAGTAAAAGATTCTATAAAAATTTCATCCCAATCTAATAAATATGAATTAAAAGCATGGGCAAAAATTTGTGTAGCAGAAGAAAGAACCAAAAAGATTACAGATAGTTATGATAAATACTATAAATATGATTTACTCGCAAATAAAATGTATGTACAAAATAAATACGGTGTTTATGAATATGTTCCTACAACTGGTAGTTGGGCAGAAACTGGAGTTATACTCCCTACAGGTAATTTAATTTTTCAAATTTTAAAAGGGAAAAAATTTTATAAAACGGATTATTAATGAAACAATTAGGATTTAAATAAAATTTACTATAATTCATTTTCCACTCATTCCTCATCTTTTGAAAAAACAAAGGTGAGGAATTTTTTTATTTTCTCTCTCTTTCCCCTATTGTTAAAATATATTTATAGTGTCTTATTCATTTATTTTATCGGCTTTATATTTTTTTTACAATTTTTTATTTTTACTTCTTAGCGGTTGGTCTTAGGAGAAAAAACCTCGATTTGTAGGTAGCAAAGTTAAATTTTTTTAAAAAAAATTATCAAATTTTAAAAATGACACATTCTGTCATAGTATATGTGTATAATATAAATATATATTTTTTTACAAAAATGGAGGTAAAAAATGAAAAAATATTTATCGTTTGTTTTTTATTTTTTTTGTTTAAGTTTTATAATACTTAACTGTTCTTCTTTGGCTTTTACTTATGAAAAGTATTTAATTTAAAATTGCTGTAACTTGAAAATTAGGGACTTTACCAAAACGCCCTAATAATAAAATCAAAAATAAATTTTGAGAGGCAAAATAAATATGAAATTACAATGTCCTAAATGTAAATCATCAAGTGTAACAAAATTACAAAATAATGATTTTGGTTTAAAATTTTTATTATGGCTACAAGGAATTTTTATAAGATTCGGATTAGCAATTTTTCTTTTTTTTCTTACTCTTGTTTTAATTGGTGTTATACAAAATCTTATTTCAGGAGATTTTTTCTTCTCAAACTCAAATATTTCAGGTATGGACATAATTTGTTCAATATTTGTTACTTTATTAGGCTTTTGCATAATTATTATAATTATATCATTTCCAATAATTAAACTATATGAAATATTTATGGGTTTTCAAAATCTAAGTACAAATCAAAGTAATTATTATAATGTTATTATTATGCTACTTTATTACATCAATCTTGGTGGCATATTATTTGGAATTATATCTTTAATAATTGGTTTTTCTTCTAATACTCCCTTATATCCAATCATAATGACAATGACAAAATCTGAAACTATTGATTACTCAAAATTAATAAATTTTGGTATATTTTTATTAATTATATGTTGTTCACTAATATGTTTGCTTTACAAAATAATTGAAACAAAATCAGAAAAAATATTTGTCTGTAATGTTTGTGGTTACAATTTTGAAAAAGATAATAATCTTATCCCAAAAACAGAAAATATAGAATCATCTGAAAACAATTTATCTAATGAAATAAAAAAGGATGAAAATGAAGAAACAGAAAAAACAGAAGAAAAGAACAATTCTAATGAATTTGATATGTTTGAAATGGCAAATTCATTTTACAATCAAAAAAAATATAAAAAGGCTTTTGAATTATTAAAAAAATTAGCTGAACAAGGAGATAGCCAAGCACAATATAATCTTGGGGCTATGTACGAAAATGGAGAAGGTACAGAAGAAAATATAGAACAAGCTAAATATTGGTACAAAAAATCAGCTGATCAAGGTAACGAAGATGCAAAAGAAGCATTAAAAGAATTAGAACAACAATCTCCATCTTTAGAAACAAATGAAAAAGAAATATTAAAAAGCAAAAATAGAAAATAAAAGAGTCTGTGCTAGTTTTCTGTGTAATACATTCACTTCAATTCCGCTTCGCTCTATTCAATTCATTGTATTACACAGAAAACTATTTAGAAAAATACAGAAAAAATTTTACACAATCAAATAACAAATAAAGAGAGAATTTCATTTATGAATACAGAAAATAAAAAATTCAAAATAATTAGAAAAAGAAAATCAACAATAAATCCAATAGATGGAAACAAAGTAGAAAATATAACAGAAAAAAATCCAAAAATAAATCTTACAAAAGAATCTGAAAATAATGAGATTAAAGAAGAAAATGATACTATAAAACAAATAGAAGATGAAAATATAGAATTACGCTTAGCAAGGAAAGGAATATCTAAAAAAGAAGAAATAGAAGATGATATATCTGATCCTTGTTGCCCTAAATGTAAATCTACAAATATCACCTATTTAGATTCTCAACTCCAAGAGAGTACTACATCTTCAGAAAATACATCTTCTATTTTATTCTCTCCTAAATTAGTATTTATCATTTTTTTTATACTTATATCTTTAGGCATTAATTGGAGTTTTATTTTCTCAGAACCAGATGCTTACACTTGGGCTAATACAACATATTTAGTTTTTACATCTATAATACTTTTACCAATTTTATTCTATAATATAGCAAATTATATTTATTATTATGTATTGCCTAAGAATCTGACAGAGTCTTTAGAAGAAAATTTTTTTTCGGATTCTAAAATTTATAATAGAAAAATAAGAAAAATTGTATGTAACAATTGTGGGACTCCTTCTACAATAAATGAAAAAGCAATAAAAAATTTATTATTATTAAATTTATCAGCAACAAATTATAATGATAGAACTAAATCAGAAGAAAATAAACAACAAAATATAGTAATATTTATAATTTGTATAATTTTACTTGTAATTTTAAATGCTTTTTGTTTCCTTGTTATATCAACATTTAATTCTAAATTTCCAAAAACTCATCAAACAAGCACTGTTACAACAACTTCAAATTATACAAATACAGAAACTCCTAAAGTAGTACCACAACCTATACAAACTCAAACACAAAACATAAAATATACAGAAGTTGTTCTTGATAAACAAGTTTTGTATCAGTTAGGTTACAATCCTGCAGATAAAAAGAATTTTACATCTGTAAAAATACCTGCTACTTATGAATTTAAAGGAAATCATTATAAAATAACAAAAGTTGGAGAAAAACTTTTTTATAATTACGGAGCATTACAAAAAGTAACTATTGAAGAAGGAGTGCAGATTTTAGGCGTTTCTGCTTTTGAAAACTGCACAGCTCTAACAACAGTAAATCTTCCAAATAGTATAAATAAAATAAACAACAATATTTTTGCAAATTGCAAAGCTCTAAAAACAATAAATCTTCCAAACGGAATAACAGAAATCAGAGACAGTTTATTTTATAATTGCATTTCTTTAAGTGAAATTGAAATTCCCAATAGTGTTAATAAAATCGGTGACATGGCTTTTTATAAATGTAAATCATTGAAAAAAATATCTCTTCCTGAAAATCTTACATACATAGGAACAAGTGCATTCGCAGGTTGTAGAGCATTGGAAAGTTTAAATATTCCAAGTTCTTGTATGATTATTAATAAATGGGCATTTTCAAATTGTGTTTCTCTTAATAAAGTTATTATTCCAGATGAAGTACAGGCAATAGGCGAAGAGGCTTTTGCAAATGTTCCTTATGTATATTATGACGGATCAGCAAGTGGTCAGCCTTGGGGTGCATTGGATTCGAATAAAATGCCAGAAATTTCATATACATTAGAGCAAATTTATGGAAATGATTATTTACTTGGTGATCCAACAGAAGTTGTAACTCAGCAATATGTAATCCCTTATGGAATGAATACTAATACCGTAAATATGACCGTAAAATATTTTAAAAACTCTATCAAATCAATAGATGGACACTATATAATATCATCAGGGAGAAATGGTTTAAAAACTAATAATGGAATCCAAGTTGGAGACTCTGAAAATAAATTATGCGAAAAATATGGAGAAAATCTTAATAGGTATCAAGGAATTTATTATTATAATTATACTATCCCAAAAGAAAGATTTCCACAAGAAGTTTCAATTCATTTTAAAGTAAAAGATGGAAAAGTTAGTAAAATGATGATCTCAAATGGTGGACAACATGCTTATGAAATGTTTGAAAAAATAATGGAAACAGAATTTGGTGTAAAATAAAATATTAAAAATTTTCCCTAATTCCTCATCTTTTGAAAAATCAAAGATGAGGAATTTTTTATTTTCTCCCTCTTTCCCCTATTGTTAAAGTATATTTATAGTTTCTTATTCATTTATTTTATCTACTTCATAGTTTTTTTACAATTTTTTATTTTTACTTTCTAAAGGTTCGCCAAAGTAAGAACTCGCTCCTAAATTCCATTTAGGAGAAAAAAACTCGATTTGTAGGTATAATAGAGAAAATATGCTTTACACTTGAAATTATAATAACAAAACTGTATAATTATAAAAAATAAATAGAATTATTCACAAGAAATAATAACAAAATGAAAAGAATATTTATACTATTTGCAATAAGTTTATTATCAATATTTATATTTGCACATAATTCTTATGCTAAAGATCTAACTGCTAAAAAATTCACAGAAATTTTAGAAAAACATAATTTTAAACTAAATGAAAAAGAAATCTCTGAAGATGAAAAAATAGAATTAAAAAATAATGGTATGATTTCTTATGTGGAAGCATTGAAAGAAAATGTTGGTGAAAAAAATGGAAAATCAGATTTTGTAATTGATTTCAATTTCTTTGAATTTGACAATGAAGAAAATGCAATAAAAAGTTATAATAGATACAAAGATAATATTAAACATAATTTTCTTATTAATTTCATTGAAGATGATGTGATTAGAAATAGTATTTGTCAAGAAAGTATAAGTCAAAAACTTGATGGTGCCAAAATCTGCAAATTAATTAATCCTTCTGCACAAAAACATGATTTATATATGGTTACATATATTATACAAAAAAATAATATCTTAATTATCAATACTCTTGTATTATTTAGAATAAAAGCGGAAGATACAACACCAGAAAAATTACAAAAAAGGGATGAAATCAAAGAAATACAAGAACTAAACGAAAAATTTGCAAAAGAATTTTAAAAATAATAAAACAAAAAAAAAGGGCTATGAAAAAAGTATTTTTATATAATTAATGACATCTATTCTATTTACTTTTTTCACAGTACCTTTTTTTTACTATTTTATGCTTTTCCGATAAATTCTCTTATAATAGAATTTTGTGGAATATCTTCTGTTCCAATAGGTCTGAAGAACTGCAACAATTTCAAAAGTCTCTGAGCCTCTGAATATTCAGGATGTTCATTTGAAATATTTTTGAGTGGTTCTTCAACAAAATTCCTCAAAACAGAAATTTCATATACCAAGAATGAATTGAACATTACATCAGCCTCTTCTTGGAATGGGAAGATATACAATCTCTCCCCTCTTCTCACTGAATCCCATTTTTTCAATGTACCAAGTGCATCTCTTCCTCTGTACAATTTATCTCTTACAATACGACGAATTATTCGAGTATCTGTCGTATGGATTCTGTTATGATTATCGAGATTTAGAGAAGTAAGAGGACTTATATAAATTTTGAATTTATTTTCTCTTGCAACAGATTCTGTTAGTCTGTCATTCAATCCATGAAGTCCTTCTATAACGACTGGCTGATTTGGTTGTAATTTCAATTTTTTACCACTTGGAAATCTCTTACCTTGAGCAAAATCAAATCTTGGCAATTCGATTTCTTCACCAGCCAATAATTTTTCAAGATGCTCATTAAACAAGTTCAAATCAAGTGCTTCTAGAACTTCAAAATCATATTCTCCATTTTCATCTCTTGGAGTATGTTCTCTGTCAACAAAATAATCATCAACAGAAATCGCCACAGGCTTCATTCCATTTATTCTAAGTTGAATTCCCAATCTACCTGCAAATGTAGTCTTACCAGATGAAGATGGACCTGCAATCAAAATAACTTTGATATTGTCTTTTTGCCTATAGATCATATCAGCTATTTCAGCAAGTTTCTTTTCTTGAATAGCTTCCGAAACTCTTACAATATCCTGAGTTTCTTTGGCGACAACACTTGCATTTAAATCAGCTACATCTGAAACTTGGATTGCTTTTCCCAACTGCTTAAATTCACTATATTTTTTAAATATCTGTCTTTCCATGTTGAACTCAGAAAGAACAAGTGGATTTTTAGGTCTTGGAAAACGAAGTATAAAACCTGGTGGATAATACAAGAGATCAAATACTTTCAAATAACCTGTATGTGGAACACTTCTTGTCAACATATAGTCAACATATCCACCACAATCATATAATTCAATGATTTCATCAGTGTTGTCAAAACATTCGAACAATCTCAATGTATCTGAATGATTTCCCTGTTTCTTAAATATCTCAATAGCTTCAGAAACTTTTACTTTGGATGAATTAAAAGGAATATTCTGCTCAGAAAGAGCAATCATCTCCTCTTTTAATTGATTCATATGTGAACTTCTAAATGTTTCACCTATATTTGGAGTACACCAAACTCCACCTGTTACAGAATGATCAACAGTGATAGAAGCATTTGGAAATAGTTTATAGAAAGCCTTTAACATCATAAAAACCATACTATAACGATATATTCTTCTTCCTTCTTCACATCTTCCATCTATAAAAGAGACATTGCAACCATCATGAGCTTCTTCACTCAAAGTTCTTAATTCGTTGTTTTCTCTTGCGGCAAGTGGTGGATATTTAAATTCCATTCCAGAAGATTTTTCAATTTCAGCAAAAGTTATCCCCTCTGGCACAGACAACTTCCAGCCATTAGAAATACCAATAGTAATAGACTTAGACTCCATACTCATAAACCTCTAAATTCCTTAGTTATGCCATACTTTTTATATCTTTCCAAACATGAAGGTCTGCTCTCATCTTATCAATATAATCATCATCAAGTGTATCGAGAAGATCATAGCCTCCAAATTCATCTGGAACATTTTCAGGACGATGACCTGCTATATATGTAGCACTCATTTTTTCATAAGTTTCAATTTTGCCACACATTTTTCTTATTGCAGTATTTCTAAACTTATCTTTCAATACTTCCTTATCTACTCCATCATAATCCTTAAATTCCTCATTAGCAAGCCTAATTGTGTCAACAGAAACAGCCTGTCTTGAGAACATCTTGTCAAATTCATCTGTTACAAGTTTTTGATTTGCAAGACTTTCTTTACTATTTTCATTGAAATATACAATATCACTGTCTTCCCAATTATCTCTAAGACCTTTTGAAGAAAAGTTTGTACTGCCTGTAAGCAACATTTTATCTGTTATCATCAATTTCGAGTGATTTTTTCTGTCATGCTGATTTGAAGATCTCTCAAGAAGATTCCATTTTACTTTTATTCCTGCATCTTCAAGTGTCTTATACCCTTCTTCATTTGGGGTAGCACCAAAAGCATAAATTCCAGGATCCATTACAACTTCAATATCAAAAGGCTTTCCCTGTTCTTCCATTGCTTTTTTCTTTTCAACAAGAACATCTGCAATATCTTTTGTCATAACAAAACAGGAAACTTTTATATATTTCTCTGCTGAATTAATAGCATTTAAAAGAACTCCTTGCCTCTCTTCACCAGTGCCAGCAACAGCTACAACTTCTGATGAAGCATTCTTTCCTATAATCTTTCCTTCTGGAGGAACTGCATTTTTCAAATTCTTGACATTTTTAGACGAATTATTTGAATCAAAGACTCCCTTTATAGCATTCATCATCAATCGTTTTCCATCATCATGGAGCTTGATTTTTGCCTTATTTTTACTTTTGAGGAATTCAGCAACTCTCTTATTAGCTGCATCATGTGATTGTGTCTTCTTATTTGGGAAAGAAGCAATTTTTCCAAGATCGACACCTGCTTTATCTGCAGCTACAATGAGCTTATCTATCTTTTCATCATGTGTTTCTGAGCCGTTAAGTCCAGCTTTTTCTGCAAAACTTGCTGAAAGAATAGATTCAATACCCTCTCTTGAAATCATTACTGTTTTATGTTTATTTAAAAGAGGTTCCAAACGAGAGCCATAAACCTCTACCATGCTTTTTCCTGCTGAATACTTAGCATCTTCTGCAAACATTGAACCAATTTTATTTGCAGCAGAACCACTTATTTTCATAGCAAAATCAACATTTTCATTTGAACCTTTATTGGCATTCATACCACCAAATACAACTTCTTCACCTACTCTAAAAATCTTACGGTGCATGATTTCGCCACTGCCACCAAGTTTTTGTTGAATAGGATAAAATGTTGCAGACATATTTTCAGCAGGTAATCCTCTTTTTAATTCCTCCATAGAACCAATTTTTGAAGCAACAGCACTTGCATCATAAATTCCTGAAGAAATATATTGAAGTTGTCCTGGGTCCATTACTACTTTGACAGTAGCTCCTGCTTTAGCAGCATTTCTTAGTTTATCAATCATTTCATGACTTGAAAGCTCATAATATTCAGCATCAACTTCAACAGGTTTGCCATCTTTACCTATCGGATTTTTGGCAACTTCATCAAGTAATGACATTTTAGTACGCCAAATATTTCCCCTCATAAGAGGAACAACATTATTACCTTCAAGTTTCATTTTTGAATTATCTGAAGATAAATCATCAGAAATTTCAAGAATTTTCAACATCTCAGCAGGAGAAACACCAGAAGTTTTAAAGTATTTTTCATAAACAGGAGAAATATCACCTTTATATGAAGCCCTTACTTTATCCCAAGCGATACTTCTTGATTCTGCTTTTATGTCCTGTGCAGAAGCCTTAATACTGCTTTCAGCTAAGTTAATCCATTGAAGTTTTGGTTCATTAGGATTAGTATTATTTTCTGAAACAATTGTTTCTTTAATTTCTTTGAGATGTTTTTTAGCAACTGAAATTTCATCTGCAGAAAGAGGCTTTCCAGATAGAGAAGCCATATTTTCAAGGCTCTCTTTATCTGAAGGAAAAGAAAAAGAACCATCTTTATTTACTGTTTTAATAATTGAACGCAAATCTGGAACATCCCCAAGAAGAGAAGCATTACCGTCAAGAACAAAAGAATCGGCAAGATAAGCACCATCTCTAGTATCAATATTTTTCATATCAACATGAAGAGCTTTTGTATTTGAACTTATATTATTTACACTTCCAGATAATCTATATAAATTTTGGGACCTTATTGTAGAACTTATATCCATAAATCCTCCTTTATTCTAAGGTTTCAAAATATCCTTTAAAAAACCAGCCCATTCAGGCATATTATTAACAATATTTGTTTTTACTGCAGTAGAAAAAATGAGCTCACTTTTCCATAGGAAAAAAGCCACTAAACAAATAACAATAAAAATAATTACATTTATAATTAAACCTTGAAAATTATTTACAAGCTCACGCCTCTTGTAAACTTCATCCATTTCCTTTAAATCTTCTGCTCTAGCATCAAATTTTTTTGCATTCTCAGCACACTGAGGACTACAATAAACTTCACCATCATAAGTCTTTGCACACTCTGAACAAAGAGATTTATTGCAAGTAAAACAACGAGTTGTTCCCTCTCTATCTTGGTGAAAGAAACATGGCACTATTTTATGAGCTTTAACTGGTCTAGCCATTAATTTTTTCCCCCCGAATAAAATCTAATTAAATTCTGTTTTAGTTTTTTATATCAATATTTCCTTCAAAATTACAAAAACTTAACTATTTTATTAAACCTAAATTTAATAAAATAAAAGAATATAGTGCAGATTTTTCTTTTATTCTACCATATCTTCCAGAATATCCACCATGTCCACATGATTTATCTATAAGTAAAATGGATTTTTCTGTATCTATTCCAACTTTCCTAAACTTAGCCATAAATTTAAGAGGCTCCCAATACATTACACGAGTATCATTCAATGCTGTGTACATAAAAACTGGAGGATATAGCTTATTTGTTATATTGTCATAAGGTGAATAAGATTTTATATAGTCAAAATATTTTTTAACATTTGGATTTCCCCATTCATTATATTCACCTATGGTCAATGGCAATGTTTCATCTAACATTGTATTCAAAGTATCAACAAATGGAACTTCTGCAGAGACCAAGTCAAATGCTTCAGGCTTCATCGTTAAAACTGCTCCCATAAGCAATCCACCAGCACTTCTTCCATAGGCTACTATTCTATCTGCAAATTTTGATTCTTTCAAAAATTCTGCAGAAGCTATATAATCGAGAAATGTATTCTTTTTGTTGAGAAGTTTGCCATTGTCATACCAAGCTCTACCCAATTCTTCTCCACCTCTTATGTGGGCAACTGCACATAGAAATCCTCTGTCAGCCAATGAAATCCAATCAGTAAAGAAAGATGGATCATAGGAATAACCATAAGCACCATATCCCATCAAGAAACAAGGTGATTCTCCCTTTTTAAATATGTCTTTTTTATAGAAAATAGTTATAGGTATTTTAACTCCATCATGTGAAGTTGCAAAAATACGATCCATAGAATAATTTTCTTTATTGTAATTACCTATTTTTCTCTCCCAAATTTCCTCCAATTTTTTCGAAGAAAAATGATATTCAAAAATAGAAACAGGTGTTACAAAAGATTCAAAAGAAAATCTCAAATAGTCAGAAGAAGATTCTCTGTTTCCTACAAATTCAACTGTGCCAAATTTTTCTGGAAGCTCTACATATTCTTCTTCTTTGGAATCTATTGACAATAATTTAACTTCAAATCTTCCATCTTTTCTAATTTTAAGAGCAACAAAAGAATCAAAAGCCTCAAAATCATCTATAAAAATAGAATCATCTGTTGGAATAAATTCTGTCCAAGATGCAAAATCAACATCAGAGGCAGACAATATTTTAAAATTCTGTGCATTTTCATTTGTTTTTAAAAAGAATCTATCTTTGACATGATATGGATGATATTCAACACCCTTTTTATTAGGAGAAAGTGCAACAATATCCGCAAGTGGATCATTTAATGGAAGAATATAAACATAAGAAGAATCTATAGCTCCCATATTTATAAATAGATATTTTTTGCTATTAGAAACAGAAATATAAAGCCCATATTCTTCATTTTCTTGTTCACAAATTTTTACATCTCTATTTAAGGAATCACCTATAACATGATAGAACAAAACACAAGGTCTATGTGCTTCATCTGATAGTGTATAGAAAAAAGATTTACTATCTCCTGCCCATTCAAAATCTCCAAAAATATTTGGAATAGGTGCTTCAATCTCTTTTTTAGAATCTATGTCAACAATATGTAATTCGTATAACTCATCGCCTTTAAAATCGACAGCATATAACATCTTTTTTTCATCAGGAGAAATTCTCATTAGGCTGATGGAACAAAAATCTTTTTCTTTTGCAAGTTCATTTTGATCAATCAAAATTTCTTCTTTGCCACTTTCAGCTGATTTTCTTATAAAAACAGGATATGCAGAACCATCTGAATATTTGGCATAATACAAATAATTGCCCTCTTTTCTAGGTGCAGTTATCTCATTTGGATTATGTCGATCTTTCATCTCAGCAAACAACTTGTCTCTCAAATCACCTGCTTTTGATAAAATACTCTCTGCATAATCATTTTCTTGATCAATATATTTCATTACATCAGGATTATCTTTATCTTGAAGCCATCTATATGGATCAGATAACTTTACCCCATGTATTTCTGTAAAAAATTCTTTTTCTTTTGCAAATGGAATCATTTTTCCCCTCTTCTGTCCTATTTCCTAAAACAAAGGAAATTGTTTTTCTCTTTTTCTTCCTTTAATCATTTATAAGGCTTCGATCTTGCTTGCAATCTTGCCAGCAATTTCTTTTGTTTCCTCATCCTTATTGCCTTCAACCATAACTCTTACAAGTTGTTCTGTGCCTGAAGGACGAATCAATATCCTACCTCTTCCTTCAAGTTGTTTTGAATAATGATCAATCAAATCAGTAACTTCTTTTGATTTCTTCCATGCTTCTTTATCTTCAACTTTTACATTAATCAAAATCTGTGGAATTGATGTAAAAATTTTTGACATTTCAGACAATTTCTTACAAGCTCTCTTTAAAATAGAAGCGACAACTGCGGATGTCAACATGCCATCCCCTGTTGTATTATATTTACTTAAAATAATATGTCCTGATTGCTCTCCACCTATTGAAGCATTTCTTTTCCTCATCTCCAAAGAAACATATCTATCACCAACAGCAGTTCTCAAAAACTCGACATCTTTTTCCTTCATTGCAAGCTCAAATCCCATATTGCTCATAACTGTTGAAACAAGTATGTTGTTGTTCAATTCGTTTCTTGATTTGAGATCAAGTGCAATCATTCCCATAATTTGATCTCCATCAACAGGTGTTCCGTTCTCATCAACAAATAAGACTCTATCGGCATCTCCATCATAGGCAACACCAAAATTACAATTTTCTTTAACTGTCAAGTCAGAAACTTTGGAAAGATTCGTTGATCCACAGGAAACATTTATACGAGAACCATCACATTCGTTATTTATTACAACAACATCTGCCCCTGCTTTTTTAAATAATTTTCCTGCAAGTGCATAAGAAGCTCCACAAGCACAATCAATGGCAATTTTTAGACCAGATAAATCTGTCTTTACAGAATCAAGAATATGTTTTATATAAATATCTCCTGCTTCAAAATCATACTGTACAGTACCTATGCCAGTACCTATTGGAAGATCGTCAAATTTCTGTTCCATCAATTCTTCAATTTTTGCTTCAAGTTCATCTGAAAGCTTAAATCCTTCTGATGAAAAAATCTTTATCCCATTGTCATTTATTCCATTGTGAGATGCAGAAATAACAACCCCTATATCACATTTTAAAGTTCTTGTCATAAGTGCAACAGCTGGTGTAGGCAAAACTCCCCCAACAATGACATTCATCCCCATAGAAGTTGCTCCTGATACAAAAGCCTGTTCTAGCATTGAACCTGAAATTCGAGTATCACGACCAATAAAAACCTTACTACCTTTACCAAAAACAATAGCACAAGCTCTTCCAACAGAAAGAGCAAGTTCAGATGTCAATTTTTTATTTGCAACTCCTCTTATACCGTCTGTTCCAAAAAACTTTCCCATTATTTTTTAGTCCCTTTCTTCTTGACAATTATATTGACTTTTACTATATTAGAGTCAACTGCTGAAACTCCCTCTGGCAATTCTAATCTAACATTCTGTTCTAAATTCTTTTTAAGATTGCCTAAATCTATAACTCTAGTCCTTACAATATTTGATTTAAAATTAACACCATCTGGTATTTTTAAAGAAACAATATCAGGTTCTATATCAATAGATTTAACATCAATATCATTGGGTATATCACCTTTAAAAGAGGGTATAACACTTACTGCCTGAACTCTAAATCCTCTGTCAACATGACATACAACAGAGACATTTGCTGGCAATAAATGTACATCATCTAAAGCGTTTCCGAGAGAATCAAATGCCTTTAATGGAATAAAAAATTTTGTTGATGTATTTATTCCTGAAATATCAACATCTGCCAAAATTTTCTTTACTTTATTTGTTGAAGATACTGGACCTGAAATAGTAACTTCATCAGGAAAGACTTTAGAAGAAGCCAATTTATAACCTGATGACGGAACTCCAGTTGTCCTTAAAGAAATAGGCATTTGAACAGAACTATATTCTTCAAGCTCAAAATTTATTTTTGAAGGTTGTACATTTGTAATTGTAACCTCTGAGGGAAATTTTAATGTAACATCTACCATGTTACTCCCCTTTTTACAACCTGACATATCAACAACTGCACTAAAATCTGAGGAAGAAATAGAGGCAATCTTTGCAGGTTCTCCCTTTAATTCTATCAAAACTTGTTCATCTGTATGGACAGGAACTAATCCTTTAGGAGCATTTACATATTTTACTGGAACATATAAACTTGTCTGGTAATAATTATATAGCGTTGCTGGAGAAGTATATTTAATAGATGCCCAAAGTGCAATACTTATAAAAATACTAAATATCTTTAACCCTAGATTTTGTTTTAACAGGCTCTGAATGTCCATACAATTCCTCCGATAAATCAGTATCAAGTATAAGTGAATACCTTGGATTTTGCCATAAATTTTGAAGAAGTCGCCTTATTGTTTCTAAACTTGCAACAGCAATATTTCCATTATGGGCTACAGAAGCAACTCCTCTTTCTTCAGATACTACAATAATAACAGCATCTGTCTGTTCTGAAAGTCCTATAGCAGCTCTATGTCTTGTCCCATATCCCTTTTTACCAGTACCACTTTTATTTATAACATTCTCAGAAAGAGGTAAATAACAACTTGCAGCAAGTATTCTAAAATTTCTTATTATAACCGCTCCATCATGAAGTGGAGCTTTTGTATTAAAAATACTGTATAACAATTTTGCAGAAATATCAGCATTTAAAATGGTACCTGTTTCGCAATAGTCATCAAGCCCTGTCTGCCTTTCTATAACAATTAAAGCTCCAGTTTTCGTCTCACATAATTGTTCAATAGCCCACATCAAACCATCTACAGACTGTATATGATTTGTTATTTCAGTAAGCCTTTTTAAAGCATTTGTGAAACCACTTCCTGAGCCAAGGCTCACCAACATTCTTCTTAACTCAGGTTGAAAGACAATAGGAAGAGCAACAACAATACCATATAAAGCCGTTTGAACAAGCCATCTAACTGTTCTCAAATTTAAAAAACGACATATAATAAGAACTGATACTAAAAATAAAAGTCCCTTTGCAATCTCCATTCCTCTAGTTCCCTTTATCAAAACAAGGACACTATAAATGATTGCAGAAACAACTAAAATATCTATAATATCTAAAACGGTAATAGTTTGTAGATATTGTAAAAAATCAACATCAGACATATTTGTTTAATTTCCGATTTTTAAAAATTTAGTCTAAAAATTAAAAATGGGAACTGAAGCAGACTTTAAATTCCGCCAACAGCTCCCATTATTTACTATTAAAAATATATTATATTATAAAAACAGATTCCTTTTCTTCTCTTTTATCAGGTGATTCAAGAAATTGTTTTCTTTTCTCTCTTATATATTTAGGAAGAGCAAAAATACTATGGTGCATTTCTCCATCATAGAATTTTAAGCAATCGCCAATTCTCTCAGCTATTCTTGAATCAATTTCTTCTTTTGAAATCTTCAATGGATCTGTAGTATAAGAAGCTATTGTGTAAGACCAAGGCATATCATATCCTGGAATATAAACAAGTTCTGTTCTCAAAATAGGAAAAACTTTTGACATGGTCTCAAATAATATATTATGAAGATGCATATCTGCAAAAGTTATTCTTGAAGATTGAGTTACAAACAAGCCACCCTCATTTAATCTGTCTGTTATAAGTTTGAAAAATGGAACAGAATAAATACCATGTGAAGGTGCTTGTGGCCATGGATCAGTCAAATCTCCAATAATAACATCAAATTTTTCATTTGAATTTTCAAGCCAATGCAAAGCATCTGTTATAACTAATTCAGCTCTTGGGTCTTCAAAAGCACCGCAAGAATATTCAGGAAGAAACTCTTTACAAATTTCTACAAGTCTCTTATCAATATCAACCATTACTACTTTTTTGACGGTTTTTGAACGAAGTGCTTCTCTCAATGTAGCACCTTCACCACCGCCCAAAATCAAAACCTTTTCAGGATTTGGATGAGACATCATAGCAGGCTGCACTAAAGATTCATGATATATAAATTCATCTTTCTGAGATGATTGCATGTCACCATCAAGAACAAGAATCTTTCCATAAGTTGCACTATCAACTATTCCAACTTCTTGAAATTCTGTATTTTCATGGTGAACTGTCCTTGTAATCGCATGCATGTGGGCTTCATAGTCCCCTATTCTATCTATAAACCACCACCAATTACGCACTTTGGACAATTTGATCACCTCCAGAAACATTACTTCTCGATATTATGTGAGTGAAGGAATTGCTACTATTTGGTAATCCCCTTTTAATCTCTGTTATAGATACATCTTTTGCCCCTAAATACTTTGCAAGATATTCACATGCTTTATTAGGTTTTGTTTTTTCACCACATGTATAGACATCAACAGCTGCATAGCCCAATTCAGGCCAAGTATGTATAGATAGATGTGATTCAGCAATTACAACAACACCGCTTACTCCTTGTGGCATAAATCTGTGAAAAGCGGTTTCTTTAATTATAGCCTTGGCTTCCAAGGCAGCCTTTACCATGATGTCCTTTATTTTCGAAAGATCACTGAGAATATCCTCATTGCAATGAGACATTTCAGCAATAATATGACAACCCATAGCTTTCATGGCACGCCACCCCTTCCTTATAAAATTTTATATTTTTTTTGTGGAGATCCCACCTCCGATTTATTTAGGTTGACAAATTCTCTAAAATAATAGATTCCAGAAATAATTCTGACGGTAACTTGCCAAAACCGCAAAAAAATAATAGATAATTGAATTATTACAATTACCTATTTTAACACAATAAAAAAAAATATGCAATATTAATTTTATATTTATTTTTTATTTTTTTGTAAAATATCTTCTTTTACATTATCCAAAAGCTCTTTTAACATAGATGCATCACCTGCTGTTTTATAAAAAAGATCAAAGGCATCTTCATATCTACCTTCAAATACAGCAATTTCTCCAAGTTCAAACAAAACTTCTGGAAAATTAGAAAATTTTTCAATAGCCTTTTTAAAATAATACTGTGATTTTTTTACAAACCCAATTTCTTTGAGAGATACTCCCATATAAAACATTGTTTCAGGTGCTTCTCCCTCTTTTTCAATAGCTTGTTCAAATTGTTTTACAGCTTCTGAATATTTCTTTAGAAAGAACAAATTTTCTCCATAAGTATAATTCATTCTCATTAAACCATCATAACGAGCAAATGCTTTTTCAAAATAAGGCTCAGCTTTTTCAAATTTTTCTCTTGAAGACAAAAATTTTGCAATGTAAAAATAGATCATAGCCATAAATTCATCTGTAAGAGAACTTTTTTTCTTTTTTTCTGCTTCTTCTTTGTTTTCTGCTTTTTCTTTGTTTTCTGCTGTTTTCTGTCTCTTCTTTGTTTTCTGTCTCTTCTTTGTTTTCTGTCTCTTCTTTGTTTTCTGTCTCTTCTTTGTTTTCTGTCTCTTCTTTGTTTTCTGCTTCTTCTTTGTTTTCTGTCTCTTCTTTGTTTTCTGATTCTTCTTTGTTTTCTGATTCTTCTTTGTTTTCTGCTTCTTCTTTGTTTTCTGCTTCTTCTTTTATGTAATCATCGTCAGGAGCTGGTACCAACTCATTGCCCTGTTTCTTTCTCAAATCATACATTTTTTCCACAAGGGCAATAGATAAAAAAGCCGTAAAATCAGCTGAGGCATGTAACAATTTTAGATCAAATTTTTCTAAAATATCATCATTTCCCAACATAAAATCACAGAGCATGTCCAAATCCTGTACAAGATAATTATTAGGAGATAATTTAGAACTATGAGAAAAATGTTTTTTAGCAGTTTCAATATCTCTCAAGTGCAAATAAGTCAATCCGCTATATAAGTTACCAATAACTGAATCAGGTTCTTTTTCGAGAAATTTAATTAAAACTTCTTTGCTTTTTAAAAATTCTTTTTTTGAGTGAAATTGCCTAACAAGAGCATATACTTTCTTAGGTTCATCAATCATATTGGATATGTCTATATTATCCATGTTTTCTTCTTTTATTTCTTCTTCCATTAGATAAAAAATTCCTCAAAAAATATTTCTATTATTTTTCTTTTAGATTTTTAAATTTCCTACAAAATTTATCTACAAAAATTCGACAAAGTATGATATAATAAAAAATAGATAATTACAGAAATTAAGGTTTTATAATGGTAAGATTGGTTTTAATATATTTAGTTCTCTTTTTATTAGGAGCAGGAATATCATATTTAGGTAACATGCTTGGCAGATATATTGGAAGACAAAAAATGTCTATTCTAAACCTGAGACCAAGACATACTTCAATTTTGATAACATGCCTCACAGGATCACTTATTGCAACATTGACATTGACTTTTGCCTATTTTTCATCTTGGGAAGTAAAAACTCTTTTTACAACAGGATTAAATGAATTTGGAAATAGAGTTTCAGAAGTAACAGCAAAGACAATAGAGCAAGCACAGACAGGAGGAGTAATATACAAACCCAATGAGCCTATATTAACAGCCGTTATTGACGGAACTTTAGAAAAAGATCAAATTCGTGAACAAATAGAAGAATTGATGTCTTATGTTAACAGAGAAGCCATACAAAAGAATAAAAGTGTAGCTGAAACGATGAAAACAGAGTTTACTCCCCCTGATGACGGAAAAATAGCTGGATATTACACAAATGAAATGAATGCTTTAGTTGAGACACTATACAAATTAAAAGGGAAAATGATAGTTGAGCCAATATCTGAAAACTATGTTCTTCTAGGTGATAAATTTTCTGTAAGATTTAAAATACAAAAATATATTCCAAGTGTATTTCATCAAGACGACCCTATTATATATGGATATATAGACGGAACAAAACAAAATGAAGAAGTATTGGCAAATCTTTCTAAATTAATAATAAGAGCCAAAATAATTGCCATAAATAAAGGAATGATAGAAAACCCAATAACCCAAACACTAATAGAAATAAGTAGAAGTGAATTAATAAATACAGCAAAAGAAATATCTGCAAAAGGGACTACTTGCAAGGTTACTATAAAAGCATTAAAAGAAACTGATAACAGAGGACCACTTGAAATATACATGGATATAGATTGATCATGAAGTCAACGACAATATTAAATTATAATAGAGAAAATATAAAAGAGACTCCTTATATATCGCCAAATTTTTCATTTATGGAAGCCATTCCTTCATTTAATATAGATAATGATCATTTTTATGTACAGATAAAATTTCTTGACATCGACAACAAAGAATCAACATGGCTCGATTTTGGCTATTGGTATTTTGATAAACAACAAGAAAGAAAATTAAATGAAGGCAAAATTTCTATAGATACAGATTTAATAACATCTGAGAAAAAATTAAAAGCCTGTAAGTTAAAATTTATTTCAGATGAATCTGTAAAAGTAAATTCAATAGCTTTATCATTTAGTGATGAAATATTTGAAATAGAAAAAATAAAAGATGATGGATATATCCCAAAACCGATATTATTAAATGTTCCATTTAGAAGTCAAATGAAAGAAAATCCCAAAATAGCACAAAATATTTGTTCTTCTACTTCTGTTTGTGCTGTTGCTGAATATTATGGGATAAATATAAAAACAGAAGAATTTGCAAATATTACATATGATGATTATTATAAAATGTTTGGTCTTTGGTGGAGATCGATTCAAACAGCCCATAAATTTGGATTAAATGGTTTTGTGAGATACTTTGAATCATTTAAAGAGGTTGAATATTACTTAAATTTGGGAATCCCTGTAATTTCATGTATAAGTTACAAAAAAGGAGAATTGACAGGTTCAAAGACAGAAAGTTCACTTGGACATGTAACAGTTATATGTGGATTTGATGAAAATGGGGATATTATATGTTGCGATCCTGCCGAAAAAGATGAAAAAGTAGGGATAACGGTATATAAAAGAAATGAATATGCATCAGCTTGGTTTTCTTCTGCAGGTGGTGTTGGATATATTTTGACAAAGTAGAACTTATGTTTACATAGAAAGGACAAAAAATATGGCGTTTATTCAATTCATAGTATCCTTGATTATATTGGGATTCATTTATTCAAAAATGATTAAGAGAGAGACACCATCACCTATTGGTAAGGCTCAAGCTATTGCTCCTATTTTTGGTGGGCTTATATCACTTTTATTATCTTTTGCATTCTTTCTTTCAATTGCAATTGTTTGTTCTAAATTTGGCTATTCCATCAAAGACAAAGTTGATGTATTAAGTTCATTAATTTCAGCCTTTTTAGTCGCTGGTCTTCCAGAAGAAATAGCAAAACTATTGATGATCCTTTTGTCATTATGGATATTCCGTAAAAAAATTAGAAATGTATATGAATACATGTTGATAGGTGCTGGAGTTGGATTTGGTTTCACTTTATTTGAAGAATTTTTATATGGTTCAAATGGAATATCTATGATTGCAAGGGTTATCATAATTGCAATGCATATGTTTCTCGGAATAATTATGGCAAAACACTTAGGTATAGCCAAATATAATAAGATTACAGGCAAGGGAAATGTTGCCAAAGAATATGCTTTAGCACTAATAATTCCTATAGCCCTTCATACAATTTATGATGCCTGTACAGCTTGCAATTATCTTTTGAAAAGTAAAGATGATAACACAATAATGATAGGTATAATTTTAGGCATTATAGCTGTTATTGCTTTTTTCATAATTCAAATTAAAATTCTTATTGATTTCAAAAAAGATACAGAAAAATATTGCACTATGGAATTTATTCCAACAGTTAGCGATAAAACTGAAATAAAAGAGCCAATTATTGAAGATACAACAGAAAATGATAGTGAAAAAGAATAAGAAATAGGAAAATGATATTCTATCCAACTTCAAAAATACAAGGTGAAATAGATGTTACTGCAGATAAATCAATATATCACAGAGCCGTAATTTTGGGATCGCTGATAGAATCAACATCTGAGATATACAATATTCCCAATGGTCAAGATTGCTTATCAACTGATGAATGTATGAAAAAATTGGGAACTAAAATAATAAGAGAAGGCAATAAATGTTTTGTCAAAGGCAATAATTTTTATGAATGTTCCACTTTAAATGCAGGAAATTCAGGAACAACAATGAGGCTTTTATCAGGCATTTTGTCTTCTCTTCCTTTTATTTCTTCAATAACAGGTGATGAATCATTAAAAAAACGCCCAATGGAAAGGATTATACAGCCTCTTACACAATTAGGGGCTAAAATAACAAGTTCAAATGGAAAAGCCCCACTAACATTTTACCCTTCTAAATTACATGCGACTTCTTACAGACAAATAAAAGCAAGTGCCCAAGTAAAATCTTGTTTTCTTCTTGCTTCATTAAATGCAGAAGGAACATCTTCATATATAGAACCAATTCCAACAAGAGACCATTTGGAAAAACTATTGCTTTTATCTGGTGCAAAATTAAATAAAATTGGAGATAAAATAGAAATAACAGGAAATGCAAAATTAAATAGCTTTAAAATTACAATACCTGCAGATATTTCTTCAGCTTCATTTTTTATTGCCTCTGCTCTACTCTCAAAAAATGGAAATGTAACAATAAAAAATGTAGGCATAAACGAACACAGAATAGGATTTTTAAATGCTGTAAAAAAAATGAACGGCTTTATTGAAATACAAGATATTAGATCAAATGAAGCAGGAGAACCAATTGGAAATATAATAGCAAAAACAAGCAATTTAAAAGCCATAGAAATAGAAGCAAAAGATGTCCCGTCAATGATAGATGAGATTCCTATTTTAGCTGTACTTGCTACACAAGCAGAAGGCAAAACAAAAATAACAGGTGCAGGTGAACTGAGGAAAAAAGAGAGTGACAGAATTTTTTCAATGTGTAGTGAACTAAAAAAAATGGGGGCAAATATAAAAGAATTTGAAGATGGATTTGAAATAGATGGAAAAACAAGATTAAAAGGTGCAGAACTTGAATCTCATGGAGATCACAGAGTTGCAATGTCATTAATTATCGCCTCAACTATTGCAGATTCACCTTGCAAAATAAAAGAGATTGATTGCATAAATATTTCATATCCAAATTTTATAGAAACACTGGAGAAATTGACAAAATGAGTTCTTATGCACTATTAGTAGCTAAACATAGAGTGAACATTATAGAAGATGACACAAATACAACAGTAGAAATGATTACAAATTTGCGATGTTGTCAAGAACTATTCTTTACCCAAAAAGAAAAGACAAATAATATGATTTATGAGGCAATAATGTCAGTTATTGGCTTTACAACATTTGTTGCTTCCTATTTTATTCAACTGTTAATCTTAGGAGAGAAACCTTCTCCATCAGGAGGTATGTCTCTACAAGGATGTTTCTTAATGTTATTTATTTTTATAATTTTAGTATTTATTTTAAATCCTATACTAAAATTTTTTAAGAAAAAATGTGTTACAAAAATAAAAGATATAAAATTGACATTTTCTTCAAATGGATTAGAAATAAATCCTAATATTAAAAATTCTAATAGAAAACCTATTTTTATTGACACTTTAAATATTAAAGAAATATGTATAAGAGAACAAGAAATATTAAAAGGTTCTGGACGTGATTCATATACAGTAAGAATGTTGAATATAATTTTAGTATTAAAAAAATCTATCAAAGAACAATTTACAAATAAAGAAATAAAAGAAATTGCCATAATGGAAGAAATAGAAAAAGAGGATTTAGAAAAAGCAATAAAATTAGCAGAAAAACTAAAAAAAGCATTAAAAATATAGATATGTCATATCCAAATTTTATAGAAACACTGGAGAAATTGACAAAATGAGTTCTTATGCCCAATTCGTAGATAAATATAAAGTGAACATCACAGAAAATGACACAAATACAATAGTAGAAATGACTATAAATTCTGTTTTTTTTCAAGAACTATTTCTAACAAAAAAAGAAAAAGATAATAATAGAATATACGATCTATTAGTTGGTGGTGGCGTAATTATTTCAATATTTGCTTGCCTGATACCCAGCTTTATGCTTGATAACAATTTAGTAAATAATTCAAGTCTTTCTCAAACTGATTTAGATGTTTTTATAGATATGTTTAGAGAAATATTTAAATATCTGTTTGGCGGATGTCTAAGTTGTACAACACTTATTATTCTTATTCTTATCTCAATGCCTTTTTATATGTTTTTAGAACAAGCATTGGTTACAAAAATAAAAGATGTAAAATTGACATTTTCTTCAAATGGATTAGAAATAAATCCTAATACTAAAAATTCCAATAAAGAACCTATTTTTATTGACAGTTTAAATATTAAAGAAATATGTATAAGAGAACAAGAAATAAAAAGAGAATCTGAACATAATTCATATATAGTAAAAATTTTGAATATAATTGTAGTATTACAAAAATCTATCGAAGAACAATTTACAAATAAAGAAATAAAAGAAATTGCCATAATTGAAGAAATAGATAAAAAAGATTTAGAACAAGCAATAAAATTAGCAGAAACACTAAAAAAAGCATTAAAATTAAGTGTATAAATTTTTTTTATAAATTCTAAAACAGTCCTTTGGGTAATAAATTTGCGTTACAGTAATAAAAAAAATAATATTTTTTAGGAAAATAAAAAAATGAATCAATCTAAATTAACAAATATATTTCAAATAACAAGTTATGTGAAAAATGAGACAAATCTGACTATCGAAATAAATACAGTTTATCATAAACTTCTGCAAGAACTATTTTTTACCAAAAAAGAAAAAAATAATAATAAAATTTACGAACTAATATTTAATGGTATCATTATTATTTTATTGTTATTTGCTGTTACAATATCAATCCTTATACTTAAGCCATATTTCGGTGATTTGGCTGGTCTTTTTGGAGGATGTATAGCCATTATAATATTTATTGTTCTCATGGTTATCTTTTGGCCTTTCTTTACATCCTTAGAAAAAAAATTGGTCACAAAAATAGAAAAAATTACATTAAAATTTTCCCAAAATGGATTGGAAATAATTCCAAATACCCCCAAAAAAGAACCTATTTTTATTGAATCTTTAAATATAGCTAATATATATGTGAAAGAGTCTGAAATTACAGAATCTTGCGGAAAGAGAAGTTATAAAAGAAGAGTTTTGAATTTAATATTGCTATTACGCAAGACTATTCCAAATAAATTTGAAAACAAAGAAACAGAAGAAATATTTTTACTTGAAAAAGTAAATAAAGAAAATTTAGAAGAATTAAAGAAAATATCAGAAGATATGAAAGAGTCATTAAAAATATAAAATAGATAAACAACAAAAATTCTAAAAATCCAGTGAAAATTTGCTGGATTTTTTATTTGCTTTTTATTTTGTAATATAGTATAATATATGGCAAAAAATTTTAAAGATATAAAAGAGTAATTAGAAAAATGAAGATAAATATAAAAATAATTTGCATATTTATGATGATAATTATGTTGCTTTTCTGCACTGTACAAGATGTATATGCAAAAAGATATAAAGCAACAAAAGCACAAAATGCTAAAGAGACTAAATCTAAAGATAAAAATAAAAAAGATACTAAATCTAAAGATAAAAACAAAAAAGATAAAAAATCTAATGACAAAAATAAAAAAGAAGTCAAACAGACAAAATCGAATAAAAGTGCCAAAATAGCCGATGCAAGGGAAATAAACTTCTCTGAAATAAAATCTTTAAAAAAGATGTATAAAAATTATTTATTATATGCAGACCATGGCAAAGATATAAACACATATAACATGGCTCAACTTGCTATTCTCCTTGAAAATTGTAGAGAGAAAGGCATAAAAACAGATATTTCAGAAGATTGTATCTCTTTTGTTGCAGACATGTACAAAGGACAGGGAAGATTTTGTAAATCAGATTCAAGTGATGAAGACGCAGATTCAATAACTTCTGCATATTCTTTCTTAGCCCTTGCTAAGAAAAGAGCAACTGCAAATGGTGAATTAAAAGACAAGATCGACAAAATAATAGATGATATTGTAAAAACAAAGATAATACCATTGACAAGCAACTATTCAAAAAATGAACACCTCGAAAAAGACGGAGTTAATGCTCCTACTTGGCTTGTAGAAGGAAGAGGCGACACAAGTTCATTATATATCCTTGCACTTTGTGAAATGTACAAAAAAGACAAAAGTGAAGAGACAAAAAATTATATAAAAATGCTTTCAGATGGTGTAAAACAATTTACAACTTTAAAATATGATGAATTTCCATATTGTGCCCACTATGAAAGCGTTGCAAATCCACATATTTTTACACTTTCAGCAAACAGACAGACAGAAGCACTTGCAAAAGCTGGAGAACTATTAAAAGACAAAGAACTAACAACATCTGCAAAAAATGAAGCAGATAATTTGATTGTTCATCTTTTATCATCTTACGGTCCAATATGTGGAATGGCTCCAAGTCCTGTTGTATATCCACAAACATCACAAGGAGCTCAGGTCATAACAGAAAATTTGATAGCATTGGCTGAAGCTACAAATGACAAAAAATATGAAACACTTGCAGGAATTTCAGCTTCTTGGTTTTATAAAGGTAATACAGCAGGAAAAAATATTTACGATCCAAAAACAGGAAAATCAAAAGTATTTTTAGCAGGAAATGGTGTTTCCGATGATACAAACCTTGAATCTGCAATAGAAGCACTTTCCACATTGGTTTCAATATATAAAACAGAAGGTTGGGATTACAGATTATATAAGGAATTAAAAAAGCCACATAGCTATATAATTTTACAAGCAGAAGAGGGAAAAGCCGTTAGAAAAGACTATGAAATCGAAGACATAGGCTATCCAAGTGGCATGATGGGTTCTCTTGTAGCAATAAGAAAAGAAAATTCTTTCTGGCTTCGTTTTTCAATAGAAGAAGATGATGAATATGCTTTTCATCTTTGTTATCTCAAACAGAGTGGTTTTGGAGTCTCAACATCTATTTTGATGAGAATAGATGGAGATAAAATTTATACAGTTCCACTTGCAGGCTCTCAAGAAGATACATTTATGTTTATGCAAGAAGTTCTTGAAAGAAGAATTTTACAAGCTGGATTACACAGCATGGGAATAAAATTTAGTGGTCTTTTACTTGGAAAAGCAGCAAAAATAGATTCAGTCATATTACAACCACTTTCACAGAGAAGAACTTTTGAAAATGAAGAAGGAGAAAAGCTCACAATAGTAAAAAGTTTTCACAGAGATAATAAAAAATATGCTCTCTCCAATCTTTCAAAAGATAATTACAATTTAGAAGACTGCACATATACTTCTTCTGCAGGAATTTCAAATGCAAAAATAAATAATTCTTCAGAAGTATTACTTCCTGCTTATGGATATTTAATTTTTGAAGGAAAATAACATGGCACAGTATCAGTATAAAGAAAATAAAGTTGCAAATATAATGAATATAATTGGAAGTATTATTCCAATTATAATTTGGTTTTATATCTCATTTACAGTAAAAGATTTTACAAATCTTCAAAATGGAGTTGGCATTCCAAAACAATTTGTAACACCATTTCAAATTGTTTTAGTTATATTGCTTTTATTTGTTCCAATGTCTCATCTAAGCCGAAGATTTAGGCAGAATAGGATACAAGTTACAACATCAAGAAAGGGACTTACCGTATCTGATTCAACAAAAGAAATCAAATTTTCTTGGCATGAATTGACTAATTCAACAATAATATATGGATATTTTCCATATGCACAACAAAACAAAGGCATTATGCCAAGGAAGTTAATATTGAGAAAACCTCAAACACAAGAACAACTGCCTAATATAACGGAAATAGACAACAATCCTTATGGAATGTCTTTTCCTAATATGCAGGAACTTGTAGATGAAATAAGAACAAATGAGCCAAAGATAAAACAGGAAATTATAGGGGTAGAAAATTATTGCCCACACTGTAAAACAAAGATTACAAACAATTTATGTAAACAATGTAAAGGCAATATAAAAATGGTCCCAAGATGGCAAAAACTGTTTTATACAACAAAATTTTCTGCAATTCTTTTGACAACATTGTTATTTTTAACAGGCAATAAATTGTTATGTATTTTGGGCATAGTTCTTGCTATCCCATTTGTTTTTCTGCTTACTTTTATAGCATACAGAAAAGATCAAGTTATGAATCAAGAAAATAAAAATAATAATAAATAAAGGAGCTTACAAAAATGAAGGTACTAAAAGATTTGAAGGAAACAAGACCTGGTCTTACAATTGTAGAACTGACTGGAGATATTGATTATGTCTCTTACTCTGAACTAAAAAAACTGTTTTCCAAATTGATATCATCTGGTCATAAAAATATCATAATAGATTTTACAGACACAAAACATATTGACAGTAGCGGAATCGGTGCTGTAACATCTGCAAACATAAAAGTAAATTCATTGAATGGAAAGCTATATCTTGTAAGCTCCAAAACTGAAATAAACAAGATATTTGACATAACGGGATTGAGTAAAGTTATGAAAATATATCCAAATGTACAAATGGTACTTGATGAAATAGAAGCGAACTAAGTGAATAAAAAATCGTGTTAAGAAAAATTTCTCAACACGATTTTTTTTTATGTTTTTTTAAATAAACTCTTTATGCCAGTTTTTAATTTTCTTTAAAGAAATTTGCAATTCAATTCATCAAATAAAGGTTTTAATTTTTCTTTAACTTCTTCGTTTTGTATTATTTTATTTATGTTTAGTTTTTCTATAAAATCTTTAGTATTACCACCCTTTATGTATGTTTTATTTGCTTTTTTATAAATAGTTTTCATTTTATCAAGACCATTTTTTCCATTAATATTCGTAGTTGGTTTTAATTTTAAAAAGGATAAAATACTCTCAATGTCTATTAAAAACCAATCCTCTATAGTGTGTACAGCTTGTATTATAAAAACTTTATTAGCTCCATTAATTTTTAAATCTTTTTGTATTTTATTTAAATTAATTGGTGGTTGTTGTGAACCTTCAAAAACATCTGAATCTAAACAACAAAAAATTATAAATTGATGATTTTTGTATTTTATTTTAATTTCTTTTTTGAATTTTTTTAAAGCCTCTTTCTTAAAACCGCCTACACCTTCTACATTTATACAATTAATTTTAACATCAAATTTTTTGTTGGGTAGTTGTTCTCTTATATAAGATATAATTTTATTATAAAATTCTACTTCGGTTTGTCCCTCAACAAATAAAACAATACATTTATTCATTTGATTAACGCTCCAAGTATTCATCAATATTTGAAGAGTTATCACTAATAAGAGAAAATAGATAATCCCCCATCCCCATATCTAAATCTTCTGCATCTTTCAATAATTTTTTTCTACCTGTTTTTTTGAAAGAAAAAAATTCTGCTACTCCTTCTTTTTTATTTAAACCTACATAAATCCATTTAGGGTCTATAAAGTTAATAATATAAGGAGAATGACTTGTAATAATAAGTTTACATTGATCTAAAAGTTGCAAAATTATTTGAATATATGCTTTAAATAATTTTGGATGCATTGAATTTTCTGGTTCTTCTATTGCTATTAATGAGATGTTACTTATAGATGCAATAATAATTTTAGTTAGGATTGTAAAAATTCTTATTGCTCCATCAGACATTGAAGAAAAATTTACATAATCTATCAAATTTTTATCTTTAACTGTCAAGAAATATGCTTTAGGGGAAATAATATTTTTATTTTGTATATTATTAATATCTGTTGCATTTAAAGAAAATTCTCTAACTTGTAAATCTTCAATATTGGGGAATAACTCTTTATATGTATTTATTAGTAATTCATATTTATCTGGGTATCTATTTTTTAATTCAAATATAATACTTGGCAGACTTTCAACAGAAATTTCATTTTCAGTTCTGTTAATAACAATTTCTTGAACATAAAGACTATTTTTAGCATCTAAAGTTTTTTCTGTGTGAAAAGTCAAAGAATTTATTTGTTTTATGACTTCTAAATAATATATATTATCATATGCCTGCAATTTATTAATAACAAGCTCATTAGATTCTATTTTAATTTTCGTAGAGCATTTACTTGTTTTTGAACTTTTATATTTTGCTTCTTCTTCATTTCTATTTATTAGTTGAGTAAATTTATTACCTTTTTTATCTGTTTTAATTTTTAAGGATTCGTATATTATTTTAGGATTAGGTAAAGCCCAGTTAAATTTAAATTCATAATAAACATAATAATTTTGAGAATTTAAATTCATTAATAATTCAATGGCAAAAGTAAAACTTTTATTATCAATAGCTTTATTAAGAGGAATAAACTTTGTACTTGACATTAATTTTACTTTGTCAATAGGTCTTCTTTGAATGAAAGATATTCCAAATTCTAAAGCAGATAATACATTTGATTTACCAAAATTATTTAATGCAACTAAAGCAGTTAATTTATCAAAATTTATATTAATATTTGATAAATTTTTAAATCCATCTATAAAAACTCTTTGTATTTCCATTATTATTTTCCTTATTTTATTTTATAATTATATTCTAAAGGTAAATTAAATTTCCTTTTCATTTAGAAAAATGATAAAAAATAATATTTTTTTGAAATAAAAAGGAAAATATTTTTCCTTTTAATAAAAATTCAGTGAGTTTTATTTCAAATATAAAATAAGTGAGTAAAAAAATCGTGTTAAGAAAAATTTCTCAACACGATTTTTTTATGTTTTTAGTAAATAAAAATTATTTGTGCCAGTTATTTATTTTCTTTTCTAAATATTCAATAAGAATACCACAATATGGTTGTAGCTCTCCTTTTTCATTTAAACTTGTATAAAAATTTAATGTTTTTTTTAGAAAATTTAAAGTTGCTGTTTTATCTTTATAAATTTTATGAATTTCACTTTTTAGTGTATCCAATGCTTCTTTTCTGCGTTGTTTAAGACAACCTTCATCATCATTCAAATTGAGAACTTTATTAAGATCATCATCAAACTCTTTATTTTTTGAATAAATAGTGCCATCTGGTTTGTAAGAAATTTGACTTATATGGTATTTATTTTGAGGATTAATTTTTAAAGTTTTATTGCCTTTCTTTGTATCGCAATGCTGATGTTTTTCCTCATTTCCAAAAGAATTTCCACCACAAACAGCTAAAAGATTTTTATAATCAAGTTCATTTTCACTATTTCGTGGTACATAATGTTCTATTTTATTTAATATTTTATTTTTTGTGGTATTTTGTTCTGTATTTTTATCTTCTATATTAATTCTACTCATGCAATAAGCACATAAATATCCCTGTTCTTTTAAAAGAGACTCTCTTAAAATCTGTTTAACATCAGAAGGCATATCATCAAAATGTGCTTTAAAATGTGCTTTTTTATTTTTTTGTACAAATTCAACAAATTTTTTAGGCGGAGAATTTTTTTTGATGTAAATCACGATTAAAACCTCATATTTTTTCAAGATCAAGAGTTACTTGTGCGTTTACAACTTCACTGTCATTTTCGCCTAAAATACTTTTTAATTGTTCAAGTATTTTTTCTGCATTCTCTAAATCTGAATCTGCTATTGCATTTGAAAAATCATCTAATATTTTTTGAGTTTCAGAAGGACGAATTTTACTGTGCATTATTTCTCTAAGGATTGAATTTACATCACGACCATAAGTATTTATATTTGTATCAAATATATTACCATTAGATATTATTTTAATATTTTCTTTTGGTACATTTGTTAAAACTGTAGGAGAATGAGTCGTAAAAATAAATTGAACTTTTGGAAATGTTTTTGTCAAACTATCTACTATTTTTCTTTGCCAAGAAGGGTGCAAGTGCATGTCGATTTCGTCTATCATTACAATACCATCTGTTTCTTTTATCACATTGTCAAGAAGATTAGGATTTAAGGTAGCCATACGATATGCAATGTCTGAAACAATAGCCAAAATGCTTTTCATTCCATCACTCAAATAACTCAATGGTAAAATTTCAGTCTTATCTTCAAAATACATTTGAATCTCTATATCTTCTTTTTCAGCATCATAGTCAATTTTAACTTCTTGCAATTCTTCCCTATCATCAATTTCTTTATAACAATTTGCAATGGCATTTCTTACTGCTTCAAATTCGAGAACAGGCTTTTTTCTTGAAATTAATAACATACGAGAAAACCAATGTCTCATTCTCATAATATTAAATGGTTCTGCACTTAGAGCATTTATATAGCCATTCATCTGTGGCATAAATAAAATTTCATCTGTAGCTTCTTGTCCTGTTTTCTCCCACTGCCTTTTTGTTCCATAATAAGCAATTACTGGAAGTATTGTTTTTTCATCTTCTGTTACTTTATTTTGCAAATATCTTACATATTCAACAAGAGGTTCTGTTTCTGCACTTGTATTTATATGATTTTTATTTAATGTATATTCTAAAGGAATTTCTATATCATCTGACTTTTGAAAAGTAGATTTTAAAATCATTGGATATTGTAATTCTTGATTTAGAATACTTCCCAATTTCTTTGTTTTTGTTGTTATATCACTATCTTTAATATTTGGATCACTCGATATTCCAGTGTTACGAATATCATATTGAGATACTTCCATAATTGGATATAACATAATTTGTATTGCATTTAAAATTGATGATTTACCTGCTCCATTTATTCCAACAAAAATAGTATAATCTGTATTGAAATCTATTTTTGTTTCTTCAAAACAACGGAAATTTTTTAAATAAAGTTCTTTAATTTTCATTATTTTTTCCTTAAATTTTTTATAATACAGTGATTCGCCAAATATTTTTATATTTCTACTTGTAACTTGTTTAATTCGTCGAGGATTGCGACTGTTTTTATGGCTATATTGATTACATTTTTAGCCAATTCGAAGATATAGCGTGGGGGCCAATATTTTATTTGTTCAAATATTTTATAGTTTTCTTAAAACAAAAACATAAAAGTTGTAATGATAAATTCTCAATAATAACTTCATTAGATGATAGTTCAAGATTTACACAATTATTAGGATTTAATACAAGATAAAGATTTATTCCTAATAAATATTCTGGATTTTCAAGATTAAATTTTTTATAAATATCTATTGCTTGTTTCCTATCTAAATACTTAGTTATCATATATCTTTCTATCACAAATTTATGTTCAATAAGAGTAATAGAATCTTTTAATATTTCTTGACAAGAATTTATCACTTGTATAACATCATAAATATTATTTAAATTTTGAAAAAAAATCTCTTCACTTTTCATTTCTTATCTCTCTTTTAACTCGTTATATTAGTTAATTAATATTTTAAAATCTCCCCAAACAGCCTCTATTTAGAGGTGAGGTCATTGCGAGGGAGCTGTGCGACCGTGGCAATCTCAACCACTTAATTTAAATTTTGTGATTTATTAAATAAATCGAGTACAACATTTTAAATATATACGATCGACTTAATTTTTAAGTAAATAATAATTTACAGGCTTAGATTGCCACGGCTAAAGCCTCGCAATGACAAAATGGCAGTATACAGGCATATATTGAATAGTTTATAGCAAATTTTTATTTACTTATTTTTTTAAGAATCAATTAGCAGAACGAGTTATTTTAATAAAAAATGCTAATTATTCATAGTATAACCTATTCAAGATAATTTTCTTATCTTCTTCATCATACGAAGCCTGATAAAATTCAAATTCTTTTATATTTTTCCCTAAATTTCTTATTTTTTCTATCAAATTCATTTTATCTTCTATATTTGTTCTAATTCCAAAAATAATACCTTTTAAACATTCTTTATCATATTGCTTTACTCTTTTTGTTTTATCTTTTAATTCATGTAACGAATCTGCCATAAGCATACGATATTCTGATTCATATTTCCAATCAATCATTTTTCTAAAAAATATTTCCTCGAAATTTTTCCAATATTCATTTCTCCATTTATTTTCTTCTATTTTACCTTCTCTAATAGATAAATAATCATGTAATAAATCACTTAACTCATTTGGATTTATTCCGCTCAACCAAGTATTTATCTGCTGTAATGTCAATCTACCTAAAGAGAGAAAAAAATTTCGTTCAATAAGATTGTTCTCATACTTTACAGGTTTTATATCTATCTTGAAATATTCAACTGGTATCACTTCTTTGTTATCAATATTCTTTGTTTCATATATAAAACATATGCCCTTATGGTTATCTGCATAATTTCCCCACATTGAAGAATTATCTGAATTTTTTGAAAAACATACAATATGACCATCTGGATAAATAATATCTCTTAATTTTTCTATATAAATATTTGGAAATTCATCACGAACTGAATAATAATGTCTATATCTTCTCTTCTTATACAAATCACTATCAGTTGAAAATAATTTTAAAAATATGTTTTCTATTTCACTTTTACAAAAAGAATTTAAAAAATCTATATGAGATTTGTCATCTTCATAAATAATATTTAATTGTTCAAAATTAATAAAATAACCAATATTGTGGCAAAATTCTTCCAACAATTTTAATTCATATAAATCAATATTTATATATTTTTTTATTTCTTCTAAACAAATATATAACGCAATCTTATGTATAAATAAAAAAAATAATTTAATGTGTTTAGAAAAAATTTTCTTGTTATCAGAACAAAAACAAATAATCCTTTGAACAAATTCATTTTTTAAAAATTTTTCATATAATTTTTGGAAAATCTTACCAAAAGTTACATTATTAAACCTATTTAAATCAAGAATTATTCCTACTTTTTTAACAGCATTTTCAAAGTCTTGTTTAGAATCAATATAATATTCATTATCAGATATGTAATAGTATAGAAGAGCATTAAACAAACTACAAATATAATTTTTAAATAATCCTTCCCAAGCATATTTATCACCTTGCCAATATACTCTCATATATCCTTCAATAGGATCATTTAATTCCTTATAGTTAGCAAAATAAAATGTTCCCTTTTCAAGTTCTAGTAGAGCATTTTTAATATTTCTATAACGATATAATCTCATTTATTTATCCTTTATTATATTGATGAAAAAAAAGTCATTCGCCAAATATTTTTTTTTATATTTCGACTTCTATTTTATTTTGTTTAGAATTAGCTTTTTGTTCTACCGCTAAGATAAATTCAGACATAGTTATAGCAGAGTTTACACATAATCGAGTATGATGTTCATCTACCTTGAATCTCTTAGAACCTAAACCGTGAGCATCACTTACACTATTTCTCATTTCTGAAATTGATTTTACAATATTTACTAATCCTGATAAAAGAGCATTAATACACTTATCAATATTAGATTTATTATGCATATTATATAAGTCCTTAACTTTCTTATATAATTCATAAATATTACCAGTTTTAGGAGGAATTGCATTTTTCTTTTCTATTACAAAACAGAAAATCTCTTCAAGTAAACTCCGAGATTTTGTAATTGCACTATCAAAATTCTTATTCTCAATATCTTCCGTGGCTCTTTTATATATACCTGTTATATAGTCATAGTTGATATTTTTTAGAGAAGGAGCTTGTATTTCAACATTACAACCTATTTGCCTTACACTAAATTGATTATCTTTTAAGATAAGTTCATAATCATCAAAATATAAAAATCCATTTATTTTTTTTAGTATTGTTTGAACAAAAGTATTATATGCTTCATCAATTACATCGACACTATGCCCCCAAAATTTACATTTAAACTTTTTCTTATCAAAAAAATTTAATAATAAATCAGAACAAAGATCTTCTTTTATACAATATTCAAATAAATTATCAAGATATTGCCAACGACTAATACCAGTATTTTTTTGTATTAATCCAAAGGAAGAAGACAAATTCCGTAAGTCGGCTCCATTTAAATATGGCATAGCTATTGTTATATTTGCACCATTATCAGAAAATTTATATTCTTCAAATTTACTATCGCCATCTAAAATAGCATATATTCCTGCATTTCTAAGTAAATTAAATGAATTATTCTGAGTTTGTTCCATAAATTATACTCCTATTTCTACTTCGATTTTGTTCAACTCGTCGAGGATTTTGACTGTATGGACTGCGATGTTGATTACATTTTTAGCCAATTCGAAGATATAGTATTGATTGCCGTATTCTCTTGCATAGTCATAATGTTTCTTTATATTATTTTGTTTTTATATCAGAAAAAGTTTCAAGGTTATTTGGAATAACTACAGATGCGAATAATTTACCAAAAACTGTTAACTCAATATTATAATAAATTTCTAAGCCAATTTGTTTACCTGTATCATCAAAAACTGGAACTTGATTTCCCTTTTGCATTGCAGATATAATATTTAAACTAGTCAAATGATCTATGTATATATAGATATACTCTTCCTTAATATCAAGTTTATCTGATTTAAATTTATCTAATAATTTATTATATAATATTTTTTTATCCGTAAATATATTTTTTTGAATATCTAAATTCATATATTCTTTCAACTCAAATGATTGTTTATTCAGATAAAATAATATAACTGCCTCGTAAGGAGCAAGTTGACTTATAATTGTTGGAAATGCAGGATGGACTTTACTCTGTTGAGTTTTATTAATAGAAATTGTAAGCAAGTTAAGAAATAATTCAGTCAAAATACTATCTTGTTCTAAATATTTTAATTCTTCATAAACTTTTCCTACAATCCTTGCAGGGGCATTAACTAAATTTTCTTCATCTACATTTTCTACAATCCTTTTTAAATAATTCTGAAAACGATCTTGCTGAGCCGACAACAAATCTAATGGAATCAATAAACACCTTGCAGCTTTGATTACATTTTTGACAATATCACCAGCTTCTTTCATTGAAGGACGAAGTAAATCTTCATAAACTTTATCTATAGGTACAATATCTTTTATTTTATCCATAATTTGATCAATCCATTTTATATATTTTAGTTTAGATATTTATTAAATCTTTGATTTCATTATTTTTTTTAATTAGGAATCATATCTGAAATTCTCATTGAAATAATTCCACCACAATTTTTATTAATCAATTTTCTTTCATTCATATATATAATCAATAGCTCTTTATTACAGAGATAGAAATCTTATTCTTTATTATCAAAATTTAAAATATTTTTTTAATCTCATTCCATAACTGCTCCTAAATATTTTCCATAACATTCCTACACAAATTCATTTCCTAATTTGACTACAACCTTTATTTTTTCATGATAGCTCTTTTATAACTTCAATAAACCTTCCACTCATTTATTAATCCTTTTAACTTATAATTCCTAAATTATAATAGGAATATCTTTATATATATATTCTTATTATAATATATAAAATATAATATCTTTATTATCACGCAATAAAAGGAGTTCGTCAACCCCTCACTACTTGTTTTTTTATTAATATACTATAAATGATATTTTATATAAAACAAGAAATATTATAAAAAGAGCTTTTCAAAAAAAAATTTAGAAGAATTAAAATAAGATATGACAAATTAACTATTTATTTCTATGCTTCTATATTTCTATTTACTTTTATTATTTAAAAAAAATTAAATTTACCGACAAAAGGCATATTATACTCCAAAATTGGCTAATTGAAATTTTACAAATAAATTTTCTAAATAAAAAAGGAGAAAATCAAAGAAGTTCTCCCCTTTTTATTTTTTATAAAATATATATTTCTCTGTTTTATTTTAGATATTTACAAAATCTGTGATTTCATCAACTTTTTTAAAATTAGGAATCATATCTAAAATTCTCATTGAAATAATTCCACCACAATTTTTATTAATCAATTTTCTTTCATTCATATATTCCATATAATCAATAGCTCTTTCTTGAAGAATGGGGGCAATAAATAAAGCTATTGTGTATTTTTCTGAATTTTTAGAAGCCGTTTTTAAATGATCTGAAATTGATGTCATTTCATGTTCGGTTTGTTGGCTTGCTCCTGTCATTAAAGTTACTTCAACTAAAGCATAACAATTTTTTTGAAAACATTCAATGTCAGCCATTCCACCACGAGCTGTAAATTTTGGAAGTCCCTCGTCATCAGATGAATAATTTGCTATTACTGTTATATTTTCAAAATATTTTACTAAAGCAATCGCAGTTAAAAATTCTAATCGAACAGGATTATCTATAAATTTTAATAAATCGTCTTTCGTTGTTCCCTTATAAGTAAAAATTAGCTCATTTATTAATTTATCTTCACTATATATTTCTGCATATTTTTTTATTACCGATTGCTTTATTTTTTGCAAATCTTTTTGATCTTTTTCAAAATTTTTAAATAAAAATGAATCTTTTTTTTGAATGTAATTATAATATTCTCTTTTGCTAATAAAATTTATGCAATCCCCATAATTATTTATTAGATAATCAATTTTTTCTATTTCAAACATATTGAAATCTAAAAAACGACCATTGCCTCTTAGAGATATTACCCCTGTAATTCTCATTTTTCTAATATATTCATCTACACTTTCTTTCAAAAGTTTTGAAGATTTTATATATGTTTTTAGGCTTTCAATATCTTTGTTATGCTCATCTAAAAATAAATTTAAACAATGTTCATATATTATTTCATCGCTTGCTTCAAAACTATATTGTTTTCTAAAATTTTTTATATATTTATATAATTCTTCTGCATTGTTATTTTGCCAACATAAGAAAAAAGGAATTTCTCTCTTATATACTCCTGCATTATTTTCTTTTTTATCATTTTTTAGGAGTTTAATCACTTTTAATAATAACATTAAGGGAATATTATTATTTGCATTTTTTCTAAATGGTGTAGATGTTTGAAATTTTGCCAAAATATTTAGAAATATATTTTGTATTAAGTCATCATCTGTAGCTGATTCATCGTATGCTTTTATTAAATTTTTTCCTAATGTGCTGATTTCAATAGGAGCATTCATCTCATAAAAACATAATCCAAATTCCATTATTAATTTATACCAAGTATCAAAACGAGAAGCCCATCCATAATCAAAACCTGCTTCTTTATGTTTTTGCGGTGATAAATTTAAAATTTCTTGAGCTTCATTTACTGTAAAATAAATTGTTGGTGAATTATATATATCTTGCCATTCTCTATTTTTGGATATAGCAGTTGGCTTATATAATTTTTTAGAAATAATATCATAACAGATTTGATAAATTAAATCATTTGTTAAAATTTGTCCTTCATATTTATTTAAAACAGATAAAAAACCAGCTATTCTATTTGGATTTCTTAAAGTAGTATTAAAAGATAAAGGTTTTTTCTTATACATTTGTTACATAAATTTCCTTAGAATCTTTTTTTATTGTGTTGTCATTAAAACTAATATAGTTACTATTTACAGAATAACAATTATATTTTTCTGACCATTTTAATAAAATTTCATTTTTATTTCCCTTATGGTATGCTAAATTTGTCAATCCAAATTTTATATTTCTTTTATCTAAATCATCTAAAATTTCATATAATTTCTTTTCTTCTTCTGTGTTCCATATTTTGTTATATTCTGATTGTGAAATTAAGTAAGGTGGATCACAAAAAACAAAATCTTTTTCCTCAAAAGATTGTTTTTTTAAAAAAATCTTATAATCAAAATTTTTTAGAATAACATTATTTAGTGCTAAAAAATTTAAATATGACTTAATAGCTTTAGCAACATTATTATTATAATCAACATTTCCTACTGGCAAATTAAATAAACCTTGGGAATTAAATCGGATCATATGATTAAATCCATAAATTAATAATAAATATAACAAATAAAAATTTGCTTGATTTATATTAAAATCATCACGCATTTTTTTATATGCCTCTTTATTATATTTTGCATAATAAGTTTTTACATATTTTTTCTTTAATTCTTCTGGAACATTTATACCAATATAAGAACAACTTAAACCATATTTTTTTATTAAGTCAAATAATATATTTACAAAAAATTCTTCTTTTTTAGCATTTTGTTTAAATAATTTATGGAGTTTAAAGATATAAAAATTTATATCATTTACTATATATCTTTCTGCTTTTGTATTTAAAAAACTACTGCCACCACCACAAAAAGGCTCATAATAAGTTTTTATTTCTTTGGGAAATAATTTATTTAACTGTGGCATTAATTTATATTTATCCCCAACATAAAAAAAGGGAGAACGTAATATATCCATAATTTAATTTAACCAACTTTTGTTATAAATAAAAATTCCTTATGATCTTGAAAATCTGTTTTTCCTGCATTAAAAAATTGATGTTTTTTGCTAAAAATATCTACCTCTCCACGATTTTGAAGAGATTTAACAATATCTTCATATTCTATTTTATTTTTTGAAGATTTACTTTTTGAATTATATGTATTGTTATAAGAAACAACAATATATTTACAGTTCAATTTAGAAATTAAATCATCAAATACATTTTTAGCAGAACTTCTACAATAATTACTCATATTTTCTCCAGGTGGCTTTAATGCTTCACCAGTTAATTTTGGATTATCCCATTTTGTTAAAGTTTCTAAAATATGGTAAAATCGACTGTATTGTCTAGAATTATATGGAGGATCAATATAAACAATATCGCATTTTATTTGTTCTGCTAATTTATTGGAATCAATTCTGTATATATCAATAATTTTGTTTTCAAAAATATAAGGCTTTATTAATTCAAAAATAAACTTATCTTTTATCTCTTTTCCTTTTATATAAGCATCATAATGACCTACTGTATTTGATATTTTATCAGCTGAATATAATAAACTTGCAATTAAAATGCAATATTCTTTTTTATTGAATTCATTTTTATATTTTTCTATATCATTTCTTATATTTCCAATTATTTTACAGTCATTATATGAAAAATATTTTCCCCCATAGTTAATTGAAAAAAAATTATCTTGTATATTTTCTATTGATTTTCTTGTATTATTAATAAAATTTTGCAATTTTTCTAAATCATAATTTTCTTGAAGAAAAAAAGCATTGTATATAACATTATTAGAATAAAGAAAATCATTAATTATGATATGATCAAATTTTTCAATTTCTTTAAAACTCACTATTCCAGTTCCCGCAAATATATCACAAAAAGATTTTCCTTTGCAGTTTTTATTTATCAATTCATCAATCCAATCAATTAATTTTAATTTACTTCCTGTGTAACGCCTATTCCAAATATCAAAAGACATTTTTTCTTACTCTTATTTCAATTATAATATATAATATAATATATAAATTTTTGTTTTATTCTATATTTTTAACAAAAAATCTTCTTTAATTAGATATTTAAAAATTTAAGACTTGTTCTTGTCTATATTTTCTCTGTAAAGTTTTTCATAAAGAAGCCAATTCTTAATCAAAAGCTCAAATTTATAGCCCTTGTCTCTTTCACTCGTGGCTTCTGTATTTAGTTTTGTGATTATCTCTTCAAAGTGCATTGTATTTAGCCTCAAAAAATATTATTTATCTTCAACTTCAAATGTAATTGTATATTCTTGCCATTTTAAATATTCTTTACAGAAAATGGAAACTTTAACATCAAATTTTCCTGTTTTAGTTGGAATAATACAAATATTATCAATTTCTTCTGAAAAAGTATGTAACAAGCCTTCTTTTATTTCAATCTCTATTTTGTGTTCTTTAATATCTACTTTAGGATTTTCAGAAGTATTATTTATAGATGTTTCAAAATTATTATTAACAGAATTTAAAATTGCCTGAGAAAATAACTTTTTTTCTTCTGATAATTTATTATAATTTTCTAAATGAATATTAATTATTTTCTCAAAATTTGATATTTTTTCTGTATTTAAATTTAAATAATAAAATAATTTATTTGTTTTTTCAACATTAGCTAAAAAGGGAGTTAATATTTTATTATTAGCTAATTCTTGTTTTCTCTTTTCCATCTCAATTTTTTCTACTGGATTTTCTGGAATATCAAGAGCAATAATCATTTTTTTTTGATTATCTTCAGAAATTATATCTTTGGCTTTATCTTTAAATTTTATAAATATATATTCTGGAAACTCAATAATAATATTTATATTTTTTGCTTCGACTGTTCCTTCATTTTTTATACAAAAATCAAATATTTGTCCATTATCAAAAACAGAACTATATAAAAATCTATCAATATTATATTTATCAATTTCAGCTGACTTATCAATTATTGATTTATTATAATTATCAATATATTCTTTGCTAATATATTTTCTATCATCTTCTGAAAATTCATCAAAATTGTATAGTTTTTTAGAAAAATAAATTTGTTGAACATTTTTTCCTTTAATTTTTATAATTTTAGAAAAGTTATATTCATTCTTCTCAAATTTATTTTCTTCATCAGTAATACTGCCAAGTAATTTTAAACCAAGTTTTAAATTTGGTATTCTGTTTTCAAATTCTTTTATTCTATTCTTTAAATTTAAAATATGTTGTTGATAAAAAACAGAATTTTCATTCAAAAGAATTTTTTCTCTATCTTCTTGAGTCATTACTTCATTTTTACTTCCTCGTCTAAAAAATGCTTGTCCTTTTAAAACTGCATTCTTAGTCAACGATTTAATTTGAAAATTCCCTATAACATTTTCATTAGCTTCATAAATACAATATTTATTATTTTTTGAAATACAAATATAACCAAATTTTTTATTTTCAAATTCAACAATTCCAGTTTTTATTATAGGTTTTGGAAAAATATAATTTTTAACCCAATCTTGAAATATGTTATCATTAATTATTTGCTCATCATCTACTCCGATAAGTTTTTTTTCATCAGAAACCCCAAAAATTATATATTTATTTTCTCCAATAGATTCAAGAGAATTAAGCATTGCAATAACATCTTTTACAAAATCAATTTTTTTATCAACCTTATAAAATCTTTGTTTATAATCAAGCTCAACACTTTCAGAAGGTAATTCTTTTAATATTTCCTTAACTTCTTTTTCAATTTCTATTGAATTCATATAAATTTTATTTCTCCTAAGAACTTCTATAATAAAATATATTTCCACAATATTTTTTTACCCAACAACTTGCTTTTTCTCATTATCTGCAACTAAAACGACTGTGATTATCTTCTTCCCTGCCCCCTTGTGGGGGTTATTTTTTAAAAACTCGTCAGAGTTTTTAACTATTAGTTCATTTTTATAACTTTCTGCATATCTTGTTACTTGTTCTTGACCTTCTGCTCTCTTTTTATCTACTTCTTTTGAACTCTTGGCAAATTTAAATTCGATTATGATAATCTTATCTTCAAATGGAATAACCAAATCTGCTCGTCC
>CADASF010000033.1 GCA_902790465.1 uncultured bacterium | reverse complement strand
AACTGTAGATATGTACCGAAGGCTTTTAATTCGGGAATTAACGACTGTGGAGTGTACAAGAACTTGTGAGTAGTATGATATTAATATCTACAAAAGCATGCACGCAAAATATTTATTCTAAATTTAATATTTAGAATAAATAAAAGAAGCAGTAAGAAATATCCGTGAGGATTTCAAGTCCATTATGTGAGTATATTTAATCACATTTTGAGTAGCAGAATCAAATACAAAATGAATCAGACAGAAAGCCAAGCATTTGACATCATACTTCCACAAAAAATAACATTAAAAAAGACATTTCCTGTTGAATTTTTTTCAAATACAAGTTATCCTATAAGAGAGAATATCTATATAGATGAAATAGATGACAATTCAATAACAATAATTGCAAAAACAGAACTTCCTGAAACTGCACCATTTTCAGTTAAACTTTTTTATAATAATGATTCAGGTAGCTGTAGTGTATATCTAACAGAAAAACATACAATGAAGTATGGATATAAAAAGTATGAAATGACTTATGACTCAGTAACACCAGAGGCAGGAATACTTATAACTTGCATTGCTGGAAATTATGGTGCAAAAACAAAAACGAAAGTAAAAACAATACATCCACATAAACATTTTAATATACAAATATATAATGAAGTTTATAGTGAATGGGAGACATATTTTATTTTTATAACAACATTCTCAAATAAGGGAATAGAATATACTTCACAAACTCCCCTTCCTTCAGAAGGAAAATTTTTGATAAAATTTTTTATGATAGAGGGAGAAAGAGCTGTACCAGTGGAAGCAAAAGTTCTATTTGAAAAGAAAAATATGAATGGAATGTCAAAAGGCTGGCTTGAATTTAGCTATATTCCAGAAAAAAGCATAGAATTATTAAATGATAACCTTATAAAGATGATTCAGGGAGAAATTAGCGAAAAACAAGCAGAATCTATATAAAAGGATTTATAAAATGGAATTTGTAATAGAAGCAGAAAATCTTTCAAAAACATACAAAACAGAAGGTAAGAAAATATTAGCTCTTGATAACTTGAATTTAAAAATAGAAAAAGGACAAATTTTTGGATTCATTGGACCAAATGGAGCAGGTAAAACGACATCTATCAAATTATTTTTAGGTCTCATCCACCCTACCTCAGGAACAGTCAAGGTTTTAGGTAAACCAGCAGGAAGCCCAGAAGCAATGGAAAAAATAGGATATCTTTCTGAAATAGCCTATTACTATAAATTTCTTGAAGCAAAAAATCTTTTGAGATATTATGCTTCTTTAAAATCACTTTCCAAAGAAGAAGCAGATAAAAGAATTGATTTGAATTTAAAATTAGTTGGTCTTTATGACAGAAGAAATGAAAAATTAAAAGGCTATTCAAAGGGAATGTTACAGAGATTTGGAATTGCCCTTGCACTTTTGGGTAATCCTGAATTGTTGATACTCGATGAGCCTACAAGTGGATTAGATCCAATAGGAAGAAAAGAAGTTAAAGACATTATAAAAAGACTTCGTTCTAAAGGAATCAGCATCTTTTTAAGTTCTCACAACCTTTCAGAAGTTGAAAGACTTTGTGATTCTATAGGAATCATAAATAAAGGCAAAATGATTTCAAATAAAAAGATATCTGAATTTTTGAGTTATGACAAGAATGTCTATACAATGACAATTCAAGATAAAGAAGATAAAATAGCAAAACTTTTCAAAGAAAAAAATATAAAAATAGAACAAACAGAAAATTTGCACTTAAAAACAACACTCCCCTCAAACGATATACCTGAAATATTTAAATTGGTATCAGATAATGGCGGAGTAGTAGTAAATACAATACCAGGTTATGGAGATCTTGAAGAGATATTCTTTGAACTCGTCGCCCCAAAAGAAGATAAAGAAGACAAGAAAGACAAAGACAAGAAAGACAAAGAAGACAAGAAAGACAAAGAAGACAAGAAAGATAAAGAAGACAAGAAAGACAAAGAAGACAAGAAAGACAAAGAAGACAAGAAAGACAAAGAAAACAAGAAAGACAAAGAAGACAAGAAAGACAAAGAAGATAAGAAAGATAAAGAAGACAAGAAAAAAAAGAAAAATAAAAAAGTAAAGGCAAAAGAGAACTAAGAGGAAGAAAAAAATGAAAAATATAAAACAGGCACTTATAATAGCACAACTAACTATTGAAGAAAACATAAGGAAAAAAATACTCTACATACTTTTATTTTTGTCATTTGCTTTAATTGCATTTTCTGCATCTTTTACATCTTTTGATTTAGGTGCTCAAGTTACAATAATGAAAGATATTTCTCTTTCAGGAATTGCACTATTTGGAATAGTCTTGACACTGAGCCTTTTTTTAAATGTAATACCAAAAGAAATTGAAACAAAAACAATATATCCATTTATCACTCAACCAATAACAAGAGGAACTTATATAACTGGAAAATATATAGGATTGATGTCTATTATTGCTGTAAATCTTTTGATTTTAGGACTTGAACTAATGGTAGTAATGAAAATTTACAGTGATAATTGGAATGTTATGATCATAAATTCAATTATATTAAATATCCTACAATGTGGAATAATAGGTGGCTTGATGTTACTATTTTCACTATTTACCTCATACCCTCTGACATTATCTATCACTTTATTTTTATATATTTTAGGTGGTGTTTCAACTCCTTATATACAATATTTACAGGGCAGACTTCCAAAAGTGTTGCTCGATTTCGTAGTTTTTATAAAACTTATAATTCCAAAATTTGATTGTTTCAATATAAAAGACGCAGTAGTTCACATGAACGCCTTGCCACAAGGTTATTTTGCTTGGGCTACTATATATGGTCTAGCTTATGTTATAATAACAGTTATGATAGCGACAATACTATTTGAAAAAAAGGATTTGTGAGGCTTTATGTTTTTTTCAAAATATATAAAGATAATGTTCATAACATTAGTTCTAATATTTATATCAATAAATATTCCAATAGTTTATGCACAAGATAACACAACAGAAGTTCAAAAAGAATCTATTGAATCAACAGATAAATCTAAAACAACAGAAACTTCAAAAGAAGAAACAGAAGAAGATGAATCTGATGAAAATGATTCAGAACATAAGCATGAGCATAGTCATGTGAATACAGATTTAACAGGCGAAAATGCAGAATTTGGAAGAGAAGAACATCATCACGATCATGAGCATGATGAATGTGAATATTTTCACAAAGCATGGAGAGAACCAGGAACAATAGATATAATGAAAAAATACAGCCTCATTTTATTTTCATTATTTGGGATTATAGTGATTTATAGATTAATATCAAAAAGAAATTAAAAAGAAAAAAGTTCAATTATCTAAAAAATTAACTTCATCCGAAGAAACAATTAATGAAGTAAATACTCATAAATTCTTATAAAATTTAGGAATTAAATAATGAACAAAAAAATCATAATATATTTATCAATATTGGCAATAATAATATTCTCATCTGGTTTTGTTCTAGACAAATATGCAGAAATGTCATTTAAAAACAGAAATAATGCAGATAATTCCCCCTCTGCCCTACTCGATATTTTAGGCGAATTGAGATATACAGCAGCAGCTATTCTGTGGATGAAAACAGACTATTATCAACATGAATATGAATATCAAGGACTTGATTTTAGAAATAATGAGCCAATAATGCCTTTGATAAGACTTATAACAATTCTCGATCCACATTTTGTACAAGCTTATGATTATGGTGCATATCATCTTTCTGTAAATTTAAAGAAAAAACAAGAAAGCATTAAATTTTTACAAGAGGGAATTACAAATAATCCTGACGCATTTGAATTAAATTGGGAATATGGCTTTTTACTATATTTTGATAAAAAATATAAAGAAGCACTTCCATTTTTAATGAAAGCAAGAACATTTAGAACACAAAAAACTCCTGTTTATGACGATTGGATAAAAATAGTTTGGATAGATTCGAGAATAAGTGATATTTTAAAGAAAATAGGAAGAAGTCAAGAAGCAGAAATTTACGATATAGAGCTTAACGATTATGTAAAAGCATCTAACAGAAATGATATAACTGCAGCTGATTATATATTAGCTCATCCATATCTACCACAAAAGTAAAGGTGAAAAAATGATAAAAAGAGACGAAATAACAAAATATCTTGCAAATCTTTTTGAAATAGAAAAAATAGATGATTATGCCTATAATGGACTTCAAATAGAGGGAACAGAAGATATAAAAAAAATCGGTTTTTCTGTTGACTTTTGTCAAAAAACAGCAGAAGAAGCTATAAAAAATAATTGTCAAATGCTTATTTGCCACCATGGAATGATGTGGAAAAATATTCTTCCTGTAACTGGATTCAACAAAAAAAGAATAAAGACAATGCTTGTAAACGATGTTTCACTTTATGCAGTTCATCTTCCACTTGATATGCATCTTGAACTTGGAAACAACATCGGAATAGCTAAATTATTTGATAATTTTGAAGTTATTGGACAATTTGCATATTTTAAAGGAAAACCTATTGGAGTAAAAATTAAATTAGATACTCCGAAAAAACTTTCTGAAATCAAAAAACTTATAGACGAAAAACTAAAAACAAATAGCATTTTGATTTCAAATGAAGAAAATAAAATTATTTCAACAATAGGAATAATTTCAGGAAGTTCGGCTTCTGATTTGAGCGAAGCAATAAAAGAAGAACTCGATCTATTCATAACAGGTGAAACTTCACATGCACAATATCATACAGCAATGGAAAACAATACTTCTATGCTTTGTGCAGGTCATTATGCAACAGAAACTACAGGAATAAAACTTTTAATGCACCACATAAAAGAAAAATTTGATGTTGAAACAGAATTTTTCGACTTTCCAACAGGAATTTAAAGTAAAATAAAAGGGCTGTGAAAAAAAGTAAAATACTTTTTTCACAGCCCTTTTTTATTTATAAACTGATACTTTTAATATTTTCTTGAAGGTATTCACAAATAGATTTAACTTTTTCTACTTTTCTATCTATTTCTTGTTCTTTCTCTAAAAATACCTGTTTCTGATTTTCTATCTCTTGCTTCTGTTTCTCAATCTCTTGATTATTTTTCAAAAACTCTTGCCTTTGATTCTCAAGTTCTTGATTTTTCTCTAAAAATACTTGTTTTTGATTTTCAAGCTCTTGCTTTTGTTTCTCAAGTTCTTGATTATTTTTCAGAAATACTTGTTTTTGATTCTCAAGTTCTTGATTTTTTTCTAAAAATTCTTGTCTTTGCTTTTCTATATCTTGTCTCTGATTCTTAAAATCTTCCTTTTGCTTCTCTATTTCTTGCTTCTGCTTATCAATTTCTTGATTATTTTTCAAAAATACTTGTTTCTGATTTTCAAGTTCTTGATTTTTTTCTAAAAATTCTTGTTTTTTCTTTTCTATCTCTTGTTTCTGATTCTCAAAATCTTGTCTTTGTTTTTCTATCTCTTGTTTCAAATTCTCAAAATCTTGTTTTTTCTTTTCTATCTCTTGTTTCAAATTCTCAAAATCTTGTCTTTTCTTTTCTATCTCTTGCTTCTCGTTTTCAAAATCTTGTCTTTGTTTTTCTATTTCCTGTTTCTCGTTTTCAAAATCTTCCTTTTGCTTCTCTATTTCTTGCTTTTTATGTTGATTTTCTTCTATAAGTTCTTCATATTTAGATTTTGCATTCTCTAAATTTTTCATAAAAAACTTATTATCTTCTTCAATTTTTCTCTTACAACAAGAAATTTCAAATTTTATGTTTTCTCTTTCCATCTCCAAATTTTTTTTCACAAGAGAAACATCATATTCCAACTCATTTTTTTTCTTTGCATATTCAATTTCTAAAGTTTGCTTTTTTATATCATAATCTGCTATCAATTTTTTTTCAACAATAGTTCTATATGTCTCTAAATCACTTTTTAAAAATCCTTTTTCATCTTTTCCAAAAGGAGTCTTATCTAATTGCTTCAATAAATCGTCTGTTTTTTCTTCAAAATTTTCAACTAATTTAGATTTTTGTAATTCCAATTCATCTAAATCTTTTTTCAATTTTGCATTTTCTGTTTTTTCTTTAGCCAAATCTTTCGTCAATTCAAATTTTTCTACTTCAAATTCTTTTTTTATTTTTTCATGTTCTTGAGACAATTTATCAAATTTGCTGAGATTAAGTTTATTAGAATTGTATAACTGAACAAATTTAGACTTTAATTCCTCATATTTAACTTCAAACTGCTCGCAATCTTTTCTTAAACTATTATTTTCAAGATTTACAATATTCAACTTTGAAACTAACTCTTCGCAAAGATCATCATATTTTTGTACTTTAACTTCAAGTTCTTTTGCATAATTTTCATTTTTTTTAGCAAATTCCTGATAATAATTAATTCCTTGATGAGCATTCAAAAGTTCTAACTTATTTTTTTCTATTTCTTTTTCTAAACTTTCTATTTTAGATTTTAACTCTTCTTTCTCTTTTCCTGAAATATTAGAAACAACAGCACCTAAAAATCCTGTTTTAGATTCTGCCTGTATTGTCGTTTTTGAATTAGCTCTATCAGCTCCCCAAGGAGAACCATCTGCACTTCCCTTATAATTGACAAATTTAACACCTTTAAAAGCATTTTGACCAATTTTTTTTACATTTACTGGAACATCAATAACATTTATAGAAGTGCAACCTTCAAAAGCAGAATTTCCTATTTCTTCAAGATTTTCTGGAAGTTTAATTTTTTTTAAAGAACTACAACCTTTAAAAGACTTGTTTCCAATCTTTCTAAGAGTTTTAGGTAATTCAATAGTTGTCAAATAAGAACAATCTTCAAATAAAGAATCTCCAACTTCAACAACTCTGCAGGTATCATAATCTAAATCAAAAAATTCAGGAATCTTCCAACGGTCTTGTTTACGTAAATATTCTTCAGGAGTTACTTTCTTTTTCTTTAATTCCTTCTTAGAAATATTAGAAAAAATATTCATTTTATCGAGTATTACATCTCTTACTTGCCCACCACTAACCATTTCAAACCTCTACTCCTTACAAACTTTATGTTTTATATATTTTATATTTGATATTTCTTATTAATTATCCTATTTTAATGATAATAAAAAAGAGTGATTCACAAAAATTTATTTTGCAGATCACTCTTTTGTAGGTTCCTCTAAAAATATATTTATTCTCCCAATGTAATACGATTTACATTTTCATCTAAATCTTGCAAATTTTCTATACTATCCGCTACTTGCCATTGAATTACATTAGGCTCTAATGCACAAATAAAGATAGCTGTCCTATCTTGTGGACAATCAACAGGAATACTATCGTGAGACATCTTATCAATAGACATATTTTTGTTAATTGCCTCATCAGATTTGGTATAATAAAAAGTATAATTACTCCTCTTAGAACCAACAACACAAAGTTTATTCCATTTTCCAAAATCAGAACCTTGTTCAAGAGCAATCTTCGCCAATTTTTTATCTCTCTCAACACCGACATAATATTGAAATGCAACATCAACCTTTTTTAATTCATCTATACGAACTCTCTCTACCAACATACCATAGGCAACCCCTGTCTTTCCACTTGGTTCTGTTGGATCACTAAGGTCTAAATCCTCATATCCCATTTCTTGTAATTTTTCTTTAGCTTCCTTTGTTTTTAGAGGAGGATATACAACAAATTTTAAGTTAGGATTACCTAATTCTTCTTTTATTTTTGCCACTAATTCTATTTTTTCGCATAGACTATTTGAAATACTATCTTCATTTAAAGGTTCATCACTATAATTTGAATTATCATTTTCAACATAATCATATTCATAGTCATTCCCCAAATACTCAGACAATATCTTATTAAATAATTTCGATTTTGTCGAATTACCAGCAAGAAAAATAGAGATTTCATCAATATCTTTTAAAGGTGATTTTTTAAATTTAGCCACAAGAGATTTAAAAAATTCTTTTATACCTTTTTCAATCTTATCACGCAAAAGTTTTTGAAGATTTATACGAACTTCATTACCTTCATAATCATACTTAAGTAATTGAAGGTCTTTATATACTTTTTGTCCAGACTCATCAAGTAATTCCACACCTTCAATGCACCCCCTACTATTAATAGAATCTTGCATATCCTGAATTCGCTTTTCAGATGAATCAGGTTCTTCCCAAACCCAACGCAACAATTCCATCAATATAGACATGTTTCTTTTAGCATTACTTGAATCAGGTATTACAAATTCTTCTATGTTTGAATATTCTTGTTTAAAACAACCATCATAAGGTGTAAGAGCTACTCTAATCCTATCTTCATCGAATATTTTATTAACATTATTTTTCAAGACTTCAAAAGCTAAATATTTTAATAGTTTTTCACCACCGAGATTGGAATCTCCACCTTCTCCTAAACGAATTATCTTATAGTCGTCAAAGTCATTATCTGGATCTTCAGGATCATTTTCATCTATTTTACTATACACACCAAAATCAAAATCTGTTGTTCCACCCCCAAAATCAAAAACAGCATAACAACATGATTCGCCATTTCTTGCTCTATCATCAAAGTGATATTTTTCTAAAGCAGTTATAGCATAAGCAACAGGTTCTCTAAGCCCTTCTTTTATTGTAAATTTCTTCTTAAATGCTTCATCTGAAAGAAGAGATGTTGGAAAAGATTTTCTTATCCCCTTCTCAAAAGAAGCTCTTATTGCTTTACGAAGTTCTTCAGGAAAAGTAATAGGAAATGACATTTTATAGTCTGTAAAAATATTTTTTGTTACAGACATATTATTTATATACAATCCCAAAAAATATGCGTAATATTCAACAGGATTCGGTTCATTAATTAATTTAGACAATTCAAGAAAAGGAGGAAATTCTTGTTCTTTACCTTCCTTATCCTTTATTTTATTCTTCTTTTTAGAGGCACACCAAGATTTTAAATCAATAAAATATTCTTCAAACTTACTTTGCTCAAATTCGCCAACAGCCTCATGAGCAACTGTTAAATCCACCCATTTTGTATTTGGACGACCAGCTCTCTCATTATAAGCTTCTGAAAAAGACTTAAAATTTTTAAAGTGCATAATTGTTGGATTTTCATATAAATCTTTATTTTTATCTAATTCTTGATCACGACTACTCGTAAGTTTTATAGTAATAAAACCACCTTTTCTATCTTTATAAGCAACAACAGTACTTTTTGTTCCAAAATCAATAGCGACCTGACTATCGTTACAATCAATATGCGGATCTCTAAAATATATTGTTTTATCTTTTGGAAGTGTAACTATTTTAATACAATCATCTTTTCTCAAATCATTATAATCAAATAAATCCCAATGTCCCAAACCTATCTCACTAAGTGTTCCAGCAAAAATATTTGGTAAATTACAGCGATAAAACTCACATTCAAGCAATTCTTGTTTAAAATTTTCAATAAATTCATCATCAGCTTCAATTTTATCGCCATTGATAATATTTTCTATTTCAGGCAAAAAATAAAATTCTTGCTTTTCAGCATTGTCATAAAAATATTTTTTCACATCATCTTTATTCTTAAAGATAATACTATTTTCACTTACTGTAAACCAATCATTATTTTTCTTATATAAAACATTTAAAAGTTCACAAATAGATTTTGTGGAGTTATTTTTAAATGTTTTAGGACGAAATTTATTTTTCAATAAAACAAACAATATGTTAGATGTTGAACCACTATCAATTTGATGTGTTTGAACTTTATTGTATTCCAAAAACCTTCTAATATCATCTTCATTAGGAGAATTTTCCATAAATTCTTCAAATGATATAGATTCTTCCTGATTGACAGAAGAATCAGAATCATTTTGCGAATACAATTTAAAGTGACTTAATTTATTAGGTAGAATAGATGAAATTTTATGTACATAATAAAAATAGTAACTATTCTTATTCATCAAAATATAACCATTTTCATTAAAAATAGCATCAAATTCATCACATAGAATTTTGAAAGATTCTTCAATTTCATCAATTCGCAAATCAATATATTTTTTCAAAACTCGTTGCTGAAGTTCAACTATATCATTTTCTTTTTTATCTTTTCGAGCTACAAAAATCTCTTTAATATTTCCAATATCACTATTACTCATTAATATCACCTAACCTACTCAACAGAAACCAAACTCAGCTTTAATATATTAGTCTTATATCCAAAACCGAGCAACCATATTTTACTTACCTTACCAATACCTATTGCCTTATATTTTCTCATTGTTTTATTGTTAAAAGAAATACCAAGTGTAGTGTCAAGCCTTTTATAATTATTATCTGTTACTTGTAAATATTTAAATGAAATATCAAACATTTTTTTCAAAATTTCAATTTCATTTTCCTTCAACAAATCCTTATCTATAGAATCAAATATATACTGCCAAAAATTTGCAAGTGATCTCTCTTTAGCAATATTAACCAAAATACTAACAACAGATTCATCTTCTCCAAAAAACGGCTTACATTTTTCCTTAATTTCAGGATTTTTGGATACTTCATCATACAACTTCTTAAATTCAATCAAAGTAGAAAAAGATTCAAGCTCCTTTTCTAAACTGATTTTCTCTTGTTGAAGCTTTGCATTTTCAGATTTCTGATTCTCTATGTCTTTGTTCAATTTGCTAATCTCTGAAGTTCTTAAAACAATTTCGCCATTTGCTTTTTTTCTGTCAAGATTTAAATTTTCGATATTCTTTCTTAAAGACTCTCTCTCTAATTTAAAATCCTTAATTTCATTATCTCGTCTTTTAATTTCTAAGTTCAAATTCTGAATCTGAGTATTTTCATATTTTACTTGATTTTCCAAAGAACTAATTTCACTAATATAATATTCAGAACCTTTACTCAATTTCTCATTCTCAGTTTCAAGTTCAAAAATTTTATTTGACAAGTCAGTTTTATCTGAATTCAATTCATTGATTTTAATTAGATAAGATTCGATATCTTGTTGCAAATACTGAACAGTTGTATCTAAACTTGAAATTTTTACTAACTGTTCATCTTTTATTGTATTCAATTTATCTACTGAATCATTCAAATCATTTACTTCCATTGTTTTCTTTGTAAGTTCAGATTTAAAAGATTGAGCAGTTGTATTTAAACCAGCATTCGTTTTTAACAAATCTTCTTTTTTTGCTGTTAAATCCTTTATTTCTGCTTTTTTTTCAAGAAGCTGATTTTGCAAAGATTGAGCAGTTGTATTTACAGACGAAATCTTCTTTAATAAATCTTCTTTTTTTGCTGTTAAATCCTTTATTTCTGTCTTTTTTTCAAGAAGCTGATTTTGCAAAGATTGAGCAGTTGTATTTACAGACGAAATCTTCTTTAATAAATCTTCTTTTTCTGCTGTTATTTTTTCTATTTCTTTGTCTTTATCAACAATTTGAGTCTGTAAATTCTTTATTTGTGAATCTAAATTTGTAATCTCCTTTTCCTGTTTACCATTTGTATTAGTAAGCTCACAAATACGCTCAGATTGTTCCTCAATTTTAGATTCTAAATCAACTTTTATTCTTTCTAAATCAGATTTTTTAGATTCCAAAGCTCCAATATTTTTTAAATTTTCAGAAAACTTATCATTTAACTCATTATATTTATCATCTGATTCTTTCCTACGAGCAAACAAATATTTACAATTTTTTTTCTCTTCTTCTAGGACATGATTCAATCCATCAATTTGTTCTTGTAAAGGTCTCTGTTCTGATTTCAATCTTTCAATTTCAGCATTCAAAGTGATTATATCATAAGATTCTACTAATTGATCTATTTCTATAACCTTTTTTTCTTGAGCTTTAAAAGCTTGTAATTCATTCTGAGTTTTACCTAAAGAAATTTTAAGTGTTTCATTATCTTCTTGTAAACTCAATATTATAGAATTCTGCTCTGAATTTTTATATTTAAGAGAATTCTCTTTTGTTTTATAATCTTCTTCAAGTTTCTTCTTTTCTTCTTCCAATTCACAAATTTTAGTATTTTTTTCTTCTTCAAGTTTTTTCTTTTCTGCCCCTATTTTCTCATTAGCTTCTTTCAATTCACTAATTTGAGTATTTAATAGTTGAATAGACTCATCTCTCGATTTAATAGCACTTTCTTTTTCTTGTTGCAATGAAGTAATTTCTTTATTTTTCTCTTGCAATTGATCATCTAAACCAGAACTCTTAACTTCAGAAACATTTAACTTTTCACGAGCTTTGTTTAATTCATCTGATTTATTTTTAAGTTCATCAGTTAAATTAGAATTTGACTTTTTATAAGATTCTAATTCATTATTGACTTTTTCTAAATTTGCTTCAACTTGTTTTAACTTTTCTTCTTTATCTTTAAATGATTTTTGAAAACTATCAGCTTCTTCAGATTTTTGTTCTAATTTAGTTCTTAACTCTTTGTTTGCTTGTATTAAACTGGCATTTTTTGCTACATAATCCTCAATTTTAGGATTATCATTTCTAATCAAAACATTAGTAACATTAGTAGCAGCCTTAGCGAGATCGTTTAATAGCCCACTTTCATTTTTCTCACCTTCAAACCTATTTCCATTTACTCTTTTAGCTCCCCAAGGCTTACCTTCTTTTGCTGGTCCTGTATATCTTATATTATCAACACCTTTAAAAGCATTTGTGCCTATATTAGTAACACTGTTTGGTATAGTAAGTTCTTTTAAATTTCTACAACCTTCAAAAGCTGAATCACCTATAGTTGTAACAGTATCTGGTATTTTAATATCCCTTAAAGAATTACAATTCTTAAAAGCTGAATCACCTATAGTTGTAACAGTACCTGGTATTTTAATATCCCTTAAAGAATTACAATTCTTAAAAGCTGAATCACCTATTTCTTTAAGTTCACTTTCTTCCTCAAAAATTATCTTTTCTAATTTTTTACACCCATCAAAAAGAGAAGTATCTATTTTGGTATATTCTTTCGGAATAAAAAAATTAGTAGTAATATCTTTTCTTGTCTTCTTATAAATTTCTAATTCACTGGAACCAAAAAAATTACCAGATTTCTTATATATTTTAGAAAATTCTTGAATCAAAGCATATTCATCAAATTTTTTTTCTTGCTCCATATTCTAATTCCCCTATAATTTTATATTAATGAGATATTGATCTGCTTAATAAATTACTAAATTTAAATTAAGTAGTTAAGATTGCCACGGTCGACCAGCTCCCTCGCAATGACATCGCTTCTAAATAGTGGCTATTTTGGTATATTTTAAAACATAATCAACTATCACAACGAGTTAATTTATTATTATTTAAATTTGTTATTCTGAATATGTTTTTACAATATCAGCTCCCCAAGTTCTACCTTCAGTATTTCCATTATAATAAACTTTCTTAATACCTAAAAAAGCGTAATCTCCTATTTGTTCAACACTATCAGGAATTTTAATTTCTTCCAATGAATCACAATCTTCAAAAACCGATTCTCCTATATTTGTAACACCACTTGAAATAACAACCTTTTTTAATGATGTACACCCCATAAAAGCACCTGATCTAATTGTAGTAACACTGCTTGGAATTATAATTTCCTTCAAAGAACTACAATTTTTAAAAGCCCTTATTCCTATTTCTTTTATTCCTTCTGGAATTTCAATAGTCTCTAATACAGTGCAGTTTTCAAATAAAAAATTTTCTATTTTTCCAATACTTCTTGGTATTTTAACAGATTTCAAAGAATGACAATCTTGAAAAGCTCCTGTTTTAATACTTCTAAGACCTTCTTTTATACTGATTTCTTCTAAAGAACTCTTTTTAAAAGCATTTTTTCCAATTAAAAGAACACTATCAGATTCAATAACCAAAGATTTTAAAGAAGAATCCTGAAAATAAGAAGGAGAAATCTCAATTATTTTATATTTTTTTTGATTATACAAATAATCAGATTTAATTGTTAATGAAGTAATTTCACTTTTATCATTATAACCCAATAAACATTTTATATAATCATCATTTAATGTAACAGGTTTAGGCTTACTGTTTTCAAAATCTATCCTTGCTTTTTCTTCAATTCTCTTCTTTTCTTCAGCCTCTGCTTTTGCTTTAGCTTCTTCTCTCTGTTTTATTATTTCTCTACTTATAGAATCAACTGCTCCCCAAGGTCTGCCTTCAGCCTGTCCATCATATTCAACAAGTTTAACATCTTTAAAAGCATTATCTCCTATTTGTTCAACACTATTTGGAAGATAGACTTTTTCTAAAGAAGTACAACCACTAAAAGCATTATCTCCTATTTCTCTAAGACTTTCAGGAAGTTTAATAGATAACAAATTTTCACAATCTTCAAAAGCAGATTCTCCTATATTTGTTACACCTTCTGGAATAACAAGATTTTCTAAAGGACAACATTTAAAAGCAAAATCTCCTATTACTTCTAATGTTTTTGGAAAAATAACACTTTTCAAATTACAATCTTTAAATAATCCATTTGTAATACTAACTACAGGAAGTTTTTTTGTTCCCTTTAAAAAATTATCAAAACCTTTCTTAATTACTTCCAGTTCACTAGGAATTTGAATACTTTCAATATCCTTTTTATCTTTTTTCTTATTAGAATAATAAGGATCTGAAGAAGTTAACCATGTTACAAGTGTATTAGTCGACTTAACTATCTTTTTATATAAATAATCATCATTTAAGATAATTATATTCTCGTCTGGTATTGGCAGAAGATCAAGTTTAATAGCCATTTACATTCCTCTCTTTATATCTGCATATATAATGCAGTATTCCTGTGAATTTACAGAAATACTGCATTTATTCACTCAATGTTTAATTATTCAAATTCTTCAACACTTCATCAATAGATTTTACAATGTCTTTGCGGATTTTGTTATTTTCAATCTCTACATCAATATCATCTAACCTTGGATATTTAGCTATAATATCTTGAAGAGAAACTTTTATTTTATCTATTGTATTTTCTGCCCTATTTTTTAGAATTGCAAAACGATCGGTATCATAATATTCCTGCATTTTTTGGCGAAGTTCATCTACACCATAAGGAATATTCCAACTGTCAAGTTTATCCATACATACTGTAGAATTCAAACAACCAATTTTTTCCAAATAAGATCTTGCAGAACCTATCAAAACCCTATCTTTAGAAGAAACAAGCTGATAAGTTTTTACAGCTTCTTTTTCCAAAATAGCCATTCTATTATTTACTTGTTCCTTACTTGATACTAAATCAATTCTATTTCCAAACACAAAGGCTTTTTGATTCAAAAGAATACCATCTTCATCTCTTACACTTCTAAAAATGTCAAGTTGTGAACCTGTCAAATTTGGATTTGTACCAGAATTATTAACCAAAATAATTGCATCTGCATACATTAACATTTCTTGAGTTTGATTTCTGTGAAACAATGTAGGAGAATCAAAATCTGGAACATCATAAAGGACTATATTTCCCATATCACTTAACTGAGTGGTTCTAATTATAACCCTTTCAACTGCATAAGGTTCAGCTCCACGCTCTAAAACATAGCCTGTTTTAAAGCCAATTATGCCTGTTATATAAATTTTTGCTTGTTTCTCTATGTCTTTTTTATCAGTAAATATAATTGGTTCATGATTTAGCAATTTGCTAATTGTATCCCATCCCTCTAAAATATTTCTGATATCTCTTACAGTCTTATCATTATGAATAAAATAAAGTTCACTTGAAAGATCGACAGTTTCCCAATATTTATTAAATTCAGGTAAACTTGGAGTTCCTTCATATTTTACAGATTCAAACAAACCTTGAAGTCTTTTGTCAAACTCTGATTTTGTTAAAAATCTAATTTCAACTTCATCATTATCTCCAGCTATTATTTGTGTCTTTACAAATGTAGTCCTTTCAGGTTCTGCAGGCAATATATTTTGTTTTAACAAAGCATTACATAATGTTGATTTTCCAGCTTTTTCAAGACCAACTATTGCAATATTAAATTTTCTGCTTTCAAGCTTATTCAAAATTGCCTTATTGCGTTTTTGCAATTTCTCTAAATATTGCCTTTCATTAACATCTATGACCATTCCATTATTGTCCAATTTGAACAAATCGTCAAAAAGTTTTTCGGTAGCTTTGAGTTTTTCAATAAACAATTGTCTTTCAGAATCAAAATTATTTGCCATTTCACTTTTCTCTGTCCTTACAATCACATTTAAGTTGGTAAGAAAATAAATTTATTCTCTTACCAACTTAAAAATCAACTATAACTAATTGTTCCAATTCTTCAAAACTTCATCAATAGATTTTACAATGTCTTTACGAATTTTGTTATTTTCAATCTCGACATCAATTTGATAAAATGCAGTTGGTCTTATTTTTCTTGCATTATCTTTTATCCATACTGCCAATTGTTCTTTTCCATCTTCATCAAGTTCTATTTTCTTACAAATAGAGCTTATATTTTTGGCAATGACTCTGTTAAATGCTTTTTCAAGACCTATAACATCGAGAAGAGAATTTTTGGTTAAGTCAACAAGAATATCTATATCATCATTTAAAACTTCAACAAGTTGTTCTTTTGATTGCAAACTGAAATTCTTCTCGATCAAATCCCACTGTGCTTGTGCTTCCTTATCATCTCCATACTCAAAATATGTATCTTCATCTGTATGACACAAAATTCTTGTAGCGATATATACCCAAGGAACAATCTTTCTATTATCTCTATTAAATATTTCCTTTTTCTCTTCTTTCAATCTATAATAATATCCCAAATTTATGAGATCAGGCTTGATTTCATCTATTTTTTCTCTTCTCTGATGTGAAGCAAATGGCAAATAGATAAGTGCTTCGATAATACCAGTTGCAAATCTCTCTACCAAAATGTTGAATTGGCACTTTGAACCATTTTTTATCAAAAAGTCATCAAATAGTTCATTTACAGAACTTTTTAATGATTCTGTCTTAACTTCTGTTTTTATACAGTCAAGAAATGAATCAATCAATGTATTCCTTATTTCTCTTTGTTTTTCATCTGTTATACTTGCGACAGTTTCTACAATATTTTTCACATATTTTTGCTGAACTATTTCTCTGATATTTCCATCTATTGTGGTCAAAGGAACTGTAGATGATTTATAAGTTGTATTGTATTCAACATCTTTCAATATTTCTTCACATTCATTCTTAAAAATTGTATCCAAACTATCTTCCAACAAATGACTAAATAATCTTTCTTCTTCTATTTCTTGCCTATATTCATTTGTTATTTCAGTTGATTTGCCAATGAATATATCTCTTGCTTTATTGTTTATATCAATATGTATGTTGCCACCATCATCAATCTCGTCTAATTTTGGATATTTCTCTTTAATCTCTTGAAGACATTTTTTTATAGCCTCTATTGTATTTTCTGCCCTATTTTTCAAAATGACAAAACGATCTGTATCATAATATTCCTGCATTTTTTGGCGAAGCTCATCAACTCCATAAGTCATACCCAAACCATCGAGTTTATCACAACATTCTTTACTGTCTAAAATACCTAATTTTTCTAAATAAGCCTTTGCAGAACCAACCAAAACCCTATTTTTAGAAGAAACGAGCTGATAAGTTTTTACAGCTTCTTCTTCTAATACAGATTTTGCACGATCAATATTTGTAGATATATCAATTCTGTTTCCAAAAACAAATGCTTTTTGATTCAAAAGAATACCATCTTCATCTCTTACACTTCTCAAAATGTCAAGTTGGGTTCCAGTTAAATTAGGATTAGTGCCAGAATTATTTACCAAAATAATTGCATCTGCCAATGCAAGCATGTCAGTAGTTTGTTTTTTGTGAAGCTGTGTAGGTGAGTCAAAACCTGGAACATCATGCAAAACTATATTTTCCATATCCTTTAGTTGAGTAGAACGAATTATAATATTCTCAACAGCATAAGGCTCAGCTCCGCGTACTGCAACATCCCCTGTCTTATGGTCAATTACACCTGTTATATATGTTTTTGCTTCTTTTTCTCTGTCTTCCTTATCAGTAAATATCAATGTTTCATGGTTTAACAATTTGTTAATTGTATCCCATCCCTCTAAAATCTTTTTGATATCTCTTACAGTTTTATCATTGTGAGCTAAATACAACTCACTTGAAGGATCAACTGTTTCCCAATATTTATTAAATGCAGGTAAACTTGTAGTTCCTTCATATTTAACAGATTCAAACATGCCTTTAAGTTTTTCTTCAAATTTAGCTTTTGTGAAAAATCTGATCTCAACTTCATCATTGTTACCAGCTCTTATCTCTGTTTTTGTAAATGTACAACGCTCTTCATCTGCAGGCAATATATTTTGCTTCATCAAAGCATTGCCCAATGTTGACTTTCCAGCTTTTTCAAGTCCAACTATTGCAACAGTAAATTCTCTGCTTTCGAGTTTATTCAAAATTGTCTTATTGCGTTTTTGCAAATCTCCTAATGTTTTTCTTTCATCGACACCTATGACCATACCATTTTTGTCCAATTTGAACAACTCATCAAAAAGCTTTTCGGTAGCTTTAAGTTTTTCGATATATTCTAATCTTTCAGCTTCAAAACTATTAGCCATTTTACATCTCCTTTTTTATTCACTTAATTGAAAATAACCTGTTAAATTTGGAGCAATAGGTTCTACATTTTCACTTATTGCAACTTTCCATTCTATCTCATCAGGTTTTGTAGCACGAATGAAAATTTTTGTTCCATCTTGTGGATTATTTATAACAATTCTTTCAGGTTTAGCTCTGTTAGAAGACATATTTCCAAGACCAGCAGCTTCTTCTGATGAATATAGAAATGGATATTCAGTTTCATCACTTGAAACCTCATACAATTCTTTCCACTTCATATCTATATCAGAATGTATTGTAATAATGACATATTTAAATTTTCTTTTCGCTTCAAGTCCAAGATAATACTTGAATTTATTATCCACAGAATACTCATGTACTTTGATTCTGCTTTTCAAAAGACCATAGGCAACGCCTGTTTTACAAGTTGGTGGAATACCTGAATATTCATCATCAGGCGAATATTTTGCTTTCAACTCTTTCAATAAATCATCTGATTTTTCTGTACCTAATGGAGCATAAAGAACAAAATTTAATTGTTCATTTTCTTTCTTTATTTCGATAGCTTTTTTGCCTGTTTCCTTATATTCTTCGAATAACTTGTTGAACAAGATTGACTTTGTTGAATTTCCAGCCAAAAAAATTGAAATTTCATCAATATTTTTTACATCAGCTTTCTTGAAAGACGATTGCATTGACTCAAAAAATAGCTCTATTGTCTTTTTTATTCTTTCACACAACAAATCTTTAAAAAATTCTACAGGATCGTCTTTTTCTCTATCAAAATTTTCTTTTTGAGGAATCTTAAGAGCAAAATCAGAAACAAAATTACCATGTTTATCATAAAGGTCTAATTTACATGTTCCATAACTAAAATCGTTTTTATCACTTTCATGCTCTTCTGCATTTGGATCTTCCCATACCCAACGCAATTTTTCCATTGCCTTAATCATATTTAATTCAGCATATTCATCATTAGAAATGCAATCATCCAAACCAAACAATTCTTTCTCAGAACAACCATAATATTTTTTAAATTGAATTTGCCTTTCTTTTAATTTATCTTTATTTTCTTTAAAAAGTTCAAAAGCCAAATATCTTAAAAGTTTTTCACCGCCAAGGTCTTTATCAGCTGCATTACCCAAACGATTGAGTTCATAATCATATCTACGATTAGGTGTTTCTAATTCAGAATAATAACCAAAATCGAAATCTGTAGTACCACCACCAAAATCAAAAACAGCATAATATAGCTTGTCAACATCTTCTTCATCTAATCGCTCACCAAAATAATATCTCTCCAAAGCTGTAATAGCATAGGCAGCAGGTTCAGATAAATCTGATTTTATAAAATCAGATTCAATTTGTTCTCTAAATTTTTCATCAGATAGGAGAGCTTTTGGAAATGATTTCTTTATCCCTTTTTCAAAAGACTTTATTATTTTTTCCTTAATGTCTTTTTCAATTGTAACAGGAAATGACATTTTATATTTTGAAAAAACTCCCCTATTTCCAGACATTTTATTTATATACAATCCCAAAAAATAGGCATAATATTCTAAAGGATTACGATCTTTTTCAAAAATTTCAGAAAATGGCAAAAACTTTGATTTAATATTTGATTTACTACTTTTAAACCTAAATTCTTCATTATTAATACACCAAGACTTTAGGTCTGTTAAAAAAGAATCAAGATTTCCTGCCTCTTTAAAATCCCTTAAAGCATCGTGTGAAAAAGCCACATCTTCCACCTTTGTATTTGGACGATATTCTTTAGCTTCATAATCTTCTGCAAATGAATCAAAATCACAAAATTCTACGCAACTTGGATTTTCATAAAGATCACCAGAATCTTGTTTATATCCACCAACTCTCAAAGGAATTATTTCCCCTCTATGTTTAGGATCCTCATATGCAACAACAGTGCTTTTTGTACCAAAATCAATAGCAACAACAGAATTTACAATATCAGGAGCAAGTGCAGTCATATATTTATCTTCAGGTAATTTAACCTTAAAATATTCACAATTATCTTCAGGTTGCATATAATCAAACAAATCCCAATGCCCTGTATCTGTCCCATATAATGTTGTTTTCTTTGGAAGAACTCCTAATTTAGCACGAATATCATCACATTTAAGTAATCTATCTTCAAAAAATTCTAAAAATAGATCATCTGCTTCAAACTCATTACTATCCAAAATTTCTTTTGCTTCTGGTATAAATTCTTCATCTTTACCTGACATACAAGATTTATAAAAATAATCTAATATCTCATCTTTATCGGTAAACACTATCGAATTACCATCAGATTCAAGCCAATCTGGATTCATTTTATAAATTTTTTTCAAAGATTTATAAAAAACTTTTGTGGAATCACTATTAAATTTCTTTGGTTCTAAGTTATTATCAAGCCAATGAAACAAAACAGAAGAAGTAGATATTTTTTTACTATCAATTCCATTAAAACGATATATAGGAACTGTTAAAATATCTAAATCATCTGAATAAGGATATCTAAAAGACTCACCAACATTATCAAATGTAATCAAAAAACTATCTACTCCGCAAGTTATTCCATAAAAATTTTCACCACAACATTCAATTTTTCCATTACTATTTTTATAAATGTTATCATTTAAAAATACTTTAGCTTCATTAATAGTAGGAACATCAACTTCATCAAAATCTCCAAAAGACAAATCAGCTTTATGAATTGAAAATTTATCAGCACTTGATTGTGAAGGAGATTCTATCTCATTGAGGTCTGGAATAATAGATACTATATCATTGATATAGCAATAATCATCTCTCATCAAAATCCATTCATTATTGTTAAAACGTTCCTCAAATTCATTACATAACTTTTTAAAAACTTTTTCAAAACTGCTGATTCGATTCTCAATATGTTTTTTAAGCTTTCGCTCTCTAAGAGTTTGTATATTTTCTCTATACTCTTTACCATCAACCTTTATAAGAAGCTCTTCATCTTTTTTAAAGAACAACTCTTTTACTGGTTCTATCCTTGTTGCCATAAAAATCACCTATCCCAAAAAAATTAAACTTTTCTTAATAACTCTATTATTAGATACCATCTTATAACCATTTAATAAAACTTTCTTGACAGAGCCAATTTGTCTGCTATCTGAAGTTTTCTGCATGATTGATGGTTTATCTTCTTCTCCTTCATTAACTACAATTCTAACAAAATCGCTATTTCCAGTTTGGAACAACTCAAATGCAATATCGAATATTTCTTTCACTATTTCAATCTGAGAATCAAGTAATTTATTTCCCTTTATATTATCAGCTATATACTGCCAAAAAGACTCTATTTTGTCTCTATTAACTATATTAAACAAAATACTTGTAATATCCCCATTGCCAAAATATGACTGACAAGATTTTTTGACATCATCTGAAAGCCTATTATAACAATCATGCAAGCGTTCAAATTTTGCATATTTTTCAAGTAAAGCCTTCTTTTCATCAAGTAAAACAATATAATTATGATTTAAATCACTATACTTTTCATCACTTGCTTTTTTATCAGTCTCTGCTTTGTTTTTAACAGCTTCTATTTCTTTTTTCAAAGCCTCTTCTGATTTACGATTATCATCTTCAAGTTGTCTTTTTTCTTGTTCTGATTTTTCAGAGGCTTCTTTGAATATAGCTTCATACTTTTCTTTTAATAGTAACTGTTTGTCGTCTGCTTGTCTTTTAGCTTCTGCAAGGTCATTTATAGCTTGTTTTTTGTTTTCTTCAATCTCTTTCTTCAAATCCTCCTCTGATTTACGCTTATCATCTTCAAGTTTTCGTTTTTCTTGTTCTGATTTTTCAGAGATTTCCTTTGTTTTATCTTTAGCCTCTTTTAGGTCTTGTTTCAAATCCTTCAAATCATCTTCTAATTTACGCTTATCATCTTCAAGTTGTCTTTTTTCTCGTTCTGCTTTTTCAGAGATTTCCTTTGTCTTATCTTTAGCCTCTTTTAGGTCTTGTTTCAAATCCTTCAAATCATCTTCTAATTTATGCTTATCATCTTCAAGTTGTCTTTTTTCTAGTTCTGCTTTTTCAGAGATTTCCTTTGTCTTAGCTTTAGCTTCTTTTAGGTCTTGTTTCAATGTTTTATAATCATCGAGCAAAATATTATGTTGTTCTATAGCAACACTATATTTTGATTTAATATCTTTAATTTTATCTTCTTGGTTTTGTATCTTTTTATTATTATCTTTAATATCGTTATTAAAAAAAGATATTTGAGATTTAAGAGACACATTTTCAGAACTTAATTCGTTATTCTTTTTTTCAAGTTCAACTTTAACCTTCGAATAATTATTATTAAAAGAAGTAAAACATTCAACAATATCATCAAAACAAGTTTTAAAATCGCCAATTTTTTTAAATTGCTCTAATAGCAATTCTTGATTTCTATTTTCCTTATCAATACTATTCCTGATCCCTTGTAATTCAGAAATCAAAGGCAATAAAATCAAATCATATGTTGGATTATCATCTTTTTTTGTTGACCTTGCCACAGGTGAAGTTATTCCACCCTTGCCTTTATTTTCACCAACCGATGAAGTATTTGTTTCACTCATTTTTTTTCTCCAATCATTAAATTTTATTAATAATCATCATCATAATCATCACAATCATTATGAATAGGTTTATGTTCTTTTTTTCCAACAGCATTCATAACAGTCTTAGATTTTACAAAAGACACTGGTTGTGATTCTTTACTTTCAGATGTTTTTATCAAATTATCTTGACATTCAATAAATTTATCTTTAACAGGTTTACTATCTGAAATAACACTATCATTAGTAATTTTCGGTAAATCAGCAACATCAAAAGATTTTATAAAATCTTTTGCTCCCCAAGGAGAACCTGTTGCAACTCCACTGTAAACTACTTTTTCAATTCCATAAAAAGCCTCATCTTCTATCTCACTTACAGTAGTAGGAATAACTATTTCTTTCAAAGAATCACAATCAGCAAAAGCAGATTCTTCTATAGTTTCAACTCCGTCAGAAATATTTACATACTTCAACGAAGTGCATTCGCAAAAAGCCTTTTGCGAAATAGTTTTCACAGAGCTTGGAATATTGATTTTTTCAAGAGAAGAACAGCCTTTAAAAGATCTCTTTCCTATTGATTGAACTCCTTCAAAAATTAAAACCTTCTCTAAACCTTTGCAATTTTCAAAAGCATAATTTGCTATTTCAACTACAGTACTTGGTATAAATATTGCTTTTAAAGAATTGCAATCTTTGAAAGCATTTTCTTTTATATTTTTTAAACCACTTTTTCCTGAAATAGTAACAGTTTCCAAATAATTACACCTCTGAAAAGCACTTTTTTCTATAACTTCAACACTTTCATCTGCAATAGTTACTTCTTTTATCTTTGAACCCTTAAATATGTTAGAAGCAATCTTATCAATTTTATATTTTTGTTCTTTATATATATACCAAGAAGGGATATATAAATAAGTTACTTCTTTTACATCTTTACTATCTACATACTTAACAGAATTATCTGAAAGGGAATATAAATGAGAAATAACTTCTTCATCAAGAGTAACAGGCTTAGGAATTGATCTTTCAACTTCTAATTGTCGTTCTCGTTCTAATCGATCAGCCTCTTCTTGCTGTTTTTTTAGTTCTTCTCGCTGTTTTTTCAATTCTTCTTCAGCTTTTCTCTGCTCTTCATATTTCTGAAGTAACTCTGCTTGTTTTCTTGCCTGTTCTTCTTGAAGCCTTAATTCTTCCTCAATTTTTCTTTTTTCGTCAATTTGTCGTTGCTTCTCTTCTTCTATCCTTTTTAGTTCTTCTTCATATTTTTTCTTTTGTTGAAGTTGAGATAATCTTTGAGCCTCAAGTTGTTGATTAGATTCATCAATTATTTTTTGCTGTTCAAGTTGAAGTCTGCGTTTATCTTCGTCAGCCTGTTTTAATTTTTGATCATAACTTTTCTGTTGCTCAATCATTTGAATTCGATGATTTTCAACTTGTTGATTTGTTCTATCAAGTATTTTTTGTCGTTCAAGTTGAAGTTTATATTTTTCTTCTTCTAATCTTTTCTGATTCGCTTCAATATTTCTATTCAACTCATTTATTTGATTTTGCTGATGTTCAAGTTCTCTTTGCCTATCTTTTTCTATTTTTTGAATTTCTTCTTCATATTTTTTTTGTTGTTGAAGTTGATATAATTTCTGAGCCTCAATTCTTTTATTAGATTCATCAATTATTTTTTGTTGTTCAATTTGATTTCTGCGTTTTTCTTCTTCAGCTTGTCTTCTTAATTCAGCAGATTTTAAATTATATTCATTATTTAATCTATCTCGTTCTGCATTAAACCTATCTCGTTCTGCTTCAATTTGCGATTGAGCAATACTTCTATTTATAAAATCTTTTGCTCCCCAAGGAGAACCAGTTGCAGAACCTCCATAATAAACCTGCAAAACTCCCTTAAAAGCATCTCTACCTATAGAAATAACTGTTGAAGGAATTTCAATTACCAAAGAAGTACAACCTTCAAAAGCAGAATCACCTATGCGAGTAACCCCTGCAGAAATTGTAACTTTTGTTAAATTACGACAATCTCTAAAACAACTTTTTCCTATTGTTTTAACACTATTTGGAATTGTAACTTTTTGCAAATAAGAATATCCTTGAAAAAGAGAATCATCTAAGGCTATAATTCTTTTACTTTTAGTCCAATCTGCTCTAAGTCCTAACAATTCGCTATTAAATGTTTCTGGAATACTAAATTCTGATATAATTGAACTAAATTTTTGTTTACCTGTATAAGCAGATTTATAAGCCGTTTCTACATTTTTTTTAGTTAATGTAACTTCTTCAATATTAGCCATCTTTATTTTCCTCAAAAATATTTTACAAAGACATATTTTGTCATAGAAAGACAGAATCTGTCTTTCTAATTAACAACTAATTAAAAATACAGTAAAATGCACTATTAAGGATTACACGCAGGCGGAAAAAATCCTTTTATTAGATGTTTATTTTTGTAGATTTTTTCCGCCTGCGTGTAAAATTTTTTTTGAAAATTAAAATTTTCAAAAAAAATTAAAAATCCCCTTAGGGCAATTTCAAAATTGCCCTAAGGGGATCTCGATTTTTGGAGATTACAAAAAAATCTACTTTTCTTCCTTTAGAAATTTTAAATAATGAACTAAAGGGCAAATTCCAGCAATTTTTACATCAAGTCTTTCATTTAAATATTCATTACCATTAAATTTAGCTGAAGGATTTCGTCCTTGTTTCCAACCAAATTTTAGATAGTGTTTAATAGGATCGACTTTTGATTTTATCACATCTTCATTTTGTGATAGATAATATTCAACATCAAATAAACCTAAATTTTTTATCAAATAATAATCACGAATAAAACGATAAAATTCAAAAGATACGGAAAAAGGATATAAAAGAAAACGCCCTATTCGATATGACCAACATTCTCGTAATAATCTTATTTTGACATACTCCCCATAAATGATGAACTGCACCCAATTTTTAGTACAAAACTAAAAAGGAGGTGCAGTTCACCCCCTTGTGGGGATTATTTTTTAAAAACTCTTTAGAGTTTTTAACTATTTCCAAGCCTCGCAATGACAAAGTGGCAATATACAGGCATATATTGGATAGTTTATAAGCAACTTTTTATTTACTTATTTTTTAAAAAATCAACTAGCACAAGGCGTTAAATTAAATTAATAACTTCCTAATTTTTTCAATCTTATCTTCTGCTTCTTGTCTTTTGGTCTCAGCTAATTGTTGTTTTTCCTGAGCAACTACAAGAGAATCGTACAATTTAGATATATGTTGATCTTTATCTAGCAATCTTGAATTAAAATCACTAAATCTTTTTTGAAGCTCGAAATTGTGATTTTGCAACATCTGATAATTTTTCTGCCAATTAGCATTTCCTGCTTGCAAATCATCAAACTGTTTCTTAAAAAATTCATTCTGTTTGGTCAAATCATCATAATTCTTTTTTAAAGTAGTATACCTACTCATCAAATCATCATAATCATTTTGCAATTTCCTTTTATCATCTTCAACTTTTTGTTTTTCAGCTTTCAATAAAGAAATAGAATCAATTTCTTCTACTTTTTTCTTTGTTTTATCTTGTGCCTGTTTCTTTTCTTTATCTATTTTTTTGCGTTCTTCAGCTCTCTTTCTAGCTTCCTCTTCCGCCTTTCTTTTTGCCTCTTCATCAACCTTCTTTATCTTTACCTCTACAACCTCTTGCTGTTTCGTCATAGATTCGGCTTTCTTTCTTGCTTCTTCTTCGGCTTTCTTTCTTGCTTCTTCTTCGGCTTTCTTCCTTGCTTCTTCTTCGGCTTTCTTTCTTGCTTCTTCTTCGGCTTTCTTCCTTGCTTCTTCTTCGGCTTTCTTCCTTGCTTCTTCTTCGGCTTTCTTCCTTGCTTCTTCTTCAGCTTTTCTCTTAGCTTCTTCTTCGGCTTTTCTCTTAGCTTCTTCTTCGGCTTTTCTCTTAGCTTCTTCTTCGGCTTTTCTCTTAGCTTCTTCTTCAGCTTTTCTCTTAGCTTCTTCTTCGGCTTTTCTCTTAGCTTCTTCTTCAGCTTTTCTCTTAGCTTCTTCTTCAGCTTTTCTCTTAGCTTCTTCTTCAGCTTTTCTCTTAGCTTCTTCTTCAGCT
>CADASF010000032.1 GCA_902790465.1 uncultured bacterium | reverse complement strand
ATATTATTATTGTTGTAGTAAGTTTTTTAAGAAAGTTATAAGAGAAAGATCTTGTGCAACAACAATTTATATTATAAATAAAACCAAAACATCAAAATTACCTTTCCCTCTTCCCCCACTTGAAGAACAGAAAGAGATTGTAAAAATCCTTGATTCTGTTTTGTCAAAAGAAAAACAAGTTAAAGAAATAGCAGAAAAAGAAATAGAAAGAATTGGGTATTTAAGGGAAAATCTTTTAACTCGTGCATTTTGTGGAGTTCTTGGAACAAATGATCCAAATGAAGAAAATTCAATCGAATTATTAAAAAGTGTTCTGTAAAAAATAATATGATTATACGAAAATCTCAAATCACTGACCTGCCAAAAATAATGCAAATTTATGAATGTGCAAGACAATTTATGGCAGAAAATGGAAACCCAAACCAATGGGGAAATGACAAATATCCATCTATCGACTTAATAAAACAAGACATAAAATCAGAAAAAAGTTATGTCTGTGAAGAAAATGGCTATATTGTTGGAACTTTTTTCTTTGATTTTGGAAAAGACATTGAGCCAACCTACGAAATTATAGAAGAAGGGAATTGGGAAGACAATAGTGCTTATGGTGTTATTCATCGTTTAGCCAGCAATTTCACAACTAAAGGAATTGGAAAAAAATGTTTTGAATGGGCTTATAAACAAAGTAATGGACATATTCGTGTTGATACCCACAAAGACAATAAGCCTTTACAAAACTTGTTAAAAAAATTAGGATATAAATATTGCGGAATTATTTTTGTCCGAAATAATTCTCCAAGATTAGCTTACGAAAAATTTAAATAACAATAAAAAACGAAAGGATAAATGTATGTTAAAAAAACTTACGATGGCAATAGGTATTGCAGGACTTCTTACAGGAATTTCATGTGCTGATGAAGGCATGTGGACATTTGACAATATTCCTGTAAAAAAAATAAAGGCAAAATACAACTTTGAGCCAACTCAACAGTGGCTTGACAATGTACGCCTTTCAAGTGTCAGATTTAATGACGGAGGAAGTGGTGCTTTTATCAGCAAAACAGGATTAGTTATCACTAATCACCATGTAGCTTCTGGACAACTTCAAAAAATGTCATCAGCTCAAAAAGATTATCTAAAAGAGGGATTTTATGCACCAACACAAGAACTCGAACAGAAATGTACAGACCTTGAACTCAATGTACTTTTTGACATGAAAAATGTTACTGAAGAAGTCATAAAATCTGCAGAAGGTCTTGATGGTGAAAAGGCAATTAAAGCAAGAAAAGCAAAAATCGCACAGATTGAAAAAGCAAATAAAGAAAAAACTGGAATGAGAAGTGATGTCGTAAAATTGTACAATGGCGGTGAATACTGGCTCTACACATACAAAAAATACAGAGATGTCCGCCTTGTAATGGCACCTGAAAAACAGATTGCTTTCTATGGTGGCAGTTATGACAATTTTACATATCCACGCTATGATTTGGATTTTGCAATATTCAGAGTTTATGAAAATGACAAACCAATAAACTGTGATCACTTCTTGAAATTCAGCACAAAATCACCTGAAGAAAATTCTCTTATCTTCGTTTCAGGAAACCCTGGAAGAACAAAAAGGAATATAACATATTCACAATATCTTTTCAGCAGAGATTTTCAATACCCAGCAAAAATTTACAAATATAACAAAATTCTAAAAAATCTATATGCCTATGCAAAACAAGACCCAGAATCTGCCAGAAGAGCAGAAACACTCATATTTTCCTATGAAAACAGCAAAAAAGTATCTGAAGGCGAATTTAAAGGCGTAAAAGACAAAGAACTTTCAGCAATATTTAAAACAAAAGAAGACAAATTCAGAGAATCTGCTTCAAAAGACCCAAAACAAAAAGCAGAACTCGACTCAGCTTATAACGATATAGGAAAAGCTGTCAGTAAATACAAAGAAAGATATGATGAACTTGCATTTGGTTGCTTAGGTGGAAACAGACTTCCTGAAATTGCTTTTGTCATTGTCAGATATTGTACAGAAATGGAAAAACCTGATGCAGAACGCAAAAATGGCTTTCACGATTCACAACTCGATGTTCTAAAATATGAATATCTCTCACCAGAGCCTATTTATGATGATTTGGAAACAATAATGTTAAGATCATATCTCGAAATGGCAGAAGAAAATTTGGGATCAAAAGAAAAAAATCCAATAGTAAAAATGCTTCTTGACATATACACACCAAATGAAAGAGCAAAACAGTTGATAGCTGGAACAAGACTTAAAGATGTTGAATACAGAAAAAAATTGATGGAAGGCGGACTCAAAGCCTGTAAACAAAGTAAAGACCCACTTATCCAGTTGGCATTACAAATGGAACCAATAAAAGCAGCCCAAGAGGATTGGTATCAAAAAGAGTATGAATCAAGAGTAGTTCCTTCTGTTGAAAAAATCGCAGCTATCAAATTCAAAACATATGGAAAAGACATCTATCCAGATGCAACATTTACACCTCGTCTCGCCTATGGTCCAGTAAAGAGATATGAGACAAATGGAACTTATGCTCCTTGTAAGACAACTTTTTACGGATTATATGACAGATACTACTCATTCAAGGGAACAGGAATGAAAGAATGGGATATCCCCAAAATCTATCTTGAGAAAGAATCAAAAATAAACAAAGCCGAAACTCTCGATTTTGTCTATGACGCTGACACAATAGGCGGAAATTCTGGCTCACCTGTTGTCAATACAAAAGGCGAACTTGTAGGAATCAATTTTGACAGAAACACTGAAGGAATGACAAGACAGTTTATGTATGACGGAAGATATGCAAGAAGTCTTGCAGTCAGTGCAGTTGCTGTTCTTGAAACTCTTCGCAATGTCTATGGTGCCGAAAAATTGGCAGATGAATTGACAAAAACAGGTATATAAAACATAAACAGGGATAAAAAAACTCTTGTAAATTGTCCAAAAGATAATTTGCAAGAGTTTTTAATTAAAAGGGAAATAGTTTTGAATTATAGAAAAAATAATCTAAATCAATAAAAAAGGTGAAGATTTATATGAATATAAACAGTTTGACTTCACAAAATTTGAATAATGTATCATTTCCAAATGATAATACAAATATAAAATCTTCTTTGAAATCTGATTCAACAAAAACTGAGCAGAATGATAATGCAGAAATTGGAGATTCAGTTTCACTTGGTCAAGACAACAAAAACGAAATTGACAATAAAAAATGGACTGTTCTCCACTATGGAGCAGGTGATAATGATTTATATGGTCATATTTTGGCTGATGTAAGAGAAGAAATGCAAGCTGTTGGCTCAAATGAAAACATTAATGTTGTGTCAATGCTTGATTGTTTTCATGAAGGTTGCACAACTTATTATGTAACAAAATCTGATGGATCAGATGAATATGGTGAATTGTATTCTCCTGTTGTTGTTCCAAAACAAGAAAATGTAGATATGTCAAATTCCAAGGTGCTTAGCGATTTTATATCTTGGGGAATCAAAAATTATCCTTCTGATCATGTTATGGTCGTTATAAGTAGCCACGGAGGCGGTTCTAATGGTGCCATTGCCGATCATGATAATGGAGTAAGAAGAGAAGATTATTCTTTCGACTACAATATGATGACACCACAAGATATGAACAAGGCATTTCAAGAAGCTGAAAAAATCACAGGTAAAAAAATTGATATCCTCGGTTTTGATGCTTGTCTTATGGCAAATACAGAATCGACTTACGAGCTTAGAAATTCTGCCAATTATATTGTTGCTTCTGAAGAGACAGAAGGAGGAGAAGGTTGGGGCTATAAAAAGATGTTAAATCATCTTTCTAATGGCAATATGAAACCTGAATCATTTGCAAAAGACATTGTAAAATCTTTTGCTATTCCAAAATATCAAGCAGATTTAAAGACTTTATCAGCAATAGATACAAGCAAAATGAATCAGATAGCAAATACAGTTGATGAATTTTCCAAGGCTATTTTGGAACAAAAACAAAGTGCGGACACACTAAAACATCTAAATTCATTGAGAGCAGATACACAATCTTTCTTAAATGATTCAATAGATTTACACGATTTCTGTGAAAAAATTAGCAATGATCCAAAATTTAAAGATTCAAAATTACAGGAAACAGCCAAAAAAGTTATGTCAGCTGTTAATGAAGCAATAATAGCAAATCAAAATTATTCTAAAACAGAAAATCCCAAGGGTATGTTAAAATATTCAAATGATGATTATAGCAATGCACACGGACTTCAAATTGAAAGTTCAAAAGATAACATCGGAAAAAATTATAAGTCATTGCAATTTTCAAAAGACACCCATTGGGACGAAGCCCTCGCACTTCTAAACAACAAAAAATACACCGTGTAAAAGATATAAAAAAACAGGAGAATGCAATTTTTGAATTGTGATTCTCCTGTTTTTTTATTTATCAATAATTTTTATTCAGCTAACCAATCGAAAAGACTTTTCATTTTGCCTGCTAATTCAGAATCATTTGCAACTTTTTCTGAAAATGCCTTTTTGTCATTTTGATTGCCCAACATAATTGTTTTATGTTCATTTACACCGATTACCATAAAATTAAATGCTGTTGTATGTGCAACTTTATCGTATTCCTCAGCTGGACCAGCTCCAAAAGAGAAAGCAACAAGCATTTTCTTGACTTTATCTTTTGAAACTTCGAAACCTTTTGAAGGATCAAAAAATACATACAATCTATCTACAAGCATTTTTATAGTCGCAGGAGGATAATTAAAATAAATTGGCGATATGAAAGCGATACTATCTGCTTCATAAATTTTGTTCAAAACTTCGACTATATCATCGTTGTGAATACATTTTTTAGTCTTCTTACAAGAATCACAACCAATACAATTTTTAACATTTTTAAGGTCTCTTATATTTACATAATCGACCTCAACAGATTCTTTGTTTTCATATTGCTTTTTTGCAAATTCAACAATAGAATCACAGTTGCCATTTTTTCTTGGACTTGCTGAAATAAAAACAAGTTTTTTCATAAAAAATCCTCCCCTTATATTTTTCCTCCTAAAAATATTTTTTTAGGAGCTAATCTTTCCTTTTTTTCTTCTCATTTTTTGGAGCTGTGAAAAAAATCAATATTTTTCATAGCCTTTTTTTATTTTATATAATCTTCGTAAATTAACTCATTGTGCTAAATGCAAAAAATAAGTAAATAAAAGTTGCTATAAACTAAACTATCCAATATATGCCTGTATACTGCCATTTTGTCATTGCGAGGCTTTAGCCGTGGCAATCTAAGCCTGTAAATTATTATTTACTTAAAAATTAAATTGATCGCCTTTATTTCAAATTCAGTAATCGATCTATTTTATTTTTTCACAGCCCCCTAATCTTTCCTTTTTTTCGATAGAACAAGCTAATACCCCAATCTTTTCAATGCTTTTTTTGCAAATTCTTCTCCCTGATCAGCCGATTTTTTATACCATTTCACAGCCTCATTTTTATCTTGTGTTACACCTTTGCCATATTCATACATATCGCCAAGATAAGCCTGCCCTTGAGCATTTCCTTGTTCTGCTGATTTTCTGTGCCACTTTACTGCCTCTGCATAATCTTGTTTTACACCATTGCCATTATTATACATAACACCAAGATTACTTTGTGCCGTTGCATTTCCCTGTTCTGCCGATTTTCTGTACCATTTGACTGCCTCTGAATAATCCTGTGTTACACCATATCCCTTATTATACATAAACCCAAGCTTTAGCTGTCCATGTGCATTCCCCTGCTCTGCTGATTTTCTGTACCACTTAACAGCCTCGGAATAATCTTTTTTTACTCCATTACCATTTTCATACATATAACCAAGATTACATTGAGCCATTACATTTCCCTGTTCTGCTGATTTTCTGTACCATTTTACTGCCTCTTCATAATCCTGTATAACACCTTGACCATAATAATATTTATCACCAAGATTATTTTGTGCCGTTGCATTTCCCTGTTCTGCTGACTTTCTGTACCACTTAATAGCCTCTTCATAATCCTGCTTTACACCATTGCCATTGTCATACATTCCACCAAGATTATTTTGTGCTTCAGAATCGCCATAATTTGCCTTTAAAATAAGTTCTTCCAATTGTAATTTTTCCAAAACTGCCTTTGAATCACTTGATTTTTGCAAAGATTCTTCATATTTTGATTTTATATTTTCGGCTTTCAAGTGAATTTCAGTAAAATTTTCTTCAACTTTTTTATGTTCGATTTCAATAGCTCTTAATTTTATTTCCAAATTCTCAACTCGTGCCATAGCTTCTTCAAGCTGTTTGTTTGCTTCTTCAAGTTCTTTTTCTATTTTCAAATTTTCAGCAGTTATTTTCTTATACTCTACTTCTAACTCTTTTTCTCTTCTTTCCGTTTCTTCAAAATTAGATTTCAATAGTTTGGCTTTGCGTTCGGCTTCCTCAAAATTTTTCTCGGCTTCTTGAGTTTTTAAATGTGCATCATCAATTTTACTCTTCTGAGCCTGCTCAAATTGTTTTTGAGCCAACTCAAGTTGTCTTTTAGCTTCTTCAAAATCAATTTCTTTATTTACAACTATGTTATTTTCTGTAACTTTTTCGCCATCATCTTTCTTTTCAATTTTCCACCCCAAAGCCTCACAGAAAGACTCTACAATAAAATCTATCCACTTTTCAGAAAGTCCTTGGTCTTCAAGTGCTATTTTAACTCTCGCAATTCTACTTCTTTGTGGTCTATCGTCATCAAAGAAAAGTTTCAATACTCTTTCAGTTAAACCATTTTGCAAAATATTCAATTCTTTATTGTATTCTGGAGAAAAGTCTCTCAAATGTGCAATAAATCTTTTGAGATCAAGTAACAATAAATCATCTTTTTTTGAAATTAAAATTATATTTTTTATCGCTTCAGAAATTGTCATTATTTTTCACCCAGTCTTGCCAATGCATTTTTTAGTCGCTTTATTTCAAAAAATATATTATTTATTTTTTTAGTATTTTAAATAATAACCTTCTATTTTTACAATTTATTTTATTTCATAAAATAAATGACAGAATCTGTCATCGTTATTTGTTATAATATGAAATAAAGGAAATACAAAACTAAAAAGCTAATTAAATTTATTAAAATAGAATTAAATAAAACTTCCAAACAGGAGGAATAATGGACGGAACATTAACAGTTGGAACAAAGATAAATACAACTTCAAATGATGTATTAACCGTCAAAGAATTTCTTGCAGAGGACGATGAAAGTGAACTCTATAAAGTAACATATCAAGGCGAAGAAAAAGCTCTAAAATGGTACAAAAAATCATTTTTATACAGTAACAAAGATATACAAGCATTTTATGAGAACTTGAAAACAAACATAAATAATGGAAAACCAAGTAATGAATTTTTATGGCCTATCGCCCTCACTGAATTTGATGGCGATACATTTGGCTATATTATGGATATAATACCTAGTGAATACCGCACTCTTTCAGAATTTATGATTGGAAGAGTAAATTTCAACTCATATCGCAAAAGAATAGATGCATGTTTATATATTGTTAATGCCTTTAAAAATCTTCACGATAAAGGACTTAACTATCAAGATTTAGATGCTTGTGAGTTTTGGATCAATCCTGAAAAAATAAAAATTTTGATATCTGAATGTGACAAAATAGCTCAATCAGATAAAGAAATTGGAATTTTAGGCAAACCTCGATATTTAGCTCCAGAAGTTGTACTTGGAAAAGCAAAACCAAACAATCAAACAGATAGATTTTCAATGGCAATCATTCTTTATATTATACTATGTTATAATCACCCATTGGAAGGAAAAAGGTCTTTAGAATCTGCTATATCAGCCGATTTGATAAGTAAATCATATGGAAGTGAAGCATATTTTATGATGGACCCAGACCCCAATAATCCAAATAAGCCTTCTGAAACAATTCATAAAAATTCTATTGCTATTTGGAACCGTCTTCCAAATTATGTAAAAGAAATATTCCTAAAAGTATTTAGTCAAGATTCAATTAAAAATCAAATAGATAGACCATTAGAAATTGATTGGTTAAAAATTCTAACAAGATTTAGAAGTGACATAGTTAATTGTTCTTGCGGTAACGAAGTTTTTACAAAAAACGTGGAATCTTGTAAATGTGAAAATTGTAACAACACAATTCAAATTCCATTTAAATTGTGTTTAAGTGATTATGCAATTCCTGTAACAAAAACTTCTCGAATATATAAATGTCAACTTAATAATACTGATAATGCATTAGCCCCTGTTGCTTCAGTTGTTCCAACTAAAGATACTGGTAAATTACATATTTGGAACAAAACAAAAGATACTTGGGATGCAAAAACACCATCTGGAAAGTCAAAAACAGTTGCTCCTGAAAGTAAAATTCCTCTAAAAAGTGGAATAATATTTACTGTAAATGGACAAGAAATAAAAATAGAAGCAAATAAAAACTAAAAAATAAAAACTAAATATATGGCTCACTAAACAGTTTAAAAATATGCAAAAATATTTAACTGTTGAATTAGATAGAGGAGGTATAATGGACGGAACATTAGCACTTGGACAAACATTAAAAACAGCTTTCAACAATATATTAACTGTTAAAGATTTTATTGCTGAAGTCTGTGAAGGCGAAATATATAAAGTTGACTATAATGGCACAGAAAAAACTCTTAAATGGTATAAAAAAACATTTTTAGATAGTTTAGATAAAAAATTTTATGATAATTTAAACAGAACTACAAGAACTAGAGAGCCAAGTGATAAATTTTTATGGCCTAGAGATATAAGTGAATTCTTGAATGGCTCATTTGGATATGTAATGGATCCAATACCTGCAGGTTATTGCAATATGCAAAATTTAATGTTGGGAAAATTGGAATTTAAATCTTATCGTACAAGAGTAGATACATGTTTAAATATTGTTGATGCTTTTAGAGAACTTCATAATATGGGATATAGTTATCAAGATTTAAATGATTCTAGCTTTTGGATAAATCCTGAAAAAGGAAAAGTTTTGATATCAGACAATGACAAAGTAGCTCAAGATGGTGAAGAACTTGGAATTTTAGGTAAGCCTCGATTTTTAGCTCCAGAAGTTGTACTTGGAAAAACAAAACCAAACACTCAAACAGATTTATTTTCAATGGCAATCATTCTTTATATTATACTCTGTTATAACCACCCATTGGAGGGAATAAGATATTTAGAACCTGCTTTATCAGCTGAACTTCAGGAAAAAATATATGGAAGTGAAGCATATTTTATGATGGATCCAGACACACAAAATCCAAATAAGCCTTCTCCAAAAGTTCACAAAAAATCTATTGCTATTTGGAATCGTCTTCCAAATTATATAAAACAATTATTCTTAAATGTATTTGATCAATATTCAATTAAGAATCCCAGTTATCGACCTTTCGAAGTTGAATGGTTAAAAGCACTAACAAGATTTAGAAGTGAAATAGTTGATTGTTCTTGTGGTAATGAAGTTTTCACAAAAAATGGTGAATCTTGCAGATGTGAAATTTGTGGGAAAAAGATTAAAGTTCCATTTAAATTGGTTTTAAGAGACTATGCAATCCCTGCAATAAAAAATAGTCGAATCTATAGATGTCAACTTGGAGTAGATGACAACAGTGCTGTAGCTCCAGTTGCATCTATTGTTCCAACTAAAGATACTGGTGAACTACATATTTGGAACAAAACAAAAGATACTTGGAAAGCAAAAACCCCATCGGGGAAATCTAAAGATGTTACTCCTGAAAGTAAAATTCCTTTAAAAGATGGAATAATATTTACAGTAAATGGACAAGAAATAAAAATAGAAGCAAATAAAAACTAAAACTATTTTTCAAAATTTCATTAGAATGACAGATTCTGTCATAGTCATTTGTTATAATGTTAAATAAAGGAAATACACTTTTTAACAGCTAATTAAATTTATTAAATTAGTATTAATAAATTTTTAATAGGAGGAGTAATGGACGGAACTGGGACATTAGAAGTTGGAAAAAGAATAAAAACAGTTTCCAATGATACATTAACCGTCAAAGAATTTCTTGCAGAAGGCGGTCAAGGTGAAGTATATAAAGTAACATATCAAGGTGCAGAAAAAGCTTTGAAATGGTACAAAAAATCTTTTTTAGATAGTAACAAAAATATACAAGCATTTTATGACAATTTAAGAACAAACATCAACAAGGGAAAGCCAAGTGAAGAATTTTTGTGGCCTCTTGATATAACTGAATGGGATAACAATGGCAATGATTCATTTGGATATATAATGGATTTGAGACCTCCTGAGTATTATGATATTCCAAAATTTATGCGTGGAACAGCTAATTTTAGTTCATATCGTAAAATAATAGATACCTGTTTACATATTGTTGATGCCTATAGAAAACTTCACAATATGGGATATAGCTATCAAGATTTAAATGATGGCAACTTTTTTATATATCCTGAAAAAGGAAAAGTTTTGATATGTGACAATGACAATGTAGCTCCAAATGGAAGAGAAATGGGAATCATCGGTAAACCTAGATATTTAGCTCCAGAAGTTGTACTTGGAAAAACAAAACCAAATACTCAAACAGATATATTTTCAATGTCAATAATACTTTATATTCTATTCTGTAATAACCACCCATTAGAAGGAAAAAGATATTTTGTTCCTGCTTTATCAGCCGAACTTCAGAAAAAATTATATGGAAGTGAAGCATATTTTATGATGGATCCAGACCCCAATAATCCAAATAAGCCTGAACCAAAAATAAAAAATCACAAAGATTCTATTACTTTTTGGAAATGTCTTCCAGATTATATTAGAGAAATCTTTTCAAACGCATTTAGCCAAGATTCAATAAAAAATCCGAATCGCAGACCATCAGAAATCAACTGGTTAAAGGTTTTGACAAGATTTAGAAGTGAAATAGTTGATTGTTCTTGTGGAAATGAAGTTTTCACAAAAAATGGTGAACCATGCAAATGTGAGTGCTGTGGGAAAAAAATTCAAATTCCATTTAGATTGATTTTACGAGATTATTCAATTCCTGCAATAAAAAATAGTAGGATCTACAAATGTCAACTAGGAGTATGTAGTGCAAATAATGCAATAGATCCTGTTGCTTCAATTGTTCCTAGTAAGGATACTGGTGAACTACACATTTGGAATAAAACAAAGGATATTTGGAATGCTACCACACCATCAGGAAAACATAAAAAAGTTGTTCCTGAAAGTAAAATTCCTTTAAAAGATGGAATAAAATTTATAGTAGATGATCAAGAAATAAAAATAGAAGCAAATAAATAATGAAAGGAATAAAATTATGCCAAGTTTAGAAAAAAGAGAACCAATGCCACGCAAAGAACTACATGTTTTCTATGTACTAGATACATCAGGAAGTATGTCTGGAACACCAATAGCAATTTTAAATCGTGCTATGATTGAATCTACAGAAGCATTAAAAGAATTGGCCAAAGACAATGCAGATGCCTTGTTGAAAATAGCTGTTTTGGAATTTAATTCCAATTGCAAGTGGATTACAGTAAATGGTCCAGAATCATTAGAGGGCGATTTTATGTGGCAAGATTTAACTGCTTTTGGCGGAACATATATGGGACAGGCTCTAACAGAGTTAAATTCAAAACTTTCAAAAAATGGGTATCTAAAATCAATGACAGGAGCATTGATGCCAGTTATCATCTTTATGACAGACGGATATGCAAATGACAGTTGGCAAGGACCATTGGATAAAATAAGAGGAAACAAATGGTTTGAAAGAGCCACAAAAATAGGTTTTGCTATTGGTGATGATGCTGATGCTGCAATGTTAGCTTCAATAGTCGGAGGACCAGAGGCTGTAATACAGACAGCTGATATGGAATTATTCAAAAAATTGATGAGATTTGTCAGTGTTACATCATCTATGCTTGCCTCTAAGTCAAGTACAACAAATACAGTAACAACTGGAAAAGATGTTGTACAACAGGCAATAGCAGAAAACAATTTATCTTCAAGTTCTGTTACTCCAGATTTGGCTCCTGATTCATATACTACACCACCTCCAACAAATACAGATGACAATTTTGAAGATGATGATTGGGATTAATGAAGGGAGAAGCTATGTTTGCTTTTAATGAAACAGCAACAGGACATAACCACATTATAAAAAATACAGAATGTGAAGATTTTTCTGATTCTATTTCCAATGAAAGATATTACATAGCTATAGTAGCAGATGGACATGGAGCTAAAGAGTGTTTTAGAAGCGGGTTAGGGGCAAAATTTGCAGTTGAAATAACTAAACAATGTTTAAAAGATTTTGCCGAAAGTATAATAATTTCTCCTAAAGAAAAGATAACAAATAAAACAGTCTTTATAACTCCTCGTCCATTTTCTGAAGAATTGCTGTGTGATAGTGAGTATTATAGAAATCAAGAAATAAAAAGACTTACAGATACTATAATATATAGATGGCATGATGAAGTTAAAAATCACTATGAACAATACCCACCTACAAAAGAAGAATTGAAAGACAATAAAGTAGAGGATATGGATATAAATAATCTGTCTGAAGATGAAAAATTTCATATCTATGGTACTACTTTAATAGCTGGATTAATGCTTTCTAAATGTCTGATTCTTATCCAACAGGGAGATGGGAGATGTGAAGTATTCATTGAATCAGATAAAGGATTACAAATAAGACAACCTATACCTTGGGATTCAAGATGTGAATATAATGTTACAACTTCAATGTGTGATGAAGATGTTGTAGAGAGTATTAGAAGTCGTTTTATAAATCTCACCAAGAAAAAAGTTATAGCCTGTTATTTGGGTTCAGATGGTGTTGAAGATGCTTACAGAGATACCTATGAAGACCTTGGTGGTTCACATAAAAAAATGGGTGGAGTTGATACTTTTTATAAACATCTTTCATATAAAATAGTAAAAAAAGGTGAGATTGAGTTTAAACAAAGTCTTAAAAAAAATCTTCCTGACTTTAGTAAAAATGGATTGTTCAGTCGTACAGGTAGTGGTGATGATGTATCTATCGCAGGTATTGTAGATGTTGAGGCATTGTCTAAATATGTTTCTCAATTCAAGGACGACATAAATATCTATAAGTTAGACGAAGAACTTTTTTGGAAAGGTGACGAATTAAGAGGAAAACTTCGTAAACATGGAATTTTAAAACAAAATTATTTAGATTCAGAAACTGCGTATGAGAAAGCAGAAGATGAGTATAATAGGTTTGTTGATGCTTGGGAAAAAAGAAATAGATTTGGTAAGCCTAAAAATCTTGAGGAGGAATATTGGCTTAGACAGAGAGGACGCAATCTAAAACAAAAATGTAAAGAAGCAGCGGAACAATGTCTTAAAGATAATAAATTATTTAATGACTATGATCAAACATTCAACAAAATACAAGATGAAATAGAATTACTCAAACAAAAAAAAAGTGACCCAGATAGAAATTCTTATAATTCAATCGCTGATAAAAATAAAATTTATAATGAAGAAATCCAACAAGAACTATATGAAACTATCGAAAAATTAGACAATGAAATTAAAGATTTAGATGGACAACTTGAAAGATTAGAAAAAGATATAGAAGAAGAAAGAAGAAGGTCTGAAGAGGAAGCTAGAAGACGAGCTGAAGAAGAAGCAAGAAGAAAAGCTGAAGAAGAGGCTAGAAGAAAAGCTGAAAAAGAAGCAAGAAGAAAGGCTGAGGAAGAAAGAAGAAAGGCTGAGGAAGAAAGAAGAAGGGCTGAAGCAGAGGCTAGAAGAAAGGCTGGACAAACAACTGAAGACAATAAAGTTTTTGGCTTTATGTCAACAATAAATGGTCTCATAAATGGTGCAGTTGAAAAAGGCGGACAATATATTGAACAAGGTGGAAAATATATTGACAATGTATTGAAATTTGGACCTTTAGGTAATTTATACATATCGCCTGATCAAATGGATTCTTCAGTTCAAATGGGGTCTTCTGAAGGGGAAGAACAATCTCGATTTGGTGATTCAAAGGCTATTGAATATGAGACTGAATCTTCTATTAAAAATACTGAAGAAGATAAGTCAGATAAACAAGAAAATCAGAGCGATGATTCTAACGACGATTTAGCAGGAAAAGACACACCAGTTGTTGATGAGTCAGAAGAAAATGTTCCAGAACCTAAACAAGAATTAACAAAACAAGTTGATTCAACTGCTAACTTAGATAATGGTACAATACCTAGTGGAGGAGTAACAGAATCTAAAGAATCAAATCCTGATCCAGAAACATCTGCAAATGTTGACCCAGATTCTGCAAATGTTGACTCAGATTCTGCAAATGTTGACCAAGGAACACCTGCAAATGATGACACAGGAACACCTGCAAATGATGATCCAGATTCTGCAAATGTTGACCAAGGAACACCTGCAAATGTTGCCTCAGAAACACCTGTAAATGCTGACCAAGTAACATCTGCAAATGTTGCCTCAGAAACACCTGCAAATGCTGACACAGAAACACCTGTAAATGTTGACCAAGGAACACCTGTAAATGCTGACACAGAAACACCTGTAAATGTTGACCAAGGAACACATGTAAATGCTGACACAGAAACACCTGTAAATGTTGACCAAGGAACACCTGTAAATGCTGACACAGAAACACCTGCAAATGTTGCCACAGAAACACCTGTAAATGATGACCAAGTAACATCTGCAAATGATGACACAGAAACACCTGTAAATGTTGACCAAGGAACACCTGTAAAAGCTGACACAGAAACACCTGCAAATGTTGACCAAGTAACACCTGCAAATGTTGACCAAGGAACACCTGTAAAAGCTGACACAGAAACACCTGCAAATGTTGACCAAGGAACACCTGTAAATGCTGACACAGAAACACCTGCAAATGCTGACACAGAAACACCTGTAAATGCTGACCAAGTAACATCTGCAAATGTTGACTCAGAAACACCTGCAAATGCTGACACAGAAACACCTGCAAATGCTGACACAGAAACACCTGCAAATGCTGACACAGAAACACCTGCAAATGCTGACACAGAAACACCTGTAAATGTTGACCAAGGAACACCTTCAAATGCTGACACAGAAACACCTGTAAATGATGACCAAGAAACACCTGTAAATGCTGACACAGAAACACCTGTAAATGTTGACCAAGGAACACCTGCAAATGCTGACACAGAAACACCTGTAAATGCTGACCAAGGGACATCTGCAAATGTTGCCCCAAAAACACCTGCAAATGATGACACAGAAACACCTGCAAATGTTGCCCCAGAAACAGCTGCAAATGTTGCCACAGATTCTGCAAAAGAAACGGATTCTAAAGAATCAGAAACAGATGAAACAACAACTTCTGAAGGTGGAGAACAGCCTCAAGGCGGTTCACAGGTTCTGAGCGATGATTCTAGCAATGATTCAGCAGGAAATAACACACCAACTGTTGATGAGTCAAAAGAAAATGTTACAGAAGAAACTACCTTAGAAGTAATAGAACCAGTTGATTTAACTGATAACTTAGATGATATTGTTATAATACCTAACACAGGAGTAACGGATTCTGAAGAATCAGGAACAAATGAAACAACAACTTCTGAAAGTGAAGAACAACCTCAAGGCGATCAGCAACAGACACTGATAGAAGATTTTAGTAACAATTCAGTGGTAAAAGAAACAACACAACCTGTTAATGAGCCAAAAGAAAATGTAACAGAACCTAAACAAGAAGAAAAAGAATTTGCAGATCCCGTTGATTCAGCAGAAGTGGAGATACCACCTGATAAAGCTGAAGAAGATGCTAGAAAGAATGCTAAAAAAGAAGTTAGAAATGAGGATGGAAGCATACCTATAGAAGTTAAACATACTACAAAATCTAACAATAAAGGCGAAACAACAAGAGTTGTAAATAGCCATTATTCAGAACGTCGTATATCTAAAGAAAAATATTCTTGTTCTGTCTCTAGGAAATTTAAAGTTCAATTGGAAATATATCCTAATCCAGAATTTGAAGAAGACGATGACATTGATGATTTGTACGATTAACTAAAATCAAAAATACAAAAAATAACCAAAACCCATGTGGGCAATATGTGAAATTATTGCTTACATGGGTTATTTCTAAATTTTAAGGCAAAAATGAATAGAAAAGAAATAGTAAAACAATCTTTAATACAGAATACATCAAATGATCCTAAAAAATTCAAGGCAATCATTAGAGATTATTTACCTCAAGCTCATTCTTCAGGTTATGATACTGAAAAATTGGTAAATAATGCCAAAAATTTAGATGATAATTGGTTAGAAAAAGTATTAAATGGTAATGATAGTAATGAATCTAAAGCACACAAAATCATAAAAAAATTAGAAAATAATTATACATCACAAAACACTAAAACTTCAAATAATAGAACTTCTCATACTAATTATACACCACCACAGGTAATAGCAAATAATTCTAATACTATAAATCAAACTAATAACACAAATTATATTAAATATCTAATTGCCAGTGTTGCAATTATAATTTTAATTGTAGGAATCATATTTATATTCAAAAATTTAAATACAAATGTAGCAGTAAATAAAGTAGAAACTTCCCCAATAGAAATTTCATTAAATGATAAAATTTTAAAACAATTGGGATATAAAAATAAAAATGAAATTACATCAATAGAAATCCCAGAAACTTTTAAATATAAAAACAAATATTACAAAATAACTAAAATTGAAGATAATGCCTTTAAAGATTGTGAATATTTATCAGAAATAACAATTCCTAATAGTATTATTAAAATAGGAAATAGTGCCTTTGAAAATTGTTTATCTTTAAAAAAGATAACAATACCTAATGGAATAAAAGAAATAGGAGATAGTGCTTTTAGTGGTTGTTTATCTTTAGAAGATGTAATTATCCCTGAAAGTGTTACAATTATTAGAAATAATGCTTTTAATAATTGTTTATCTTTAAGTAATTTGAAAGTTCCAAATAATGTTGTAAAAATTGGTGAGAATGTTTTCATAGGAGTTAGAAATATAGAATATTCAGGTGTAGCAACAGGTTCACCTTGGGGAGCAAAATCTATAAATGGAATAGCTGTTAATTCAAATACACAAATTGAAAAAACTACTAATGAATCAAAAACTGTAAGTCAAAATACACAAATTACGAAAACAAGTAATGAAAATAAAACTGCAAGTCAAAATTCACAAATTGCAAAAACAAGTAATGAAAATAAAACTGTAAATAAAAATACACAAATTGCAAAAACTACTAATGAATCAAAAACTGTAAGTCAAAATTCACAAATTGAAAAAACAAATAATGAAAATAAAACTGTAAGTCAAAATACACAAAATGCAAAAACAAATAATGAAAATAAAACTGTAAGTCAAAATACACAAATTGAAAAAACTACTAATGAATCAAAAACTGTAAGTCAAAATACACAAATTAAAAAAACAAGTAATGAAAATAAAACTGCAAGTCAAAATTCACAAATTGCAAAAACAAGTAATGAAAATAAAACTGTAAGTCAAAGTACACAAAATGCAAAAACTACTAATGAAACAAAAACTGTAAGTCTAAATTCACAAAATGCAAAAACAAATAATGAAACAAAAACTGTAAGTCTAAATTCACAAAATGCAAAAACAAATAATGAAACAAAAACTGTAAGTCTAAATTCACAAATTGCAAAAACAAATAATGAAACAAAAACTGTAAGTCTAAATTCACAAATTGCAAAAACTACTAATGAAAATAAAACTGTAAGTCTAAATTCACAAAATGCAAAAACAAATAATGAAACAATAACTATAAGTCTAAATTCACAAATTGAAAAAACAAATAATGAAAATAAAACTGTAAGTCAAAGTACACAAAATGCAAAAACTACTAATGAAAATAAAACTGTAAGTCTAAATTCACAAAATGCAAAAACAAATAATGAAACAAAAACTATAAGTCTAAATTCACAAAATGCAAAAACAAATAATGAAAATAAAACTGTAAATAAAAATACACAAATTGAAAAAACTACTAATGAAAATAAAACAGCAAGTCAAAATTCACAAATACAACATAAAAAAGAGACAACAAAATTTATAGATAGATATTTTAATTATAATTGTTGGAATTATAAATGGGGTTGGAATTGGGTATTTTTAATTATAGGAATAATATTTGTAATTGGAAGTCTTGAATTGATAAGTAATGAATATTCTAGTGAACACGGAATTGCAATATTTTTTGCATTCATCCAGTCAATTTGTTTATTTTTTATAATATCAAATATATTTAACATATTATTTAATTGGCATGGTTGGACTGTTTGGGGAATATTAATAGCAATTTTATTGATTATAAATATAGCAATATGGGTGCAAGACGATAATTATGGAAAGCCATTAACTATATTATTAATATTATCTGTATTGACAACTCTATTTATAATTCCTCAATTATTGCAAAGTTGTAATTATGCTCCTATTTGGAATTGGATATTTATAATTATAGGAATAATATTTTCAGTTTCATCGTCTTTACATATAAATGATAGATATTCTAGTGAACACGGAACAGTAATATTTATTTCTTTACTTCAATCTATTTGTTTGTTTTTTACAATATCAAGTTTGTTTAATTTTATATTTAATTGGCATGGTTGTCTTATTTCTGGAATAATAATAACAATTTTAACTATTATAAATATAGCAATATTGGTAATGGAATATGATTATGAAAAACCATTAGCTATATTATTATCACTAACAATTATAATGATTTTCTTTACATTTTTAATGTGTCTCTTGGAAACAAAAAATACAAATAATTATGTAATTCAATATTGGAAAAATATTTTTTTATCATTTATATTTATAGGAACAATATTTTCAATTTTTGATGCAATCTTTATTAAATATGAATTAAAAGAACGAGGATTTGCAATAATTCTTTCCTTGTTACAATCTATTTGTCTATTTTTAGTAATATCAGGTCTATTTAAGTTTGTATTCAATTATCAAGGTTGGCTTATTTGGGGAATAACAATAACAATTGTAGCTATTATAAATATATCAATATGTTTATTAGATGATTATGATTATAGAAAGCCGTTCATTTTATTATTAGTATTAACAATTCTAATAATTCTTTTTTTAATTATAATTTTACATAGTTGGCTTATTTTGGGAATAGCAATTTTAGCTATTATAATTATATCAATATGTTTATTAGATGATTATGATTATAGAAAGCCGTTCATTTTATTATTAGTATTAACAATTCTAATACTTCTAATACTTTTATTTTGTCTTGGTTTATAATCCAAATCTTCTTCTTAGTATTTCTTCAGCTTTTGTATTTCCCTGTTCAGCTGATTGTCTAAACAATTTAATTGCCTCTTTTTTATCTTTTGGAACACCTTCACCATTGTAGTAAATAATACCAAGATTATTTTGAGCATCTGCATTTCCTTGTTCAGCAGATTTTCTATACCACTTTACTGCTTCTAAATAATCTTGTTTTACCCCTCGACCTTCTTCATGCATAAGCCCAAGATAAAATTGAGCTTGTGCATTTCCCTGTTCAGCCGATTTTCTATACCATTTAATTGCTTCTGAGTAATCTTGTTCTAGTCCATATCCATGTTCATACATAATACCCATATTATATTGGGCAGAGTCATTTTCTTGTTCAGCCGATTTTCTGTACCATTTAATTGCTTCTGCATAATCCTGTTTTACTCCATACCCATTTTTATAACAAAGACCAAGATTATTTTGAGCATCTGCATCTCCCTGTTCAGCAGATTTTCTATACCACTTTACAGCTTCTGAATAATCCTGTTTTATACCATATCCATGTTCATACATATAACCAATACAATATTGACTGTCTTTATCTCCTTGTTCAGCAGATTTTTTATACCAATTTACAGCCTCTTCATAATCCTGTTTTACACCATATCCATTTTCATACATATGACCAAGATTAAATTGAGCACTTATATTTCCCTGTTCAGCTGATTGTTTATACCATTTTATAGCCTCTTTATAATCTTGTTTCACTCCTTCTCCATAATAGTAATTTTCACCAAGATCATTTTGGGCTTCGGAATCTCCAGAATTTGCCTTTAGAGTAAGTTCTTCTAATTCCGTTTTTTTAAGAATTTCTTTTGCTTCTACATATTTTTTTAGAGATTCATCATATTTTAATTTTAAATTTTTAACTTTTAGCTGAATTTCAGTAATATCATCTGAAATATCTTTATATTCAATTTTTACTTGTTCTAATTTTGTTTTACTTTCTTCTAATTTTGCTTTCCAAATTTCAAATTGTGCTTTAGTATCTACAAATTTTTTTTCTATTTCTGACTTTTTAGCAGCTATTTTACCATATATTGCTTTTAAATCTTTTTCCTTTTTTTCTGTATTTTCTAAATTTATTTTTATTAAATTTGATTTTTGTTCTGCTTCATTGAATTTTTTTTCAGCTTCTTGAGTTTTTGCAATTGCTTTATCTATTTCTTTCTTTTTTGCTTGCTCAAATTGTTTTTGTGCCTCTTCAAGCTGTCTCTTTGCTTCTTCCAAATCAACTTCTTTATTTTTAGTAACATTATTTTCTGTAATTTTATTTTTCTTATTTTCTTTCTTTTCAATTTTCCAACCTAAAGCAGAACAAAAAGAATCAAGAATAAAGTCTATAGACTTTTCAGAAAGCCCTTGGTCTTCAAGTTCTATTTTGATTAGTGCAATTCTATTTTTTTGTGGTCTATCGTCATCAAAGAAAAGTCTTAAAATCCTTTCCGTTAGATTATTTTGTAAAATTTTCACTTCTTTATCGTATTCTGGAGAATAATCTCGTAAAGAGGACATAAATCTTTTTGAATCAACCAATAATGACTTATCTTTTTTTATAAATTTTATTGCTTCTTTTATCGTCATAATATTTCACCCAATGTTTGCAAATGTGTTTTTATAAATATTCTTTTTTAGCCAAATATTTTTAATAAGAATCCACCTAATGCATTAAGTTGAAATTTAGCTCTCTCATCACCTTGTTCAGCACTCTTCTTAAACCACTTTTTAGATTCTTCTTCATCTTTTATTACGCCTCTCCCCAGTCTATACATAGTACCAAGAGCAAATTGACCATTTGCATTTCCTTGTTCAGCAGATTTTCTGTACCACTTGACAGCCTCAGCATAATCTTGTTTTACACCTTCTCCATTCTCATAACGAAGACCAAGATTATATTGAGCAGTTGAATGTCCCTGTTCAGCAGATTTTCTATACCACTTTACAGCCTCTTTTTTGTCTTGTTCTATACCTTCACCCTTATAATACATATTTCCAAGGTTAAATTGAGCAGTTGAATGTCCCTGTTCAGCAGATTTTCTATACCACTTGACAGCTTCTTTTTTATTTTTTGTTATACCATTCCCAAAGTCATACATAGTACCAAGAGCAAATTGACCATTTGCATTTCCTTGTTCAGCGGATTTTTTGTACCATTTTACAGCTTCAGCATAATCTTGTTTTACACCTTCTCCATTCTCATAACAAAGACCAAGATTATTTTGAGCATTAACATTTCCTTGTTCAGCGGACTTTCTATACCACTTTACAGCCTCTTTTTTGTTTTGTTCTATACCTTCACCCTTTTTATACATAACACCAAGGTTAAATTGAGCAGTTGAATTTCCTTGTTCAGCGGATTTTCTATACCACTTGACAGCTTCTGTATAATCTTGTGTTACCCCTTCTCCATTCTTATAACAAAGACCAAGATTATATTGTGATGTTGCATTTCCTTGTTCAGCGGATTTTTTGTACCATTTTACAGCTTCTTCTTTATTTTTTGTTATGCCATACCCAAAGTCATACATAACACCAAGATAAAATTGTGCATCTCCATCTCCCTGTTCAGCTGATTTTCTATACCACTTAACAGCTTCTGTATAATCTTGTGTTACCCCTTCTCCATTCTTATAACAAAGACCAAGATTATATTGTGATGTTGCATTTCCAAGTTCTGCAGATTTTCTGTACCACTTGACAGCCTCTTCTTTATCTTTTGTTACACCATTATCATATTTTTTAGCAAGATCAACATAAATATCATCAAGTTCCCAATTAAATACTGTGAACTTTTTAAACCACTTAATAGCTTCTGAATGGTCTTTTGTTACACCATCCCCAGTTGCATACATATAACCAAGTTTTTTTTGAGCCTCTGCATATTCCTGTTCAGCTGATTTTGTAAACCACTTAACAGCCTCTTCTTCGTCTTGTTCTACCCCTTCACCATTATCATATTTAACAGCAAGATCATATTGTGCCTCGGGATAGCCATAATCTGCTCTTAAAATAAGATATTCCAAGTTTAATTTTTCTAATAATGACTTTGTTTCATCTGACTTTTTTATAGCTTCATCATATTTTGATTTTAAATTTTTAGTTTTTAGCTGAATTTCTGTAAAATTTTCTGAAATTTCTTTATGTTCAAGTGTTACTTGTTCTAATTTGATTTCCAAATTTTCTAATAGTGATTTAGTTTCTTCTAAATCTTTTTTAGTTTCTGAGTTTTCTGTTATTATTTTATCATATTTTGCTTTTAATTCTTTCTCTCTTTTTTCTGTATCTTCAAAATGAAGTTTCAATAAATTAGATTCTCGCTTAGATTTTTCAAATTTTTCCTCGGCTTCTTTAGTTTTTGAATGTGCTTCATTAATTTTACTTTTTTGTGCTTTTTCTAATTGTTTTTGAGCCAGTTCAAGCTGTCTCTTTGCTTCTTCCAAATCAACTTCTTTATTTACATCAAAATTATTTTCTGTTACTTCTTCTTTTGTAATTGTTTCTGCAACATCATCTGTATTTTCAATTTCCCAGACCAAAGCAGAACAGAAAGATTCAACAATAAAATTTATCCACTTTTCAGAAAGACCTTGGTCTTCAAGTTCCATTTTGATTAGTGCAATTCTATTTTTTTGTGGTCTATTATCATTAAAGAAAAGTTCCAAAATCCTTTCTGTTAGACCATTTTGCAAAATTTTTAATTCTTTATTGTGTTCAGGAATAAGATCTCGCAAATATGACATAAATTTTTTGAGATCAATCAATAAAGAATCATCTTTTTTTGAAATTATATCTTCGATAGCTTCTTTTATCGTCATAATTTTTCACCAAGTTCTCTCAAGTTTTCTAATGTTCCAATAAGTTCTGGAACTGATTTTGAACAATATTCTAAATTTTTATGTAATTCTAAATATGCTAAATTAAGTTCTGCTAATGAATTTCCATTTTCTGCAGATTTTTTGTACCACTTCATAGCCTTTTCATAATCCTGTTTTACACCTTTACCATTTGCATACATAACTCCAAGATTATTTTGAGCTCTTGCATTTCCTTGTTCAGCCGATTTTCTGTACCACTTAATAGCCTCTTCATAATCTTGTTTTACACCTTTACCATTTTCATACATAACTCCAAGATTATTTTGAGCTTCTGAATTTCCCTGTTCTGCCGATTTTCTGTACCATTTAATAGCCTCTGATTCATCTTCTGCTACACCATTGCCAACATAATACTTATCACCAAGATCATTTTGTGCTTCAGGGTCTCCACATTTTGCCTTCAAAATAAGTTCTTCCAAACTAAGTTTTTCAAGATTAGCCTTAGCTTCATTTGATTTTTTTACAGATTCATCATATTTTAATTTTAATTTTTTAGTCTTTGGTTGAATTTCATCTAAATCATCAGAAATTTCTTTATACTCAATTTCACCTTGTTCTAATTTTACTTTCAATTTTTCAAATCGTGCCTTAGTTTCTGCAAAATCTTTTTCTGTTGCCAATTTTTCACTTGTAATATTATCATATTTTTCTTGTAGCTCTTTTTCTTGGTTTTCTGCTTCTTCTAAATCAAATTTCAATGAAATAATTTTTCGTTCTGCTTCTTTTAAATTATTTTCAGTTTCTCTAATTTCTTGTTTTTTATTTTTTATCGAATTTTCAAGCTCTTTTTTTTGAGCCAGTTCTAACTGTTTTTTAGCTTCTTCAACTTGCCTTTTAGCTTCTTCAAAATCAATTTCTTTATTTACAACAATGTTATTTTCTGCAACTTTTTGTTCATCATCTTTCTTTTCAATTTCCCAACCTAAAGCAGAGCAGAAAGACTCGACAATAAAATCTATCCACTTTTCAGAAAGCCCTTGGTCTTCAAGTTCCATTTTAATAAGTGCAATTCTATTTTTTGGCGGTCTATCGTCATCAAAGAAAAGTTTCAAAATTCTATCATTTAGACCATTTTGCAAAATATTCAATTCTTTATGGTGTTCTGAAGCAAAATCTTTCAAATGTGCCATAAATCTTTTGAGATTAACCAATATTGAATCATCTTTTATTGAAATTATATCTTCTATAGCTTCTTTTATCGTCATAATTTTTCACCCAATTTTTCCAATGCTTTTTTAGCATCTTCATTTCCTTGTTCAGCAGATTTTCTATACCATTTCACAGCCTCAGATTTATCCTTTGTTACACCATATCCATTTTCATACACAAATCCAAGATTATATTGGGCTTCTTTAAGTCCCTGTTCTGCTGATTTCTTGTACCATTTTACTGCCTCTGCATAATCTTGTTTTACACCTTTGCCATTTGCATACATAGTACCAAGATTACACTGCCCAATTGCATTTCCCTGTTCAGCAGATTTTTTATACAATTCAATAGCTTTTGTATAATCTTGTTTTACACCTTCAGCATTTTCATACATATTACCAAGATTATTTTGTGCATAACTATCTCCTTGTTTTACAGATTTTTCAAACCATTTCAAAGCCTCAGGATAATCCTGTTTTACACCATATCCATTTGCATACATAATCCCAAGATTAGTTTGTGCATTACTATATCCTTGTTCAGCTGATTTTCTATACCATTTCACAGCTTCAATATAATCCTGTTTTACACCTTGACTATTTTCATACATAATTCCAAGATTATACTGTCCCATTACATTTCCCTGTTCAGCCGATTTTTCAAACCATTTCAAAGCCTCAGCATAATCCTGTTTTACACCTTCACCATTATAATACATATTACCAAGTTCTAATTGTGCCTCTGCATCTCCCTGTTCAGCAGATTTTTCAAACCATTTCAAAGCCTCAGCATAATCCTGTTTTACACCTTCACCATTTTCATACATAATTCCAAGACTATGTTGTGCATTAGCATTTCCCTGTTCAGCAGATTTTTTGTACCACTTCACAGCCTCAGATTTATCCTTTGTTACACCATATCCATTTTCATACATAATTCCAAGATTATACTGCCCCATTACATTTCCCTGTTCAGCGGATTTTTTAAACCATTTCAAAGCCTCAGCATAATCCTGTTTTACACCTTTGCCATTTCCATACATATTACCAAGATTATACTGTCCCATTACATTTCCCTGTTCAGCCGATTTTTCAAACCATTTCAAAGCCTCAGCATAATCCTGTTTTACACCTTTACCATTATAATACATATTACCAAGATTACACTGAGCATCTAATACATATTACCAAGATTACACTGAGCATCTGCATATCCCTGTTCAGCAGATTTTCTATACCATTTCAAAGCCTCAGCATAATCCTGTTTTACACCTTGACCATTTTCATACATAATTCCAAGATTAGTTTGTGCATTAGTATTTCCCTGTTCAGCTGATTTTGTAAACCAATAAACAGCCTTTTCATAATCAACTTTTCCATCAATTTTTCCCAAATAATAATATAAACCAAGTTGAAATTGTGCTTGTGGATTTCCAGACTCTGCTTGCTTCCTTAAATTAATATCTTTTTTAAAACAACCTGCATTAATAAAAAGACAAGAAACAAACAACAAAACAAATATTATTTTCACATATTTAAACATTCAAAATCCTCTTTTCAAAAACTCATAATCATCTCTATCAAATTCTATCAGAAATTGTAATTATTTTTCACCCATTTTTTCCAATGCTTCTTTAGCATCTTCATTTCCCTGTTCTGCTGATTTTTTATACCATTTAAACGCTTCTTTTTTGTCCTGTTTTACACCTTCGCCATTATAATACATATCTGCAAGATTTTTTTGTCCCAATGGATCACTTTGTTCAGCAGATTTTTTGAACCATTTAACAGCTTCTTCTAAATTTTTATTTACCCCAAATCCATTTTTATACATAACACCAACACTATTTTGTCCGCTTGGATTTCCTTTTTGTGCCAATATCCAAAACCACTTAAATGACTCATCATAATCTGAATTTACACATTCACCAAGAAGATACATCCTACCAAGATTATGCTGTGCTAAATCCACTCCAGCTTCAGCAGCTTTTTTAAGCCACTTAACAGACTCTTGTTTCTTTCCCTTTACAGGGTCTTCATAATAATACATCATTGCAAGATCATATTGAGCTCTTTCCTCTCCTTCACTGGCAGCTTTTTTTATTAGTTCAAAAGCCTTTTTCTTATCTTGCTTAACAACCTCACCTTTATAGTACAGAACACCTAGCTCATATATTGAAGGTGGAAATCCCTGTTTTGCAGATTTTTCATACCAATTCAATGCCTCTGTAGGATTTTTTTCAATATCTTCACCCAAACAATATCTATAAGCAAGACAATATTGTGCCTGTGCATTTCCATTTTCTGCTGCCTTTTTGTACCACTTAATAGCCTCTTTTTTATCCTGTTTCACAACATCGTCGCCCTCATTATACATATCACCAATATTAGACTGGGCTAAATCATTTCCTTGTTCAGCTGATTTTTTGTAATATTCAAAAGCCTTTGCTGGATTCTTCTCCACTCCGTAGCCATTATTATACATTACCCCCAAAGCATTTTGTCCCTTTGAATTTCCTTTTTCAGCCGATTTACTATACCATTTAAAGGCTTCTACATAATCTTTCTCTACTCCATTCCCTGTAGCATACATATAACCAAGCAAATTTTGAGCATCTACATTTCCATTTTCAGCCAATATTTTTTTTACCTGAAAACCAATAGGATTTTTTTCAGAAGATGCAAGAAAACAAAACACAATTAAAATAATAACCCAAATAACAATATAAATAAATTTCTTATTTGATTTATTTTCTTCTTTTGCCATTTTATTATCACCTCAAATTTTATTTTTTTATTGACCAAATATTTTGTATAAAATTTTACCCAATAAAGTGAGTTGAAATTTAGCTACTTCATACCCTTGGTCTGCTGCCTTCTTATACCATTTTACAGCCTCAGACTCATCTTCTTTTACCCCTCTACCCTTTCTATACATACAAGCAAGGTTAAATTGTGCTTCTGGCTTACCTTGTTCTGCGGATTTCCTGAACCATTTCGAAGCCTTTAAATAATCTTGTTTTACACCTTTACCATTTGCATACATAAATCCAAGATTACATTGAGCATTTGCATTTCCATTTTCTGCTGATTTGCGATACCACTTCAACGCCTTTTTAATATCTTGTTTGACCCCTTCGCCATTATCATACTTAATAGCAAGATTATATTGTGCATTTGCATTTCCCTGTTCAGCCGATTTGCGATACCACTTCAATGCCTTTTTAGTATCTTGTTTGACCCCTTCGCCATTATCATACTTAATAGCAAGATTATATTGTGCATTTACATCTCCATGTTCTGCAGCCTTTTTATACCACTTGACAGCTTCTTTCTGATCTTGTGTAACCCCTTCACCATCTTCATACTTAATAGCAAGATTAAATTGTGCCTGTACATTCCCCTGTTCTGCAGCCTTTTTGTACCACTTAACAGCCTCACTATAATCTTGTTCTATACCTTCCCCACGACTACACATAATGGCAAGATTAAATTGTGCTTCTGGCTTACCTTGTTCTGCTGATTTTCTATACCACTTCACAGCCTCTTTTTTATTCTCCGCAACCCCTTCTCCATTATCATACTTAATAGCAAGATTATATTGTGATTCAGGTTCTCCATAATTTGCTCTCAAAATAAGCTCTTCCAATTTCAATTTTTCAATTAATACTTCTGTTGAATTTAATATTTTTACTTCATTGGATATTTTTATAGATTGATAATATCTCAATTTTAACCTTCTGGCTTTCAGCTGAAGTTCTGTAAAATCCCCTGAAACTTCTCTATGTTCAATTATAATATGTTCTAATTCTGTTTTAAATTTATTGACTCGTGCCATAGCTTCTTCAAGCTGTTTGTCTGCTTCTTCAAGTCCTTTTTCTATTTCTAATTTTTCAGCAGTTATCTCATCATATTTTGTCTGTAGATTTTTCTCTCTATTTTGGGCATCTTCAAAATCTATTTTCAGCAGCTTGGCTTTTTCCTCAGAATTCTTAAAATACTTCTCAATCTCTTCTATTTCTTGTACTTTAGATTTTATTAAATTTTCAAGTTCGTTTTTACTAATATTTTCAAAGTCTAATGTCAGATTATCTATTTTTCCATCAACAACATTATTATTTTGAATATTACAATTCTTTTCCATATTTAAATTAAAGGCTTCAATAAAAGAATCTATTATAAAATCTATCCATTTTTCAGAAAGCCCCTGTTCTTCAAGTAAAGTTCTTATCTTTATAATTCTATAAATCATCAAGTCATTATCTTTAAAAAAAAGAGTCAAAATTTGATCATTTAAATTTTTTTTTAAAACTCTAAATTTCTTAGAATCATCAGGATCAAGCTCTCGCAAATATTCAATAAACCTTTTTGAATCTAACAAAACAGAATCATCTTTTTGTGAAATTATATATTTTATCGCTTCAGAAATTGTCATTATTTTTCACCCTAAAAAAATATATTATAAAATATTATATTATTTTTTTTCAAAATGAATATATTTTCCTTTTTCTAAATTCTAAAGGCAAAATCAAAAAAAACATTGAATAAAAATTTTATTAACAATCCTTAATTAATTGACTTATTTCTGCTTCTGACTTAATATAAACAAAAGGGAGAAAAAATGTTCAAAAATTTAAACATATTTAGTATTATTGGAAAAATAATCTGTTTAGGTTTGGGCTTACTTTGCCTCTATTGGTCTTTTAGATTTATAACTGCAAATGCCAATTTTGTTGACGATTTAAAAATAGTTACAGAAAAATTCGATCCTACAGATGAAGGCAAAATGATAATAATAAAGGGAAATCTACAGAATAATTCTACTATTTATGATTCAGAAATGAATGTCTCTGTAGAAGATGTTTCTGCAATGAAAAGAATTGTTGAAATGTTACAGTATAGAAAAAAGGGAAGTGATTCTTATTCCATTAACTGGTTTTCTTATCACATATCTCCTTTTGCTATTGATACAAGTAGAGGAAATGAGAGATTTTATAATCCTGAATTTTCCAAAGATTTACAATCTAAAAACTTTTACAGTAATGCAACATTAGGAAATACAGGGCTTTCACTGACCCGAAACCACTTTATTTACTTGAATACCGATACGAAAAACTTAAATAGAGAAAAAGAAAAAAATAGTAAATGGGTAAAATATACTGATTTACCTGAAGATGGTGGCAAAAAATTTGGTTTAACACTTTCTAAAGGTTATTATAAAAGTAGAACACATGGAAAAATCCATGTTGGAGATATAAGAGTTTCCTATCAAGTACAAAAAATACAAGATAATCCATTTATTACAGCGATTGGTATTCAAAATAATGGCACACTTGAAATATATCCATATAACACAGACAAACATGTCGCCCATGCATTTTATGGTGATTTAAGCAAAGATGAAATAAAAAAAGCAATAAAAGGAAATAATATGCAAGGATTTATCCCAGCCTTTATCATTGGATTAATATTTATTCTTATTGGAATCTTTGCTTTCAATGGCGAAAAAGAAAACATAATTGCTCCTCCAAAAACAATGTATGATGAATAAATTTTAAAAAATTGAATCCTTTTTAAAAAAATTTACATCTATAAAATACTAAGTAAGTTTTTAGTATTTTTAGAAAGTAGATTTTTTACAATGACTAAAAAAGACAATAAAAAAGACAATAAAAATAAGAAACAGGAAAAAGCAGAGTTAGAAACACAATCTACAACTTCAACCAAAGCTCAAACTAAAAATCAGCCAAAGACTTTGGACAAATTAAAAATAGGGAAAAAAGCCATAATATCATCTGTAAATAGTATGGATAAAGCCCTTAGAAGCCGAATACTCGACATGGGTTTGACACCTGGTGCTGATGTCGAAATGATAAAGACAGCTCCTATGGGAGACCCTCTTGAAATCAGAGTAAGAGGTTATGAACTGACAATAAGAAAAGCAGATGCCTCAAATATTGAAATAAAAAATCTATCTGAATCAAAAGAGACAAAAGAAGAAGTCAAACAGATATTTGATGAAGTTGTCCATTCAAAAAAAGGAGAAGACAATCCTGAAAAGCCACCACAACAAAAAGCAAAATCTAAACTTTTACTTGGACTTATTGGAAACCAAAATTCAGGAAAAACAACACTTTTTAATCAGCTCACAGGTGCAAATCAACATGTCGGAAATTTTCCAGGTGTTACTGTTGACAGAACAGACGGAGTTATAAGAGGACATGAAAATACAACTATAACAGATTTACCTGGAATTTATTCATTAGCACCATACACAACAGAAGAAATCGTCACAAGAAGATTTATCCTCGATGAAAGACCTGACGGAATAATAAATATTGTTGATGCAACAAATATTGAAAGAAATCTGTTATTGACTTTGCAATTAATGGAACTCGATGTTCCAATGGTTATTGCATTAAATATGATGGACGAAATAGCAGAAAGTGGCGGAACAATAGATGTAAATGGTCTTGAAGCCATTTTGGGAGTTCCAGTAATTCCAATTTCGGCAGCAAAAAATGAAGGTGTAGATGAACTTATAGAACATGTCATTAATGTTGCAAAATATAATGAAAAACCTGAACAAACAGATTTTTGCAAATATTATGACGGAAAAGAAGGTGCGGTACACAGAAGTATTCACTCTATAATGCACTTGATAGAAGACCATGCAAAAAGAGCAGGAATCCCTCCACGCTTTGCTTCAAGTCAAGTAATGGAAAAAGATGAAATAATACTTGAAAAACTTCATCTTGATAAAAACGAATTAGAAGCCTGTGAACACATAGTAGAACAAATGGAATCTGAATCAGAAATGGATAGAGAAGCAGCCATTGCAAATATGAGATTCAATTTCATAAAAAAACTCTGTGATAGTTTTGTTTCTAAACCCCACAAATCAAATAAATATTTGCTTTCCGCAAATGCCGATAAAATACTCACTGGCAAATATACAGCAATTCCTTCATTTTTAATTATAATAGCAACAATTTTTTACATAACATTTGGACCAATAGGAAGTTATTTGTCAGGTTTAATAGAAAATTTAGTTACTTTTCTAACAGCAATAACTAATAAAGGATTGACAGCTTATGGTCTCAATCCAACATTCAAATCACTTATAACTGACGGAATTTTTGCAGGTGTTGGAAGCGTTTTGACATTCCTTCCAATGATCGTTGTACTATTTTTCTTTCTTTCAATACTCGAAGATACAGGATATATGGCAAGAGTTGCATTTATAATGGACAAAATGCTTAGAAAAATAGGACTTTCAGGAAGAAGTTTTGTCCCAATGCTCATCGGTTTTGGTTGTTCTGTTCCAGCAATTATGGCAGCAAGAACATTGCCTTCAGAAAGAGATAGAAAAATGACTATCTTTTTAACTCCATTTATGAGTTGTACAGCAAAAGTTCCAATTTATACATTGTTTGTAGGTGCTTTTTTTGTAAAAAATCAAGTGCTCGTGATAATGAGCCTATATGGACTTGGAATAATTGTCGGAATAATCTTGGCTTATATAATGAAGTTCTTTATATTTAAAGGCGAAGCAGTTCCTTTTGTAATGGAATTGCCAAATTACAGATTTCCAAGTGCAAAAAATATTTGGAGATTGATATACACAAAATCAGCAGATTTTATAACAAGAGCATTTACTGTAATATTTTGGGCAACAGTTGTGATATGGTTTTTACAGACATTTGATTTAAAATTAAATATTGTTTCTGATTCTTCACACAGCATACTCGCAGGTCTTGGAAATCTCCTTGCTCCTGTATTTGCTCCACTCGGAATAAATGATTGGAAAATAGCAACATCATTTATAACTGGATTTATGGCAAAAGAAAGTGTTGTTGGTACATTGACAGTATTGATAGGCGGAGATGTCGCAAATCTTCCAAATTTGTTTACTCCACTAACGGCATTTGTATTTCTTGTTTTCTGTCTATTATATACCCCTTGTGTTGCAGCAATCGCAACAGTAAAAAAAGAATTGGGCAATTTATATGCAGTTCTTGTCGTTATTGCTCAATGTTCAATAGCTTGGCTTGTTGCATTTATTGTTTATCAAATCGGAAAAATGTTATAAAATAAAAATAGGGGCTGTGAAAAAAATAAATAGAGGCGATGTCATTGCGAGGGAGCTATGCGACCGTGGCAATCTCAATCACTTTTTTGTTAACTAATACAACGAGTTAAAATACTACTTTTTATATTATTTTTTCCAATTATACAACAATATCACCCAAAATGCAAATAAAAAACTCTTGCAAAATTATTGATATGCTCCCTTCTAAGTTGACATTAAAAATAATATAAAAAATGTCATTTAGAAGGGAGTTTTTATATATGATAAGAATAGAACCAATATTGATAG